>DAOPYN010000071.1:0-17786 GCA_035352895.1 Fibrobacteria bacterium | reverse complement strand
CACAGCGAACATGTAGCCCAGCTGCAACGCATTGAAGAAGGCGGAGTTGGCGACTTCCGCGGGAAACAGCCGGTCGGGCGTCAGATGGAAGCCCACGTCGCAAGGCCCCCGGGGTTCCTGGACACGCAACCACAAGGTTTCCCGAACACGCGTGAAATCCAACGGCACGGTCAGATTGGTGGTGCGCAAAGGCCTGTGGGCGAAGCGGAAATCCTCCCCGAACTCACCCAGCTCGCGTTCTCCCAACCGCACCAGGATCCGCTTGGGGGTGCGGAGGTCGTTGACCAGCCACCAGCGCCCGGGATAGGGTACGGAAACCTCGATTCGAAGCCATGAGGCCGGTGCGGCAAGCCCGAAGGACAGGCGGGAACCTGCAGGAAGGGAAACCACGCACGAATCGGGAAGGTTGACTGGAGGTACGGAGCCAGCCTGGTTGCAGGACCGGGAGAGAACACCCACGGTCCCGGAGGACAACGCGACGCTCTGCGAATCGGAAAGGTCCAGGAACGCACCTGCGATCAACCGCAACAAGACCGCCCAGAACAAGCAACCTCCTCGGGGCACTACCGGTGTCGATCCATCAAGAGTAATCGTTCGGGAGGTCTTCTTCATCCCTTCTTTTGGGGCTAGCTTTTCCTCGATGCCCGGTCTTCGCGGTTGTCGCGAACCCGAGCGGATCCGCTCCCGAAGGCACTCCCTTGACCGAACCCAAATCGCATCGTTTCCTGATCGTCGACGACCATCCGGTCACGCGCGCTGGAACCAGATCGTTGCTGGAATCCCACTTCCGAGGATGCCGTTGCCGGGAAGCGGACAGCCTGTTCGAACTGCGCAGGCTTCTGGCTCTGGAATCCTGGGACCTGGTGGTCCTGGATCATCACCTGCCCGACGGTGCGGGCATCGACTTCCTGCGGGAGACCCCGCACAAACCTCCCACCCTCGTCCTGACCGTCTGCGACGATCGAGGTATCCGAATGGACGCCTTGCGGGCAGGTGCCAAGGGGTTCGCCTCGAAATCGGACCCGCCGGAACGCATCCTTGCCACAGTGGATACCCTACTCTCCGGGGGAAGCGTCTTCGATCCCCACCTTCCCTGCCCCTGCGTTGCCGACAAGCCGCTTTCCGAACGCGAGGAGGAGGTGCTCCGTGCGATCCTCGACGGGAAACGACTGGTGGAGATCGCCATCCTGCTGGGGATCCAGCCCACCTCGGTGCAGAGCTACAAGAAGAGGCTCCTGGAAAAGTTCGGCGTATCGAACATCCCCGAACTCGTGAAGGAGGCCCTGCGCCGGGGCTTCCGCTGAGCCCGTCCTACCCCATGGCAGGTAGGGTGGGATCCGGTTCGATCCCCCGCGGCCAGACCGCGTAGCGTCCCTCCTGGACCAGCTTCCGGACGGCCTGCCCCACCAGATGGAACGATCCGCAGGCCAGGACGGGAACGCCCTCGGCGGAGGCCTGGGAAAGGGCTTGGCGCCAACCTTCCTCGAAGGTCGCGTGGGCCCGCACCGCGGGAAACCAAGACGCGATGCGCTCGGGATCCTCGCCGCGCGCCACCGGCAAGGGCACCGCATGGATCGAAGAGGACACTTCCTGGAGGGAGGCCACCACGGAGGTCCAATCCTTGTCGGAAGCGGTCCCGTACACCACCACGGGCCGTTCGCTGGACACCAGGGAGCGCAGGACCCGTGCCGCGTCGGGATTGTGACCCACGTCCAGGATCACCGCAGGCTCACCTTCCACTCGCTCCCACCGTCCGGGCCACCGCGTCCCCCGCAGGGATTGGACGATTTCCGTCTCCGAAAGGTTCCTCCCCAGGAATCGCTCCACCGCCTCGCGGGCCAGCGCAAAGTTGCCGCGCTGGTGCTCTCCCGGAGGCAGACCTTCCACCGGATCGGCATCCACCCGGGGACGGACCACATTTCCTCCGCGCTCCCGGACCAACCGCTCCAACGAGGCCAGAAGATGCGGTCGATCCTCCAAGGTGACCAGGGGTTTCCCGGGGCGCGCGATGGCGATCTTCTCCGCCCAGATCTCCTCCACCGTGTCGCCCAGGATGGCGCAATGGTCCAACCCCACCTGCGCCACCACGCACACCTCGGCAGGAAATGCGGTGGTGGAATCCAGTCGTCCGCCCAACCCGGTCTCCAGCACCACGGCATCCACGCCGACGCGGGAGAACCATAGCGCCCCCATGGCGGTGAGCATCTCGAAATAGGTGGCGCCGACGGCTTGCGCGTGGGGAAGGACCTCGTCCACCAACCGGACGAATTCCGCCGAGGAGATCGCCTCCTCGCCCGCCACGAACCGCTCCCGAACGCACACCAGGTGTGGACTGGTGAACAAGCCCGCGCGCAGGCCCGCTCCCGAGAGCATCCGGTGCGCCAGTCGGCAGGTGGAACCCTTCCCGTTGGTCCCCGCCACGTGCAGGCAACGCAGGGAAGCCTCCGGATTCCCCAGACGTCGCAGAAGGTCGCGCGTCGTCTCCAGCCCGGGCCGGACCCCCAGACCGATCCGCCCCTCCAGGGCGGACAAAGCCCGGGAGTAGGCGTTCAGGGGACGGAATCCGTCAAAAGTCCCAGGAACCGCGAGATCCAGGACTTCAGCTCCTTGCGGGGCACCACATCGTCCAGGAATCCGTGCTTGAGGAGGAACTCGGCGCGCTGGAATCCGTCCGGAAGCGCCTGTCGGATGGTCTCGCGGATCACCCGCTCGCCTGCGAATCCGATCAGGGCGCCCGGCTCGGAGATGATCGCGTCCCCCAACATGGCGAAGCTCGCCGTCACACCGCCCGTGGTGGGATTGGTGAGCACGGAGATGTAGGGCACACCGGCTTCGCGCATGCGGCCGATGATGGACGACGTCTTGGCCATCTGCATCAGGGACAGGGTGCCCTCGTGCATGCGGGCGCCGCCCGAGGCCGAGACCACGATGGCGGGAATCCGCCGCTCCAAGCCGCGCAGCAGGGCGCGCGCGATCTTCTCGCCTTCGGCCGAACCCATGGAACCGCCCAGGAAGCGGAAATCCATCATGGCCAGCGAAACCTGCCTGCCGTCCATGGCGCCGGTGCCGGAAAGGACGGCCGATTTCTCACCCGTCGATTTCTGAGCGGAGACCACGCTGTCGCGGTACTTCTTCTTGGCAGAGAACTTGAGGGGATCGGCCGGAGCCACGGTGGCGTCCTCCTCCACGAACGTGCCTTCGTCCAGGAGGATGCTCGCGTAGTCGCGAACGGAAAAGCGGTGGTGGTGTCCGCAGGCCGGACACACGGCCAGGGTCTCTTCCCAATCGCTCGTGTAGACGATTTCCTTGCAGTTCTCGCACTTGACCCAGAGATCGCCGGGGGTGTCGCGCTTGGTCGCCGACTCGATCCCCGATTTCTGGTGGTGGAACCATTCCATCAGAACCTCCCCTTGTCCAGCTCCATCTGTCGCCGGCCACCCTGGGCAAGATACTCGTCCGCCTGGGCGAGTTGCCGCTCCAGGGAGGCGGGTCCGGTCCCGCCTTCGATGTTGCGCCGTTCCAGGCTCGCTTGGAAGCTGAGACGGGAACGCAGCGCCAGTCCATCCGGCACGGCCTGCCAAGCGGAATCGGGAAGGTCCAGCATTCCCCCGCCCGATCGCGAAGCCTCGCCAACGAGGGTCCCCACGATGTGGTGGGCGTCGCGGAAGGGAACGCCCGCTTCCACGAGGAGGTCGGCGAGATCGGTGGCCAGGAGGAGATCGGTGAGCCGCGCGAGCATCCGGTCCGGATGCCACCGCGCGTCGGCGAGGGCCCCTTGGAAGATGCCCAGGAGGACTTCCACCGTCTGGGCGGAATCGAACACGGGCTCCTTGTCTTCCTGCAGGTCGCGGCTGTAGGTGAGGGGCGCGCCCTTGGTGGCCACCATCAGCGAAGTGAGGTTCCCCACCAGCCGACCCGACTTCCCGCGGGCAAGCTCGAACCCGTCGGGATTCTTCTTGTTGGGCATCATGGAACTGCCGGTGGTGAACTGGTCGGAAAACGTCACGTACCCGAACTCGGAAGCCGACCAGGTCACGAAATCCTCGGCGTAGCGGCTGAGGGTGGTCCCCAGGATCGCGCAGGCGGACAGGTATTCCAGCACCCAGTCGCGGTGGCTCACGGCGTCGATGGAATTTTCCGTCACGCCGGAGAACCCGAGCTCCAGGGCCACCTTGTGGCGGTCCACGGGAAATGCGGAACCCGCCAGCGCGCCCGATCCCAACGGATTCCTGCCGGCGCGTTCGCGCGCTTCCAGAAACCGGCACCGGTCGCGTTCCAGGGCGAAGAACAAGGACAACAGGTAGTGGCCCAAAGTCACCGGCTGGGCCTGCTGCATGTGGGTGTAGCCGGCCATGATGGTCCCGCGGTGCTCGCGGGCGATGGACAGCGCCGTCTCCTGCAGCGCCAGGATCCCCGCGTGGGCGCGACGCGCCTGGTCGCGCACGTACAAACGGAAGGCGGTGGCCACCTGGTCGTTGCGGGAGCGGCCCGTGTGGAGCTTGCGGCCCGCCGCACCGATGCGGTCGGTGAGGATGCGCTCCACGGCCATGTGGACGTCCTCGTCGGAAGGGAGGTACAGGTCGGTCCCCGCCTCGAGGTCGGAGAGGATCCCTTCCAGGCCTTCGACGATGGCGAGGACCTCGGATTCGGAAAGCACGCCCAGCCTTCCCAGCGAGCGGGCGTGGGCCTGGGAGCCGCGCACGTCGTAGGGCAGCAGCTTGCGGTCGAAGTGCAGCGAGAAGGAAATGGCTCGGAGAGCCTCGCTCATGCCGGAGTCGAACCGTCCGGCCCAGAGTGCGGATTGCGTCGTGGTCATCGGATCTCCTTGATGCGCAGCTGCACGCTGCGACGTCCCCTGAATTCGTTCCATTCCACCTGGTAGGCCAGCCGGACCACCGATCCGATCTGCAGCTGGGCGGCCAGATGTCCCAGGTTGAAGGCGATGCCGTCCACCTGGTGTCCGCCCTGCTTGACGGTGACCCGCAGATGCTTGCCGTCGCCCACCCGGCTCATGGCCACGATCTGGACGGAATCCGTCCAGAAGACCGGGGCGGGATTGCCCGCGCCCCACGGCTCCAGTCGCTCCAGCCAGCCCAGGAGGGAGCCGTCCATCTCGTGGAGATCGGCCTGGCATTCGCCCGACGGACCCGCGGCCTCGGAGGGGTCGCGGCTCTGCAGGACCGACTCTACGAAACGCTCGCGGAACTGCTGGGCGCGGTCGCGCCGCAGGGAAAGACCGGCCGCCTGGGCGTGGCCTCCCCATTTTTCCAGGAGATCGGCGCAGCGCGACAAGGCCAGATGGAGGTCGATGCCGGGCACGGAACGCCCCGATCCGCGCCACTCGTCGGGCTGGCCGGGATCGGGCGCGAGCACGAAGGTGGGACGGCTCCAGCGTTCGGCCACCCGCTGGCTGACGATTCCCGACACCCCTTCGTGCCAGGATTCGCCGGAGAGCACGAAGGCCGGAGGCGGGGTTCCGTCCGCAGCCAGCATGTGGTTCACCTGCTCGAAGGCTTCGGCGGTGATCCTCTGGTCCAGTTGCTGGCGCTTGTGGTTGAGGTCCTCGAGCTCGGACATCCAACGCGCCGCCTCGTCCGTTGAATGCGCCAGGAGCAATCGGACGGCGACCTCGCCCTGTCGCAGGCGTCCGGCGCTGTTGAGGCGGGGCGTGACCCGGAACACCAGATCCTGTCCGCGCGGCACGGCGTCGGGGGGAATCTGCGCATTGCGCAGAAGCTCCGCCACCCCGAAGAGCGGACGCTCGCGAAGCTCCAGGAGACCCAGCCGCACCAGGGCGGAATTTTCCATGGTCAGGGGCACCATGTCGGCCAGCGTGCCCAGGGCCACCAACTGCAGAAGCCGGAAGGGATCGGACTCGCGGTCGGTGCCGGTGGCCTCCAGCAGGGCGCGTCCCAGCTTCCAGGCCAGAGCGGCTCCGCACAATCCCTTGTTCGGATAGTCGCACCCTTCCTGGTAGGGATCCAGGACCACCTCGGCCTGGGAGGGGAATCCGTCCCCCGCCAGGTGGTGGTCGGTGACCACCACTCCCAATCCGCGCTCGCGGGCGCGGGCGATCTGGGGGCCCGCGGTGATGCCCGTGTCCACCGACACCACCCAGCGAGCGCGGGGATCGGCGCCTTCGGGCAGGCCCACCACGCCCTCGCCGTCGCGACAACGCTCCAGGGAAGCGTCGGACAGGCCGTAACCCTCGCCGTCGCGGCGGGGCAGGGTCCATCCCGCGCGCAGCCCCGCGCGACGCAAGCACATCCACAGGATGGCCGTGCCGGTCATGCCGTCCACGTCGTAGTCACCGTGGACCACCACGGTTTCGCCGCGCTCCCGGGCACCCATCAGGACTTCCACGGCCCTGTCGAACCCGAGGATGCCGCTCGAAGGGAGGATCTCCCCGCGGAGATCCCCGGGATCCCACGACAATTTCCGACGAATGGCCGCGGGATCCTCCACCCCGCGCCGGGAAAGGAGGGCGGTCAGGACCCTCGGGATCTGCGTCTCATGCATGCAGACCGAGCCATGCGCCCGTCAAGGCCATCTGCGGCCGGGCGTGATGAGTGATGTCCAACAATGCTTGCTCCGTTCCTTTGCGTATCTGTTCCAACGTTTCCAAGTCTTCGGGCCGGGCGCTTCCCACGTCGGAGGAAAGCTCCATCAGGGCCGTCTCCAGCAGAAGCTGCGATGGTCGGCGATCCTTCGCCTGCAGCTCCTCGCTGGCCAGGATCCATCCAAGCGCCTTCTCCGCGTCGCGGGTCCGGCAGAGCCCGATCCATTCGCGCGCCCTCTCCCGCACGGCATCCAACGACGGCGAGGAAAGCTCCAGAGCCTCCCTGGGCCTGCCCATCGCGCGACGTGCGGCATCCTGCGCCACCTTGGGGGCCACCTTCCGTTCCACCAGGAACGCGACGAGGTGGTCCAGCGGCATCGGTGGAAGGGACTGGAGGGTGGAACGCGACCGGATGGTGGGCAGAACCCGGTCCGGCGAGGGCGCCCCCAACAGGAAATGGACTCCGGAAGGCGGCTCCTCCAGGATCTTCAGAAGAGCGTTGGAGGAGCTCTGGTTGAGTTGCTCGGCGAAGGGCACCAGCACGATGCGCCGCTGACGCTCCGCCATGGCGAGCTTGGACGCCAGACCGCGCACCCCCGCCACCATCATCGGGTAGGTGGGGTCGGTTCCTTCGCCTCCGATGGGAATCTGCGCGGAAGGAGGTGGCAGCGCCACGCTCCACGGATCGCGCAGGATCTGTTCGGGCCCGTAGGGTTCGATCTTCTGGGCCATTTCCTCGGAAACCTGGGGCAGAAGCCAGAAGAGTCGCGCATGCCCGGTCCGGAACCGCTTGCACTCGGCGCATTCCCCGCATGGCTCCAATCCAGCTGGATTGGCGCACAGCAGTCCCTGGGCGAGCTCCAGAAGGACCGGCAGTCCTTCCCCGCGAGGTGCGGTCAGAAGGAGCGCGGCGGGGAACCGGCCGTTTGCGACGGCGGCCTGGAGGCCATCGAAGGGCCCGTCCGGCAGGATTCCCCGTTTCATCGTGTCAGCCATTCCAACGGATCCTCGGCCTTCAGGTTGTGGCGGTACTCGAAATAGACGCGAGGCGGATCGTCGGGAGCGAGCGTACCCACCTCCGTGCACGAGGAAACAGCATTTCCCTCCTTGACTCGCGTCTTCGACAATTGGCCATAGACGGAAAAATAGCCCCCTGGATGCTCGAGGATGACCGTGGTCCCTCTTCCGGGCAGCTGGGTGATGGCCGCGACCCTCCCCGGTGCGGCGGCAAGCACGCTCTGGCCGGCCTTTCCGGCGATCTCGATCCCCAGATTGCGGGTGACGGTTCCCAGGATCGCGTTCCTCTCCAGACCGAACCGGGACAGGACCGTACCCTGGACCGGCCAACACAATCCCTTGCGGGCGGGTGCAGGTCCGGACAATGCCTTGTCCTCTGGCGGTGGCGGGGGCGGTTTCGCCGCTTCCTTGATCGGAGGCGGAGGCGGCTTCCCTTCCTTCTTGCGTTTGGCGGCTTCCTTCCTGCGCTTTTCCTCGGCGATCCGGTGCGCTTCCGCCTGGCGACGCGCCTCTTCCTCCGCCTTGCGCCGCTCCTCCTTCAATCGCTCGCGCCGCTGCTCCAGATCGGTCAGCAACTGGGTCAGAACCTTCTGGGAAGCCTCGAGATCGGCCAATCTCCGACGCTCCTTCTCCTCCCCCTGGCGCAATTGGGCCAAAGACCCGGCCTTGGAATCGCGTTCCTGCTCCAACCCTTCCAGGTCGCGTTTCTTCTGTTGGGCGATCTCCTCCAATCCCGCCACCCTCTGCCGATGCGAGGCCAGTTCGCGGGTGGCGACCGCCCTGCGCGCCTTGACCAGATCCATCAGGTTGCGGTCGGCACGCGCCACGGAACGGAACTCGGCCACCACCCGGGCCCAACCTCCCTCGGATTGGAACACCAGCGAGGAAACCGGGTCCGGAGTCCCCTTGACGTACATCTGGCGGATCCGGTGGGACAGAAGGGCCCTGCGCTCCTGCCAGGTGGAGGTGGTGGTGCGGACCTCCGATTCCGACTTGGACACCAGATCCTTGTAGAGACTCTCCGTGGAATCCAGGCGCTGGAGGATCTTCTCCCCCAGTCGCAGATTGGACTCCACCTGCTGGAGACCCACCTCTTCGGACCGGGCGCGGTCGCCGAGTTCCTTGAGCTTGCGCCTTCCCTCCTCCAGTTCGG
Source organism: Fibrobacteria bacterium (assembly GCA_035352895.1). Classification (GTDB taxonomy): domain Bacteria; phylum Fibrobacterota; class Fibrobacteria; order UBA5070; family UBA5070; genus UBA5070. The sequence continues at coordinate 9,057 of DAOPYN010000071.1, read as the reverse complement.
CGCGCATCCGGGCCAGCTCCTGCTTCTGGTCGTGGATCCGCTCCTCCAGATCGGACAGTCCGGATGCGATCGAGGTGCCGCCCCACAGGCACGACAGCGCCAGAGCGATCCTGCCTGCCGTTCGGAACGCGCCGCCGATCACCGCAGAACGCGCCGGACGGTCCACCAGCCGCCCAACGCGCCGGCCAGGGAGGAAAATCCGATCGTGGCCAAGGCCGACCGCAAGGCCCAAAAGGGCTCGAAGGAGACCGGCAGGGGCACGGCTCCTCGCAGAAGCCAGAAGCCGAATGCAGGCAAGGCCGACGCGAGGATCCCGCCGCAGACCCCTTGGATCATTCCCTCGATGGCGAACGGAGCCTCGATCTGCCAGCGGCTGGCTCCCAGGATCCGCATGTTGTCGATCAGCCGGTCCCGGCTCTTGAGGGAGAGTTGGATGGCGTTGCGGATCACACCGAAGACCACCCCGAAGAGCACGAGCGCGCAGGCCAGGCCCAGCCGCCACGCCCAGCCGCGCAACCGCTCCAGGCGTTCCAGTTCACCTTGCGGGGAATCGACCGCCTCGACGCCGTGAAGCGACTCCAGGGAGCGGGCAATGATCGCCACCTCCTCGGACGATCCATCCAGCCTCAGACGGACGGAAACCGGCAACGGGTTGGAATCCAATGCCTCCAGCATCTCCGATCCGAAGCGTTCCACGAACCGTTTCTTGGCGGTCTCCTTGTCCACCACCACGGCCTGGCCTCCGGGAAACCTGGCGCCAACCACATCAAGGACGGATTTGGGGTTGACGGAATCCACCAGGAACAGTTCCACCCACCCCTGCCTGGCGCGTTCCTTGGCGGCCCAGTCGCTTCCGGCCTGGAATACGCAGAGGAACAGGAAAAGCAACGAACACGCCAATGCCGTGCTCCAGGTGGACGCCAGAGCCGATCCGCCCGCCCGGCCGAACCCGCGTAGCGATTCCCTGGCCAGCCACGCCACTTGTCCGAACCATCCCGAAGCCAGGATCAGCCCTCCTTCTTGGGCATGATGTTCTGGAACCTGCCCGTGGCCGGATAGTAGAGGTGGTAGGCGTGTGCGGTCCACATCTCCTGGGGATGGCGCGCCCGCAGGACGCAGGGGATCCGCCCTTGGGTATCGCCGAACAGGCGGGGCAGGACCTGACGCGACAGGGCGAGGTCAGGATCGCCGGCCACCAGGGGAGATTCCAACCAGGAACGGATGGCGGCTTCGCCCAGCACCAACGATAGATGGAGGTCGCACAGGGATTCGGAGATCGACATCCCGATGGAGCTCGCCCAAACCACGCAATGGGCGTCCTGGGCCAGGTAGCGGACCTCGCGTAGACCGGCGTCGGGAGCGAAGTCGTCCAACCCATCGATCACAGCCAGCCCCGGCAGATGGGAGATGGCCTCGTCGGAATGGCGGAACGCCCTGATCTGCGACAATATCTGCCCAATGGAATCCGATGGAGCATGCGGAAACAACATGGGCAGCCGCTTGAACTGCTGGCGAAACTGGCTCTGCGCCTGTACGGCTATGGCCGGATCGGCGATTCCTTCGATGTCCTCCAGCGCCTTGCCGGACAACCGTTCCACGCCGCGGGCGTGGAACGCCCCGGGCAGGAGACGGCTGGAAGCCCAGAGAACCATGGCGTCCTGGGCGCGGAGGATGTTCTCCATGCCCGACAGCATCCAGTCCTGGACCACCTTGTACGAGTTGCCCTCGATCACCCACACCTCGCCCGGACGTGCCCCGCCACCGGTGCGGGCGTTCAGGGCCTTGGTGACCACGGGCGCGTGCCATACGGCGCGGCAACGACGCAGGTAGGCTTCGCGGGAAAGGGTTTCCAGGTTTTCGATCTGGCCCTTGGCCTGTTTTCCCTCCTCGGATTCGATCTTGAGCGTCCCCCCCTTGGGGATGATCCCGCCTCCGTCGTTGAAGGTGTCGTCGCCGTAGGGGTCGTCGGCCGACCAGTCGGAGATCAGACCTTCCGTCCGGACGGCCATCACGGTAGTGGAGTGCCCCACGGTGGTCAGGGGCTTGCCCGCCACGAGGTCGGTCAGCATGCGGTCCAGCGCGGCATCGGGTTGATCGGCCGGAGCATACAGCCATCGCCCCATGATCCATCCCGAGGCGGATGGTTGCAGGACCCCGACGACCGGATCGTGCAATTCCGGACTGGAATTGGGGATGATCTCGATGTCGGCTTTCTCTTCCTGGCTCAGACGATCGCGGAAATGCTCTTCCAGGCGGGCGAACACCGTACGGCAATCCTCCAGGGTCCCGAAACGGCGCAGGGGCGAAGGCTGGAACCGGATGCGCACCGAAACCAGAGGTCCGGCGGTTTCCACGGAGTATTCGTTGATGCCCACGCGGGCCATCAGATTGGCCGCGATGGTGGCCACCTGCTCCTGGGAGCTGCGCCCTTTGCTGCGGCACAGCACCACCGTGGAATCCAGGGTTTCCAGCTGGTCCAGCGGAACCGCCCGGTTGCGCGCCCGATCGAACTGGTTGTTGCCGCCTGGAGGCGACTGGAACGCCCGGGGCCTGGGATTGCGGCAGACCTGCACGTTGTAGCTACCGGAGTAGGCTTGCAGCGACATCATGAGGAGATCCGGATCGGTGAAGAAGCCCGTTCCCCGGATTTCCCGGGACCGAGGATCCACCAGGACCCATTCGGAACATCCGTGTTCGACGTGCCCCAATCTCTGGAAGAAGCCTCTCAGGTCCGCTTCCACGATGGTCTGCTCCACTTGGACCTCCTACGCTTTCCGCAAGCGCGACGAAGACGAGGCCAAATGTACCATCCACAACCGGGCGAACGCACCCTCTCGTTGCATGGAGCTGACGCTTTTCGTCCGCCGGAAGCGGGCGGAAATCACTCGGCGGATTTCTCCGCGGAGGGCTTCTTGCGGAATTTTTCCACCAGATCGGGAACGAAATCCATGAGCTTGCCGAACTGCCAGGAATCGCGATCCAACGGCACCAGGTCGGTTCGATCCGGACGCAGGACCAGGAAGGCCACGGGAGAAACGACCGCACCGGCGCCCGTACCCACCGCATCCTTGCCGCTGTTGGAGGATCCACCGCCGCCAAAGCCTACCGTGACCCGGCAGACGGGCACGATGACGGTTCCGTCCGGAGCGGAGATCGGCTTGCCGACCACGGACTCCGCCTGGACCAGGCTACGTACTTTGTCGAGGACGGTATCGAGGGTCTCGGCGACGCTCATGCTGGCCTCCCATGTGGGAATTTCGCGCTCCCGGCTCGCAGATTGCGATCCGAAGAGGAGAAGTTCTTAGTGCAGCTGTAGGGAGTCGAACCCCAAACCTTCTGATCCGTAGTCAGATGCTCTATCCAATTGAGCTACAGCTGCGTTGAGGTTTGCAAGAATACGCGAAATTGATTCCGCTGTCAAGGGTCAAGCGGTCTGCCGCAAGACCAACTTGGGAACCACCATTTCGCTGCGATGCTCCATGTCCGGATCGTTCATCGCCGCAAGAAGGATTTCCCACGCTTTTCCGGCCATCTCGTGGAAGGGTTGGTTCACCGTCGTGAGGGCAGGATGGAGAAGCTCGGCGATGGGCTGGTCGTCGAATCCGATCAGGGCGATGTCGTCGGGCATGCGCAGACCACGCAGCTGGGCCTGGGCATGGATGCCGGCGGCCACGTTGTCGCCAGCCGAGCAGAAGATGGCATCCAGGTCCGGATACTTCTCCAAAAGCTGGTCCAGCGCTTCCCGCCCTTCGTGGGGTTCGTGGTAGGTGACTTCCACGATCGACTTGGGGGGCATGGGCAGACCACAGGCTTCCATCGCCTGCTTGTAGGCTTGGAATCGATCCTTGGACACCCGGCTGGGGTCGTTCCCGGGCAGAGGGGTGAGTCGCCCGCAAACCAAAGCGATCCTCCGACGCCCCTTTTCCACCAGATACTTGACCGCCGCCTGCACTCCGGCGGAATTGTCCAGATGCACGCAATGCGCCTTGTCGGAGAAGTTCTCCAGAAGCACCAGGGGAAGCCGACGCGCCTGATACTCGCGGATGTAGGCGGAGCTGGGAACCTGGCTGGTCACGATGAGCCCATCCACCAACCGTCCCTGGAGGATGTTGTGCATGAACTTTTCCAGGATCTCGGCGCGGTTGCGCGTGGAATAGGTCATGAGACTGTTGAAGTACCGACCATCCTCGTAGGCCCAGGCGTCCAGCGCCTCCAGGATCCGGGCATTGAAGGCGGATCCGTGGCGGGTATACATGAGTCCGATCATGCCGGACTTGCCCGTGGCCAGCTTGGTGGCCGCGGCATTGGGCGTGTAGTCCAGCTCCTTGGCCAGTTCCTGGACGCGAAGACACGTGGCGCGGCTCAGCTCGGGACTGTTGCGCAGGGCCATTGAGGCAGTGGAAGTGGCCAAGCCTGCTCGTTGTGCCAGTTCCTTGAGGGTCACCTTGGTTCGCACGGTATCAAGTTAGTCAACACCTGAAGGGATTCGGTTCACCCTCGCAGGGAACACCCCATGCAATTTCGCCAACACCGGCGATCGCAAACCTCGCGTGGAGACTCCCTGCCGGGACCGGCGATCCTCTTTCCTCCTGGGAGAGGATCGCCCGAACCGGCGTTCCGCTCAGGTCAGCGAACGCTTGTCGTGGGAGCCGTCGTCTCCCACGTAGACTTCCGCTCCCGCCTTCACGAAGGTCTCGCTCATCTCCTTGAGCCCCTCGCCAACCGCGGCCGTGTCGTCCAACCCCTTGTCGGCTGCGTACTTGCGCACATCTTCCGTGATCTTCATGGCGCAGAAGTGCGGACCGCACATGGAGCAGAAATGGGCGAGCTTGGCGCCCTCGGCAGGCAGCGTCTCGTCGTGGTATTCGCGAGCCCGCTCGGGATCCAGGCCCAGGTTGAACTGGTCGCGCCAGCGGAACTCGAAGCGCGCCTTGGACAGGACGTTGTCGCGGTACTGGGCTCCGGGATGCCCCTTGGCGAGGTCTCCGGCGTGGGCAGCGAGCTTGTAGGTGACCACTCCCACCCGCACGTCCTCCTTGTCGGGCAGGCCCAGGTGTTCCTTGGGCGTCACGTAGCAGAGCATGGCGCAGCCGAACCACCCGATCATGGCGGCCCCGATCCCCGAGGTGATGTGGTCGTAGCCCGGGGCGATGTCGGTGACCAGTGGCCCCAGCGTGTAGAACGGCGCCTCGCCGCAGGCCTCCAGCTGGCGATCCATGTTCTCCTTGACCAGATGCATGGGAACGTGGCCCGGACCTTCGATCATGACCTGGCAGTCGCGCCTCCAGGCGATCTTGGTGAGCTCGCCCAGGGTTTCCAGCTCCCCGAACTGCGCGGCGTCGTTGGCGTCGGCGTTGGAGCCCGGCCGCAGGCCGTCGCCCAGGCTGAAGGCGACATCGTAGGCGCGCAGGATCTCGCAGATCTCCTCGAAGTTGGTGTAGAGGAAGTTCTCCTTGTGGTGGGCCAGGCACCATTTGGCGAGGATGGAACCTCCGCGGCTAACAATTCCTGTCATGCGCCGCGCGGTCAGGGGGATGTAGCGCAGGAGCACGCCCGCGTGGATGGTGAAGTAGTCCACCCCCTGTTCGCACTGCTCGATCAGAGTGTCTCGGTAGAGTTCCCAGGTGAGCTCCTCGGCCTTGCCGTCCACCTTTTCCAATGCCTGGTAGATGGGCACGGTCCCGATGGGCACGGGGCTGTTGCGCAGGATCCACTCGCGGGTGGCGTGGATGTGCTTGCCGGTGGACAGGTCCATCACCGTGTCCGCGCCCCAACGGGTGCCCCAGCGCATCTTCTCCACCTCCTCCTCGATCCCGCTGGAAACGGCGGAGTTTCCGATGTTGGCGTTGATCTTGGTCAGGAAGTTCCGCCCGATGATCATCGGCTCGGCTTCGGGATGGTTGATGTTGGCGGGGAGGATGGCCCGGCCGCGGGCGATCTCGTCGCGGACGAATTCGGCGGTGATCCGACGCGGCAGGTTGGCTCCGAACGATCGCCCCCCATGCTGGAAGTACAGGGAATCGCGCGAGAGGTCCGGCCCCATCTTTTCGAAGAGCTCCTCCAACCCCTGGTTTTCGCGGATGGCCACGAACTCCATTTCCGGAGTCACGATGCCGGCGCGGGCGTAGGCGATCTGGGTGACCGCCTTCCCCGGCTTGGCCTTCAGGACCTCGCGGTTGCCACGCGGGAATTCCCGGAGCTTCCCGGAGTCGCGCGCCGCCTGCCGCTGGGCTTCCGTCTGGTAGCCGTCGTCGCGGGGAGCCCGCTCGCGCGGTGGAACCACGTCCACATCCCCGCGAGCCTTGATCCAGGGGGTGCGAAGGCCAGGCAAGCCGGATTCGACCGTTCCCTTGTATTCGGGATCCCCCCAGGGACCGGAGACATCGTACAGGAAGACCGGATCGTTCGCACGCATGCTGCCGTCGATCTCGCGGGTGGCTTGGAGCGAGACCTCCTTCATGGGCACGCGGATCCCGTGGTTCCCTTCCCGGTACACGCGGCGGATGGCATCGTCGGACATGCGTCTCTCCTGATCTGGTCTGGTCTGCGACGGACAGGAGATCTCCCGCGGACTCCCGACGGCGGCATGACCCGCATCCGGTCGTCTGAGGGTCCCGACCTGCGTTCCGGTCGTCTCAGCCCGCCGCGCGGGCACCCCTGTCCGTCTGGTGTTCGGGCATGAAAATACATCTCAATCCTCCACCTCGTGGATTCTCCCGCGAACCACCCCTTCATTGGAGCAACGAATCCGGGACTACCCCGATCCTGCACCCCCGGTTTTCTACATCCCGATCGCCCAGATCTCCATTCCTCATTTCCAGGAGCCACCATGCATTCCAGGAACGCCCTCCTACTCGCCACCGCGTGCTTTTGGTTCTGGAGTTGCGATTCCAGCTCCAACTCCGAATCTCCGTCCACCGAAGAAAATTTCGTGGGCCGCTGGACCATCAAGGCCATCCGTAACGATACCGTTGTCTTCCAGCCCGACGGCAAGGGGAAGATCATCGTGGATCTCGGATTCAAGGTGGGGGTGGATTCCTTCCAGTGGACCGCCGCCGGAGGGAACATCCACTTCACCTACGCCGATGGCGATATCGAGGACGGCACCTACCGGTTTCTCGGGAAGGATTCCTTCAACATGACCCTTCCCTCGCTGTCGACCCAACTCTATCTGCGCGTGAAGTGAACGCCCCCACCTCCTGACGACCCGGCAACCGCTCCAGTCCGGGATCGGAGCGTGGCCGATCGCATCACGCGTTACCTTCTGTGCTCCGGAAGGGCATCCTCGGGGCAGGAATCCCCGAAAATGACCCGCGAACCCATCTTCCATTTCCAGGTGATGCTCCATGCGCAGATCTTCCACCGTCGATACCCGCCTGGCGCAATCCCTGCTCCTGGCGGGCATCTCACTGGTCCTGTCCGCATCGCAAGCCATGGCGGCCGACCCCTTCGCCTCGTATCTCTTCGCGTACTTCACCGGAAACGACAAGGCGCAGGAAGCCATCCGTTTCGCATTGAGCGACGACGGCTACGCCTACAAGGCCCTCAACAAGGGCAATGCGGTGATCCCCTCGGCAAGCATCAGCTCCACCGGAGGCATCCGCGATCCCCACATCCTGCGCGGCGAGGATCAGGACTACTACATGGTGGCCACCGACATGGTCTCCGCGAACGGCTGGAATTCCAACCGTGGCATGGTGCTTCTGAAGTCCCGGAACCTGGTCGACTGGACCTCCGCGCAGGTGAACATCCCCAAGACCTTCCCAGAATACGCCGCGGCCGACCGCGTCTGGGCACCCCAGACCATCTGGGATCCCACCGTGCGCAAGTACATGGTCTACTTCGCCATGCGCCTGGGCGGATCCGACGTCGACAAGATCTACTGGGCCTACGCGAACAGCGCGTTCACCGCGTTGGAGACCTCCCCTAAGGTCCTGTACACCTACAACGGGAAGGCCGCCATCGATGCGGACATCGTCCAGAAGGACGGCACCTACATCCTGTTCTTCAAGACCGAAGGCAACGGCAACGGGATCAAGTCGGCCACCAGCCAGAATTTGACAGGTCCGTACACGCTGCGCGACAAGTACCTCCAGCCCACCACCAACGCGGTGGAAGGCTCCTGCGTGTTCAAACTGTCGGATTCCGACACCTGGATCCTCATGTACGACATGTACACCAGCGGCAAGTACCAGTTCGCCACCAGCAAGGACCTCCTGAATTTCGGCTTGTCGACGAGATCGCCCAGCTTCGACTTCACTCCACGGCATGGGACCGTGGTTCCCATCACCGCATCCGAGAAGGCCGCCCTGCGGGCGAAATGGGATCCCACGGTGGGAACGGCCCCACGGATCCCGACCCCTCGGACAAGCGCCACGGAGATCGCAAACAATGGCGGCCACCTGCACCTGGAAGGGCTTGATCCATCGGGACGACGGATTCCATCCTCGGGCGAAGCGAGGAAGTGATCAGCGTATTTCGCTGATCACGTCGAACTGCAGCCAGGTCTCCCGCAAAGTGAGCTTCTTGGAATTGTGGGATCCGACGGTCAACCCGATCGCTCCGTGGGGGTACAGGATTCCGAGCTTCTGCTGGATGTCCTCCATCACGTCCTTGTCGCGGATCAGCTCCAGTTCCGAGCCGTTTCCGATGATGGAGGAACTGGGACCGGCCAGATAGATGGATCCGTACATCTTTGAACCGGTGGGCCACTTGTGGTTTCCCGCCCATTGCTTCTCGTAGTGGATGTATCCGTAGAACGGACCGGGGCTGCCGAAGTTGTTTCCCAGATCGCCGTTGCGCACGAACAGGACTTGGATGTTGTCCTTGGTGGCCGAAGCCGGCCAGCCCATGTTCGTGATCAGGTTGGCGTCCCAGATGAGCAGACATTTGCCGCGGAACGCCTCGTCGGTCCCCGACATGGTGGTGGCGACATCCATGCGCAGCACCATGTAGCCGTTGTGCAGGTAGTTCTTGGCGGAAAACCAGTCGAAAAGCTTGTTCGGCTCTTCACGGAAATGTGTGGGTGGTTTCCGAGCCCCCGCTACTTTGTAGCGC
>DAOPYN010000070.1:0-18478 GCA_035352895.1 Fibrobacteria bacterium | reverse complement strand
CGGTGCTGATGGGTTACCTGATTCGCGGACGCATCCGCTCCGAACGCGACAACCCGATCAACCGGGGCCTGATCGCGCTATACCAGCCGGTGCTGGACGCGGTGCTGCGATTCCCGAAGGCAACCTTGCTGGCGGCCGGCGTCGTACTGCTGTTGAGCCTGATTCCGTTGCTGCGGCTGGGCAGCGAGTTCATGCCGCCGCTGGAGGAAGGCACGCTGCTGTATATGCCGACCGCGCTGCCCGGGCTATCGGCAGGCAAGGCCGCCGAACTGTTGCAGCAGACCGACCGCATGATCCGCACGGTTCCGGAAGTGGAGCAGGTGTTCGGGAAGAGTGGACGGGCGGAATCTGCCACGGATCCGGCCGGGTTCGACATGTTCGAGACCGTGATCCGCCTGAAGGACAAGTCCCAGTGGCGCCCCGGAGTGACGGTTTCCGACATCGTGCGCGATCTGGACGCGGCCGTGAAGGTGCCGGGACTCACCAACGCATGGACTCTTCCCATCAAATCGCGCATCGACATGCTCTCCACGGGGATTCGCACCCCCATCGGGATCAAGATCAGCGGGCCGGAGGCGGATTCGCTGCAGGCCATCGCCGCGCGGGTGGAGGGTTTCCTGAAGACGCAACCGGTAGTTTCCTCCGCCTTCGCCGAGCGTGCCGCCGGAGGCTACTACCTGGATGTGGGGGTCGATCGCGCACGGGCCGCCTCGCGCGGGGTGTCGGTGGCGGCGATCAACGACGCGGTGAGGACGGGGCTGGCGGGGATGCCCGTGGCAACGGCCTTCGACGGGCTGGAGCGGATCCCCATCACCTTGCGCTACGCCCGCGAGACGCGGGACACCCGCGAGAAGATCGAAGACCTCCAGGTGGATGGAGCGTCGGGAGCGGTACGTTTGGCCGAGGTGGCCGACATCCGCTGGACCACGGGGCCCATGGTGGTACGCAGCGAGGCGGGAAGTCCCAACGTCTTCGTGTTCGTGGACACCCGCGAGACGGACCTGGGAGGCCTCGTGCGGAACCTGGCTCCAAAGCTCGCACATTCGGTGGCGATCCCCACGGGGTATGGCCTGGCCTGGAGCGGGCAGTGGGAAGGGATGGAACGCGTGAAGAACCGGATGTTGACCGTGATCCCGTTCACCCTCCTTCTGATCGTGCTGATCCTCTACCTGAACACCAAGTCCTTCGCGCGCACCGCGATCGTGATGCTGGCGGTACCCTTCTCGCTGGTGGGGGCCTTCTGGTTTTTGCACCTGGCCGGGTTCCAGGTCTCCGTCGCCGTCTGGGTGGGGCTCATCGCATTGGCGGGACTGGACGCCGAGACCGGCGTGGTGATGCTCCTGTACTTGGAACAGGCTTGGAAGAAGGTGCGCCGGACGGTGGAGCGGCCCACCCTGGCCGATCTGGTCCACGCGATCGACGAGGGCGCCGTGCGCCGGGTGCGCCCCAAGGTGATGACAGCTTCCGTCATCCTGGCGGGTCTGTTCCCCATCCTGTGGAGCGATGGTGCCGGATTGGACGTCATGAAGCGCATCGCCGCGCCCATGGTGGGAGGGGTGGTCACCTCGGTGGCCATGGAGCTCCTGGTGTATCCGGCCATCTTCCTGTTGTGGCAGCGACGCTACTTGTCAAGACCGCCGCCGTGATCGGCGATGCGCTTGACGCATTCATTTCCTCTCCGGTGGCTGCGAGGATCATGGGCAGCCCAGACCAGAACAACATCCCAAAGGAGAATTCCAATGAAGAAGTTCCTGATGATCCTGGTGGCCCTGGCCATGTCCGCCTGCGCCGCACCCGCGGACACCTCCCTGATCCTGAAGCCATCCGCGGAACAGATCAAGGCGGCGAAAACGGTGGACAACAAGGAATGCCCCGTCACGGGTGAGAAGATCGGCTCCATGGGCAAGGGGCCCGTTGTGGTCTACAAGGGAAAGGCGGTGGAACTCTGTTGCTCGGGCTGTATGAAGACCTTCGCGAAGGACCCGGCCAAGTACTTGAAGGTCGCAGAAGGCTCCACTGCGGATTCCGTGACCGCTCCCGCGAAGGCCGACCACTCTTCGCACATGTGAGGCCTCCTCGGGACCGGACCCGTCGACCTATCATTGTATCGGTGGACGGGTTCGGCCGAGGCGCCATGACGCCTCAATCGAGGAGTGGATGATGAGTGCATTGCAGGAAATCCTGGCTTCCATCGATGCGGGAACGTTGCTGCGCGCGACGGCTGTCGCGGCCTTGGCGGTGGTGGCGGGTTTGCTGGCGCACCTTCTGGCCTTCTGGGTGCTGGAACGGATCGCGATCCGAACCCGGGTCCGATGGGACGATCGATTTCCCATGCATCTGCGTGGTCCGGCACGGCTCGCCTTCGTGGCCTTGGGACTCGTCTTCGCACGCCCCGCGTTGGGTGTCGCGGGTCTGACCCTCACGCTCTTCAACCATGTGCTGGACATCCTGGCCATCGTGTCCATCGCCTGGATCAGCCTGCGCGCCATCGCGCTGGTCGCCGAGGTTCTCCTGTCCCAGTACGATACCGGTGAAACCAACAACCTGGCCTCGCGCAAGGTCCACACACAGGTGCGGATCCTCCAGAAGGTCGCGGTGGTGGTCGTTGTGGTCCTGGGCGGGGCCCTGGTGCTCATGACCTTTCCAGGAGTGCGGAGGATCGGCGCGAGCCTTTTGGCTTCCGCGGGCATCGCGGGCATCATCCTTGGACTGGCCGCCCAGAAGACCATCGCCAACCTGATCGCGGGGATCCAGCTCGCCTTGACCCAACCCGTCCGCATCGACGACGTGGTGATCGTGGAGGGGGAGTGGGGGTGGATCGAGGAGATCACCCTCACCTACGTGGTGGTCAAGATTTGGGACCTCCGTCGGTTGGTTCTTCCCATCTCGTATTTCATCGAACGGCCCATCCAGAACTGGACGCGGTCCGCTTCCGAGATCCTGGGCGCGGTGAGCATTCCCTGCGATCCCTCCGCGGACGTCCAGGCGATCCGCACGAAGACTTCGGAGATCGCCGGGAAGACCCAGCTGTGGGATGGGAAGGTCTGTGTGGTGCAGGTGGTGGACTGCAAGCCGGATGCCATGGAGGTGCGCATCCTGGCCAGCGCCACGGACAGCGGAAGATGCTGGGACCTTCGCTGCCACCTGCGCGAACAGGTGCTGGATTTCCTGCGTCGCGAACATCCGGATTGGCTGCCGCACCGCAGGTTGCGGCTGGATCCCACGGAATCCGGCAAGGGTCGGATCGGCTAGACGAAGAGGTTGACCCGGCTGTCGCTCGCCGCGTCCAGGTAGGCCGCGACTCCGCCCACCTCCACACCGTCCAGGAGTTCGGTCGGGTGGATCCCCATCAGGTCCATCGACATCTGGCAGGCCACCAGGCGCACGCCGTTCCGGCGTGCCACCTCGATCATCTCCTCCAGGTGGGCGATTTCCTTGTCGGCCATCCGCCATCGCATCAGGAGCCTCCCCAATCCTCCGAAGTTCATCCGGGACAGCGCGAGCTTGCGGGCGCCCTTGGGAAGCATCAGATCGAAGGCCAGCGAAACCAGGTCCTTCGATGGCTTGTCCCGGGGTTGGCGACGGATCACGGAAAGCCCCCAGAACGTGAAGAACAAGGTGGCCTTCTTGCCGGAAGCCATGGCTCCGTTGGCGATCACGAAGCTCGCCAGTGCCCGGTCCAGATCGTTGGAGAACACCACGATGCTGAGGTCCTTCCCTCCGTCGGCGGTCGCTGCAGCGCTTGCAGGCGCTGTTCCCGAGGCCTTCCGCACCCTGGCCGTCCACACTCCGGACGAGGATGAAATCCCCTCCAGTCCGTTTCCGGTCATGCGACACCACGATCCGACGTCCCTCTGGAAGCCGGGATCCGTGGAACGGACGGACAGGAGTTGACCAGGAAGCGCGCGGTCGCAGGCTTCCTTCATGCGCAGGATGGGGCCGGGGCACTGCAGTCCGCAGGCGTCCACGTCCACCATCGCCGGCGTCGATGGATCCTCCGGACGGGATCCGTCCTCCAGCGATCCGGTCGCGGGCGACGGGAGAACGCACGCGGTGCCCACGCGCTCGTGGGCGCCGGGGTTGCGGATGGATTCCGTGGCGACGACCCAGGTGCGGTATCCGCCGCTGAGGTTGGACACCTTGGAAAACCCGTTGGCCCGCAGGATCCGCTCGGCCAGGTAGCCACGGATCCCGACGGCGCAATGCACCAGGATTTCCCGGTCAAGGGGGAGCTCGTGCAGGCGTTGGCGAAGTTCCGTGTGCGGGATGTTCGTGGAGCCGTCGATCCGCCCCAGTTCGTGTTCCGCGGGGGTGCGCACGTCCAGGACAAGACCTCCGGCGGCGCGGCGAACCCCGAATTCGCGCCAGTCGATGGATGAGGTCATCCCGTCCTGGATGTTCCGCGCGGCGAACGCGGCGTAATTCGTGCCGTCCTTGGCTCCCGAGAAGGGAGGAGCGTAGGCGTGTTCGAACTGGGCCAGATCGTCGATGGTTCCTCCCATGCCGATCATGGCGGCCACCACGTCGATGCGCTTGTCCACTCCATCGGATCCCACCGCCTGGGCGCCCAGGATCCGTCCGGAGTCTGGATCCCACACCAGCTTGAGGCTGTAGGGTGTCGCACCGGGGTAGTAGCTCGCATGGCTTTGTGGATGCACCACCACGCTCCGATGGGGGATCCCCTCCTTCTTGCAGACCTTTTCGGAGAGCCCGGTGCTGGCCGCGGCGAGATCGAAGATCTTGGCGATGGCCGTGGCGATGGAGCCCTTCCAGATCCGGTCTCCGCCCATGATGTTGTCGGCAACGATCCTGGCCTGCTTGTTGGCGGGGCCGGCGAGCGGAACGGGCCAGTGCTTGCCCAGCAGGAACGAATGGGCGCTGGTCGCGTCGCCCACGGCCCAGATTCCCGCGACGTTGGTACGCAGGTGGTCGTCCACCAGGATGTGGCCCCGCTCGTCGAGGGCGATCCCCGCCTCGCGGGCCAGGGCGGTGTCCGGGCGCACACCGATGGACAATATGACCAGGTCGGCATCCAGTCGCTTTCCGGAGGCCAGCAGAACGCCCACCGAGGCTGCTTGCGGTTGGAATCCACGGATGCCGTCGCCCAGGTGGAGCGACACCCCGTGATCGGCCAGGTGCTGTTGGGCGATCGCTGCCATTTCCGGGTCCAGCGGCGCCAGGATCTGGTCGGCGGCCTCCACCAGGTCCACTTCCAAGCCCTGTTCCTTCAGGTTCTCGGCCATCTCCAGTCCGATGAAACCTCCGCCCACCACGACGGTTCGCCGCGCCGTCTTCCGATCCAGGACCGCTTTCACCCGGTCGATGTCGGGGACGTTGCGGACCGTCAGGATCCGGGAATCGTCGATTCCGGGGAGCGGTGGGCGGATGGGGGAGGAGCCAGGGGACAGCAGCAGATGGTCGTAGGTCAGGGTGTATGTTCGGTTTTCCGCGTGGTCGCGCACTTCCACGGACCGGGTGTCCGGATGGATGGCGATCGCTTCGCTCCGGATCCGCACGCCTACGTTCAGGGATTCCCGGAATTTCTGCGGGGTCATCAAAAAGAGGCGATCCCGGTCGGATATGGATCCGCCCGCGTAGTAGGGGAGCCCGCAGTTGGCGAAACTGACGTGTTCTCCACGTTCCAGGAGCACGATTTCGGACGATTCGTCCAGTCTTCGGAGTCTGGCCGCGGCGGAAGCCCCTCCGGCCACGCCGCCCACGATCACGATGCGAGTCATTGGGTCTCCATTGGTTGTCTCAGGGTTTTGCCTCGTTGGATGGTTCCCTGTCGACCCTGACGCTCCTTCGGGAAGGGAGGTTACATGGTGGAGACGCTTTTTTGCCCATCGGGGGAACGCCTTCGAGGGGCTACAATTTCCTGACATCTTCCTTTCCGGGCCCTGACCATGGAGGTCGATCGTTCGGGTATCCTCTCTTGGCAGGGGAACGCGGTCGCTCCCCAGGGAGGCAACCATGCAATTCAGAACACTTGTCCGATCCATCTTCGCCGCGCTGGGTGTGACCACCCTCGCGATACCCGCCGCCCAGGCGTCCGTGGTCCTGGATGTGAGGCCGGTGCAACCCCTGCTGGAGGCTTCGGATCGCCCCCAGCGGGCCACCTTGAAGATCAGCCTGGAGGGCATCGCCCAGCCTTCCTCCTCCGAACGTGGACCCGTGAACATGGTCCTGGTCCTTGACCGGTCCGGTTCAATGCAGGGAGACAAGATCGAGAACCTCCGCCGCGCGGCCCTGGGAGTGGTCGATCGCATGGGATCCAGGGACGTGATCTCGGTGGTCGCCTACGACACCCGCGAGGAAGTCCTGATCCCCGCCATGCCCGTGCGCGACAAGGAAACGATCCGCCGCAAGATCCGCTCCATCCAGGCCGACGGATCCACCGCCCTGTTCGCGGGCGTCAGCAAGGGTCTGGCCCAGGCGCGCATCTACCGGGGTGGGGGAAGAGCCACTCGCGTGGTCCTGTTGTCCGACGGCCAGGCCAACATCGGGCCCTCCAGCCCCTCGCAACTGGCGGCCCTGGGACGCTCCGCGGCCCGCGAGGGCATCCCCGTCACCACCGTGGGTCTGGGGCTGGGGTACAACGAGGACCTGATGTCGCAGCTCGCACAGGCCTCCGACGGCAACCACGACTTCGCCGCCGAGCCCACCGACCTGGTCCGGATCTTCGACCGGGAGCTCGGCGACGCCCAGGACGTGGTGGCCAGCGACATCGTGGTGAAGTTCCACTGCCCCGACAACGTCCGGCTGATCCGGGTGATCGACCAGGACGCCCAGATCGATGGACAGGATCTGACCATGCGCTGGAGCCAGATCTCCGGTGGCCAGAAGCGGTACATCCTGGTGGAGGTGGAGGTCCCCGGCAGCCGCGAGGGAATGCGCCTGAGCCTGGGGGCGGCCAAGGCCAACATCAAGGATCGCGCCACCGGTGCATCCAGCGAGCTCTCCGGAGGTGTCGAGGTGGGATTCACCCGCAGCCGCGAGGCGGCCGTGGCGTCGGTCGATCGGAAGGCCAAGGTGGCCATGGTGCGGGCCCTGGCCAACGAGAACGAGCGGAAGGCCGTGCAGCTGCGCGACGCAGGAAACGCGCCGGCCGCCCAAGCGGTGCTCCGCTCCAACGCGGTGGTGCTCGGCGAGGCCGCCAAGGAACTCCAGGACGACGAATTGAAGGCCGAAGCCAGTCAATCCGCCATGTCCGCGGAATCGATCGTCGACGAGAAGGCTTGGGGCGCGCAGCGCAAGGGCATGACGTCCACCCAGCTGAAAAAATCCCGTCAGATGAAGTAGCAGGAGGCGCTTCGATGACTGCTCGCGAACGTTGGATCCCCGTGGTGGCCGCCCTGGTCGGGCCGGCGCTGTTCGTGGGGTTGGGCATCAACGAGGCCCTGGACACCTCCGATCGCCTGGAGCGCGACCTGTCCCGGCGATCCAGGCAGGAACTGGAGCGTTCCCGCGAGCGGATCCAGGGTTTTGGCGAGGCGATCGCCGACACCCTGCAGAAGATCCTGGATCCGGCGCGACTGGAAGAAATCCGTCTAGGGTTGGTGCATCCCCTGGTACTCACGGTCTACGAGACCAGCGACGGAATGCTGGCCGATCCCCCTCCCGGAGGACTTTCCCAGGAGCAGGCCGCTTTCCGGGAACGCGTGTCCAGGTTGTTTTCCGGACGGGCGGTGGTGGCCGAATCCCGGCTGCCCACCTCCGAGGGCGTGGCGGATCCGCTCCCGCAGTGGATCCCCTGGCACTGGGAAGATGGCCTGCACATCCTGTTCCAGCGTCCACTGGATGGGCATCGGGCGATCGGGGTGGAGCTGGACAGGATCGCGCTGCTCTCGCGGCTTGCCGGCGAACTGGACATGGGCGATGTCGGAGGGGGATCCCTCGCGTTGCTGGACGGTTCCGGGCGCACCTTGCACGTCTGGGGAGCCGAATCCGACAGCACGATGGCGACCATGGGCCGGATCGCGCTGGCGGCACCATTCGAGACATGGAGTCTGGAACTTTCCGGACCGCAGGCGCTGTGGGCGCGGGATGCGCGGGTGGATTCGTTCCGTTCCATCTTCCTGCGGTGGGGGCTGGCGTCCCTGGTGTGGATCGCCCTGGGCTACCTGGTGGGCAGGGAATGGACCCGTACGCTGAGGGAAGCGAGGTCGAAGACCGGATTCGTGCAGCAGGTCAGCCACGAGCTCCGCACGCCTCTCACCAACATCCGCCTGCATGCGGAACTCGCCCGCGAAGGCACGCTGGAAGATGACACGTTCCGTCATCTGGAGGTGGTGGGCCAGGAGACCGAGCGGTTGTCGCGGCTGGTGGGGAACATCCTGACCTTCGCGCGCACGGAACGCGGGAACCTCGTGCTGTCCATCTGCCGGACCGATCTTTCCGCGGAGCTGCGGGAAGCGGCCCTGCCCTTCAAACCCATGCTCGAACGTGCGGGAACGGTCCTGGAGTGGTCCGTCCCACCGGGGGACCTGCCGGCCAGCCTGGACCGGGACGCCAGTTCGCAGGTCCTCCAGAATCTCCTGGGCAACGCCCTCAAGTACGCGCCTTCGGGCAAGTGGGTGGGGATTTCCGTGGAGGCGGCACCTGGATTCTGGCAGGTTCGCGTGCGCGACCGCGGCCCCGGAGTGCCTGAGCGCGAACGCGAACGCATCTTCAAACCGTTCCACCGCCTTTCCAACCAGATCACCGACGGGGTCGCGGGAACGGGAATCGGGCTGTCCATCGCCCGCGACCTCGCACGTGCCCAGGGTGGCGACCTGGTCCTGGAATCCGGCACCGGCGGCTGCACCTTCCTCTGGACCGTAGCGAGGCTTCCATGAACATCCTCATCGCCGAAGACGACCCCAACATCCGGGAGGGCCTGGAGACCTTCCTGACGCGCGAGGGGTTCCATCCCCATGGCGCTTCCGACGGCATCGAGGCCTTGGAACTGGCCGCGAAGGTTTTGCCGGAATTCGTCATCCTGGACGTGATGATGCCGCGCATGGGAGGGTACGACGTCTGTCGCGAGATCCGCAAGCGCCATCCGGAAGTACCCATCCTGTTCCTGTCCGCGCGCGGGGAGGAGGTGGATCGAGTGGTGGGTCTGGAACTGGGGGCCGACGACTACTTGGTCAAGCCCTTCGGGACACGCGAGCTGCTGGCCCGGATGAACGCCATCCTGCGCCGGACCCGTCGGTCCGGCCCGTCGGTTCCCGCCGAGGACGACTCGTTCTCCATGGACGACCTGGAGATCCACCCGGCCGAACTCCGCGCCCGCCGTGGAGATCGATCCATCGATCTGGGGCCCCGCGACCTCGCCGTCCTGCGTCTCCTGTGGCGCAGGTCGGGGAAGGTGGTCGATCGACAAGAACTGTTCGAAACCTGCTGGGGAGCGAGCTTCCCGGGATCGACACGGTCGGTGGATCAGCATCTGTCGCAGCTGCGGCGCAAGATCGAGGTGGATCCCGCCGACCCCCGGATCATCCGCACGGTGCATGGCGCGGGCTATCGCTTCGATCCCGGGATGTGACGGGCCTACCGCTGGTCGGTGGTGCTATCCTCCCGCGCTCCGGGCTGCGTGGATCCCTGCCACCGTTCCATCCGCGACGGCCATGGTCACCTGCTTGACCGGCTTTCGCACCAGGTCGCCCACCGCGTAGACGTGGGGTAGGTTGGTGCGGCGCCATTCGTCCACCTTCACCGAGCCGTCTTCCTCCAGTTCCAGGATGTCCTTGGTCAGGTCCAGGTTCGGGAGCATTCCCACGAACAGGAATACGCCTCCCACCGTGCGCCGGGTGGATTCACCGGTCCGTACGGATTCCAGATCCACCTCGATGTCGCCACCGGCCTTGCGAAAGGCGGTGGGCCGCGTTTCCAGGAGGAAGGTGATCCTGGGATTGGCCTTGGCCGCTTCCACATGCTGCGGCTTGGCGCGGAACTCGTCGCGACGGTGCACGATGGTGACGGAACGGGCGAACTGGGCGATCAGTTGGCTCTCTTCCAGGGCGGAGTCGCCCCCTCCGATCACGACCACGTCCTTGTCGACCATGTACTTCGCGTCGCAGGTGGCACAGGTGCTCAGTCCTTTGCCCAAAAGTTCGTGTTCGCCGGGAACCCCCAGGGGCCTGGGGGTGGTTCCCATGGCCAGGATGATCTCCTTGGCATGGATGGTCTCCAGGCGGTCCACCACCGCGATCCGTTCCGAAAGATCCAGGCGAGTGATCTCGGAGGCCAAGCGCCATTGCACACCGGCCAGCGAGGCCTGCTCGCGGAAGTTCTCGGCCAGTTGCCAGCCAGGGACCGGCTTGGGAAATCCCGGGTAATTGGCGATCTGGTGGGTGGCTCCCATCGCGCCTCCGGCCAGAAGCGAGTCCACCACCACCACGCTCCGCTTGGCCTGGGCCGCGTACATGGCGGCGGTCATGCCCGCCGGGCCGGCGCCGACCACCAACACATCGAAATGGGATTCCGTGGGAATTTCCTGGGAGCGGATTTCCCGTGCGCGATCAGGGCCCACCAGACGGTCCAGTTCCGCCTGGAGAGCGGATCGCTTGATCCCTCCGCTCAACGTCGGGCCTTCCTGCGCGCCCCGACGGAAGAAGAGCACCGAGGGCGATCCCTTGACGCCGTACGATTCGGCGAGGGCCCGGTTCTTCTGGCGGAAGATCTTGGTGAAGACGATGTCCTTTCCGTAGAGGGTGGCCAGGGCTTCGTACTTGGGAGCCAGCGCCTCGCAGGGCGGGCACTCGTCGGAATAGAAGTCCACCACGGCCATCGGCGCGGCCAGGACCGTGGAGGGGAATTGTTCTGCGTCGATTTCCTGGATGAAGGGATGCATGGTGGGCTCTCCGAAATGGGAAGTTGGGTCCGTTTGTTCTCCGGATTGGATGCTCGGGACTCGGCAAAGGTTACAACTGGACTTCCAAAGGAGGATCCGCTGGATCCGAAGGGGCGAAAACGAAAAGAGCCGGGTGGTAGCCCGGCTCTGAAGCTTACGTGACGGATTCCGTTACTTGACCCGGAATTCGATCCGACGGTTCTTGGCGCGTCCCGCCTCGGTGGCGTTGTCGGCGACGGGTTCCATGGAGCCGTACCCCTTGGCGATCAGCTGGGCCGCGGGAACCTTGAGTTTCACCAGGTAGGTCTTCACCGCAGCGGCGCGCTTCTGGCTCAGGTTCTTGTTGGTTGGCTCCTTGCCCTTGTTGTCGGTGAACCCTGCGATTTCCACCACCGCGGTGGGAGCATTCAGGATGGCCTGGGCCGCGGCCTTGAGGGTGGGGGCGCTGACGGCGTCGATCTGGGCCGATCCGGTCTTGAACACGATCCCGTCCAAGGTGAGCTTGGTGCCCTTCTCGATGACGATGAGCAGACACCCGGTGGTATCCACCTTCTCGCCCAACCGGCTGTTGGGACACTTGTCCTTGTCGTCGGCCACGCCGTCGCGATCCGCGTCGTAGGGACATCCGGAAGCGTCCACCTTGGCGCCGGCGATGGTGGCCGGACACTTGTCCGCGAGATCGATCACGCCGTCCTTGTCGGAGTCCAACGGACATCCGGAAGCATCCACCTTGGCGCCGACCGGTGTGGCGGAGCACTTGTCCAGGGCGTCGACGATTCCATCCTTGTCGGAATCCACCGCGCATCCGAAGGCGTCGATCTTCACTCCGCCAGGGGTGCCCGGGCATTTGTCCAGAGCATCGGGAATGCCGTCGCGATCGGAGTCGGGAGGACAGCCGGTCAGGTCCACACGTTCGCCGGATTTGGAGTTGGGGCACTTGTCCTTGAAGTCGGGAACCTTGTCGTGGTCGGAATCCAGGGGGCAACCGATCGTGTCCACCTTGACCCCCTTGGGGGTGGCGGTGCATTTGTCCTGGTGATCGGGGACTCCATCCAGGTCGGTATCCAAGGGACAGCCCACGGAGTCCACGTTGGCGATCACGGGAGTGGCCGGGCAGCGATCCAGCTTGTCGTCCACGCCGTCGTCGTCGCGATCGCGATGTCCACCGAACCGGTAGGTGATGCCGATTCCCGCTTTTTCCAAGTCGTCGCGTTGCTCGCCGTACCCGCTGCCGGTGGTCTTGCCGTCCAATCGGCTGTACTTGGTCATGTACGCATAGGATTCGCCGAAAGCCCAAATGGACCAGGAATCGGAAATCAGGACCTCGACGCCCAGTTCCACCGGCGTGTAGAAGTTCCAGTCGAGGTCGTCGAGGTTTCGATTCCCCTTGCGCTGGGCCGATCCGAAGGTGCTGGACAAGCCCGTGGCCAGATACGGCCGGACGGGAGCTTCCCAAAGGACCGGCTGGAGGACCAGGTCCAAGCCGAGGTTCATGAGCCACTCCGTCTCGAAGGCCGGAGTGCTCTTGGAATCGCTCTGGATGTTCCCGAATCCCACTGTGGCGCGGGTTCCCAGCCATTCGGTGGGGTGGTAGGACACGAAGCCCCGACCGTAGGGGCTGATATGGTCGCCGAACGAGCCCTGGTAGCGTTGGATGCCACCACCCGCTCCGATCCCCACGCTCTCGTCCAGGGTGGGAGTGGACGCGGACGAAACCGCCGCGAAGAGAGTCGCCATCAGGGCTGCCGATCGTCTTGAACTCATTTGCGCGCTTCCCTTTGTTTTGCGGGAATCCAAGTTCCCGAGGTTTGGTGATGGACTAGGAGGAAAGCCGGTGCGATGTCAATGCGCGTTCTTCTTGAGCCAGGCATCGCGCAGAGATCCGTGCAACCGTTCCTTGAAATCGGCCGGGAGCTCTTCCAGGAGCTCGTCACCCTTGAATAATTGCACCGTCCGACGGGTGGTGTCCACAACCACGCGGCAATTTTCACAGCCTTCCATGTGGCGTCGGATCTCTTCGCAGAGTTCGTCGGAGGCGGAGCCGTCCACGAAATCGGAGATTCCCGCCAGGAGATCCTTGCAGGGTTTCATGAAAAATCCTCCAGGGCGGCGGCGAGTCCGCCCAATCCACCGGGTTCCAGATGGTGGTGCACCAGGGCTTCGCCACCGAAGGCCTTGGTCAGTTCTTCGCGCAACCGCAGCCGTGCGCGTAGAAGGCGGACCTTGGCGTTGGACACGCTGATTCCCAGTTCTGCGGCCGCCTGGGCCGTATCCATCCCTTCGATGTCGCGCAACACGAAGATCGAACGCAGGTTCACGGGAAGTTGCAGCAGGGCACTGTCGAGGATCCTTCGCAGTTCTTCCCGTTCCACGCCGCGGGTGGGATCCTCCCGCCAATCCACCAGAAGCTCCGGATGGGCGATGGGCGCGAAGTCCTCTTCCGTGGTCAGTTCGTCCAGGGACGAGGTCCTTTCCCGTTTGCGCCGTCGCAGCACATCGAGAGCCTTGCGATTGGCGATCCTGCCCACCCAAGTGCAGAAACTGGAGTCCCCGCGGAAAGTTTCCAGGACTTCCAGGGCCTTGATGAACGCGGACTGGACCACGTTCTCGGCATCCTCGCGGGTCCCCAGTAGACGCCAAGCCACCGTCCAGACCCGTTTTTCGCAACGTCGCACCAGCAGATCGAACGCTTCGAAGTCGCCACCCTTGGCGCGTAGCACCAGGGCGCTCTCCTCGGCGCGATCGAAAAGCTTCTCGTCGGTCTCCCGCGAATCCTTCATGGACGTCAAAACTAGCAGGAAGAAGGCCGCGGGAGAGGTCCAGTGGTGGATCTTGGGATGGACTAGGCCGCGAGTCGTTCGAATTTCTGTGCCAATTGGGCGGGGGGGAGCAGCCCAACCACCTGGTCCATCACCTTGCCGTCCTTGAAGAAGATCATGGTGGGAACGCCGCGGATCCCAAACCGGCCGGCCAGTTCCGGTTCCTGGTCGACATCCACCTTCACCACCTTCACCCGACCCTGGTAGGATTCGGAGAATTTCTCCAGCACCGGGCCCAGCATCTTGCAGGGGCCGCACCAGGGGGCGAAGAAATCCACCGCCACGGGAGTGTCGGAAAGCAGGACTTCCTTGGGAAAATTGGTGGTGTTCGTCTGTGTCGTGGACATGTTGGCTCCTCCGTGTGAAGTGGTCGTTTCCCCGATTGGACGCCGGATGGCCCAGCGAGGTTACACGGTTTGCGACCGGCTATTTTTGAGGGGAGGCCAATGGATCCCACCGCCCGGAAAATCGTGCACCTGGACATGGACGCCTTCTACGCGGCGGTGGAACAGCGCGATCGTCCGGAACTGCGCGGCGTTCCGGTGGTGGTGGGCGGGTCCCCGCAATCGCGTGGAGTGGTGTGCACGGCCAGCTACGAGGCGAGGAAATTCGGGGTCCGCAGCGCCATGCCCTGCTCCCAGGCGGTGCGTCTGTGCCCGCAGGCTGTGTTCTTGGCACCCCGGTTCGATGCCTACAAGGAGGTGTCCCGGGAGCTCCATCGCATCTTCTCCGACTACACGGATCGCATCGAGCCCTTGTCGCTGGACGAAGCCTACCTGGATGTCACGGAGAACAAGCCGGGGTTCGCGCACGCCACTCCCATCGCACGCGAGATCCGTTCGCGCATCCGATCGGAGCTCCATCTGACAGGTTCTGCCGGGGTCAGCTACTGCAAGTTCCTGGCCAAGGTGGCCTCCGACATGAACAAGCCCGACGGCCTGACGGTGATCCGGCCAGACCAGGCCCGCGGGGTGATCGACCGGTTGCCGGTGGGGAGTTTCTTCGGGGTGGGGCCGGTCACCGAGCGGAAATTGAGGGAAGCGGGGATCGCCACCGGGGCGGATGTCCACCGTTCTGGGGAGGCCAAGCTCACCTTGCTCCTGGGCAGGATGGGGGCGTTCCTCTGGCGGCTTTCCGATGGCAGGGACGATCGCGAGGTGGAATCGGACCGCGAGCGGAAATCCGTGGGAGCGGAGGATACCTTCGCGCACGACGAGACCGACCTGGCATCCCTGGTGGAATTCCTTTCCGTCCTCGCCTCGAGGGTGGTCGAACGCCAGGAGCGAGCGGGGGTCCGGGGAAGAACGGTCACCGTGAAGGTGAAATTCGGCGATTTCCACCAGGTCACCCGTTCCAGGACCTTTCTGCAGCCCATCGTGGATGCGAACACCTTGGTCCAGGTGGCCAGGGAACTGCTTGCGGACACCCAGGCGGGAGAGCTGCCCGTGCGTTTGCTGGGAATCCAGGTTTCGCAATTCGGTGTCGAGGAGGCTGGAGAGGAGGGGATCTGGGAGCAGTTGGAGCTTCCGTTGGGCATGCCTCTGGACCTTGCGCCCCATCGACCGGGATTCTAGCCTTTCCAACCATGGACAAACCCGCATCCTCCGGTTTTCGATGGCTCTGGCTTTCCCTGGTCGCAGGCCTGTTTCTGGGAGCGTTCCTGGGCTTTGCCGGTTTCTGGGTGGATTTCCTGGCCGGTTCCGGGGCGCCTGCCGCCCGCACGGGAGTGGGGGCCGTGCTCATCCTGGGAATCCTCGCCATCTGGGTGGTGGTCGGGGCTCTGGTCGGGGCGGTTGCCGGAGTCGGGCTGGCGGGGTTGCTGCGCTCCCGTCGTCCATTGAAGGAATCCGATCCCGGCCTGGAATTGGGACAACTCCTCCAGGGGAACCTCGCGCTGCTCGCCTTGGGCGGGGTGGCCATCTGGGTGGTTGCCTTCCTCGCCGCGATGGTCCTGGACGCGAGTGCAAGCATCGGCGTCTGGCTGTTCGTGGTGCTTTGGATGGTTCCCGTGGGCATTCTCTCACTGTGGCTCCTGGCGATTTCATCGGCCTGGCGGAAGGTGCAGAGATTCCGCCCCAGCGACGACGAAGGCGATTGGAAGAAGGGACTGACTCGCGGCATCTTCGATACCGTCCAGCAGGTTCTGGTGGGCGTCGTGGGAGCGGCGATCGTCTCCTTCCTCGTTTCCGGAGTCGCTTGGGCCATCCTCATGTCCGGTTGGGGCTGGAGGGCCGGTCAGGTTGGACAAGCCTTGTTCGGGATGGTCGCGCGCGATGGCGGAACCTGGTGGTTGTTGGTTGGCGTGCTGGTCCTCCTCCAGGCGGTACTGTTCGCGATCCACCTCTGGAACCTCAAGGGAGTCGCCCTCTCCTTCCTGATCAACAATCTGGCCAATGTGATCCTGGATCGTCTGCCCTTGCAACTGCTTCCCACCTTGCCCCAGGCTCCGGACCTGTTCCGCGCCGCCGTCCAGGCTCCTGCCGGACTTCCCCTTCCCTTGCGGTGGATCTGGCGATTGCTTTCGGGGCGGTTGGATCCAGTCCTCGAATACTGGGACAAATGGACCTTGGCACCCAATCCTCGCGAGGCACTCCGGGACATCCTCGGAAAGCCCGAGCCGTCCAATCCGTGGGTGGTGGGAGTGGCCCAGGTGGTTCTCGCGGTGGTGAGCGTCCTGGTTCTGTAGGATGAAACGATTTTTGCTGGTTTGTCTTGCGGGAGTCCTCGGGGCGTGCGATCGGAAGGATGCACGGGTGGATTCCTATCGTTCGTTGGATTCCACGATGGTGGAGGCGGTGGTGGATTCCGCGATGGTGGAGCACGCGAGGGATACCACGATGGTTGGTTCCGAGCTCCCCGAGCTGCCTGCCGAATCGAAGGCGTTCCTTGACGATCTGGAGAAGGTCATGGCTCCGGTGGTGGATACCCTCCAGGCCGAGTTCGCGAGCATCCGATCCCTTCCCGATGTCCAGGAGCGCGATGCGGCGATCCAGAGACTGGAGAGACGGTGGTATCGGATGCAGGACGACGAGCTCGATCGACTGCTGGAACTGTCCGCGTTCACCTCCAGGATGTGGATTGCTTCCTTGCAGAGAGCCGACACCGCCTTCGAATCGCGGGTACGGGAGATCCTGGCCAAAGGCGGGAAGTCCCTGGACTACTGCGAAGGATTTTCCGCCGGGGTGGACATCGGGGCGCGAATGGATCTGGTCTTGGTCGCGGCTTCCCCGGCGCTGGCGGAACGGTTGCGGTTGCAACACCAGGAGACCTTCACCCTGGTCTACAACGACGCGGGCATCACCGCACCCATGGATACCCTGGTGGGACGGATCCTGGGATGGGAACGCTTCTCGCGATCCTTCCCGGGAACCCCTCATGCCGCATGGGCCGACACCATCCGGGCCGGCTACCTCTCGAGTCTGGTTGGTGGCACCACCAATACCCCGTCCTTCGACAAAGAGGTGCCCGATCCCGAATTCCTCGAGGCCTGGAAGCGCCTTGCCGCCGACTCGGACGGGCCATCGGGGCAGGTCATGCGCGAGTGGCTCCAGGTGCTGGAATCCGGGAAGTGGAGACTCACTCCTCGGGCGAGGGCCTGGTTGGGCCAGCGTGGCTACTCTCTGGAGGAATTCAAGTAGCGGAGACCCCCCAAAGTCCCTCAGGTCTCCAGGTAGGCTCCGATTCCCAGTTCCAGAAGTTCCCGGCTGGGGCGGCAGTCGGTGCTAAGGATGCTTCCGGTGCGGTTCTTCGCCACCGAAGTGCAACCCCCGCCGCAGGCCAATGCCTGGGCGCACGACCGGCATTCCTCCAGGGATGCGGTGTCGCGCTCCTGCCAGGAACCCACCACTTCGCGATCCAGCCGGACCTGGGGCCAGTAGGTGCCCAGGTCCTCGCCGGGCTTGCCCACCGTGGCGGTGCAGGCGAAGATGCGGCCCTGGTAGTCGAAGGCCCATTCCGTCTTGGTGCCCGTGCAGGCGTCGAACAACGGCTTGGGCAGTTCGCCGTGTTCCCACAGGAACTTGGCCACGGAAAAGGCGGGGCGGTGGAAGTCCAGGAATTCGGGGTGCTCCATCACCAGCCTGTGCAGGTCCTCGGCCAGTTCCATCCGCGAATAGAGCGCTCCCTTGCCACCGGCGGCATGGCAGGAGTGGAGTTCGTAGTTGCGTCCCAGCTGGGTCTTGAAGCCCGCCTTGGCGGTCCAGCCACGCGCACGGGCGATGGCCGCGAGCTCGGACAGGGATTCCAGATTCTGTCGATCCACGACGCTCCGCAGGTTCACCGTGAATCCCGCGGCCAGGGCGGCGTCGATCCCCTGCGCGATCCGCTCGAAGGTGGGTTTGCCTCCGGCCAGGAACCTTCGCTGGTCGTGCAGGGAAGGAGGGCCATCCAGCGTGACCTGGATCTCGCGGATGCTTGCCTTGCCCAGGAGATCCAGGTAGTCCAGCAGGCTGTGCCCGTTGGTGACCACCGCCACCTCCAGGTTCGCCTTTCCGGCGCGGTCCAGGAATGCGGCAATCCTTTCGCGCGCGGCCTCGCCGGGAAGCAGGGGTTCGCCTCCGAACAGGGTGAGGTATTTGCGCCGTCCCGCGAATTCCGTGGCGACATGGGCGAAGAACGCGTCCAGGATGGCGTCGGTCAGGGCGGAGACGTCCTTATCATTCACCGCGCCATCACCGTTGACGTCCGCGAAGGGAATCATCGCCGCCGGGAGCGGACGGCTGCCGTTGAGGTGCTGGATCAACTTGGCCAAATCCACCGCGGTGGCCTGGCCGTCGCCGTCCAAGTCGCCCATTCTCTGGGGCCAACAGAGTGCTGCCGGAAC
>DAOPYN010000069.1:0-18495 GCA_035352895.1 Fibrobacteria bacterium | reverse complement strand
GAAGAGCGCCTGCGCCGCGAGGTCCACGGCGAGGTGGTGGTGCGCTGGTTGTAGGGGGCCCGGAGGGGGTGTGGAGGGAGGGTCAGCGGCGCTGACGCAGCTGGTCGACCATCTCGCGCCAGCAGGCGACCAGGGGGGCGGGTTCCAGCGGGCGGAATCCCGGTCCGCGGCCCAGGATCCAGCGGGCGGCCTCTCCGGGATCGCCAAAGGGGAGGGTGAACACCACGGCGCCGTCTGCGCCATCCTCGATGGTCTGACTGGGATGCCACCGGCGTTCGCGCACGTAGGGCGCATGGATGGCGTCCGCTTCCACCACGGCGGTGAAGACTTCCTTGACGAAGGCGCCCAGGCAGGAAGGGATCTGGCGTCGCGGGGGCGGTCGGAAGCGTTCTTCCAGGACCTCCAGCCGTTCCATCCGGGCCAGCGCGAAGCGCTTGAACGGGGTCGCGGGATCGGCCGGGTCGCGGGCCTGGAGGTAGGGCATCCCGTCCCACTCGAACAGGCTCAATGGCTGCGCCGTGCGCATCCGTCCGGTCCGCTCGCCCGGCTTGCGATAGGAAAACTTCACGGTCCGGTTTTCCTTGAGTGCGCGGGCAAGCCGTCCCAGAAGATCCGACGAAAACCGTCCGGTCATGCGCGGGAGCGAAGTGGAGCCGCGCCGAAGATCCGGATCCAGAGCGAGCTTGCCCTCCAGGCCGCGCTCCAGTTCGGGGTCGAGCAGGAAGTTCAGCGCCATCCGCACACCCACCGCACCCTGGAGAGTCTCCACCGGGGATACCGGGAAGTTCCACACCGACAGGTATCGCCATACGTTCAGGGTGGGTTCGAAATCCACGGGAGCGCCCATTTCCTCCAGGAGATTGCGGTGATCGTACAGGGCTTGGCGACCGATGCCCAAATGGCGGAGGACTTCGGCGGAGGAGACACCGGGTCGGCCTTCTGCCAGGGCCTGCGCCAGGAGGTTGTGGAATTCCATCAACGTGGACAGGCGCTTGGAAAACGATGCGGGCATAGGGATGGATCCTCCGGCCGGACACGCGACCAACGCGCGGCCAAGATCCGAAAAGTGGATCCATCCAGGGGGATCGGGCAAGCTGCACGGAACCTGCTCGCCCGTGCAGGGAGGTGTCGCCTATTCGAGCACGGGGATTGTGGAGGGTGGGGTGCGGGGGATAGGTTGGAATCTGTATGGAAGTGGAAATGGTGGAATCGGAACACCCAGGCATCGCTGGGAAATGCAGCTTTCCAAACCGGAAGCTCCCGGAACGACTCCATCCCGACCGCAGGGGAGAAGGACCGCGCTGATGGGTGAGAAGAAACCGATGATCGCACATGCCAAGCCGCTTCCAGAAGGCGGGTTCGCGGTTCATTCCTTGGAAGAGCACCTCCAGGAGGTGGGCTCACTGGCCAAGCGGTTCGCCTCCACCTTCGGCAATGGTGATTGGGGAGAAGCGGCGGGGATCTTGCACGACCTGGGCAAGTACAAAGGGGACTTCCAGGAATACATCCGGCGTGTCACGGGCTACGAGCGCGACGAAGCCGAGGAAGGTGGGTCGGGAAAGGTCGACCATACCGCTGCGGGGGCGATCCATTCGGTGGATCGGATGGGTGGAATGGGGCGAATCCTTGCCTATATGATAGCGGGGCACCATTCCGGCCTGCCGGATTGGCAGAAGGAGGAGGCCTCTGGACGAGGTCTGCAGGAGCGGCTTTCCGAAGTTCGGCATCTTGCGCAGGCCATGGAAGGGAATCCCCCTCGGGTTGTCATGGATCATCCTGTGCCGATATCCCTCCCCTGTGGGGGGCGCATCGACCCGGAGCAATGCCACCTCTGGATCCGGATGATCTTCTCCTGCCTGGTCGATGCCGACTTCCTGGACACGGAAGCTTTCATGGATCCCGAGCAAGCTGGCCATCGTTCGCAGCCATCGGATCTGGAGGCTCTTCGCGCGAGATACGACGCTTACATGATTCGCAAACAGTCGGGTGCTCCGGACACTCCGGTGAATCGATTGCGCCGACAAATCCTGGAGGATTGCCGGTCGGGGGCAGAGAAGGAGCCGGGATTCTTCTCGCTGACGGTTCCCACGGGAGGTGGTAAGACTCTCGCCTCCATGGGGTTCGCACTGGATCATGCCATCCGATTCGGAAAACGCCGGATCGTGGTGGCGATCCCGTACACGAGCATCATCGAACAGACAGCCGAGGTCCTCCGCGAGGTCTTCGGGGACGAGGCCGTTCTGGAACACCATAGCAACCTCGATCCGGATCGGGAGACGGTGCGATCCAAGCTCGCGACTGAGAACTGGGATGCTCCCATCGTGGTGACGACGAATGTGCAGTTTTTCGAGTCGCTTTTCGCGGCGCGCACCAGCTCCTGTCGCAAACTCCACAATGTGACGGATTCCGTCGTGATTCTCGACGAAGCGCAGATGCTTCCCTCGGAGTTCCTGAAACCCATCCTCTCGGTTCTCCGAGGATTGGTCGATCTGTTCGGAGTCTCGGTGGTTCTGTGCACGGCGACACAACCGGCTTTGGTGGGACGCATCGGTGGGGGCAGGCTCCAGAACAAGGAAAGTTTCGAAGGGATTCCTGTGGGCAAGGTGCGCGAGTTGATGCGATCGCCGGACGATCTGTCGCGCGCCCTCTCGCGTGTGCGCTTGGAACGACATTCCAAGGGCGACGCTCCATGCTCCTGGGGCGAGATCGCCGGGGAGTTGGCTGCCCTGGATCAGGTCCTGTGCATTGTGAACACCAGAAAGGACTGTCGGGAATTGCACGGACTCCTACCCGAAGGAACTGTCCATCTATCCGCGCTGATGTGTGGCGAGCACCGCAGCGAGGTCGTTGCTCGGATCAAGAACGACTTGAAGGCGGAACGGCCGATCCGAGTGGTGAGCACCCAATTGGTGGAAGCGGGAGTGGACCTGGATTTTCCGGTGGTCTACCGAGCGTTGGCAGGCTTGGACTCGATCGCCCAGGCGGCGGGGCGGTGCAACCGAGAAGGAAGGCGGTCCACCGGGCGCGTGGTGGTCTTCACGCCCCCGAAATCGGCGCCACCAGGATTGCTTCGCAAGGGTGAAGCCGCTACCAAGGAATTCATGCGCCTTGCGCCGGAGCTGGCTCTGTCGCTTTCCCCCGAGAGCTTCCGGAAATATTTCGAGCTCTACTTCGCGAAGCTCAATGGATTCGATGCGAAGGGCATCTTGCCTTGCTTGAATACCGACGCCGCCAGATTCCAGATCCAGTTCCGGTCGGCCGCGCAGCGCTTCCAGCTCATCGAGAATGCCCAGAAGTCCATTGTGGTCTGGTACCGACACGGCAAGATCGACAGCCGGAGACTGTTGGAAGATTTGGCCCAGTTCGGTCCAACCCGTCGCATCATGCGCCGCTTGCAGCGTTGCACGGTGAATGTTCCGGAGCGCGCATGGAAAGAGCTGGTCGAGCAAGGAGCCATCGAAGAGCTGTTGGGCAACGACAAGAAGCCTTTGGGTCTTTGGGCACAGTGCGTGCCCGACCTCTACGAAGAAACTTTCGGGTTGCGCCTGGAAGGACCTGCATTCCGGGGCGACGAATTCATCTGCTGAAGACGATAGGGAGGTGTGGATTGAACGAATACACAAGCAAGTCCTTCTGCCTGGAGGTGCGGGGGGACTTCGCCTGCTTCACGCGGCCCGAGATGAAGGTGGAACGTGTCAGTTACGACGTGATCACGCCATCGGCGGCGCGAGCCGTTTTCGAGGCGATTTTCTGGAAGCCTGCCATCCGCTGGCAGGTCCGGAAAATCGAGGTGTTGAATCCAATCCGCTGGACCTCGGTGCGGCGCAACGAAGTCGCTTCGGTTGCGTCCGATCGATCCGGTAGCAGCATCTTGATCGAAGACGCGCGACAACAGCGCGCGGGGCTCTTCCTGCGCGATGTGGCCTACCGGCTCCATGCCGAACTGGTTTTCATCCCGCCTCCCCAACGCGTGAAGGTTGTGCGCCCGGTGTCCGACGCTCTTCTGGATCCGCAAGAAAGGCCGGATTGGGCCAAGGATGAGAATCCAGGCAAGTATCAAGGAATGTTCGAACGCAGGGCTCGCAAGGGGCAGTGCTTCAATCAGCCTTACCTGGGATGCAGGGAATTCTGCTGCGAATTCCGGCTGGTGGAGCAGGCGGAAACGCTTCAACCAGCGATCGAGGAAACCCGTGATCTTGGTTTCATGCTCTACGATCTGGACTTCGCCAAGCCGGAAGATCCGCAGCCCATGTTCTTCCGGGCCCGAATGGAGAATGGCGTGATCGAGGTTCCGGACCGCGACAGCGGGGAGGTGCTGCGATGACGACGAAACCAACGGTGGAGGATCAAGCATCCTATCATCAACTCCTGGGAGACGTGCGTCAAACCATCCAAAGCGCCCGCCACAAGGTGTCTCGAACGGTCCAGTCGTCGTTGAT
This sequence comes from Fibrobacteria bacterium, assembly GCA_035352895.1. GTDB lineage: Bacteria > Fibrobacterota > Fibrobacteria > UBA5070 > UBA5070 > UBA5070. Next base: position 14,056 of record DAOPYN010000069.1, on the reverse strand, counting down.
CGGGTTGTACTGGGAAATCGGTGGCCTCATTTTGGAGCGGCAGGAGCGGTTCGGCTGGGGGAAATCCGTGGTGGAACGACTGGCGCGCGACCTGAAGGCGTTTGACGGTGGCCTTGGCGTGTCTCCTCAGAACCTCTGGTTCATGCGGCAATTCCGGCTGGAGTACCGGGACGAGCCAATTCTCCAACAGCTTGTTAGAGAATTGCCCTGGGGCCAGAATCTCGTGATTTTCACCAAGGTCAAGGAACGCGACGCCCGCGAATTCTATCTGCGCGAGGCGGCCAAAGGTTCGTGGTCGCGCAGCGATCTGATCCAGCAGATCAAGGCCGACGCCTGGTCCCGGCGCGGCATGGAGGTCGCGAACAATTTTCATCGACTTCTTCCCGAACGGCAGGCGGAACTGGCTGCGGCGAGCCTGCGGGAATCCTACGATCTGGGCTTCCTGGGGCTGGACACGCCGGTGCGGGAGCGAGAAATCGAGGCCGCGATGGTCGCACGCATCCGCGACGTCCTGTTGGAGTTCGGGCACGGGTTCGCCTTCATGGGAAACCAGTACCGGGTCGCTGTGGGGCGCAAGGAAATCTTCCTGGATCTGCTCTTCTACCATAGGTTCCTGCGCTGCCTGGTGGCCGTGGAACTCAAGGCTGGAGCCTTCGAGCCCGAGCATGCAGGCAAGATGAACTACTACCTGAACATCCTCGATGCCCATGTGAAGGCTCCCGACGAGAATCCTTCCATCGGGATCATCCTTTGCGCCGACCGCGACCACTTCGAGGTGGAATACGCCTTGCGCGGCATCGAGAAGCCGATGGGCGTATCGGAGTTCCAGCTCACCCGCAAGCTCCCTCGCGATCTGAAGAAGCATCTGCCGGGACCAGATCGATTCCTGGAAGCGATCGAGATCGCCAAGCGGACCAAGGAGGCGAAATGATCCTGCAATCGCTGTACGAATTGAGCGAAAGACTGGAAGGAATCGCTCCAGAGGGTTTCGAGACGAAGCGAATCCCGTTCAAGTGTTGTCTCAACTCGGCAGGTCAATTTGTTGGCTTCGAGGACACGAGGCAGTTGGCGGGGAAAAAGCTTGTGGGACAGGAGTTTCTCGTTCCTTCCCTTGGCGAGGCGAAGGGCAATGGAATCAAGGCCAATCTTCTTTGGGAAAATGCGGAGTATGTCTTCGGGGTTCCGACGAAGGAAACCAGCAAGCCAGACCGGGTGAAGCTCCAGGCAAAGACCTTTCGCGACAAGATCCAGAGCTTGGGCGCAGACCGGAGTCCTTGGAGAGAGGTGATCGCCTTCTTGGAAAATTTGCCGATGTCGGCACTGGAGGCAGACCCGCTTTGGGGCGAAGTCAAGGAGCCTTCGTCGCTGATTGCCTTGGCAATGGACGGATACGGGATCTTGACCGCTCATCCCGATGTGAAAAACGGCGAATCCAATCCTGCGAGCGACCAAGGACAGTCGGAAGACTGCAAGGGGATCTGTTTGGTCACCGGCGAACAGTCCTCACTTGTACGTCTAGTACCGCAGATCAAAGGCGTACGAGGAGCCAATCCCACCGGCGGTTCCTTGGTCGCGGTGAACAACAAATTCGAGAATGGTCGCAACCAAGGGGCAACGCCGGCCTTCGCTTCGTACAACAAGCAGACGGCATTCAATTCTCCGATGTCTCCCCGGGCGGCCGAGGGTTTTGTGAAAGCGGCCAACGAACTTCTCAAGGATGAGCGTCGCCACTTGGTGGTTGGGGACGCGACCGTGGTCTTCTGGGCAGAAAGGAAGGCGGAATTCGAAGAGCAATTCCCATGGTTCTTCAAGCCGGATTCACAGAAGGATGGCTCCGACCTTGAAGTCCAAGCGGTGATGACTCTATACAAGAGCTTTTCGATCGGCGCAGAGATCCCCGACGCACAGACGCGATTCTTTGTCCTCGGGTTTGCTCCCAATTCCGCGAGAATTTCCATCCGCTTCTGGCAAAACGGAACCATTGGTGAATTCTCCGGCAGAATCCGTCGGCATTTCGATGACTTGGAGATCGTTCGCGGTCCAAAGGACATCGGTCGCTACGCCCTCTGGCACTGCTTGAAAGACATTTCCGCGCAGCAGGACAGTTCGAACATTCCGCCGAATCTCGTGGGAAATGTCACACGGGCAATCCTCGAAGGAACGCCCTATCCGGCGACGTTACTGCAACAGACCATCCGCCGCATCCGCGCCGAGCAGAAGGTCACCCGTATCCGCGCATCGCTTCTCAAGGCCTACCTCAACCGATTCCAACGCACGCATCCAACCAACGAGAAGGAGATCCTCGTGTCCCTCGACCCCGCCAACACCAATCCCGGCTATCTGCTGGGGAGGCTCTTCGCCGTACTGGAAAAAATCCAGGAAGACGCGCAGCCGGGCATCAACGCCACGATTCGCGATCGCTACTACGGAGCCGCGTCCGCGAGTCCTGTCACGGTCTTCCCGCAGCTTCTCAAGCTGAAGAACCATCATCTGGCCAAGCTCGAGAATCCGGCCTTCCGGATCTCCCACGAGAAGCGCTTGACGGAAATCATCGAGGGCCTTCCGCCGAGCATGCCGAACCACCTGTCGATCGAAGAGCAGGCTCGGTTTGCCATCGGCTACTACCACCAGCGCCAAGCCCTCTTCACAAAGTCCGACAAGAACACGTCTGAAACCTGAAACCCGCAAAGGAAACCACCATGAGCACCCAGATCACCAAGCGCTACGACTTCGTCCTCCTCTTCGATGTGCAAGATGGCAATCCCAACGGCGATCCCGATGCCGGAAATCTGCCACGAATCGACGCCGAGACAGGACGCGGCCTGGTCACGGACGTTTGCCTCAAACGCAAGATCCGCAACTTCGTCCAGCTCACACAGGAAGGCAAGGAGGGTTACGACATCTTCGTGAAGGAGAAGGCCATCCTGAATCAGGCGATCGATGCCGCGCACGAACAGGATTCCGTCAAGAACAAGGAAAAGGGCGACAAGACCGAAGCGGCCCGGAAGTGGATGTGCTCCAAGTATTACGACATCCGCACTTTCGGGGCGGTGATGAGTACGGGGAAGAACGCGGGTCAAGTACGTGGGCCCATCCAGATGACCTTCGCGCGTTCCGTGGAGCCCGTCGTGACGTTGGAACACAGCATCACCCGCATGGCCGTGGCTACGGAAGCGGAGGCGGAAAAGCAGGGCGGAGACAACCGTACGATGGGTCGCAAGTTCACCATCCCCTATGGGCTCTACCTGGGCCATGGATTCGTGTCGGCGCACCTCGCGAACCAGACGGGATTTTCGCAGGAAGATCTGGAACTGTTCTGGAAGGCCATCGAGAACATGTTCGAACATGATCGTTCGGCGGCGCGCGGCCTGATGTCCACTCGTGCCCTGCTCGTGTTCGAGCACGACTCGGCGCTAGGAAATGCGGCGGCGCACGCTCTCTTCGAGCGCGTGACCATTCCCCCGGCCAAGAACCAGCCTGCGCGATCCTTTGCCGACTACGAGCCGCTTTTCGATGGCAAGCCACTTCCTCCGGTTGGCTCCACGACAGACCTGGGGAAAGGCGTGAAACTTTTCCGCAAGGTTTGAGGGTAGATTCACCGAAAGGCTCCGATTACCGATCGGGGCCGACTTGGAGGTGCGTATGTCGCCGAGGCAGGAGCAGTTGATCGAAGTCATCCGCAAGCAGCCCGAGGATGCGGGGTGGGATCAGTTGATCGAACAGATCCTGATCCAGCGCATGGTCGAAGAAGGCTTGGAAGATGTGCGATCCGGGAACCTGGTCGCCAACGAGGACGCGCTCGCACGGATCCGTTCGTGGCACTGATCCGCTGGAGCGCTCGATCACTGGATCACTTGGAGTCCATCCATGCGTGGATCGCCAAGGATTCGGTGCTCCAGGCGGGTCAGATGGTGGAGCAGATCTGGGAGCGCACCCAGGTCGTATCGGAGTTTCCACAGATCGGACATTTTTGGCAATTCGATGGGGACGCGGAAATCCGTCTCCTGTTCTACGGACACCACAAGGTTCCGTACCGGTACGATCCGAGGTCCGACGCCGTCGAGATCCTCGGCGTCTTCCACGGTCGCATGGAATTCGAAAAACTGTTTCGAGTCTGATTCCTCGCCATGACTCCCCGCGAAGAAGACCTCCATCCCATCTCGGCTTTGCAGCACATGGCCTTCTGTCCGCGCCAGGCGGGTTTGATCCATCTGGAGCAGGTCTGGGCCGAGAACAAACGAACCGCCGAAGGGCGTACGCTCCACGAACGGGTGGATGAAGGGTATCGCGAATTTCGCAAAGGCTTGCGACAGTTTTCGGGTTTGCGCGTCCAGTCTCTGCGACTGGGAATCGCGGGGCGCCTGGATGTGCTGGAATTGGAGAAGAGCGACGCGCCTGGCGACAATGCGGCCTTCCTGGGATTGGAGGGACATTGGTCGTTCCATCCGGTGGAATTCAAGCGAGGGGAGCCCAAGGACGACGACTGGGACGCGGTCCAGCTGTGCGCGCAGGCATTGTGCATCGAAGAGATGACTGGCGCCGTGGTGGATGGTGGCGCGATCTTCTATGGCGAGATCCGCCGGAGAGAGGAGGTCGCGTTGACCACCGGGCTTCGGGTTCGGACCGAGGAGGTCGCGCAGGCCTTTGGAGAAATGATGACTTCCCGAATCCTTCCGCCTCCGCTCTGGAAGAAGGGGTGCTGCGCCTGCTCCTTGATCGATCTTTGCCAGCCGAAGGCGGGAGCCAAGGGCAAGGCTGGCGAATACCTCAAGGAGCTCCTGGGATGAAGCAGGTTGGAAACACTCTCTACGTCACGCAGGAAGGGGCCTGGATCCACAAGGATGGGATGTCCATCGTGATCCACAAGGATCGCCAGAAGATCGCCCAGTTTCCGATCCATGCGATCTCCGAAATCGTCTGTTTCGGTTTCGGGATCTCGGCATCGCCGGTGCTCACCGAGCACTGCGCCCGCGAAGGCGTAACCATCAGCTATCTGGACGGACAAGGGCGGTTCCTGGCGCGGATGCAGGGGCCCACCCAAGGGAACGTCCTCCTGCGACGGGCGCAATACCGGACAAGCGACGATCCCGAGCGGAGCATTTCCGTCGCGCGTTGTTGTGTAGCCGCCAAGATCCAGAACCAACGCAACACGTTGCTTCGTTTTCTGCGCAACCACGGCGACGCCTCCGGGGCGGACGAAATCCGTCATGCATCGGCGAGGATGGAGGCCACGCACGGGCGGCTCAAGCACGCGTCCGACATCGCCTCGTTGCGGGGGATGGAGGGCGATGCCGCCGAGGCCTACTTCTCCGTGTTCGATCGGATGATCCTGGTTCCCGGGCCCGAATTCCGCTTCCTTTCGCGCACACGGCGTCCACCCATGGATCGGATCAATGCGCTGCTTTCCTACACCTACTCGATCCTCGCCTTGGATCTCCGTTCCTGCCTGGAGTGCGTGGGGTTGGATCCGTTCGTTGGGTATCTCCATGTGGAGCGGCCCGGACGCCCAAGTCTTGCCCTGGATTTGATGGAGGAATTCCGATCGGCGTTCGCTGATCGCTTGGTGTTGGGGCTGGTGAATCTTCGACAAGTCGATGCTTCGGGATTCGTGGTCCAACCCACCGGCGAGGTGGAGATGACCCCAGAGACGCGGAAGACTTTGCTCGCGGCCTACCAGAAGCGCAAACGCGAAGCCATCCAGCATCCGTTCTTGGAGGAAGAGATGGGCATCGGGGTCGTCTTCCTGGCGCAGGCCCGATTGTTGGCTCGGCACCTTCGCGGGGACCTCGAATTCTATCCGGCCTTCCTGTGGAGGTGACATGCTCGTTTTGGTGACCTACGACGTATCGACCACAACCCCGGAAGGGCGGAACCGACTGCGCTCCATCGCAAAGGCCTGCGAAGGTTTTGGGATGCGCGTCCAGAATTCCGTCTTCGAATGCAATGTGGACCCGGCACGATGGGAACTTCTGAAGACGCGCCTGTTGAGGGTCATGAGTCCCAAGGCGGACAGTCTGCGTTTCTATTTCCTTGGGTCGTCGTGGGAACGCAGGATCGAGCATCATGGGAGCCAGATTTCGCCGGACATGAATGACTTGTTGATGGTGTAGGCCCCCATCGCTGACCTCCAGCTCCATCGAAATGGCGGGGAGGTTAGCGATTCCCACAGGGCCCCTATTTCTGCCTCTTTGACATCGAGGGGCGCCCTTGGGCGTCGAGTGGAATGTTCAGGGAAGGATGGTTAGCGATCCATCCTTCTTTGAGCGAGGATCCATCGGAGTTAGATTGCATTGCGATCGCCCCCGCACGCGGGGGCGCGGATTGAAACCTCCATCTCTTTTTGACGATCCGCCTTGCGGCATCGCCCCCGCACGCGGGGGCGCGGATTGAAACTCGCAAGAGGTGTTCAACGCGCTGAACAACATATCGCCCCCGCACGCGGGGGCGCGGATTGAAACCGACAACGGCTGGCAGGGGATCGGGGACTCCAATCGCCCCCGCACGCGGGGGCGCGGATTGAAACTTCGCGGCCCATCGGATCGGGGAATACCTGAAATCGCCCCCGCACGCGGGGGCGCGGATTGAAACGATGTCGCGCCTTCCGCCGCGCACGTCCCGAAATCGCCCCCGCACGCGGGGGCGCGGATTGAAACGATGTCGCGCCTTCCGCCGCGCACGTCCCGAAATCGCCCCCGCACGCGGGGGCGCGGATTGAAACGACCGAGTCAAAGCCGCCGCCGAGATCAAGGGATCGCCCCCGCACGCGGGGGCGCGGATTGAAACCCCGAGAGCGATCGACCCGGAAGAAGAGCCGAGATCGCCCCCGCACGCGGGGGCGCGGATTGAAACCGGAACATGGACAATCGACGCAAACGGAACTGATCGCCCCCGCACGCGGGGGCGCGGATTGAAACCGTCAACTCCGGCACCACCACGGCCACCCCAGATCGCCCCCGCACGCGGGGGCGCGGATTGAAACAAGTGGATCAAGTTCCCGAAGGCCGACCGCTTATCGCCCCCGCACGCGGGGGCGCGGATTGAAACGTTGGTGGTGGTTTCGTCGCTGGGATGGCAGCATCGCCCCCGCACGCGGGGGCGCGGATTGAAACCACCTCTTCCGGCGTCTGGGATCCAGACCCACGATCGCCCCCGCACGCGGGGGCGCGGATTGAAACGGGAACTGGAGGGCGGAATAATCGACGGGTCCATCGCCCCCGCACGCGGGGGCGCGGATTGAAACCACCCGGGCGGCGCTCCCGACAAACGAAATTGATCGCCCCCGCACGCGGGGGTGAGCCATATCAGAGATTCTGCCAGCAGGAATTGGTCTCACCTGCAAACAAACGGCAAGCAGCCTTCGAGGAAATGAAATAGGAGGCAAAGCTGTTCGGTTCAGATTGCGAAGCGCCACGTAGCCCCCAGAGCCGATCGTCCGTGAGGCAAGATGCCTATTTCCCATGAGCATCAAGTGAGTTCAGATAAATGAAGGCCGAATGAGTCGAGGATCTGTACTACTGGTTGGGGGCATTCTTTGCGGTGCTTTCTGACATTCTCCCCATCGCCACGGCTTTCCCCTCCTCCCACCGCCCTTCCCACCCCACCCTCCGATCTTTTCGCCCCTCGCACCACCCTCGTCCCCCCATCGCCAGGGCTTTTTCCTCCTCCTTCCGATCTTTCCGCCCCGTGCTTCGGGCAAATTGTCCCTCGCATCGACCTCGACGCCCCATCACCACGACTTTTTCCTCGGCGCTTGGGGTTCGGTGACCCGCGCTTGGGGGTTTGAGCCCCGCTCTTTGGGTGGCGAGCTCCAAAAACACTTGCGCGCGCGGAGAGTTGTCGTGTAGATTCCAGACAAGAGCTGTCATGCCCGCCATCCCCGGCGGGTGTAGCCGTTCGGAAGCCACCTTCGTCCGCACCCGGGCGAGGGCGGTGGTGCATTCCCCCAAACATCGACAACGGAGACCTGATCCCATGTCCATCCAAAACCTCGTCTCGGCGACCCTGCCCGAGCAGACCAAGCTCGATATCCTCGCGCAGCTTTCCGACATCCGTTCCAAGCTCTCCTTTCTGGTGACCTTGGATCCGGACCAGGCCAAGAGCCTGTTCCGCGCCGGCAATGGACTGATGCCCTTCGTGGAAAAGACCTGCGCCGTGGCCAAGGCCCATCCCGAAGTGGTGCCGGGATTCCTCTCCCTGGAGGAGCTGGCGAAGGATGTCGCGCTGGTTGAATCGCTTCGCCCCATCCTGAGCCAGGTGAACGAACTGGCCAAGGCCATCCAGGACACGATGGTGGCGGCCGGTTCCGATTCGCTGGCCCAATGCCTGGAGGTCTACGCCGCGGTCAAGCGCTACAGCGACAAGGTCCCGGGCCTTTCGGTGGCCCAGGAGGAGCTGGGCGTGTTCTTCCAGCGTCCCGCGCGCAAGGCCGCCCCGGCAACGGCCTGAATCCGAATCGATCCGTCAGGATGCCTACATTCCCTCCATGCCTCGCAGGGTGGAGGGAGGAAGGAGCCGGTGAGCGAATCCGTGGAAAACAACCTGGAACACCTGCTCACCGTGTTCCTGCCCGGCTTGGGAGCCGACGCGACCCTCGCGCGCTTCCATCCGGTGCAGGGGGAATCGATCTGGCTGCAATGGCCGAATCCGATCCCCGCGAATTGGAACGACTTCGCGCACGCCATGATCCGACAGATTCCGGCGCACCGTCCCCTGCGATTGGTGGGCATCTCCTTCGGCGGGATCGCGGCCCTGGAGATCGCGAGGAGGATGCGTCCCGAGGGGGGCGTGTGGCTGATCGGGTCTCTGGAGGATCGTTCCTCGTTGCGGCCGTTGTTTCGGATCCTCCTTCCGTTGGTCCCCTGGATCCCCCGGCCGTTGTTCGATCTGCGTTGGCTGCCGAAGGCGGTGGTGGGCCACTTCTTCGGGATCCGCGATCCGAAGCATCTGGTGCTCTTCGGAGAAATGGCCGCTCGTCTTGGCCCACGTTCGGTCAAGGGGCTGTGCCGGTTGGTGGCGACCTGGTGGTCCACGGACCTTCCGGCGGCGCACCGCATCCACGGCAGGAAGGATCGCATCCTGAGGCCGCCTACGGGCGAGGTCCGCATGGTGGAGGGAGGTCATCTGATTTCCATGACCCACGCGGAGGAGATCAACGAATGGTTGGAGCAGACCCCACAGTAGGGAGGGATGCTGGCGGAAGGATAGCCCCACCGGATGGGAAGGACGTTGCCTACATTCCCTCCATGCCCGCCCAGACCAGATCCGTCCTGTTCACCCAGTGTTTGCAAAACGACTTCGTGGCCCCGCTGGGTCCGTGGGACGCCATGCCGAGCGTGCTGCACATCGGCAGCGCCGAGGCTTCGCGCCTGATGGGAGACGATCCCGACGACGGGCCCGTGGCGCGGTTCCTGGCCTGGGCCCACGGGGTGGAGCGCGATCGACTGGAGATCGTCCACGTGCGCGACCTGCACCGCCTTGGCGATCCGGAACAGGCAGAGCACTTGGCGCACTTCGGGCCGCACTGCCTGGAGGGTAGCGCGGGGGCGGAATTCGTCTTCCGCTTGCCGGGGGATGCGTCGCGCTGCCACCTGGTGTCGTCCACCACCCTCAACGACTTCTTGCGCACCGACATGGAGCGGGTGCTGTCCGCGATCCTGCCGGGAACCACCCGCGCCGGGATCGTGGGAGCCTGGACGGACGCCAAGGTGTCGTTTCTGGCCTACGAGCTGCGCACCCGCCATCCCCATCTGGACATCGCCGTGTGCTCGGCGCTGGCCGCCAGCTCCAGCCGCGAGCGGCACCTGACCGCGCTCGACCACCTGGAACGGGTGATCGGGGTGCGGGTGTTCCATTCCATGGGGGAGTTCTGCCAGTTTCTGGCGCCCAAGGACGGCCCCGCCTCCGACCTGGAACGGCACGCGTCGTACCTGGACGCGGTGCGGATCGAGTGCGACGGAACCCTCGCGCCCACCGACCGCGAACTGCTGGCCTGGCTCTTCCGCGACGCCTCCCGGGTCCAGGCGCACAGCCTGGATGGCGGCTTCAGCGGCAACGCCGTGCTGGCGGTGGAAAGCTTCGACGTGGAAGGTCGCCGGCAGTGCCCGCACGTGGTGAAGATCGGGCCGCGCAAGGCGATCGGGCAGGAGAGGATCTCGTTTGAAACCATCGAGCCCATCCTGGGAAATTCCGCGCCCCGCATCGCCGACTTCTCCGACCTGGGCGAGCGCGGAGGGATCAAGTACCGCTACGCCTCCATGACCAGCGACAAGAGCCGCACCTTCCAGAAGCTCTGGCGGGAAGGGCTGGATTCCCGCGGCGTGGAAACCGTCCTGCGCACGGTCTTCCAGGAACAGCTGGGGCGGCTCTACCAGGCCGCATCCCCGGAGCCGGTGGACCTGCTGGAATTGTGGGGCTTCGATCCCAAGTGGGCCGATGGTGTGGAACGGGCCGTGCGCGCGCTGGGAAATCCCGATCCTTCGCGTGCATGGGAGATGCTGCCGGGGCTGGCGTGCGCTCCCGTGGCGCCCTTCTACCGACACACCCTGGCGAACGCGGGAAGCGGCGTGCGCGAGCTCGCCCCCATGGCCCGCGTCCACGGCGACCTCAATGGCGCCAACATCCTGATCGACGGCAACTCCAACGTGTGGCTCATCGACTTCTTCCATTCGCGTCGACATCATGTGGCCTGCGATTTCGTGAAGCTGGAAAACGACCTGCTGCACGTCTGGACCCCCATGGAACGGATGACGGATCTTGTTCCGTTCGGGGCGATGCTCCAAAGGCTGATGGAAGTGGAAGACCTGGCCTCGGAGCTCCCGTCGGCTGGCGAGGCCGGGATCCACCCGCGGCTGGAGCGCACCTGGGAGACCCTCCGCGTGCTGCGTTCGATCCTGTCCGGCGTGCTGGGTGTGTTCCGCGACCCGTGGCAGCAGAGGATCGCGGCGCTCCGCTACGCCGTGCACACCCTGTCCTTCGACGAGCCGGATCCGATCCAGAAGCGCGGGGCGCTCCTGCACGCGGGTCTGCTCGCCGGGAAGTGCCGGGAGCACCTGGAGCAGGACCGGAGCCTGCGGGTGGACTGGGTCCCGTTGGAGGGGGTGTCCGGGCGGGTGGGACTCACGATCCTCCCCGGGCGGAGGGATCGTGGACGGAATCTGACGGAAGACTTGGACCGGTTGTCGGGCCTGGGCGTCGACCTGGTGGTGGGTCTGGTCGCCACGGAGGAGCTTTCGCGCTACGGGGTGGACGATCTTCCCGCGGAGCTTTCGCGGCGCGGGATCGGGTGGGTCCATTCGCCCATCCTGGATCAGCACGCCTGCGGACTGGATCAGGCCCGGATGCTGGTGGACACGGTGCTGGAGGCCTGCCGCGCGGGACGGAGCGTGGTGGTGCACTGCCTGGGCGGGATCGGACGCTCGGGGATGGTGGCCGCCTGCGTGGAGGTGGCCGCGGGGATGGGGTCCCAGGAGGCGATCGCCCACGTGCGTCGGCACCGTTCGCCACGCGCCCTGGAAACGCGCTCCCAGGTGGAACTGGTGGAGGCGTTCGAGCGGTCGCTTCGCCGAGGTGCCGTGGAGGGTTGTCTTAAGGGATAATGGAACATCGTGTTCCGTTTCCGCATCCGCAATCTGGCCATCTTCGGGCTCGTCCTTTCCGGGTGCCTTCTGGTGCCGCATTTCCAGGATGCGTCGGAATCGGAAGACCAGCGCCTGGCCAAGCTGGGGGCGGAGATCCGCACGGAGCTGGAAGAGTACCTGGACGTGCGGTTCCGCGACCTGCCCAAACTGGAGCGGATCGCCTCCGAGCACCGTTGCGACGAGGTGGAATCCGCCTCCCGATCCGGCTGGGTGGCTGCATCCGCCGTGGATCCGACGGGAACCAACGATCGGCTCTGGCGCGCGGCGGGCTTGCTGAAGCCATCCGATACCGTTTCCACCCAGCGCAATCGTCTGGATTGCTTCGCGTCGCGTTCGCTCTACCAGGTCAACGCCAAGCGCATCCTGGTGCTCATGGATTCGCTGCATCGCGACGAGCGCCGCGTGCTCACCCACGAGATGGTCCACGCCCTGCAGGACCAGCAGGGCGATCTGCGCGCCATGCTGGCGAGGCCGGTCGAACCGGACGAACGGATCGCGGTCCTGGCGGCCGTCGAGGGGACGGCCGAATACGTTTCCGGAAAGCTCGCCGAACTGGGAAAGACGTCCAGCGGGTGCGGAGGCAGCCTGAGCGGAGCTCTTTGGGAGCTGGACAAGGCATTGGGGAAGATTCCCCACCTGGCCAATGCGCCGCCCTCGGTTTCGATCCCGGCCTACGTACCCTACGTGTTCGGCGAACGTCTGGCCTGCCGGATGGTGGAACGCCATGGCAAGGCCGGGCTCGATTCCCTGCTGGCGCGTCCTCCGTCGGGCACCTGGCAGTTGTGGCACCTGGACGACTACATGCATGACATCCGGCCCACCGACTGGGACACCGCCTGGGCGTTCCTGCCGGCGTTGCCCAAGGGCTGGACCCCGTTGGGCCAGGCACGCGCGGGCGAGGCGCGGCTCGCCGCCCTGCCGTTGGTGTGGAACCGCAAGGTGGCCAAGAAGCTGCTTCTGGGAAGGGGATTGTCGTGGCGGGGCGACCGCCTGTGGGTGGCATCCAGCGACGACGGCGCGCGGTCGGCGATCCTGTGGCGCTTGGCCTTCACGGATCAAGGGAAGGCCATGGACTTCGCCCGCGGGTGGTGGGCTCTGCGCGAGACCCGCCTGGGCCGCAAGCTGCCCGCCTGGAAGAAGAGGGCCAAGTCGGCAAGCTGGACCGACTCCACCCGAGTGGCCTACCTGGTGCGCGTGGAGGGAACCGAAGTGGGGATCGGCGAAGGCTTCGATTCCCTTGCCACGCATCGCTTGCTCGCCCGCACGATGGTCCGCCCGCGACGCGGTTCCTGAGCGGGAATCGCGAGGACAGGGCGCATTCGCCAGAACCTAGATTGGGGTCATGGCGTCCAGCTCCAAGGAATTCAACACCACCGGCCCCTGCCGCCCCGAGATGCACTACATGCTGCCTCCCGAGTTGCGCATTCCCGGTGCGGACTTGCAGCGACTGATCGACAAGGAGCTGTATTGGGTGTTGCACGCGCCGCGGCAGACGGGCAAAACAAGTTTTCTGATGTCGTGGATGCGCACCCTGAATGCATCGGGTCAGGTGGTGGCCTGCTACGTGAGCGTGGAGGCCTGCCAGGGAATCGAGGATCTCGCCATGGCGATGCCGGCGATCTGTGGCGCCATTCGCAACTACGCCGGAGATTTCGGTGTTCCCGTTCCCACCAAGCCCCCTCCCGGATCCGATCCGGCCATCCAGCTCACAGAGACCATCAAGCAGTGGTCCGAACTCTGCGCTCCCAAGCCGCTTGTGATTCTTTTCGACGAGGTGGATACCCTTTCCGGCGCAACTCTGATCAGCTTCCTGCGCCAGTTGCGCGGAGGCTTCGCGTCGCGGGGCGTGGGGCGGTTTCCCACGAGTGTGGCGCTGGTGGGCATGCGCGACCTTCGTGACTACCTCACCCAGAGCAAGGACGGAGTGGCGGTCAACCCGGGCTCGCCCTTCAATATCAAGAAGGAATCGTACACCCTTCGCAACTTCACCGACGCCGAGGTGCGCGAACTCCTCTTGCAGCACACGGAAGCCACGGGTCAGGTCTTCACCGAGGCAGCGCTTTCCGAGGTGTACCGTCTTTCGGGAGGGCAACCTTGGCTCGTGAACACGTTGGCGGACTTGTGCGTGACGAGGTTGGTCCCCGACGGCGCCCCCGTGACTGCAGACCACATCGAGCTGGCCAAGGAAGCTCTGATCAAGAGCCGCGCAGTTCATATCGACAGCCTGGCCGAGCGTCTACGTGATCCGAAGATCAAACGCGTGATCCAGCCCATCCTGGTGGGCGACAGCGCCATCATTTTGGGCGAAAGCGATCCGGACGTGCAGCTGGCGATGGACCTTGGCTTGATCCACTTCGACAACGGATGGGAAATCGCCAATCCCATCTACAGGGAAGTGTTGATCCGCACGCTGAACGTGA
>DAOPYN010000068.1:0-20311 GCA_035352895.1 Fibrobacteria bacterium | reverse complement strand
TCGGCGCCCATCACCGCGATCTCGGCCGAAGGCCAGGCGTAGGTGACGTCGGTTCCCAGGTACTTGGAGCTCATCACCACGTAGGCGCCGCCGTAGGCCTTGCGGGTCACGATGGACACCTTGGGCACGGAGGCTTCGGCGTAGGCGTAGAGCACCTTCGCGCCGTGGCGGATGATGCCGCGATGCTCCTGGTCCACCCCGGGCAGGAATCCTGGGCTGTCGATCAGGGTCAGGATGGGGATGTTGAAGCAGTCGCAGGTGCGCACGAACCTACAGATCTTGTCGGCGGCGTCGATGTCCACCACGCCGGCCATCACGGAGGGCTCCTGCCCCACGATTCCCACGGTGTGACCGCCCATGCGAGCCAGACCCGTGAGGGCGTTGCACGCCCAGGTGGGCTGGAATTCGCGCCACGAGCCTTCGTCCACGATCCGTTCCACCACCTCGTGCATCACGTAGGGTTCCATGCCGTCCAGGGGGACGATGGAATTGAGTTCCTCGTCCATGCGGTCGGAGGGATCGGTGCACGGCACGGCGGGCGGGTTCTCCACGTTGTTGGAGGGGAAGAAGGAAAGGAGGTCGCGGGTCATGGCCAAGGCGTGTTCGTCGTTATCCGCCGCGAAATGGCTGGTGCCCGAAATGCTCATGTGGGTTTCGCAGCCACCCAGGGTTTCGGCGTCCACGACCTCGCCGGTGACCGCCTTGATGACGTCGGGACCGGTGAGGAACATGTACGAATGGTTCTTCACCATGATGATCACGTCGGTGATGGCCGGGCTGTAGGCGGCACCACCAGCGCACGGCCCGAGCATCACGGAGATCTGGGGGATGCAACCGGAGTAGCGCGCATTGCGCCGGAAGATCTCGGCGTATCCGCCCAGGCTCTTCACGCCCTCCTGGATGCGGGCGCCGCCCGAATCGATGAGCCCCACCAGGGGTGCGCCGTTGCGCAGCGCCAGATCCATCAACCGGCAGATCTTGCGCGAGACCATGTCGCTCATGGTGCCGCCGTAGACGGTGAAGTCCTGGGCGTACAGGTACACGGGACGACCGTCGATGGTGCCGTATCCGGTGACCACGCCGTCGCCGGGAATGTGGTCCTTGGCGATCCCGAGCTCGTCGCCCTGGTGGGTGACGTAGGGTTCCAGCTCGTGGAATGTGCCCTTGTCGATCAGAAGATCGATCCGTTCGCGAGCGGTCAGCTTGCCCTTGGCATGCTGGGCGTCCACGCGAGCCTTTCCGCCTCCCTGGCGCACCTTGTCGCGCATCGCGCGAAGTTCGAGAATCCTGGGATCTTCCTGGGACATGCGTCCTCCTTCTCTGGGACCGGTGAGGTTTGGAGAATGGGCGTCTCCGGGTGAACCCGGCTCCGCGCCAATCCCGGTGTCGATGTCGGTGTTGTGAAACACCGGATCTTCCGGGGGGCCTCTCGCGTCGAAGGGGCACAAACGTAGCCTCTTGGCCCCCCTGTGGTCAACCGCTCAAGGCGGGACGGAGGCGGATCCCCCTTCGGCCGAATCCGACAGCACGAAGCTCGCCAGGTCCTTGGCCATCAGCTTGGCGAGGGAGTCGGAGGCCAGATGCAGATCCTGCGAGGAGGGGGGGAATCGGTCCGCATCGACCGTTCCGACAAACCCCAAGGACTGCACGTAGCTTGCGGAGAACCGACGGGATCGCCGCCCACCGGAGGTGGCCACGGTCGCGATCGCGGAACCCGACCAGGTCCGCCGCCCCACCAGGGGAAACCAGACGATCCGGGAAAACACGGACTCCACCGGAGCGGCTTGCATCCAGGCCAGCTTCTGGGCCTTGGACCGCTGCAGGCACTTGGCGACCGCCTCGTCCGAACGGTCCGCCGAGCAATCGCCTCGATCGCGCCAGGTTCGGAGGCTGTCGGCGGGAAACACCTGTCCCCGCGCGGAAAGGGAATCGGTCAGGACACGTTCCAAGGCCCCGGCTGCTCCCGCCGAACCGGAAACGCCATCGAACAGGACCGCCGGCACGGCGCTGCAGAGTCGCCCCAGCAGGGACGCGAGCAGGATCAGGGAAGGGTCTCCGCCAGCTCCCAACGCGCCTCGGGAGATTCGCCCAAGCGCAACTCCGTGCTGAACTTGAACAGCGGAACCCGCCTCTCGCCCAGAGGAACCACTTCGCCGGTGCGAGGGTTGCGTGCGGGGCGCGGCTGGCGCTTTCGGGTCAGAAAGGTCCCGAAACCGCGGATCTCGATGGTATGTCCGGTCTGCAACTCGTCGCCGACCACCCTCAGGAACTCGTCCATGACCTGACGAGTCTTGGCCTGGGACACACCAGACTGGAAGGCGGCGCGTTGCACGAGGTCTTGCTTAGTCACGTTTGTCAAGGATGCCCTCCCACAAAAAGTTGTGGAACAGGCACTAGAATAGAGAGGATGTAGTGGTTTTGGCAAGTTATCCTTGGGATAAAACCAATAAAACTTCGAATGAAGAGCGAATTGGATTCCCCGATCGCATGGGCTACCTTTGAAAGTCCCATGATCAATCCGCGACTCATCCGTGAAAATCCTGAATTGTTGCGCAAAGGCTGGCAGCGCCGAGGCCTGAGCGCCCCTGTCGACCGTCTGGTGGAGCTGGACGAGCTCCGTCGCTCCTTGATTTCCGTGGTGGAATCCGCGAAGGCCGCCAAGAACGCCGCCTCCGCCGAGGTGGGCAAACTCAAGCGCGAAGGCAAGGACGCCTCCGAGGCGATCGCCGCCATCAAGACCCGGGGAGACGAACAGGCCGAAGCGGAAGCCAAGCTGGTCGCCGCGGAGAAGGAGCTGGAAGAGATCCTGATGGGTCTGCCCAATCTCCCGCACGCCTCGGTTCCCGACGGCCGCTCCAGCGAAGACAACGTGGTGGCGCGCACCTGGGGAGAGATCAAGGACGCTCCCGCCTGGGCCAAGGACCACCTCCAGGTGGGCGAGGCCCTCAAACTGTTCGATTTCAAACGCGGCGCCAAGATTTCCGGCGCGGGCTTCCCCGTCTACACGGGATGGGGCGCGCGTTTGGAGCGCGCCCTGGTGGCGTGGTTTCTGGACGAGCACCGCCAAGCGGGCTTCCTGGAAGTGCAGCCGCCCTTGATGGTCAACCGGGCTGCCATGACCGGAACCGGCAACCTGCCCAAATTCGCCGACCAGCTCTACACCTGCCACGAAGACGAGCTCTACCTGATCCCCACCGCCGAGGTGCCGGTCACGAATCTGCACGCCGACGAGATCCTGGATCCCAAGGAGATGCCCGTCAAATATTGCGCGTACACCCCCTGCTTCCGCAGGGAGGCGGGCAGCTACGGCAAGGACACCAAGGGTTTCCTGCGCCTGCACCAGTTCGACAAGGTGGAGATGGTCTGGTTCTCCCAAGCCGAATCCAGCTACGAAGCCCACGAAACGCTCACCGCCCAGGCGGAGAGCCTGGTGCGCAAGCTGGGACTCCCCTACCGAACCCTGCTCCTGTGCTCGGGCGACATGGGATTCGGTGCCGCCAAGTGCTACGACATCGAGGTCTGGGCTCCGGTGGAGAAGAAGTGGCTGGAAGTCAGTTCCTGCTCCAACTTCGAAGACTTCCAGGCGCGGCGCGCCTCCATCCGCACCCGTGGTGCCGACGGCAAGCCCGTGCTGGCCCACACGTTGAACGGTTCCGGGCTGGCCACCCCGCGCATCCTGGTGGCCCTTCTGGAAACCTACCAGCAGGAGGACGGAAGCCTGGTCGTGCCGGAAGTCCTCCGCCCCTACCTGGGCGGAGTGGACGTCCTCCGGGCCTGAGGCGGTTTGTTCCACCTTTCGGCGATGCGCCTGCTGAGACAGGCGCGGCGGCTGGGCGAAGCCATCCGCATCCGTCTGGCCCTGATCTACCAGCGTGCGCCCTATCGGGCGCGCGCTGCAGGGTATTTGGTGGCCATGCTGGTGGTCAGCGGACTGATGGCCCTCTACGTGGCCCTGGTGCTGGACCTGGGCGAGCGCAGCCGTCGAACCGCCGAACGTGAAGCGGAGCTGTACGCCTACGCCCTGACCGAACAGCTCCTGGCCCGCCAGAGCAGCGAATTCATCACCGACGTGATGCATGGATCGGACGTGCCGCTTCTGTACACCCACCCAGACGGCAAACCCATCCATTGGCGCAACATTCCCTGGATCGACGACAAGAAGGTCACCGAGGCCCTCCCCTGGGAATCCCTCGAAGCCTCCGAGCGCGAGCGCATCGAACAGTTCAAGGTGGATTGCGAGAAGAACCGTCTGGTGCGCGACATCGTGGTGGGCGGCACTCCCGCGGGCAGGCTCTACCACGGCGACTACCGCGTGCGCAACCAGGTGGGCGGAATCCTTGCGGGAGGCATCCTGGCCATTTCGCTCCTGGCGTTGCTCACCTGGTTTGGCCTGAAGATCATGCAGGGGACCGAGCGGAGCCTCCTGTGGGTGGGCCTGGCTCGCGAAACGGCCCATCAGCTGGGCACCCCCATCTCCAGCCTGGTGGGGTGGATCGAGTACATGCGCTTCAAGGCCCCGGAAAACCCGGCCATGGGCCGCATGGCCGACGAGATGGATCGGGATCTGGCCCGGCTCAAGCAGGTGACCGCGCGCTTCTCGCAGATCGGAAGCCTCCCGGAACTCCATCTGCAGGACGTGAACACCGTGATCCGCACGGTGGTGGACTACTTCACTCCGCGTCTTCCCAAGGAAGACCGCAAGGTGGTCATCGATCTGGATCTGGCCCTCGTCGCCGACATTCCCGTCAACCGCGAACTGTTGGGCTGGGTGCTGGAAAACCTCATCAAGAACGCCCTGGACGCGATGGATCGCCCCGACGGCCGCATCATGATCAGCACCTCTCCGGCAGGACGCCTCCAGCAGGATGTGCGCATCGATGTGCAGGACAACGGCAAGGGCATCCCTCCGCAGCATTTGCGGGACGTGTTCCTGCCCGGCTGGAGCACCAAGCAACGCGGCTGGGGACTGGGGCTTGCCCTGGCCAAGCGCATCGTGGAGCAGTACCACGGCGGACGGATCTGGGTGGAGACCTCCCGGTTGGGAGAAGGCTCGTTGTTTTCTATTCTCCTGCGTGACCCCTCCGTCGTGCAGAAAACCAGACCCGGAGCCACATGAGCCAGACCGAAGAAACCAGACGCATCCTTTGGGTGGACGACGAGATCGAGTTCCTGCGCGCGCACATCTTCTTCCTGCAGGACCACGGCTGGCAGGTGGACAAGGCCACCAACGGCCACGACGCGCTCTCCATGGCCTCGCGCGAGAACTACGATGTGGTCCTCCTGGACGAGCAGATGGCGGGCATCGACGGTCTGACCACCTTGCAGCGTCTCAAGAAGTCCAATCCCCATCTCTTCGTGGTCATGGTGACCAAGTCCGAAGAGGAGCGGGTGATGGAGGAGGCCATCGGCCGCAACATCGACGGATACCTGACAAAGCCCGTCAATCCGGCCCAGATCGTCAGCCTCTGCAAGAGCCTGTTCAACGCCCGCAGCCTGCGCACCAACCACCTCACCAGCCGGTACGTGCGCCAGTACGCCGAGAACAAGGCCCGCATCATGGGGCCCATCCAGCCTTCCGATTGGGAGCAGATCCAGGTGCGCCTGTGCCAGTGGGACATCGATCTCGCGCTGGGAGGCAACGAAGGACTTCGCGAGACCCACGCCGGACAACGCGAAGAGACCGAATCCACCTTCCTCAACTACCTGGAAACCCGCTGGTACGGCTGGATGGGGCGGGAACGGCTCAAGCCCAACTTCACCTGGGACCTGGTGGGGCGGCGATTCCGTCCCAAATCCCGCGAGGACAAGCTCCCCATCCTTCTGGTGCTTTCGGGGATGCGCACCGACCACTGGCTCTCCATGCAACCGTTCCTGGACGGCCTGTTCGAGACCAAGTTGGAACACCTTTGGGCGCCGTTGCCCGGCGTTCCCGAAGTGGCCCGCCTCGCTCTTCTGGGAGGCGCCACCCAGAAAGTGCTCGCCTCCGAGAACCCCAAGTGGAAGTGGCCCGCTCCGGAAACCATGTCCGATCCTGCCGTATTGTCGGAGATCTTCGCGCGCGGAACCGGGATCGACGTATCGGACATCGACGTGCGGGTGGCCACCACCCTGGAAGCAGGACGCGACCTCGCGCGCCGCGCCGACGGCCTGGGCACGGCCCGCGCCACCGCGGTGGTGTACGAGTACGCCAGGATGATCTCCGAAGCCCGCAAGCAGACGGACAAGGAAGGCACCCCCCTCACCCTGGAAGAGGGACGCTCCTTGGCGCGCATCCTTCTGGCCCAGGCCGGACTCTACCACCTGCTGCGCCGCTTCCAGTCCATGGGACGCGAGGTGGTGGTGGTGGCGGACACGGGCTCCACCACCGTGAACGAGGCCATCGAGGTCTTCTGCTCGGACGCCCAACCGCACATGTTCCGGGTCCAATTCGGTCGCGACATCTCCTGCGACGAACGCCACGCCTTCTTCATGGAAAACCCCGCCTCCTCCGCCTTGGACAGCGGTCGCGGTCCCATGGCCCTGGCGAAGGGTCCCCGATTCTTCACCCAGCCCAACAAGTACCAGTACTACGGAACCACCCATGTCGGCCGTCTGGTCTCGGGAGGGCTCTCGATGTCCGAGGTCCTGGCTCCGTACTGCACCCTGACTCCACGGTGATCGGCACGGCGACTCTTTCCCTCCCCGACGAATCCTCCACACGCCACCTGGGAGCCGCGTTGGCCAAGGAGGTCCGACCGGGCAGCCTGGTGTTCCTGGAAGGAGAACTGGGCGCGGGGAAGACCACCCTGGTCCGCGAAGCCATCCATGCGCTGGGGTGGACAAAAGCCGTCCGCAGTCCCAGCTACGCACTGGTCCATTCCTACCCTCTGGAGGGGATCACCTTCCACCATCTGGATCTCTACCGGGTGGGCTCCCTGGACGAGGCTCTGGGACTGGACCTGGACACCCTCCTGGGAGAGGGCACCACCACCTGGGTGGAGTGGCCCGACCGCCTGGATGGAGCCATGAAAGCCGATTGGACCATCCGCCTGGAGATCGTGCGGGATGGCCGCATCGCCCACCTGGAGGGCCCGACCGAATCGCTGGAGGCTATATTGGCCGCCACACCGACCTGGAGATCACCATGACCGAAACCACTCCAACTCCCGACCCGCTCGACGACGACTTCACTCCGGAGCCGGAACCCAAGAAGGAACCCATCGCGACCACCACCGACATCGTGGTGGTGTTGCTTCTGATCGTTGCCGGGCTCGGATTCTGGCTCTGGTACCGCGGCGAAGGCGACAAGTCACACCTCCATTTCCAGACCGCCGACAGTCTCTACGCCGCCGGCCGCTTCCCGCAGGCGTTGGCCGAATACCGCAAGCTCCGCGACTCCGTGAAGGTGGCCACCAAGTCGGAGGACAGCCTGCTGTACCGCCGCATCGACACCCTCTCCGACCTCGAGGAGCACGCGCGCATCCTCTCCAACGGCGCGCAGCTGGCCATCGCCTCAGGCGACACCGCCCTGATGGCCAAGGCCCACGCGGCGCTCCTCTCCGACAAGTCCGGGTTCATCGCGGACACCACCCTGGCCGCTCTTTCGAAGGCGCTCGGAAAACCTTGACGAAATTTGCCAAGAAACTTGGAGCGACGGCGGGGATCCTTTCCCTGCCGTTTCTGTTCGTGGCGTTCGACATCCTCCTGGACAAGGGTTCGAGCTTCCTTCTCTGGGGCGGTGCCCAATGGAAGGTGTGGCTCACCGGACTGGCCTGGGACCTCTCGGCCTGGCTTGCCTTCCTGTGGGTGGTCGCCCGATTGCTGGAACACCCCCGGCCCGCCCTGCGGCGGCTGGGCTGGACCCTGGTGGCCATCGATTCCGTCGCCCTGGCCATGGCGAGCCTGGTCAGCGTCGCCTACCACAGGGAATACCACAACCTGCCCAACGTCCAGGCGCTGTACTTCGCGATCAAGGAATGGCGCAACAGCCTGACCTTCGCCACCGAGTACATGGATCCGCGCGGCCTTGTCGCCTTGGTGGTGGCGATCCCCGCGCTGGTGGGCTTGCACCGTCTGGCCTTGACCTGTCGCGCGCGACTGGCGGGGACCGGTACAGGCTGGCCCCGTCGCATCGCCGGAGCCTCGCCGCTTCTGGTGGCGTTGGGGGTGGCGCCACTGGCCCTGGGGTGGCATCGGTTCCAGGAGCCCCTTCCCCTTCTGGCCAATTGGTCGCGGATCTTCTTCCAGGCGGGCCTGGGAGCCTTCGGGAACAAGACCAACCTCCAGGCCCCCGCGCGCACGGCGCTGCCCTTGGGCAAGCCAACCTGGAACGTGGTGCTGATCCTGGACGAATCCCTCCGGGCAGATGCCTTCGTGGGCGGTCTTGGCCTCCTGGATTCCCTGGCCCCCAAGACCCTGGCCCCCGCCATGCAGGCCTGGCTCTCCCGGGAGGACGTGGTGGTCTTCCCGAACGCCCGCGCCAATTCCACCGCCACGTCGGTGAGCGTTCCCAGCCTGATCACCGGGGTGGCCACGCACGGAACCACCTACCAGTTCCACCGCAGCCCCACCCTCTTCACCGCGGCGAGGGCCTCGGGATTGCGCAACTTCCTCCTGAGCTCGCAGGACTGGAACTGGGAGCATCTGGACGAATTCGCTTTTGGCGGCATCGACAAGGTCTTGCATCGCGGATCGTTCCCCGTCGAGCGCACAACGATCTGGGAGTGGACGATTCCCTCCTCCTGGACAGCCTGGGGTCCGTGCTGGCCGCTCCCGGCAGATTCTTCGGGGTCATCCAATTCAACTCCAACCACGGCCCCTTCTGGCCCGGCCCCACCCGCACCGACCTTCCCTACTCCTCCCGGGAACGCTATCAGGCTTCCGTCACCTACGTGGACAGGATCCACGCAAGGATCCTCGAGCGCCTGCAAGCGGATCCCCGCTGGGATTCCACCTTCGTGTTCCTGGTGTCCGACCACGGGGAAAACATCGGCGCAAGGAAGATCGGGCGCATCAATTCGTTCTACGAGGAATCCATCCGGATTCCCTTCGCCGTGCGCATCCCCCCGGCCTTCGCCGATTCCTCCGCACGCGCCAACCTGACGGGCTGGACTTCGCGACCCGTGCAGCTTGTGGATCTGATGACCACCCTGCTGGACCTCTGGCGCATTCCGACCGACAACCTCCGCGAACTGGTGTCCGGTGCCAGTCTCCTGGCTCCCCCGGTGGAGAACCGGGTGATGGGTGGACAGAATACGGGTGAGATCCGCTCGTGGGATGTGGAAGGCCTCTACCTGCTGCGTGGGCATTGGAAATTCGTGCTGTCGGAGGGACGGGCCCCCGGTCTTTTCGATCTTTCCCGCGACCCTCGGGAAGAATCTTCCCTGTGGGATTCCCTCGCGGTGCGCGCATCCCAGCTTCCCTGGCTTCGGGAAGCGATGCGGGATCCCCTCCGCCAAGGGGTCTGCCTCCGTGCCGGCCAATGGTGCCCGGTCGAGCTGCAGGCCCCCTGAACGAGGCCATTTCCCAAATGGGAAATGGCCTGCACAAGTCCTAGATTTCCATCGATGGACTCCTTTCTGATCGCCCTGGGCATGGTCTTCCTCGCCGAAATGGGCGACAAGACCCAGTTGGTCGCCCTTTCCCTGGCCGGTCGCTACAAGGCCCGGCTCACCATCGCGGGGATCCTGGCCGCCACCGCGGCGGTCCACGTGCTGTCGGTGGTGATCGGCGCCGTCTTGGGACACAATCTGTCCAGTTCCTGGACCACCTTCCTGGCCGGGATCTGCTTTCTGATCTTCGGGATCTGGACCTTGCGCGGCGACGACGACGAGGCAGGGGAACACCGCGGGATCTCGCCGTTCTGGATCATCTTCTGGACCTTCCTCATCGCCGAGATGGGCGACAAGACCATGTTCACCACCGCCACCGTGGCCGCCCAGCATTCCCGTTCGTGGCTCCCCGTGTGGCTGGGATCCACCATCGGAATGGTGATCGCCGACGCGCTGGCGATCGGTCTGGGCGTGGTGGTGGGAATGCGGCTTCCCGAGCTTCTGATCCGTCGCATCGCCGGCGGCATCTTCCTGGTCTTCGGCATCTGGAGCTCCTGGATGGGTGGTCGGGAATTGCCCTGGCAGGCATGGGTGGGCGGTGCAGCCCTGCTGGCCGGCGGGCTCCTGATCCTGTTCCGGGACAGCTTCTCCAAGGTGGCAAAGCGGGATCTGTCGGCCCATTGATCCAATGATCGCCGGGACTCGTCGAGGCCACCATCGACCTGTACATTGGATCCAAACCAACACTGGAGAATCCCTTGTCCGACAGCATCCTCTTCCTTCACAACCTCCTGCGCTGGGTGGTCCTGGCCTTGGGACTGTTCACCCTCTTCCGTTCCGCCACGGGCCTTCTGGCCAACGGCGGCTGGCTGGCCAACGACGAACGCGCCCGCAAGTTCTTCCCGATGTCCCTGGAAATCGCCTTCGTGGTGGGACTCCTCCTGTGGGCGTTCTTCTCGCCCATCACCCAGCAGGGTTTCCAGGCTCCGGCCGCGGCCATGAAGGATCCCACCATCCGGTTCTTCTTCGTGGAACACGGCCTTTCCGCGCTCCTGGCGGTGGGATTGGCGCGGGTGGGATCGATCCGCGCCAAGCGTCTGAAGAACGCCCGCGCCAAGTTCCAATCCATGCTGGTGTTCCACGGCCTGGCCCTGGTGGTGCTGGGCGCTCGCATCCCCTGGGACCGCCCGTTCATCCACCTTCCCGGCTGATTCCTAGCGGCCCAGCCTCCAGGCCAGGGCCGCGACCAGGAGCGCGCCCGCCGTCCCCGCCACCGCGGCCTTGCGCAGACCGCGACGGAAAATGTCGGAATCCACATCCGCTCCCTCCGGGTTGAGCAGGTAGATCCCGGGTTTCCCCAGGCGGACTCCCAGCGAAAGGGCCATGGCCCCCATGGTCCAGCCTCCGTTGGGGCTCGGTGTCCTGGCCGCCTGGGCGGGAAGCGCGCGGAGATCGAACGATCCCATCCAGATCAGGAGGCAGGTGATCCGCGCCGGGATCCAGTTGAGGACATCGTCGGCGCGCGCCGCCCACTTCCCCTTCCACTCCATCTCGCCTCGGTAGCCCCACATGGCGTCGGCTGTGTTGGCGAAGCGGTAGACCGCCGCCCCGGGAAGCCCCAGGAGGGCGTACCAGAAAAGGGGCGCCACCACCGAATCCGTGAGGTTCTCCGCCAGGGTCTCCAGCGCCGCTTCGCGCACATCCGTCCCGGAAAGGGACTCCACGTCGCGCGACACCAGCATGGACAATTTCCGGCGCCCCTCATCCAGGCCCGTTTCCAGCGCTTCGCCCACCCCCGCCACCTCCGTCCACAGGAAGCGGAAGGAAAACAAGGGGAAAAGGAACAATGCATGGGCGAGCACCTTTCCCGCTCCCATGCCGGAGGTCAACCACTGGAGCAGCCCGTAGAGGCCTCCCCAGAACCCCGCGCCCAGGATCCAGAAACCGGCCCCCGCCCAGAAAGCCCGGCCAGGCGATCGCGGCAGGAAGCCCTGGAAGCGTTTCAGGAGCCGCCCCATCCACACCACGGGGTGGATGGCGGCGGGAGGTTCGGCGAAAACCAGATCCATGAGGAATGCGATGAACACGACCATGGCGGGAAATTACCTTTGCTGGCCACTTGAGCAGATCAAAGACACTCCTTCGGCTCCGGCGGGCATGGCGCAGGGTGCGATCGTCTCCCCTCGTGCGGAGGCTCCTGGAGTGGTTTCGCCTGGCATTCTGGGCCACCCCGTCCGGCCACGGCGCCCGGGTCCGTCTCCTTGGCGGAGGCATCTGGTCCCTCCGCGCGGTGGCCCTGGTCCTTCTCGGCTTCGGTGCGGTGGACTTCAATCTCCTGTGGTTGTTCGGATCGTCGCCGGGCATGCGCGAACTGAACGATCCCCAGATGGCCACCGCCACCGAGATCCGCTTCGCCGACGGTCCGCTGGTGGGGCGCATGTGGCTGGAAGACCGCACTCCCGTGGAGCGCAAGGACATCCCCACGCATCTCGTGCGCGCCCTGGTGGCCACCGAGGATGCCCGCTTCTACGACCATTCGGGCATCGATTTCCTGGCCATTCCCAGCGCCATCTTCCAGAGCGCCACGGGCAACAGACGAGGCGGCTCCACCCTGGCCCAGCAGCTGGCCAAGAACCTCTACCGCACCCGATCCAACACGGGACTCCTGGGAACGCTGCCGTTCCTGCGCGCGCCCATCGCCAAGGTCAAGGAATGGATCCTGGCCACCAAGCTGGAAATCCTGCACGACAAGGACCAGATCCTGGAGCTGTACCTGAACACGGTGAGCTTCGGGAACAACAGCTTCGGGATCCACTCCGCCTCCTGGAGGTATTTCGGGAAGCGTCCCTCCGAACTGGACGTGGAGGAATCCGCCCTCCTGGTGGCCCTGCTCAAGGGAACCGCCTACTACAACCCGTTCACCCATCCCCAGCGGGCCCTGGAGAGGCGCAACACCGTGTTCCAGCGCATGGCGGCGGTGGATTTCCTCTCCGCCCACCAGGTGGATTCCCTCTCCGGACTTCCCCTGGGTCTCCATCCGCAGCCGGCCAACCAGTCGTCGGGTCCCGCGCCGCACCTGCGCGACTGGGTCTCCACCTTCGTGCGCAATTTCTGTCGCGAACGCGACTGCGACCCCGAAACCGACGGCCTGGTGGTGCACACCACCCTGGATTCGCGCATGCAGGCCCACGCGATGGCCGCCACCCGCGAGTGGATGCCCCTCCTGCAGGCGCGCTTCCGGCAGGACTGGGGGAGCAATCCTCCTTGGCGCTACTCCGACGGGCGCGAGATCCCAGGATACCTGGATTCCCTCTGCCGCCTGTCGCCGCGCTGGAAGCCCACCCTGGATTCCCTGGAGGGCGACACCGCCGCCTGCTACGCGAGCTTCTCCCGTCGACAGAAACTGCGCGTGTTCACCGGCGCGGGTTGGCGCGACACGGTGCTTTCGCCACGCGACTCCATCGCGACGGAACGCAAGCTCCTGCAGGGCTCCCTGGTGGCGCTGGATCCGCGCGACGGACGGATCCTGGCCTGGGTGGGCGGGATCGACCACCGCTTCTCGCAGCTGGACCACGTGGCGGGCACCCGGCGTTCCACCGGCTCCACCGCCAAGCCCTTCGTGTACTGCGCGGCCCTGGAGAAGGGCATGACTCCCTGCGACCGCCTGGTGGATTCCGTGCGGACCTTCTCCTACATGGAGGACGGCAAGAAGAAGTACTGGACCCCGCACAACGCCGACTGGCTGGAAGGCAAGGACTCCATCACCATCCGCGCCGGCATGGCCCGCTCGCTGAACACCATCACCTCCCAGCTCACCATGCGGGTGGGACCGGATTCGGTGGCCTCGCTCATGCGCCGTCTGGGCGTGAAATCCCCGCTGAAGACGGTGCCCAGCATCGGATTGGGCTCCAACCCCATGACCCTCCTGGAACTGGCCGGCGCCTACCAGGCGTTCGTCAACGGGGGCTCCACCACCGAACCCTGGGTGGTCTCCCGGATCACCACGCGCGACGGCAAGGTGCTCGCCGAATTCAAGCCCGCTCCACGGAAGGTCCTGGCCGACGACGTTTCCTGGCTCATGACCTGGATGCTCCGCGGAGGGCTGCAGGAACCCATGGGCACCTCGCTGGCGCTCCTTCCGTACGACCTCCTGCGCGGCGGTCGCCAGCTGGGCGGCAAGACCGGCACCAGCTCCGACCACTCCGACGGCTGGTACGTGGCCGCCTCCCCGCAGATCGTCGCCGCCGCCTGGACGGGAAACGACGATCCATCCCTCCACTTCCGCTCCGGCGAGACCGGCGAAGGTTCGCGCACGGGACTTCCCCTGGTGGGACGATTCCTGTCCAGGGTGTTCAAGGACTCGACGCTGGACTATCCCCCGGTCCCGTTCCCCAACCCTCCCCCCACCGTGAAGCGCCGCTGGAACTGCCCCACCCCCTGGCCTCCCAAGGTGGACACCCTGTCCGATTCCGCCAAGCCCAAACCCTTCTCCCTCTGGGGACTCCTCGGATGATCGTCGGACTCGGCATCGATTCCGTGCTCATCGAACGCATCCGCGCGGTGAGCACGCGGCTGTTCGAGCGCATCTGCACTCCCGCCGAGCGCCAGTACTGCGAAAGCTTCGGCGAAGGGCGCTTCGAGCGCTACGCGGGACGCTTCGCGGCCAAGGAAGCCATTTCCAAGGCACTGGGGACCGGGATCTCGCAGGGCATCAACTGGACCGACCTGGAAATTCTCCCCTCCCCTTCCGGCGCTCCCGTGGCCGTCCTCCACGGACCGGCCTTGGAACGCTCCCGCCTCCTGGGTGCCACCACGGTGCTGGTTTCCATCACCCACGACAAATCCACCGCCGCCGCGGTGTGCGTCCTGGAGGGGACGCCGTCGTCGGGTATGGTTGCTTAAAAAAGCACTTGCACTCTTGAGCACTATCCTGTAGCTTTCAATTCATGATCGGCGGGCACCGGAAGCAATCCGGCCAATGCCCGGCATCACCACCAGCCAATACGTACCAGGAGACTGTCCATGAGCGCCACCACCACCCGCAAGTCCTCCCCCGCCGCCAAGGAAGGGATCAGCGTCAACGCCAGTTCGCTGGAAAAGGACAAGGAAAAGGACAGGGCGCTCCAGACGGCACTCTCGCAAATCGAGAAGAACCACGGCAAGGGCTCCATCATGACCTTGGGGCAGGGCAGCTCCAAGCCGGAGATGGGCGTGATTCCCACCGGTTGCATCCAGCTGGACGCCGTGCTGGGCATCAGCGGCTGGCCTCGCGGACGCATCGTGGAGATCTACGGGCCGGAAAGCTCCGGCAAGACCACCTTGGCCCTGCACGCCATCGCCGAGGCCCAGAAGACCGGTGGCGTGGCGGCGTTCATCGATGCCGAGCACGCCTTCGACGCCATCTACGCCAAGAAGCTGGGCGTGGACATCGACAACCTCCTGGTCTCTCAACCAGACACCGGCGAGCAGGCCCTGGACATCGCCGAAACCCTGGTCCGCTCCGGCGCCATCGACATCCTGGTGATCGACTCCGTGGCCGCCCTGGTTCCGCAGGCGGAAATCAACGGCGACATGGGCGACAACCACGTGGGTCTGCAGGCCCGCCTCATGAGCCAGGCCCTGCGCAAGCTCACCGGCATCCTGAGCAAGTCCAACACCTGCATGATCTTCATCAACCAGCTGCGCATGAAGATCGGCGTGATGTTCGGGAACCCGGAAACCACCACCGGTGGCAACGCCCTGAAGTTCTACGCCTCGGTGCGCGCCGACATCCGCCGCATCAGCTCCATCAAGTCCGGCGAAGACGTGGTGGGCAACCGCACCCGCGTCAAGATCGTGAAGAACAAGCTCGCCGCTCCGTTCAAGCAGTGCGAGTTCGACATCATGTACGGCGAGGGCGTTTCCAAAGCCTCCTCCCTCCTGGATCTGGGCGTGGAGCTGGAGATCGTCACCAAATCCGGATCGTGGTTCTCCTACGGATCCGAGCGCATCGGACAGGGACGCGATTCGGCCCTGGAATACATCAAGCAGAATCCCACGATGGCCGCCGACATCGAAGCCAAGATCCGCGAGGCCCTGCGCGGCGACGACTTCGTGGGTCTGCCCACCAGCCTCGACGACGACTCCGCCGAAGAGGAGTGATCGGTCGGGGCCGTGCGGATCCTCCGCCAGCCCCCAATTCCGTTTCCTTTCCGATTCGGCATCCCGCGCGTCTGACGATTCCTCCGCCGCCGGAATTCGACTTTGCGTACCCATCCGTATGCGGAGCGGATTCCCACTCCCCGCGCATCTGCGCGTGGGTTGCGAATCGGATCGCGTCCGGATGGAGATTCCTCCGTCCGGACCACGAACTTCCCGATCCCGGGTCCAGGACCCGGCCTATCTCCGCTCGAAGGCGCGCCGTTTGCAACCAATGGCGCGCCTTCCCCCGTTTTGGGGAAAGCCTGCTTCCCTTGCCTCCATTGGGGAACCCAGCACTGGACGCTGGATGAGACGCGATGACCGCTCAAGATTGACCTAACGCCCCCGCTGGAACACCTCCAGCATGCTGTCGAGGCTGGCAGTCAAGCGAATGGCACCGGAATCCGCTAAATGATCCTGGTCCTGGAAGTAGTGGCTGGGATATCCGTGCAAGCCATCCTGGTTCGCATCGAAGAAATGAAAGTAAGGATGTTCGGACTCCAGCTTCCGGAGACGATCCTGGAGCCGTTTCCAGGAACTCCAACTTGGACCGTAGCGCCCCATGCATCCGGGATTGTCTCGGAACTTCGGATTCTGGGGAAAGTTCACAAGCACCAGATGGATCCCTCGCGATTCGATGGAGTGGATACTGGCTTCGAGGTCGTTCCAATTGGACAGAAAGGGCTCCGCCTCCATGTCCTCCGAGGCGGGAGGCTGGCAGTTGGGAGTGCCCCACCCCCAGACCGTGGTCGGTCGGATGTCGCCCCCCAGATCATCGAAATTCCGCTCCGGAAATTTCCTGCTGTCCACCACCTTGAGATACCCTTTGGGGATCCCGCCCTTCCAGAAATCGTGGTTGGCGTCGAATCGGAAACCTTCCGTGGCGGCGAGACCTGGCCAGCCTTGCTGACGGTATTGGAACCACCAGCCAGGCTCCAGGCTCATGACGACTCCACGAAGACCCGGAGTATGAGGGAGGACATATCCATCCAGGATGGCCTTCGCGAGGAAGAACTCGCCACCATCCAATCCCCAGTTGAGAGCCAATCCCGCATGGATGGATTCCGGATCCAGGCCGTACCGCAATCGGGAACTGCCCAGAAGAAGGTAGCGCAACTGTTCGTGCAGCTTCCAGAAGCGAACCGCCTTGTGGGAAAACTCAACGGTCACCCCGAGCTCTGGAGTGTTCCACAGACCCGCGGAATCGAGAGCCTCGAGATCGTCCGGCGAGAGCCGATTGCCTTCGATCCACAACTTCGGCATCCATAGATCCTCCGAACTCGCGAGAACGCTCGATTGACCCGACTCGAGATCGAGCAGACGGATTTCCCCGTTGGATCCGGACATATCTTGTGCGATGGCCGTCGCCCACCGA
This sequence comes from Fibrobacteria bacterium, assembly GCA_035352895.1. GTDB lineage: Bacteria > Fibrobacterota > Fibrobacteria > UBA5070 > UBA5070 > UBA5070. The sequence continues at coordinate 3,226 of DAOPYN010000068.1, read as the reverse complement.
GGTTCGTTGCTCCATTCCAGGTGTTCCCACTGGCGGCGACCGATCGGCGCGGCGAACGTGGACACGATCTTCCCCAGGCTGTCGGCGAGAAACGCAACCTCGTGGATCCCGTAGGGGCGTCCGACGACCTTCGAACCCGCACCGCTGCCGAAGTCCAGGAACAGAACCCTGCCCGAACCGTCCGGAGCACTGGAAACGTTGCACACCTGGGAAGTGTCTTCGCCGGGCTTGCCGTTGGAAGGAGAGGTGAAGAGCGTCCGCACGGCTCCCGTCCGGAGATCCACCTGGCGGAGGCGTCGATACCCTGTGTACAGGAATTGTCCGCTGCGGCCATCGTGGAAGGATCCATCGGCCCATTTCCGATCGACCGGTTCGAGCCTACCGGTTCCGCTCCAACGTGCGGCTCTGGTCTCTCCCGAGGCCCACGAATCGGAGAGATCGTCCTCCCCCGAGCTCGCGCGGATCAGGAGCGTATCGGTCCCGGAAACCCACCACCGGGGAATGACGCCCGGTCCGAGGTCGACGACATCGGTATCCCCGACCACAAGCTTCCTAGCCTTGATCCGCGAAGGCTGGGAGGCCCCCTCCATCGAGGTGCTCCACACGACCCATCGTCCATCGGGTGAAATCTCCGGATGGAAGACGGGATCCCGGTCGGGAAGCGCCCTGGCGGTCGGAGTGGATTCCCCGAAGTCGATCCAGGAGAGGGTCCCCCTTCCATCCACTCGATTCAGGAAGACGAGCTTCGCGGAGGAAGCTCCCAGCGATCGCGCCAAGTTGCCCATGGGGATGGAGACGGGCGGGAGTGCCGTCGCCTGTCCGGTCCCATCGAGCAAGTTCGCCAGATAGCCACCGCGGGCGCATCGGAATCCGACGTAATCCGCTCGGGAAGCGCGAAATGCCGCGTAGGTGGCCGATCGGGACGCGATCCGGAGGTGCTCCATCCCGTAGTTGAACGAACCTCCCTTCAGGGGAACTTCGGCGACCTGGGAAGGTCCTTCCGGCCCCGCGAAATCCACCACCGGATCCTTCGGATAGGGGCCCTTCCAATCCTGGACCCACTCCATGACATTGCCAGCCATGTCGTGGAGATGGAACTCGTTGGACCGCAGGGTCGCCACCGCATGGATCTTGTCTCCGGAATTGGATTGGAACCAGGCCCAGGAAGCGGCCAGGGTGGAATCCTTGGCATCACCCCAAGGATAGACCCGCTCCTTTCCCCCGCTGGCGGCGAACTCCCACTCGGCTTCGGAGGGGAGACGCCACCCGGGACGATCCAATCGGGAGATCAACCCTTCCATGGATTGCACGGATCCAGACGAATCCCGGCGGACGGCGGAATAGGAATAGACCGTGTCCAGCCCATCGCGGACGGAACGTGCGTTGCAGAACAGGATGGCATCGAACCAGGAAAGATTGACCACCGGATTCCTGGGCATCCGATGCTTCGGTGGCGTGGGATTGCCTCCCATCAACTGCTGGTATTCTTCTTGGGTCACCTCGGTAGTGTCCAGCCAGTAGTCGTGCTGGAAACGAATGTACCCGGCCTTCTCCTCCAAGGGAGCCACGGGGGAGCTCGATCCGATGGAAAATGCCCGGCCTCTGGCGGAGATATGCCATGCTGGCCCGGATCCCTCGTCGGGAGTCTCGGCGGCCCCCAAGGTAGAGCTCAGCTTGCAACTGGAAGCCCCCAGGAAGGACAAGGACACGACCATCCACGGAATGGTTCGGCCGTTTCGGAAGGGATTCCATCGGAGCACCAACGCATAGATTCGAGACATGGGGATTTCTTCCGCTGGTAGGAACTACGCAGAAAGATTACATCAACGTCCGTTTTCTGGCCAAGACCCCACAAGAACTGGCAACGGTATCCCAAGCCCCGTAGTCGGGGGAGACAAGCGATCCTCCCCCACAAAAAGGGGTCGCCAGCTTGTACCCACAGGAAACGGCTTGAACCGTTTGGGAAGCCCTCACCGGCAATGGGCGATGATGCTCAGCCACGGCGTCGAGTCGCGTTCGAAGCGGTAGGTGAAGTGGCAAAGGCCATCGTCGCCGTGGAAATGCAGAGCCGGACCTTCCATGGCCAAGGAATGCTGGAGAGGTTGGCCGGTCACGAAGGCGAGAGATTTGATCATCGCCTCCTGCCTCCGCTCCCACCAGACCCATGGCCACGAGTCCGGCAACCGAAAGCGCACTGCGTCTTGTAGCCCGGTGCCCGATGAATCCACGTGCCGAGTGACGCTCCATCGCATGTCTGGATCCAGCCAATTGCGGACACCGGAATCGGCCACGCTGGCCACCGTGGCCAAGCAGGAGGTATCGGTCTTGGCCTTCGATGCGTCCGTGCGGGTCTGATGCGCACGCAGAAGACACCGGACCGGCTCGGGGATCACCAACTCCAGGGGCTCCAGGTCGGCGCGGTGCATCCTGGTGAACCAGTCCCGATCGACGGAATCCGACACCGGCTCCATGCGCCCCTCGTAGTCGTCGGGCCTAGCTCCTCGCACCATCCACGACCTCTGCCCCCGGAAGACCACCTCCAAGGCGGTGTCCTGCCCGGAAACCCGCAACTGGATGCGCCCCACGGGAGTCGGCCCTTCCACACTGTCGGAGCCTGTCTTGCTGCGCTCGTCGTAGAAGACCACCCACCGGTAGGTGAGGATGGTGGCCCCCAAGCCTTCGGGATCCCAGCGCAGCCCGTAGTGCGGCTCGTCGTCGTACGACCGGCGGATCCAATGGTCCATGCACGAAAAATCAACCGGCGTGGGAATCATGTGCGGGCAGTCCGCCGTGGGCCCCAGATGGATCCAGGTCAGCGCCTCCTTGCGACGCTTTTTGACCAATTTCCGCACCGTCCGCTGGGCCGTGTCCACCCACTCCCCCATCACCAGCGAATCGCAGAACCACCGGTGTTTGCGCACCTGAGCTGCCCGGACGGGATCCCGCTGGGCCTGCAACTTGGCCTGGACTATGTCACGGCTTCCCACCGCGACCACCCGCCCTTCCGTGGCCACGGCAGCCAGCCCACAACCGATCGCCAGCAAGGTCAGGAAAGGTCCAAGGGTTTTGGGTCGCATCGGAGGGGACTCCTGGTGGGAAGGGAAGACTCAAACGTAGCGACACAAACCAGGATCGAGCATCCGCGGCGGGCCAGCCTCACAAAACGTCCTGATTGGAGGGAGGCGTGCAAATATCAATTGGTCCTAAGAAACCCGTTCCATGGCGG
>DAOPYN010000067.1:0-20870 GCA_035352895.1 Fibrobacteria bacterium | reverse complement strand
TATGGGGCTTACAACAAATCAGCAGGGCTTTCCCCATGACGAATGCGGGCTAGCCGAACCGCCAGTCGCCCTGGGCGGAGCGGGAGATAGACACCCCGAAGGCCTCGCTGGCGCGCTCTCCAAGGAGGACCGATTCCGCCTTTCCCTGGTCCACCAGCGCACCGTGGTCCAGAAGCCAGGCGGTGCCGGAGTGCTCCGCGGCCAAGCGCAAGTCGTGGACCGACCACACCACCGTCCGTCCCTCCCGCGCCAGCGATTCCAGGAGCGACAGCAGCGATAGCTGGTGCCCGATGTCGAGCCCCGTCAACGGCTCGTCCAGCAGAAGGAGCGGGGAGCCCTGCGCCAGGCAGCGGGCGAGGAAGGTGCGTTGCAGTTCGCCTCCGGACAAGGTGGTGGCGTCCCGGCCGCGCAGATGCGCGATCTCCATGCGATCCATCGCCTGCGACACCGCCTGGCGGTCCATGGCCGTCAGCGGCTTCCACAAGCCCCGGTGGGGAAGCCTCCCCATGGACACGAGATCCTCCACGGGAAGGGAAACGGTCAGCGGCCGGAACTGGGGCAGGTAGGCCATCCGGCAGGCGCGCTCCGGCGAGCTCCATTCGCGGACGGGCCGCCCTTCCAGGTCCACCCGCCCCTCCGACGTAGCGAGCACACCGGCCATCAGCTTCAGGAGCGTGCTCTTTCCCGCACCGTTGGGTCCGATCACCGCCACCAGGTCGCCCGTCCCGAGCGAGACGGAGATGGACGACAGGATCCGTTTCCCGCCGACATGCGCGGACGCCGCTTCCAGGCGCATCATCCGCCCCTCCGTTCACGCACGAGCAGGCGCAGGAAGAAGGGCACTCCCATCAGCGAAGTCAGGACTCCCAACTGGATGCCCGCGGGAAGGAACACGCGGGCGGCGGAGTCGGCGATCACCAGGAGGAGCGCTCCGGCCAGGGCGGAAGCGGGAAGGAGAGCTCGGCCTCCGGATCCGAAGAGAGGACGCACCAGATGCGGAATGATCAGGCCCACGAAACCGACGGGTCCGCACACGCCCACCGCGCCGCCCACCGCCAGGGCCGTTCCCACCAGGACCACTCCGCGTGCGCGCTCCAGCGGCACGCCCAGCGACTGGGCATGGTCCTCGCCCAGCGAGAGCGCGTCCAGCCAGCGCGAGGTGGCCCACAGGATCGCCAGCCCCAGGGCCACGGGCGGAAGTGCCAGGGCCACGTGCATCCACCCGCGCGCCTCCGCGCCGCCGGAAAGCCAGAACACCAGCTGGCGCAGTTGGTATTCGTCGGACAGGAGCAACGCCAGCGCCGTGCAGGAAGTGAACAGGCTGCCCAGCACCACCCCCGTCAACAGCGTGATGGCGAGGCTCGGCGCACCTCCGGCCCCGGACAGGACCACCAGGAGAATGGCCGTACCCAGGCACCCCAGGAATGCAGCCACGGGCAGAAGCCACACCGGCGCCCCCGGAAGATGGAACAGCACCATCACCGCCGCGAACGATCCCCCGCTGGCGATCCCCAGAAGCGAGGGGTCGGCCATGGGATTGCGGAACAGGGATTGGAACGCCGCTCCGGAAGCGGACAACGCCGCCCCCACGAGGGCCACCACCAGAACCCGCGGCATCCGCACCTGCCACACGATGCGTGCGGTCATGTCGTCGGATGCCGGCCCCTGGAGCACAGCTCCCAGGGAATGGAACCCGGACAGGTCGGAGCTTCCCCACAGGACGGCCACCACCAGGGCGACGACCATTCCTCCGGCGAGGATCGAGAACCAGCGTCCCCGGGCTCGGCTGGTTTCAGCCACCGGGACGCCACAGGGGTTCGTCCACTCCGCGACGGAGATTCTCCAATCGGGAGGCGGCGAACAACCAATCCGACAAGCGGTTCAGGTAGCGGATCACCAGTGGGCTGATCCGTTCCTCGTCCTGCAGACGCACGCACAGGCGTTCGGCGCGACGGCACACCGTGCGGGCCACGTGCAGGCTCGCCGCGGCCGGGGCCCCGCCCGGCAGGATGAAGTTCTCCAGCGCAGGCGCCTCCTTCATGATGGCGTCGATCTCTCGTTCCAGGGTTTCCACCTGGTCTTCGCGGATCTGCGGGATGGACCACTTGCCCTTGTCCTCTTCCAGGAAGCACAGATCCGAACCGAGGTCGAACAGCTCGTTCTGGATGCGTGCCAGAGGCGCGGCGAGATCGTCGCAGGGACCCATCGCGCGCACCACCCCCAATTGGGAGTTCAGTTCGTCCACCGTCCCGTAGCATTCCAGGCGCAACGCGGTCTTGGAAACCTTCTGGCCACCACCCAGACGCGTGTGGCCCTGGTCTCCGCCTCGGGTGTAGATCCGCGTGATGGGAGGCATGGTTCGCGTCTTCCTTGGTAGGAGGTGGTTAGGACCGTCAAAGATAGCCGACCCGACCGGTCCGGCGCTCCCGGCGCGAAACCGGGACTACATTGGCCGGACACTCCATGAGCAAGACACCCATCTCAAAGGAAGGCTGGGAAGCCCTCCGCGACGAACTCAACCAGCTCCTGGAAGTGGAGCGGCCGCGCGTCGTGGACGAGGTCGCCTTCGCCGCCGCCCAGGGCGACCGTTCCGAGAACGCCGAATACATCTACGGCAAGCGCCGCCTGCGGGAGATCGACCGTCGGATCCGTTTTCTGTCCAAGCGGATGGATTCCGTGGTGGTGGTGGAGGGGCCGCCTCCGGGTCAGGACGAGATCCGCTTCGGTGCCCGGGTGGAACTGCGCCAGGAATCCGGCAGGACCATGGTGGTCCGCCTGGTGGGGGAGGACGAGATCGATCCGGCGGCAGGCAGGATCTCGCTGAAAAGCCCCATCGGCAAGGCGTTGGTGGGGCACAAGGTGGGGGATACCGTGGAGGTGCCCACTCCCCGCGGAGCGGTTGCCTGGACGATCGCCGCGCTGGGCTACTGAGCCCCGAGGTCCATGCGACCGGCTTGTGCCACGCTGGAAGTCCGGGACATCCCCGCAGCCAGGAACACCCCCAAGGCGATGAGTCCGGCTCCGACCCAGGTCAAGGCCTTCACGGGTTCACCCAGCATCCAGACCGCCCCCAGGAGTGCCACGGCGGTGGACACTCCCGTGGCGACCGCGTTGACCATTCCCGCCCCGGCGCGCCGGAATCCCGCCTGGAAACAGAGGAAACCCGCGACATAGGTGATCGCGAACACCGCCATCCAAGCCCACGGCAAAACGGAGGACTGGGTGGAGCCCAGCTTCATGGCCAGGGCGGACAGGGCGTAGCACACTCCCGCGGCGATGGGGTAGACCTGGGACCGCAGAAGGAGCCACCCCGCGGCCAGCACCGCCACTGCCACCACCGCGATGATCGGCAACCCCTGGGGATCGAACCGGTCCAAGCCATCGATGCTGGCTTCCACCAGCGTGCAGATCACCACGCCCAAGGCCACCAGGCCCATCCCGGCGGCGCGGTGTCCCAGGATGGCCTCCTTCCGGAGCCGTGCCATGGCCATGGCCGTGAAGGCGATGTGCAGGGTGGAGACCGGCAGCACCAGGGCCAGCAGTCCGTACCACAGCGCCACGTAGTGGAGACACGTCCCCACGGCGCTCGCGACGATGCCCCCCAACCACAGTGGCTCCAGGAAGACCTTCCAGCCGAGACGGTTGCGCTCGTGCCCCAGCCACTGCAGGACGCATCCCACCGAGAGGAACACCGCTCCCGCCACGGCCAGGACCAGGGCCGGTGCCTGGTTCACCGGGTCTCCGGATAGAGCACGCGGTAGGTCCAGTAGCCACCCATGCACTTCTTGACGTAATCGCGGGTTTCCCAGTAGGTGATTTCCTCGGCGGCGCTTTCCACCGGCAGGGAATCGAAGGCCGCCCGCCAGCGCATGACGGGAACGGGTCCGGCGTTGTAGTTGGCCAGGACCAGCGGCAGATGGCCCTTCCACACCCGGTTGAGATCGCGCAGGTAGGTGATCCCCAGACGGAGGTTCACGTCGGCGTCGGTGAGCTGGTCCACGCGGAAGCCGGCAAGGCCCGCCTTGCGCGCCATCGCCTTGGCGGTGGACGGGATCAGCTGCAGCAACCCAACGGCCCCCGCGCCGGACTTCGCGAAACGGTCGTAGGCGCTCTCCTGGCGCATGATGGCGTGCACGAAGGCCGCGTCGATGACCGTGTCGCCCTTCAGGAACGCCATGGCTTCCTTCCTGTAGGGCATCGGATAGAATTCCCGCATGACGGATTTCGACAACCTGGCGATCTCCGCGTTGGGAAGCCTGCCCAGGAGCCTGCGCAGCCGGGGCGTGGCTTCCTTGTCCATGCCGAGCCTCTTCATCCATTGGACCAGGGCGAATTCCCTTTCGCCCCTTCCCTTCAGGACCTCGTCGAGGGCCTTGTCCGTCTCGCGCACCAGATGGTCGTCGCCGATCGTCCTGGAGACCAGAAGCCGCACGAACGCGGTGGTGTCGGCCTTTTCCAGCGCGATGGCCCTTCCGCCCAGCCAGAGCCCGAATCCCGTGTCGGGCTCCTTCCTCAAGGAATCGGCGAACCGCCCGTCGATCCCCAGTTCGCGCCTGGCGATGTGCCCGTGGAATCCCCATGGCGCCCAGGCGGCGAGCCCCGTGAACTGCTCGCGGGCCAGGGAATCCTTCCCCAGGGCGGCCAGCGCCTTGGCGTGGAAGAACCAGGCGGCCTCCTTCTGGGTTCCTGCGGCCGATTCCTTCTCGCGTCCGAGGATCTCGGCGGCCTTGGCCCACTGGCCCTGCCGGTACCAGCAGAACCCGTCGCGGAAGCGCGCCCATTCGGCGCGACGCCCTCCCCCGACCTTCACCTTGTTGTAGAGCTCCGAAGCTTCGCGACAATTTCCGGCGCGTTCGGCCTCGAAGCCGCTGGCCCACAGGATGGACTGCGATTGCGGGGACCGCGGCCAGCGGCGCGCGTACTCGGCCGAAGCGATCTGGGCGTCGGCGGTGCGTCCCACCTTCTCCAGCCCCTTGGCCAGCCAGAGCAGGCCCTGCTCCTCGGTGGCGTCCTCGGCGGCCTTGCGGAACGACGAGATCGCCTCGTCGGCCTTCCCCTGCTCCAGGAGGATCCGCCCCCGCAGGATGTGGTCGAAGGGAGTCAGGGTAGCGTTGGCCAGAAGCGTGTCCAGGATGGACATCGCCGAATCCGGCGCCTTGGCGGCCAGTAGCGCGGAGACCAGCGGCCGCCGAAGCTGCGTGGAACGAAGGAATGCGGTGTCGGCGGCCAACCGGCCCAGGTCCGCGCGGATCTGGGCCAACGGTGGGTTTTCGCGCAGCTGCTCCACGAACAGGCTCTCCGCACGGGCGTTCCTTCCCGCGTCCAGCCATGCCAGGAAGAGCCGTTTGCGCAGCACCAACCGCGTGTTCGGGCGGAGCTTGCGACCGAGTTGCCTCTCCAGATCGGCGATTTCCGTGGAATCCGGCGTCCGTTGCGCGGGAAAGCGTTCGGCCACGATCCGTTCGCGCGCCAGAAGCGCCACGGGCGAACCGTCCATGGCTTCCAAGGAATCGAGGATGCCTCGCGCGCGCTCGGGTTCGGATTTCCCCAACGCCTTGACGCGGGCCCACATGGCCAGGTCCGCGAGTTCCGGATGGGCGGATTGGAACGACCCCAAGCCCTTGGCCGCCTGGGCCGGAGCCTTGTCGATCCGCGTCCACCATCCTGCGAACGAATCCACCACGGGGACGGTGGCCATGCTTGCGCAGGCGGCGACGGCCAGGAAAACACCCGGTACGACCGCCCGGTCCAGCGGGCTGGTCTTCCTCAGAGGATGTCCTCCCCGGATTCGCCGGTGCGGATGCGCCAAGCCTGCTCCAAGGGCATCACCATGATCTTGCCATCGCCGATCTTGCCCGTGCGCGCGGCTTCCATGATGGTCCGCACCACCGTGTCGACCATGGAATCGGCCACCGCCACCTCCAACTTGATCTTGGGGATGAAGTCGATGTGGTACTCGGCGCCACGGTAGAGTTCCGTGTGGCCCTTCTGACGACCGAATCCCTTCACCTCGGTGAGGGTCATGCCCTGGACGCCCACCTTGAGAAGGGCCTCCTGGACATCGGAGATCTTGAATGGCTTGATGTAGGCCTCGACACGTTTCATGACTGCTTTCCCTGCTTCTTCGGGATTCCGGCGAATGGCTCCGAAGCACGGAAAGATGGTAAATCCAAAGCCGGATCTACCGCACAAAGGCACCCAAATAGGCCAGTGCAAGCGAACGGGTGAAGTCCGGTGCCAGGGTCTTGCGCAGATGCCACTTGTCCGGGAAGTCCTCCGGTCGAGGCTGGAACGGAGCGGCCACCACCGGAGGCAGCCCCCAGCGGCGCACCGCCGCCTCGAAGGCGATCCGGTCCGCCTGCCGCAGAGGCGTGGCCAGGGGAACCGCCTGGGTGGGCGAATACGGAATCCGCACGAAGATCGGCATGGCACCGGCATCCTTCAGAAGTCGCACGATGTCGGCCAGCACGGTGGAATCCCAGTCTCCGTAGGGCTTCTGGTCGCGAAGGTCCGCCTGCGCCATGCTGTCGGCCATGAACTTCGCCAGCTCGACGCCCTTCTTGTCGGCGCGGATCCCACCGTCGGTGGAAAGGTCGGCCTCGGTGGGCCCCATCGAGGCCGCATTCTCCCAGACCGCGTGTTGGAGCTGCGATCCGATCGTATCGATCTGGGATCGGAAATCGTGGCGCAGGCGAGCCATCTGGTCGAAGGCGGGAAACCACAACCCCGCCGCGATGGCCACCTTCGCTTCCTTGGGGGTTGACGATTTCCAGACATTCCCGAAATCGGAGCTTTCCAGATAGGGAACCAGGAGATCCCATCGATCTTCCACGATCCAATTCTGGCGCCACGTTTCCGGAAATCCGATCCCTTCGCCAGCCTCGATCAGCACCGCCGTGCCGCGCAGAGCGGCCGAGTTGGCTCTCAGGATGGAACGCAGTCCGAAGTAGTGCTCCATGGGGGTGCACCACCCCATGCCCAGGTTCAACCCGGAAGTCCGCACGTGAAACCGCTCGGCCATCACCCGATCCCAGCTTTCCGAGTGGATCGCCGCACGCATGCGCGAACTCCCCACGAACAGGAAGTTGGGGTGGTAACCCTGTTCGACGGCCTGGACCACCTGTCCGTACCAAGGGGTGCCCCTCGTCGGACGCACGGCGTCGTTCATGAAGGCAAGCAGGATCAGGAACCCCGACGGGAATCCGATTCCCATCAGGAGTCTGCGCCACGAAGGGCGCGGCTTAGAACTGGAAGTAGAGGAACTGCTCATGTCCGAATCTGCCCAATAGCACGATGGTGAGGAGGAGGGCCCAGTAGGCGATCCAACGGGTCCAGAGAGGTTTGGAGGCGAGCCAGGAGGTGGCACCCCGGCGATGGAGCCACTGCAGAGCCTCGAGCAGCCCCACCATGGCCAACGCGAAGCGCAGATCGGCGTCGGCCAGGGCCGCACCCAGGGATTCCCATCCTCCCGGGGCGAAGCAGGACGTCAAGGCAAGCCAAGCTCCCGAAAGATCCGGCGCACGGAAGAAGATCCAGGCCAGATCCACCAGAAGGAAGGTGCCCAACACGGCGAACACCCCACCAGCCTTGGATCCGGTCCATCGTTCCCAGCCCGCGCGTCCCTTCAGCTTGGGCTCCACCAGCCTCTGGACCACCACGAACACTCCGTGCAAGGCACCCCAGATCACGAAGGTCCAGGCGGCTCCATGCCAAAGCCCGGACAGCACGAAGGCCGCCGCCAGCCCGAACATCATCCGCGCCATTCCCCGCCGATTCCCACCGATGGGGATGTACACGTAGTCGCGGAACCAGCTGGAGAGGCTGATGTGCCACCGTCGCCAGAATTCGCCCGGCGAGCGGCTCTTGTAGGGGAAATCGAAGTTCAGGCAGAGTTCGTAGCCCATGATCCGCGCCGCGCCGCGGGCGATGTCGGTGTAGCCGGAGAAGTCGCCGTAGATCTGGAAAGCGAACAGGAAGCTCGCGAAGGCCAGCTTCCAGCCCGCGTTGGCGGCGGGATCGGCCCAGGTGGAATCCACCACCACAGCCAGACGGTCGGCCACCACGAGCTTCTTGAAGAATCCCCACGCCATCAGTTGCAGGCCCGCCACGAATCCGGTCCAGGTGATGGACACGGGCTTGGCCAATTGGTCCAGCAAACCTTGCGGTCGTTCGATGGGACCGGCCACCATCTGCGGCCAGAACAGCACGTAGAGCGCGTATCGTGGCAGGTTCCGCTCGGCCTGGCGGCGACCGAAGTACACCTCCAAGGTGTAGGCCATCGATTGGAACGTGTGGAACGAAAGCCCGATGGGCAGCACCCAGGGGAATTTCCAGGCGATTTCGCCCAGACCGAAGCTCCGAGCCACCGCATCCACGTTGGCCAGAGCGAAGTTCGTGTACTTGAAGGTCCCCAGGATGGCGAGGTTGGCCAGCAAGGAAATCCAGAGGATGCGCTTGCGGCGCGGGCCTTCGGCTCCCTGGATCCAGATCCCCGCGGAATAGTCCACCGCGATCAGGAAGAACAGGATCAGGATGTAGCTGGGGATGAAGGCCATGTAGAACACGCACGAGGCCACCAGGAGCCAGATCGTGCGGGCCTTGGAGGGAAGCACGAGCAGCCCCGCCAAGCAGGCCAGGAAGAAGAGCGGAAATTGCAGCGACGCAAACGACATCGGCACCTCTGATGGCCGGAGTGGAAATCCCCCGGAGAGGGCACCAAGCTAATTGATTAGCGAGGGGAATTGGGGCCTCCTGGCTACGGCGACCGCTCCCGTCTACCGGGGCAGGTGGGCCATCGGGGGCAGACTTCCCACGGGACTCCGTGCGTCGGCCCTGCCCAACGCGTCACAGAAGAGACTTCGTTTAAGAGGGATCCATTCCTTGATCTGCTCGAACTCCCATTCGGCTTCAGATGACTCTCATGGTGAGGTACCTTTCAGGGCAGGTTTCCGTGAACGTGACAAGGGGGAGGTCTGATGCAGAACTATCGTAAGGCTGCGCTTCGCCACTTCGATGACGGGGACTATTTGCTTGACGACCATCGACTTCCAAATGCGGATCACCACTACGGAGTCGCCGCTGAATGTGCGCTCAAGGCCATCATGCGGGGACTGGGGATGCCCATGAAGTTGCCAAGTGGGCAAATGCCAAAATATCCACACAATGTTCATGTCAACGAGCTATGGTCGCTATTTCACATCTTCGCAAACGGAAATTCAGGTTCGGTATATTCAAGCTTGGTTCCTTCAGCAAATCCCTTCGTGAATTGGTCTGTTCATGACCGTTACGAGGACGGCTCGAAATACACCTCCGCAATGTTGGCTGACCACAAAGTCGGAGCCTCCGAAACCCTTGCTTGCATGAATCAAGCCTTTGTCGACGGTGTGGTGCGATGACCTCAAAAGGAATCCTGTTTGGAGAGGCGTTCGACGCGGCATTGAACGCGGCAAAAAGCCATGCCGTCGAGTCTTCGAGCGATGTGACCATCATTCGGGATCTGAAGGGCAGGATCCGTCTCGTCCTCGAGTCAGGCGAGGGGACGCCCCAGGCCACTGGCCTTGCATCACGGTTATCCACCCTCCTTGGAGCCTATGGGTGTCCACCCGAAGAATCCATCCTGTTCCGCGACAAGCTGGGCACGTTGGACTCCTTGCTAGATGCCAGACTACAGATCGAGGATGCTCCGGGAGTCTTTCTGCTGGATCGTCAGATCATTGGTCATGACTGGACCCGCAAGCCATTGTCGCGCACTTCCACGAACAAGCGATTCACCTTCCATGGGCTGAAGGGTGGGGTTGGCCGCTCCACCGCTCTGGCCAATTGGAGCTGGCATCTGGCCGAACTTGGATTGAAAATCCTTGTGATCGATTTGGACTTGGAATCTCCAGGGCTGAGCAGCACGCTCCTTCCGGAAGATCTGCAGCCGGACTTTGGGGTCGTGGATTGGTTCGTCGAAGACGGGGTCTCGCAAGGCGACTTGATCATTCCCGAAATGGTCTCTCGCAGCCCCTTGGCGCAGCAGACTGCAGGACAAATTCTGGTGACTCCATCCTTCGGGAGCAAGTCCGGCGACTACCTCTCTAAACTTTCCCGATGCTACGCCGATTTCAGTGCGGAAGGCACCAGTTCCTGGGCTGCACGTCTGAATCGGCTCGTGGAAAAATTGGAGGAGTTGCATCGTCCAGACATCGTCCTCTTCGATAGTCGCGCCGGGCTACACGACATTGCTGGCGTCCTGATCACGCGCATGGATGCCGACTGTTTCCTGTTTGCCGTCAATTCCCGCCAGACCTGGGATGGCTATGGAGCGCTTTTCAAGCGGTGGAAAGCCATGCCGGAACTTGGCAAGGCGGTCCGCCCTCGCCTTCAGATGGTGGCAGGCCTGGTCCCCGATACGGGTGTGGGGGCCTACCTTGGCTCCTTCCAGGAAAGCTCCTGGGACTTGTTCCGAGAGAACCTATACGACGAAGTGGATGCAGATGATTTCGACGGATTTTCCTTCGACCTCGAAGACGAAACCGCACCGCATCGTGCGTTTCCCATTCTCTGGCACCGAGCGCTGATGGAATTCGATCCCGTCGCCAACGAAGGAAATTTGCGACCTGCAGTGGAGATCGCCTATGCGGAGTTCTTCCGCCAAGCGGGTCTTTGGCTCAGGCGTCCCTCCGAGGCTTCCGATGTCTGATTTCCGGTTTCCATCCGGTTTCCGCGACGCGATCGCAAGTGCGCTTCCGGAACAATCTTCGCAGCACGGTGAAGCTTTGGGACATGGTCAGTTGTACCTTCCGGTAGCTCATGTGAAGGCGCTCGACCCCAACACGATGGTCGTCGTGGGAATGCGTGGAGCCGGGAAGTCCGTTTGGCTGACGGCTCTCCAGGATTCAGACACACGGAAATGGTTGGGAACACCCATCGGGATCGACGATACAACCATCGTCACGGTTGGATTCAAGGAGAGACCCGAGGGGATCGACGCTTTTCCAACGAAGGACGCCTTGGTTGCGTTGATTAAGGAAAACGAACCAAGGTTGATCTGGAAGACCTTGGTTTACCGTCAGGTGATCCGCAAAGATGCTCCCCAGGCATTCTTGCGGTTGAAGACCTGGGGCGACCGGGTTCGATGGGTGACCGAGAATCCTGAGCGTGTGGACGAAGGAATCTTCCAGCAAGATCAGGCATTGCAAGCCAAGCGTCGATTCCACCTCGTCCTGTTCGATGCCCTGGATCGTACGGCGGACGATTGGAAGACGATGAACCGGCTGGTTCGGGGACTGCTACAGGTGGTGCTCGACATGCGAGCATACAAGAGAATCCGCCTCAAAGTGTTCCTGCGTCCAGATCAGATCTCCGATCCTGAGGTCCGAGGCTTTCCCGATGCATCGAAGCTCCTGGACGGGAAGGAATCTCTGAATTGGTCGCAACGGGACCTCTACGGATTGCTCTGGCGCTATCTGGCCAACGGAACAGAATCCGGTGACGTGTTCCGTCGAGGATGCCAGAAGATTGTTCCCAAGGCTAAGTGGGCGAATGATTTTTTTGGGGACTACGAGGTCCCTCCCCTCCTCAACCAGGACGAGGAAACCCAAACGGAAATCTTCCACGCCATCACAGGGCCATGGATGGGACGCGACCAACGACGAGGCTTCCCGTATTCGTGGCTCCACGGGCATCTCTGCGATGTGCACAACATGGTGAGTCCACGAAGTTTTCTCGCGGCAATCCGTCATGCCGCCCTCGATCGCCGGGACGACCATGATTTCCCGATCCACTTCGAGTCGATCAAACTTGGGGTTCAAGCAGCCTCTCGGATCCGGGTCGAGGAATTGGAAGAAGATTTCCCTTGGATGAAGGAGCTGTTCAAGCCGTTGCGGGGCATGAATGTGCCTTGCCCCTTGGAAGCTTTCGAGGAGAAGTGGATTGCATCCAAGACCTTGGAGTCCCTGAAGGCCACTGCGGTGAGACATCCTCAACGTATCGAGCTCGGGAGCGTCGGCATCCTGAACGATTTGCTGGACTTGGGCTTTGTGGAACAGCTAAAAGACAAACGCATCAACCTTCCCGATGTCTATCGCGTTGGCTACGGATTGGGACGCAAAGGTGGAGTGAAGCCGCTGAAGACCAGGGAATAGCTGGATATTCACTGGTGTTCACAATCCACGAACCGCCAAGCGGTGCTCACCGGAGGCCTTGTTCCCGGCACGGCGGCCGGGTGGACCCGGGTGGTTTCCGGGGGGCGTCCCCTCAGGACGATCGCGGTGCCCATGCGCTGAGGCGAGCCGACATCCCACGGGACGGGACCTCCAGAAGATTGGCTCCGTCCGTGGGCCCCGGGAGACTTCAGGGAGACGCGTGCCCTGGGAGGAGGATCGTCGAGGGAAGACTTCCCACCGCACTCCGTTCCTCCATCCTTCCCAGCGCATCCCAGCCCCGGCCCGCGCCCGGGCGCGATCGGAGGACGGGCCGCACCGAGGACGTCCCCCCGAACGGCGCCCACTCCAGGATGGAGACCGGCTGTGCGGGCAGGTCCACCGTGGTCTCGCCGTCGCCCTGTTCGGACTTCTGCACGAAGATCCCCAGGATCTTTCTGGTCTTCCAGAGCTCGGGGTCGTAGGAGGGTTCCCACAGGCCCACGGAGGAATCCGAAAGGTCGCGCACGGTCCATGCGTTCTTGGCGAGGTTCTCGGTGCGGTAGGCGGAGACCTTCCATCCCCGCTCCTGGTCGCGGAACACCACCACAGCCCCGATGGAATCGCCCTTGCGCTCCACCACCAGCTGCGGCCGGGCGATGGGGATGCGCTTGGTCCCGCCGCCGCTGAGCGAGAAGTCCAGCTTGCGGTCGGAGATCCTGGAGCACTTCCACGCCGCGCCGTCATTCCACACCAGATGGTACTGCGGGATTCCTGTGACGGAATCCGTCCAGTACGCGGCGATGTAGGCGCGTCCCTTCTCGTCGCCGAAGATGGAGGTCTGGTTGATCAGTTCCCGGTTCTGCGGCACCTTCCAGGCGATTTCGGCGGTGGATTGCCGTATGGGCAGGGCGTAGGCCTGGCCCGTGGACTTCTCCCAGGTCAGGCCACCGTCGCGGGAGCGGGCGTAGCACTGGTCGTGGTTGGTGGCCACGTCGGAGGTTTCGCGCCAGACCCATCCCACGTGGAGCACGCCCGATTCGTCCAGGTACGCTTCCCAGTAGGCGTTGCGGGCCCCCTCTCCGTCGATGAGCTTGTCGTGGAGGCGCTTCCATGTCTTCGTCTGGGCGTCGTAGAGGTTCAAGGCGAGGTTTCCGTTGCCGGAGCTTCCGTCGCGGTACATGAACAGGAGCCCGCCATCCGCGCGGCGGAAGAACTGGGGATAGGTGACCGAACTCTCCAGGTTCCCCAGCATGGCGCTCCTGGCAAGCTCCAGGGAGCCGGGATCGGAGCCCTTCGCGTAGTTCAGGGCGGTTCCGTGCATGTTCCACGCCATGTGGACGATCCCCGCCGCGTCGACTCCCAGACTGATGCTGTTGTGGGCGTCGGAAACGGTTCCCGTGAACCCCGTCGTCTTCACCTCCCATTGCTCGGACCCCAAGGCCCGCTTGGCCAGCACCACCTTTCCCGTGCTGTCGTAGAAGGCGGTGTATTGGGTACTGCCGTGGGTGACCACGGAATTGCCCCGGAACACCACGGTGTTCACCGAAGTCTTGGCGTAGCCCTTGACCGGAAGCACATGGCTGGTCTGGGCGTTTGCTCCCACAGCCAGGGCCAGGAATACGTGGAGCATGGAAACAGGCCGCATCGGGCGCCTCGATCTGGGT
This sequence comes from Fibrobacteria bacterium, assembly GCA_035352895.1. GTDB lineage: Bacteria > Fibrobacterota > Fibrobacteria > UBA5070 > UBA5070 > UBA5070. Next base: position 7,078 of record DAOPYN010000067.1, on the reverse strand, counting down.
GAGCGTGTTGTCAACTGACCAACATGCATATAAGCAAGCCCCCGGTCGGTTTTGCAAGCCATCGGTAGTTTCCCGGAAGAAACCCATCCTGGAGGCATCCGTGCATCGTTTCCGTTCATCGGCGGCGAAATTTGTCGTCGTTTCCTTCCTCGTGTTCTCGGCCGCCGAATCCCGGGCCCAGATCGCCAAGGGAGCCTGCAAATTCCTGGGCAACATCAGCGAAGGCAACCCGGTGGCCAGCTACAACACCTACTGGAACCAGATGTCGCCGGAAAACGCCGGCAAATGGGGATCGGTGCAATCCAGCGCGACCAGTTCCAGCTACAACTGGTCCAAGCTGGACGCCATCGCCGCCTGGGCCAAGAAGACGGGCAACCCTTGGAAGTTCCACGTTCTGGTGTGGGGCCAGCAGCAGCCCGGCGACGCCAACAGCGCCTCCTACGCCACCATCCTGCGCTGGTTCCAGGCGGTCCACACGCGCTATCCGGACGTGGACATGATCGACGTGGTCAACGAGGCATTCCCCTCCCACGCCCCGGCGGGCTACAAGGGCGTCCTGGATGCCGAGGCCAAGAAGAGCGGCTACACCGGCGAGTTCGCCTGGATCTTCCAGGCCTTCAAGATGGCACGCGCCCTGTGGCCCAAAGCCATCCTGATCTACAACGACTACAACAACATCGAGTACAACTCCGAGAACACCTGGCAGGTGAACTTCTGCAAGGCCGCCAAGGCGCAGAACGTCCCCATCGACGCCATCGGCGTGCAGGCGCACGACGCGTTCAAGCTCAAGACCGCCGACGTGAAGGCCAAGATCGACGCCATCGCCGCCACCGGATTTCCCGTCTACGTGACCGAATACGACATCGGCCACACGGACGACAACCAGCAGAAGAACGTGATGGCCGACCAGATGCCCATGTTCTGGACCCATCCCAAGATCGCGGGAGTCACCTACTGGGGGATCACCGTGGGACAGACCTGGCGTTCCGGAACCGGGTTGGAATCCGCTTCGGGGGTGGCGCGCCCATCCCTGACCTGGCTCAAGGAGTACATCCCCAAGAACCTGGATGTTCCCTGTCCCACCTCCGGCCTTCCTTCCAAGACCACCCTCTCCGATACCCGCCACGGCTCGGCATCCATGGTGGTGCGCCAAGTGGACGGTCGCCTGGTGACCGGCGTGGAACGCGATGGCCGCTTCCAGGAACTGAGCGCACTGGGCAGGAACTGAACGCTCTGCTCCACCCACCACCCTCTACCGGAACCTGGAGCGGGTGGTGGCGAGGACACTGCACCAAGCGATACCGGAACCACTCCAGGGCTGCCTACTGAAGCGCTTTGGAAAAAAATACAAAAGCCCCCCGATCAACCCGCCCACCATCCGGAAGCCTCCTCCCTAGGTTCTGAAGCATCAGAGCATCAGCCACAGGAGGCCTCTGTTGAAATCACCCACTTCCGCACTTTGCCGTTTTCCCACTTTGGTGGTCCTCGGAATCCTCGCCCAAGGAGCTTCGGCCCAGCTGGCCAAGGGCCAATGCAAGTACCTGGGAAACATCATCACCAACGGCGTGCCCTCCGACTACAACACCTACTGGAACCAAGCCTCGCCGGAGAATTCGGGCAAGTGGTCCTCCATCCAATCCAGCGTGAAGAGCACCTCCTACAATTGGTCGGGATTCCAGACCGTCTACAATTGGGGCAAGTCCACGGGCAACCCCGTCAAGTTCCACGTCCTGGTTTGGGGTGGTCAGCAGCCGAGCGACGCCGGCAGCGCCACCATCGACGACATCAAGAGGTGGTTCAAGGCCGTCCACGACAAGTATCCGGACCTCCAGCAGATCGATGTGGTCAACGAGGCGTTCCCCGGCGGATCGTGGGGAGGAAGACCCCATGCGCCGGCACCGTATCGAGGAGCCCTGAAGGCCGCCGCGGCAAGCTACGGGATTCCTGCCAGCGAATTCGATTGGATCTTCGTGGCGTTCAAGATGGCCCGCGAGCTCTGGAAGGATTCCACCAAGACCCTTCTGATCTACAACGACTACAACACCGTCGAATACGAGGCGGAAGCCAAATGGCAGGAAGCGCTTGCCAAGGCCGCCAAGGAGCAGAAGATCCCCATCGACGCCATCGGCTACCAGGCCCACGATGCCTGGATGGTGCCCACGGCCACCGTGAAGAACAACATCGACAGGATGACCGCCATCGGATTCCCGATCTACATCACGGAGTACGACGTCGGCATCGAGTACAGCTTGACCCGCGCCTGCAACGCCGCCGACGATGTCGAGCAGAAGCGGATCGTCTCGGAACAGATGACCATGTTCTGGAACCACCCCAACGTCAAGGGCGTCACCTACTGGGGACTCAGGGTGGGCGCGACTTGGCGGCCTTGCACAGGCCTCTTCAACACCAACGGCAGCCTTCGTCCCGCCATGCAGTGGATGAAGGACTGGATCCCCGCCAACAAGGCCGTGTGCATGTCGGGAATTGACACCAAGCCGGGCATCAGGATGTCGCTTTCCAATCCCGGCCTGGCGGTGAAGCGGATCGACGGACGCTTGGTGACCGGCGTGGAACGCGACGGCAAGTTCGTGGAAGTGGGCGCCCTGGGTCGCCGCTGATCGGGGAGGCGGAGAATGGAATACCGGGCGGTCCACCGAAGGGTGGTCCGCCCTTTTCGTTTGTACGCCATTGCCGCCCAAACGCTGGTCGTTATTGTCTTTTCGACAATGCGGTGACAACAGTTCACCAGAAGATTCGGATTCCCCAGGTCCCATCTGGCAACACCCGGTAGTATTCCCTCTGTTGACATCCAACAGGGAGTGATCCATGAGAAACCCGTCTTCCTTCGCGGGGCGTATGTGCGCCTGCGCGGTGGTCCTGTTTTCCGTTCCCAGCTTTGCCCAGCTGGCCAAGGGCCAGTGCAAGTACTTGGGGAACATCATCACCAACGGAGTCCCATCCGACTACAACACCTACTGGAACCAGGCTTCGCCGGAAAACTCCGGCAAATGGTCCAGCGTCCAGTCCAGCGTCAAGAGCAGCTCCTACAACTGGTCGGGCTTCGACGTGGTCTACAACTGGGGCAAGTCCACGGGCAATCCCGTCAAGTTCCACGTCCTGGTCTGGGGATCCCAGCAGCCCAGCGACGCCTCCAGTGCGACGCTCAGCGACATCAAGAAGTGGTTCGAGGCGGTTCACACGCGCTATCCCGACCTCGCCCAGATCGACGTCGTGAACGAAGCCTTTTCCAGCCATGCCCCGGCGCAGTACAAGAACGCGCTGAAGGGCGCGGCTTCCCAGTACGGCGTCCAATCCGGCGAATACGACTGGATCTTCGTGGCCTTCAAGATGGCGCGCGAGCTGTGGAAGGACTCCACCAAGACCAAGCTCCTCTACAACGACTACAACACCATCGAATACGGGAGCGAGGTCAACTGGCAGGTCGAGATGGCCAAGCAGATCAAGGCGCAGAACATTCCGGTGGACGGCATCGGTCTGCAGGCCCACGACGCCTACAAGCTCTCCACCTCCAGCGTGAAGTCCAACATCGACAAGATCGCCGCGGTCGGAATCCCCCTCTACATCACCGAATACGACATCGGCGAGTCCGACGACAACAAGCAGAAGAACATCATGGCCGAGCAGATGACCATGTTCTGGAACCACCAAGACATCTACGGCGTCACCTACTGGGGCCTGCGCGCAGGCCAGACCTGGCGCACCGGCACGGGCATCTTCACCAGCGGTGGCCAGCCCCGGCCTTCCATGAGCTGGCTGATCGACTGGATCCCCAAGAACCAGGCCAAGTGCAAGATCAGCGGGATCGAAGACCGCGCGGAGATCGCTCCCGCCCCGACCCCCAAGCACGCCGGATTGATCATGAAGAACGTGGACGGACGCCTCGTGGCTGGAATGGAACGTGGAGGCAAGTTCGTCGCGGTGAGCGCACTGGGCAGGAACTGACAAGTCCCTGGCCGTGCGAACGAGGCTTCCCCACCACCCGGGGGGAAGCCTTTTTCTTTTCCCGCCCTCCCAACCGGCCTCGCGCCGGGAGATCCGGCGGTACCGTTTCCGGTACCGGCTTCGCTCCTTCGGGAAAGAACCTCCAATCCCTCCGCCCACGGACCCACCATGAAACCTCCGTACGATCCCACTTGGAAACGCCTCGTCGCAGCCGCCCTCCTGGCGACAATCCCGGTTTCGGCCCAGATCGCCAAGGGCGCCACCAAGTATCTGGGCAACCTCTCCGGAAGACTCTCCGTACCCGCCAACTACGGGACCTACTGGAACCGCATCGTACCGGAGAACGGCGGCAAGTGGGCCTCGGTGGAGGGCACCCGGGACCGCATGACCTGGACCGGGCTGGATGTGGTGGTCACCTTCGCGCGGAAGGAAGGCATGCCATGGACCTTCCATACGCTGCTTTGGGGATCGGCATACCCCAGTTGGATGTCGGCGATCCCCAAGGACACGCTGAAGGCGGAGATCGAGGAGTGGTTCACGCTGGCCGGCACGCGCTATCCGGACGCCGACCTGGTCGTGGTGGTCAACGAACCCAACGTCCAGCATGCCCCTCCCACGCTTTTCCTGAACGCCCTGGGAGGCAAGGGCACCACGGGCTACGACGGGATGATCGAGGCCTTCCACCTGGCGCGCAAGGCCTTCCCCAACGCGAAGCTGATCCTCAACGACTACAACACCATCGAATACGGCAAGGACCACGACACCTGCCTGGCCATGGTGCGCGCGCTCCTCGCGGCCAAGGCCCCCATCGACGGGATCGGCATCCAGGCCCACGAGGCCTACAAGAGGCCATTGGACACGGTGCGCAAGTACCTGGACACCCTGGCCGCCACGGGACTGCCCCTGCACATCACGGAATTCGACATCGCCCTGTCCAACGACACCCTCCAGGATTCCGCCATGCGATCGATCTTCCCCTTGTTCTGGAACCATCCCCGGGTGGCCGGGGTCACGCTGTGGGGTTACGAAGTCGGCAAGACCTGGCGCGAAGGAACGGGTCTGATCCGCGCCGACGGCACCGAGCGCCTGGCCCTGGTCTGGCTGAAGGACTACGTGAAAGCCCACCCAAATCCCCCCGGACCCGCGCCGATCTCCAAGGTGCGCCCGCAGGCTCCCTGGAAGACGATCGCGATGTGGGAAATCCGGATGCGCGAGGGAACGCCCGTGGTGGGCCTGGAGCGCGGAGGACATTTCCTGTCGCTCCATGATCTTCTGTCCCGCTGAATTTCCAGGTCAGAACAGCGGTTGTGTGGACCCGAGGGTCTGGCGGTGCACCGCCCCCGAAGCATCGCGGACCTCCAGGAGTCGCGCGCCCCAGAAGCGGGGCAGCACGAACTCCCGCGACGTTCCGACATATTCCGACCACGTCTTCTCCAGCCGCCCGTCCAAGGTGCGCAGCGAAAGCTCCACCTGGCCCGCCAGCCAGACGGGTGCTTCCAGTCGATTCCCGGTCTGCTTCCAAGCTCCGTCCGGTCTCGAGGACGGACGGACTGCCGCGACGGACCGGCGGGTGTCGAAGGTGAGGGTGTCCAGCCACACCGCGCCGGAGTCGCCGACCATCACGATCTCGCTGGTGCCTTCGGGACCCTCGGGGGTGGGCGATTCGAAGATCTGCAGGGCGCGGGGACTTCCGTGGAACGATGCATGGATGAGCTGCCAGGACATGCCGTCCCGCGACCAGAGCGCCAGGCCATTGGCACCGTCGCTTCCCACCGCGACGAATCCCGTCTTGGGTCCCCACTGCACGTCTCTCATCTGGGGTTGCGGGCGGCTCCCACCAACCTCCACCCAGTTCGCACCCTGGTCCGCCGACCGGAGGATGGCGTAGCGTTCGCCCCGGGGCCCGTACGTTCCCACCGCCACCCAGATTCCGTCGCCTTCCACCAAGGACGCGATCCGGATCCCCAAGACGCGCGACGATTCCCTCCAGGTCCGGCCATCGGGGGATACGTGGAACACGGTGCCATCCCCTTGCGCGAGCGTGGTGGCTGCCATCCAGACTTGGCTGCCGCGGGCCACCGCGTGGGTCTCTCCGCCAGTGCGATCCAGGGCAAGCCCCCAATGCTCGCCGCCGTCTGCGGACAGGAGGATCTGTTCGCTCCCCACGGCCACCCATTGGTCCGCTCCGTCGGTGGCCACGCCCCACAAGGCGCCTTTGGCCGGAGCCACGCGGGTGCTCCAGGCGATTCCGTCGTCGGAGACGGAAATCACGGGGTATTCGCGGGCGGCATCCTTGAACCGATAGTTGTGCTGGCCCACCGCCACGTAGCGCATGGCAGACCGCGCGATGCCGTAGAACAGGGGATCCATGGCGTCGCCGGCATCCGGATGCAGCGAATCCACGAACCAATCCCCCTTGTAGTCCTGGTAGAAGCGGCCCACGCGCAACATCTGCGAGCTCTCGCCCGCCGCCACGAACTTGCGATGGCCTTCCAGAGCCACGTCCATCAGGTAGTCGCGGCGCAGGTTGGGCATGCGCGAAGGAGCCGCAAGGGGCTGGAAGGAAACGGATTGGGTGGTCAGTCCCAGAAGAAGGAGGCATGCGAGGGATTTCATGTTGTGGTCCTGGTTGGAGGAAAGTGTGGCGCGATCTCAGTCCCATAGGTACCGCCCACGGAAGTCTCCCCCCATGTCCCGTGCTTTCGATGGCGCGATTTCTGTGGCCCATTGGTGCACACCTCGGCGGACCTCCCAACTTGTCGTTTTCCACTTTCCGCGCGTACCCAGCCTTCCTGTCTCCTTGCCTCCGACGGCCTGGGAAGCCGCCAATTCGGCCATCGCGGTGGAAGGTTCGCTCGCGGCGCGGAAGGTTCTCCGCTCCCGTTTTCTTGGAACATCGGCCAAGGTCGATCCGACCCTAGAGGGGTGGGATACTTTCTCCGATGGAACCTCCTTCCTCCCCTGGCAGCGGGGTTCCGTTCGCATCCCACCTGGAGATCCACCGAATGACCAGATCCGCCCTCAGCGCACTGACCGCGACCGCCGCGATGCTTGCCGCCCTTCCCACCCAAGCGGCCTACACCTGGAAGAGCGTCCAGATCCTGGGTGGCGGATA
>DAOPYN010000066.1:0-21945 GCA_035352895.1 Fibrobacteria bacterium | reverse complement strand
CGCCTTCCATCCCACCGCCAAGGGCGTGGCCTACAGCCGCACGGACGTGGGCGGCGCCTACCGTCTGGCCGCCAACGGCAAGGACTGGGTGGCCATCAACGACGGGTTCGCGCTGTCCAACGACATGGGCTCCATCGCCATCGGGTTGGATCCGGCCGACTCCAACGCGGTGTACCTGACCGGCGGCTTGTATCTGACCCTCTCCTGGGCCGGTCCCGCCTCGTTCTTCCGTTCCGCCGACCAGGGAGCCACCTGGACCAAGATCTCGCTAACCACCACGAACGTGTCCGGCACCAAGAGCACCATGGTGAACGCGGACGGAGCCCTGTGCCTTGGCGGCAACGAGAACACCCGCGGCGCGGGTCCGCGCATCGCCGCCAAGGGAACCACCATCTACCTGGGCACCAACCAGAACGGCCTGCTGAAAAGCACCGACAAGGGCAGCACCTGGACCACCGTGGCTGCCCTGGGCGACACGGGCGTGAGCGCAGTCCTGTTCGACGACGCGGGCAACGTGTACGCGGCGCCGTATGCGGGTGGCTTGTACACCAGCACCGACGGCACCACCTGGACCCAGCTTCCCGGCTTCACGGGGAAGGTCTACCAGATGGGATACGCCAAGTCCACCAACACGATCTGGATCAGTTCCAACACCACCAAGCCGCTGGACCAGAACGAAGCCGGCGGCGGCTCCGTCTGGACCTTCGACGCCACCGCCAAGACCTTCGCGAAGGCGACCATGCCGGAGAAGGGCGGCAAGGACTACGGCTACGCCGGCGTGAGCGTGAACCCCGCCAACGCCAAGCACGTCCTGATCTCCACCGTGGGCTGGTGGCGCGGCAACGGATCGCCCGCGACTCCTTCCACCTTCGTGCCGCACGAGGCCATCTTCCAGACCCTGGACGGCGGCGCCACCTGGACGGACATCCTGGGCAACGGCACCCTGGACGGCGCCAGCGCGTACAGCTCCATCACCTCCAATCCCCACTGGCTCACCGCCCTGGCGGTGGATCCATCCAATCCCGACCACGTGATCTTCGGCACCGGCTACGGCGTGTGGAGCACCGAGAACGCCTCGGCCGCCAAGCCCGTCTGGAGCTTCACCAACAAGGGACTGGAGGAAACCGTTCCCCTGGGCCTGGTCAGCTCCACCGTGGGCGCGCCCCTGGTGAGCGTGGTGGGCGACGTGGACGGATACTACCACGCCAACCTGGACCTGCCTCCGGTATCCCGCCACCAGATCGAGGCGGGAACGAACTTCGACTTGTCCGTGGCCGGTCAGGCTCCCACCAAGATGGTCCGCATCTTCAAGGAAGCCACCAAGGGCCTGGGCGCCTACTCCGAGGACGCAGGCAAGACCTGGACCGCCTTCAAGACCTACCCTCCCTTCGTGCAGGGACAGTACACCACCAGTCCCACCTACACCAACGAGACCAACTACGCCGCGATCTCGGCCGACGGTTCCAGCATCGTGTGGAACATGCAGACCCACGGGGTGTATTTCTCCAAGGACAAGGGCGCGACCTGGACCAAGTCCACCACCGCCGCCACGCTCCTGGCCAATGCCATCGTGGGTTTCCGCGTGGTGGCAGACCGTGTCAAGGCCGGGACCTTCTACATCTACAACGCCGCCACCGGCATCCTCTACCGCTCCACCGACGACGGCGCCAACTGGATCGCGATGAACTCCTCGCTCGAGAAGGTGGACGATTGGGCCTACAACTACATGCGGGTCTACGCCTCGCCCAAGGCGGCCGGCGAGCTCTGGATCACCCAGGGCCAGCAGGATCCGCCCAACATGTGGGTGGGCGTGAACGCGGTCTACCGCTCCAAGGACGGTGGAGCCACCCTGGAGGACGTGGGCACGCTCAAGTCGGCCACGGCCATCGGGTTCGGCAAGGGCCTCACCGCCGACATCCCCGCCATCTACGCCTACGGGCTCAAGGGAAGCGGCAAGGGGCTGTACCGGTCCACCGACGACGCCATGTCCTGGACCCGTGTCGACGAGCCCGGCCACCAGTACGGCGGGTTCGGGATGATCGCGGGCGATCCGTGCATCTTCTCCCGCATCTACGTGTCGGGCGGGGCGGCCCGCGGCATCCTCTACGCCGAGGACGGCGTCAACGTCAATTCCTGTCCCGAACGCGTGGACAACAAGGGGGGATCGGCGGTCCAAGGACGCCACGTCGCGCTGCCGTCCATCCGCCGCGAGGCCGGACGCCTGGTGTCTTCCGCCGACTTCGCGCTGACCACCCTGGACGGCCGGCAACTGCGTCGCGCCACCCGTTCCGGAAATGGATCTTCGCTCCCGCTCGCGGGACTCCCCAAAGGGGTCTACCTGGCCAAGGACGCCTCGGGCGCCAGCATGAAGATCTCCGTGTTCTGAGACCCCCTTCCAAGCGTTTGCGAACCTCGGCCTCGCGGCACCGCCGCGGGGCTATTTTTTGGGTTCCACATATTGTATATACAACGTATGGAATTTGAATGGGACGCACAGAAGGCGGACCGCAACCTGAAGAAACATGACGTGTCCTTCCTGGAGGCACGCTCGGTGTTCGACGACGAACATGCACTGTTGATCGAGGATCCGGACCATTCCATCGATGAAGAGCGTTTCATTCTCCTGGGAACGAGTTTCCGCCTTCGCATCCTGGTCGTGGTCCATTGCGAACGCCATCTGGATACCATTCGGATCATCTCCTCCCGGAGAGCGACGCGCAAGGAAGCCACCGAATATCTTCGGAGAAAACCATGAGAGCCGAATACGACTTTTCAACCGCCCGGAAGAATCCCTACGCCTCCAGGATCCGAAAGCCCATTTCCATCCGGTTGGACACCCAAGCGGTGGAGTACTTCAAATCCCTCGGCGAAGAGATCGGAATGCCCTATCAATCGCTGATCAACATGTACCTGTTGGAGTGCGCTGCCGACAGGAAACGTCCGCAGTTTCGCAAGGTTTCCTGATCGGTCCACCGCATCGCGGACCTTGCCCTCGGAGGTGCGAAAATGGCTATCCTGTGGGAAACCGGGGGCGTGCGCTCCCGTCGCACCGAAAGGTCCTCCATGCGACTCGGCCACGGCCTCCGCTTCCCCCTCCTTCTGGTCCTCGGCTCCTGGGCGGCCACCTACCACGTGGGTCCCGGCCAAGCCCTGGCCAACATCGCCGACGCGCCGCTGTCCACCCTCGCGCCCGGCGACAGCGTGCTGATCCACGCGCGTGCCGAACCCTACCGCGAGAAGTTCGTGCTGTCGGTGGAGGGAACCGCCGAGCGTCCCGTGGTGGTGCGGGGCGTCCCCGATCCTTCCGACGGTTCGCTTCCACGCATCGTCGGAACCAACGCGGTGAACGCCAAGGGGCAGAACTTCTGGTCGGAGGGACGCGGCCTGATCAAGATCGGCGGAGCCAACACGCCCTCCACCCCCGCCGCGCACATCCGCGTGGAGAACCTGGACCTTTCCGGTGCCAAGCAGGGAGGCACTTTCACCGACCGCAACGGATCGCAGGCCCAGTGGCCTGACAACGCCGCGGCGGTCTTCGTGGAATCGGGCACCGACATCCACATCCGCGGATGCCGCGTGCACGGCAACGGCAACGGGCTGTTCTCGGCATCGGCCTCGAAGGACGTGGTGATCGAATCCAACACGATCTGGGACAACGGCAACGCGGGGAGCATCTACGAGCACAACTCCTACACCGAATCCGACGGAATCGTCTTCCAGTGGAACGACTACGGAGCCTTGTGCGAAGGCTGCGATGGCAACAACCTCAAGGACCGCTCGGCCGGCACCGTGATCCGCTACAACCGCATCGACGGCGGGAACCGGCAGCTGGACCTCGTGGACTCCGACCACGACGAGATCCTCGCGCGCCCCACCTACCGGCGCACCTACGTGCTGGGGAACCTGCTGATCGAGCGCGAAGGCTCCGGCAACCGCCAGATGGTCCACTACGGCGGCGACAACGGCGACAATTCCACCTACCGCAACGGCATCCTTCGATTCCACCACAACACGCTCTGGTCGGACCGCACCGACCGCAACACATGGGTGCGCCTCTCCAGCCCGCGCGACACCATCGACGCGCGCAACAACGTCGTGTTCACCAAGGCACCGGGCTCCTCCCTGGAACTGATGGCCGGCGAAGGAGTCATGCTTCTTTCCGGCAACTGGCTCCCCGTCGGATGGAATACCTCCTTCGAGCCGAAGGGCAAGCTGGTGGACGCCAACACCAACCGCACCGGAACCGATCCGGGGTGGGTGGACCTGGCCACCGAGGACTTCCGTCCCGCGGCGGGTTCGCCTCTGTCGACCGGATCGGTGGCCATCCCGCAGGAGGACGGCGCGCCCTCCATCGACTTCTGGCTGGACAGATCCCGTCCCCTTTCCTGGGTTCCCCGCGCCTCGCGCGAGGTGGTGGGAGCGTTCGGGACCGGATCGGTGGCCGTGCTTCCCCGACGGGGCGGCCAGCGGGTTTCGGATGCGCCACGCATCCTGCCCCCGCAGGGACGCGTCGTCCTGCCTTCGTCCAGGGGATGGGTGGAGCCTTCCGGACGCGCCGTCCCGGGACCCGTCGGCGCATCGCACTGAACTCCCGGAGTTTGACGAAAAAACAAACGCCGGGAAATGGATCCGTCCTTGGCAGGAAACGAGGAAAAACCCAGTTTCCCGTGGGTCCGGTCAGACAACGGTTCTCGCTTCCTGGAGGTGCTCGATGAAATGGATCCCAACCGCCGCCTTGGCGCTTGCCGCCTTGGCCGCGCCCCTGTGGGCCGGCCCCCTGGACTGCTCCGGAGCGGAACTCTACTCGGTGGACACGGTCACCTACGGACGCTGGGAAATCCGCATGCGCGCCGGCGGCAAGTCGGGAACGGTCTCCTCGTTCTTCCTCTACTACAACCGCTCCCACGAAGGACGCGGCGAACCCTGGCGCGAGCTGGACATCGAGATCCTGGGCAAGAACTCCAAGGGCTTCCAATCGAACCCCATCACGGGCACCGCCGAGAAGCGCGCTCCCGCCGAGAAGTTCCACGACACGGAAGAGGACCTCGCCAAGACCTTCCACACCTACGCGCTGGAATGGACGCCGGACTCCATCGTGTGGGAACTGGACGGCAAGCGGATCCGCAAGATCCAGTCCGACTCCCAGGTGGTGGGCCTGCGCTCCAAGCCCATGAGCTACCGCATGAACCTGTGGGCCTCGGCCTGGCCCGACTGGAGCGGCCCCTTCGAACTCAAGAATCTGCCCACCTGCCAGTTCATCAACTGGATCCGCTACCTCAAGTACACTCCCGGCAAGGGCCCGGGCGGCTCGAGCTGGACCGAGGCGTGGGTGGACGATTTCGACTCCCTCAACACCAACCGCTGGGGCGAAGGTTCGTGGGGATTCGACGGCAACTACGCCACCTTCTCGCCAGCCAACCTGGAAGCCCACAACGGCATGGCGGTGCTGGCCCTCACCCGGCGCGGCCAGGAAGGCACCACCTGCGGCTTCGCACGCGGCCTGTATCCGGAAGACCCGATGGGCAAGACCTTCCCCGGCTCGGGCAAGGGATTCACCGTTCGCTGAGGCTTTGGCGGGGATGCACCCTCCCCGCCTAGCCACCCTCCCCGCAGGCAACCTTCTCGCTGATTGAGCAATCAGGATACGAGTTCCTCGTTCCTGGATCCAAAAGAATGAGCCGCCCTCTAGGGCGATACCGTTCCATGGACTAGACTTCGCTGCTCGCGATTCCCCCTATTCCCGCCTCAGCAAAGGTCACCCAAGATGCTCTCCCGCAAGCAAATGTTCCTTGTCGGAACTCTTTCCACGATAGCCCTCGCCTGGATCGCTAAGACGGCCTGGATCGCGAGTCTTCCCTACCGCAGCGCCAAGGTCGCCGCAAAGATCAAGCATTACAGCGAAAGCGGCGAGATATCCGAAGCGGTGAAACTGATGGTATCGTCGCGTTCTTCCCTTAACTTGGCCGACGAGTATTCCTGCAAGGTCAAAATGGTCATGGACGGATGGTACGAAGGACCCAGCAGGGAGCAAGTCCTGGGGGATGCCAAATCCCGTGGCCTTCCTGAGGATTCCCTCCTGACTTGGAAGCTCGAGTTCGCTTTGGAGGAAGCCTTCAGCGCTCCCTTCCACGGCTACTTCCAAGACTCCAAGGCACGCCTGAAGCGAATGACCCAGGAAGCCGAGCATCGACGCCCCGGCGATTCCCTCACACTCCTGGCCCAAGCCACGACTCACTTCCAATACCGCGAGTTCGCCCAGTGCCGGAAACTGGTGGATCCCGCATTTTCCCGATGGCCGGAATCCTTTCGGTTCCGCTTGTTGAAGGGTCGGTGTTTGGTGGCGCAAGGGAAGCACGACAGTGCGCTGTTGGTGTTCCCCAATCTCGAGGAGGTGTTCCAGTCGGAAAGCATTCAAACCACTTCCTATCGGCCGATGCGGCGAACCAGCCTTCTTGAAGACTGGTACCGCACGGCATTGGTCGGCGCGCGGGGGGTGGAATTCCGTCGCTTCGCCTGGAATGTTCTGGGTTGCCACGGGAAGGAATCAGGCGAGTGGCAACGCAACGCCAGAGCCGCTTGCCAGATCCACGCGAGAATTCATCCTGCGGATTCCGCAAGCCACTGCCTGAAGGAGACTCTCGATGGCGATGATCCCGACACGATACCGGAATTATTGAAACTCTTCGGTGCCCCCCCCAAGTGTCCGGAGTGGGTGGACCCCGCTACCTCGTCCAGCACCAAGGAATCGATGGAGAATCTCATGCAAAGACGGACCGATTGTCTGTTCGGAACCGGAGATTCCGCGGTAGACTCCACCTGCGAGCAATGATCACATCTGGATTCGCGATTCCGGACGTTTCCCTCCGTCTTGAACGACCTGGCCGTGACACTCCGCCGCTGGGCACTCCAGTAGTTTGAAGGCACGAACCTTCACACGGAGTGCACCCATGTTCCAAGGAATCTTCCCCTCTCTCACCGCCGTCCTCGCCGCATCGGCCGTCTCCGGCGCCACCGAGCCGCGCGACGCCCTGGATTTCCGGATGAAGGGAATCGATGGACAGGAATTGGATCTGGGCAGGTGGCGCGGCAAGGTGGTGCTGATGGTGAACACGGCCAGCAAGTGCGGCCACACTCCCCAATACGCGGGACTGCAGAAGCTTTGGGAGGAGGACTCCGCCAAGGGTCTGGTGGTGGTTGGATTCCCCTCCAACGACTTCCTGTGGCAGGAGCCGGGCACCAATGCCGAAATCCGTCAATTCTGCTCACTGAAGTACCGCGTGACCTTCCCCATGATGGAGAAGATCGAGGTCAAGGGCAAAGGGCAGGCACCGCTCTACGCCTACCTCACCGCCCAGGACACCAAGCCCGAGGGCAAGGGGAGGATCTCCTGGAACTTCGAGAAGTTCCTGATCGGTCGGGACGGCAAGGTGGCGGCCCGTTTCGCTCCCGGCACCAAACCGGAAGACCCGGCGTTGGTGGATGCGGTGCGGAGGGAACTCGCCAAACCGGCTCCCTGATGGCTGTCTTCGTCTCCTTCCCATCCCGGCGAACATCCACTGACCATCCTCGTGGGTACGTCGGGTTCCTGAATTAGATTCTCCTCCAGCCAGAATTCCCCATGTTCCCCGCCTCCGGAGCCGTCGATGCCATTTCGCCAATTGGCACAAAACCGCAAGCCCAACCGTATGCTCCAACAGGATTATTCTGCGCCTGGGGCCTATTTTGTCACGATCTGCACGCTAGGGATGGTGGAACACCTGGGCGACACGGACAGCGGCCGGATGGAACTGAACGATTTTGGGATCATCGTGGAAACCCAATGGCGCTGGGCTTTCGACCATTTCGACGGCATCGAAACCGACGCATTCGTGGTCATGCCCAACCATGTCCACGGCATCGTGTTCATCACCGATCCCACCGTGGTGCCGCCCGCCGCGACGGTGCCAACGTACGGGTCCGGTACGACAACGTCCGTTGCACCGACGACCGCCGTTCCGCCAACGGCATCGTACGTAACGCCGACGCCCGTACCAACGCCGTCCCCCCGGGCGAACGGGCGGCGGGCAGACGGTTGGTCCAACCGGCGTCGCAACCGTTGTACATACCCGTGGCGTCGCGGCGTCACAACACGTTGTCGAAAACCATCAACGCGTTCAAAACCACATCGTCGAAACACATCCACATCGCAGGGAACGCCGAATTCCGGTGGCAGCGGTCGTTCCACGACCACATCATCCGCGACACCGCGGAATTGTCCCGGATCAGACGCTACATCGCCAACAACCCCATGAAATGGGCCCTGCAGCGGGGATACGACTCAAGGGACGCCTGATCTGGGCCACAACAAGGGCATTTCCCGCCATTTAGCCAGACTCGATGATCCACTATTCTTGCTACGTTCCGGTGGCGCTCTCGTCCGACCACCACCTTTGCCAGGACACACCCGCCATGGACCGACGCTTCGCGCTTTCGCATGCCGTTCTCGCCTTGGGGCTATTCGCCGGGGCGTCCGCCTCGCTTGCACAGGATCCCATAGGCATGCCACCGCTGGAACCTGCGACGGATTCCGTCCGCTATCTGACATGGACCTACAAGGATGCGCCCATGGGACTGTACCTGCCCGCGCACCCCACCAAAGGCCTTCCGGTGGTCATGTTCCTGCATCCCTGCCACAACGATCCGGTCTACGAAGGCCATTGGATCAACGCGGCCCTCAACGCCATCGAGCCGGTCGCGGTTTTCGCGCCCACCGCCGTGGCGACCGCAGGCGAGAATTCCTGCGCCGATTGGGGCGGCACCTACGACGCCGGTCTCCGCCCGCAGATGGTCAACGCCCTGCACGAACTGGACAGCCTGATCCGCGTCTTCCAGTTCGATTCCACCCGCCGGTACCTGTACGGCGAATCGATGGGTGGCGAAGGCGTGTACCGCCTGCTCATGGACTTCCCCGGACGGTTCGCGGGAGGGGTCTCCGTGGGAGGGTATTCCGTGAACAAGGGCGCCGCCCAGATGGCCCGCACGCCCCTGTGGATCCTGATCGGGACCGAAGACGAACTCAGTCCCATCGCCGACACCCGGACCATCCACCAGGCGATCGTCCAGGCCGGAGGCACCCAGGTGAAGCTCACCGAACTTCCCGGTCTGGGGCACGTTCCGGCCATCGAGCAGGTGCGCACCGATTCCAGCGTGGTGCGCTGGCTCCTGCGCCAATCGCCCACGTCCTCGGTGTCTCCTCGCGCGGTGGCCCCCCGGTCCATCTCCACACCCTTCGCCTTCCGCGACGGATCCATCTTCCGTAAACCCGGCGTTCCCGGCGGATCCCGGATCCGTCTGTGGGGCATGGACGGCACTCCGCTGGCCACCCTGGAACCTGGGATGGAATCCATTTCCCTGCCTACCGGTCCGCGCGGGGGCGTGGTGCTGTGGAGGGCTTCGTCGCCCAGGGGAGTCGGATCGGGAAGAGCACTCATCGCGCCGTGAAAGACGAACGCCGGATGCCAACGGCGATCATCAGTCCACCTGAGGGTCGCCGTGCATCAGGAGTCGTACGCAGCCTCAGGCATTCAACGCGATGCCGCCACAAGGCCGTTCCAGATCCTGTTTCCCTGTCGCATGCGAACGCAGAAGACCCCGCCGCCACGCGAAGCATCCCCCAACGGGATGTCCGTTTCGGCGCCGTGCGTTCGGATTCGTGTCGCGAACACGCGCATCCCCTCCGCATCGAACAGTTCGACATCGATCGGATCTACCGCATCCGAGCCTATGCGCAAGGTGTTCGGACCGATCACGCTTGCCCGAAGAGTCTCCGGCGCCTTTGGCGGTGCCGGCGAAACCGGCGACATGGCACCAGGGACGACGATGGTGGTGATGGTCTGCGCTGGAGCGGAGACCTGGATCCGCTTGCCACTCGCTGGAACGTCGGCGAGTCGCGCGAGGCTTCCGGGAAGTGCGAAGCGATGGACTCGCGCAGTGGTTCCGATCGTGGGAAATCGCGTCAGGTCGACGTCGTAGGAGATGGCCGAGCTGGCCGCGTTGCGTAGCACGACCACCAGATCGCCTCCCGGCGTGATGGCGGCGACGGAGTTCGCATCGGAGCTTTCCACGATTCGGGAACCGGGTCGGATGAAGCGGCTGAAGGCGGCGTGCATGTAGTAGCGCGCCGTATAGCCGAACGTCTGTTTCGAATGGTCCAATCGGATGCTCATCCAGTTCTCGCTTGGATCACCCAGCTGCCAGTCGATCCACGCGTTGGGTTTCATCCCGCGCAGATCCTGGATGATGACATCGGACATCCACAGGGCGATGTTCGAATTGTCGGAACCCTTGTTGAGAGGTCCTGATTCGGACTGCCAGAGATTCTTCCTGCGGGATCGCGCGATCGAATCCAATCTTGGCCTGGAGCTCCATCCGGAATAGGAATGCGCATTGATCTGCGACAGGAACAGGAACGCGCTGTCGTCGTAGCCCTTGAGCTGGCTCACGGCCTGTTCCAGCGAGGTCTCGTCGCCTGCGCTGACCGTCGTGGTGGGATACAACCCCTTGGCCACGAGCTGCCTACCAAGCTCCTTGACCATCTTCGCCTGGTTGCTCTTGAACCCGCAACCTTCCTGCCCTCCGTTGCTCTTCCACCATCCGGCCGAAGGCTCGTTGAACGGCTCGATGGTCCGGAAGGTGATCCCGTGGACGTCCCGGTAGTGCTTGGACACGTCAACCAGGTATTCGGCGAACTTGCCGAAATGCGTGGGCTTGAGGTTGTCGGCGCCGTTGGCGTTTCCCGAGACGCAACCGCTGATGGTCATCCACCAGGGCGGCGAGTTGGAGAAGGCTTCGAAGATGGGGTTCTTCGCACGGGCGGCGATCCCGAGCAAAATGTTCCTCTGGTACGAATCGGCGCTCCAGTCGTAGTTTCCGGTCTCGGTCTTCTTGAATCCCGGTACGGCGCGATCTTCGGCGAGGTGGGTGTGCCCGGGTTGGTCGCCGCCCCCGATGTTGTAGCGGAAGCAGTTGTATCCCAGTCCCGTGTCGGGATCGACGATGGCTCCGATGAGCCGTTCGCGGTTGGCTTCGCTCCACTTTCCGGCGAGCTCGGCCCACCAGCACAGGCTGGTACCCCACCCTTCGAACGTCTGGTGCACCACCTTGGGATCCACCACGACGGTGACCGCACGGGCGGATCCAAGAGGAAGAAAGGCAACCGCGATCGCCGCGACAGCAGCTGGTGTCGGATGCCGGATCTTCATGGATGCCGTTTCCGAGTTGTCGGTGGAAAGGTTCTTGTGGATGTCGCCGTGAGGGGACGCCGCATTCGTCCCCGTCTGGACGGCGACCATGCCTCGGTGTAGACGCTTCATCCGGCGAGCGCCAGGCAGCGCGCAGATGATCGTCAGCAACGGTGGAGAGTACATCGTGGACAACCTCCGGACGAAACCACGGAACACGACCCATGGACAAGCTAAGGCCACCACCGATCCAGCCGTGGATGGTTCGCGGCCAAAGGCGCGATTTGCGTTGAACGACGTTCAACGGCGGTCGGTACCTTGGGCTCCCGAGCCTGTCCAACGATCCGGCCATGGACAACTCTTCAATGGAGTTCTGCGAAATTCCGGACACGACGCGCGGTTTACAAGCCAACTTCATCTCATGAACCTCCATCCATCCATGGCTTCGCTTTCCGTGTGCCTCATGGCGTCCACCCTCCAGGCCGCCTACACGCCGCCCTCCGTGGCCGTTTCCGCCCTGGACAAGTTCAGAGGCTATTCGGAACTGACCACCGCAGCGGGGTCCACTGATTTGGACACCTACACCTCCAACCTGATCACCTGGCAGATGTCCCACGGTGGGTGGTCCAAGGCCCATGCCGACCTGTACAAGAGCGCCTGGGACGGCAAGGCCGATCTTTCCAGCTGGACCGGCACCAAGAGCGAGCCGCTGGGCATGTACGACAACAACGCGACCGTCCAGGAGATGCGCCTGTTGGCCGTGCGTTACAAGGCCACCACCAACGCCGCCAACAAGACCAAGTTCAAGGACTCCTTCCAGAAAGGGATCGCCTTCGTGCTCGCCTCCGCCCTTCCCAACGGCGGGTGGCCGCAGGTGTACCCCAAGCGCGGGAACTATTCCGACATGGCCACCTACAACGACAACGCCATGGTGCGCCTGATGGTGATGGTCCGCGACATCGTGGAGCGCAAGGACCCCTTCGATACCGACATCGCCACCGCCACGCAGGTTTCCCAGCTCAAGGCCGCCTTGGACAAAGGGGTCCAGTTCGCCCTGAAGGCGCAGATCGTCAACGGCGGCAACCCCACCGTCTGGTGCGCCCAGCACGATCCCTCCACCTACAAGGCGGTGGGAGCCCGCGCCTACGAATTGGCCTCCAAGTCGGGATCGGAATCCGTTGGGATCGTGTGGTTTTTGATGAACTGGCCCGACCAGACTCCGGAAATCCAAAATGCCGTGAAGGGCGCCATCGCGTGGTTCAAGAAGACCAAGGTCACCAACTTGAGCTACTCCTCCGGCACGTTCACCCCCACCACCAACGGCGCGCTCTGGTACCGCTTCTACGAGGTGGACAACGACAACTACTTCTTCTGCGACCGCGACGGCGCGTCCACCAAGACCCAGGACATCACCAAGATCTCCGAGGAGCGCCGCACCGGATACCAATGGGCCGGCAACTACGGCTCGGGATTGCTTTCCGCGGAATCGGCCTATCTGGACGCCATCAAGAACCTGAGCGGCACCACCACCCACCCACGCGCCACCACCCGCAAGGCCTGGGCCGGTGTCCACTCGGTGTTTGCAACCGGTTTTCCCGACGGCCCCGTGCACATCACCTGGCTGGACGCCAACGGACGCACGCTGGCCTCGGTGGACGCCGCCTCGCGCGAAGGGCTCGTGGAAGTCCCAACACCCCTCTCGGTGGGCTTTGGCCGCGCAAGCCTGGTGCGCATCCAAGCACCGGACGGCACTTCCCTTGGTGCGGCGATGGTGCGGTAAGGAACGCTTCCTTTCCCATAGGAGGTTCCTCTCATACCTGGGCCAGCGATTCGCGGACAGTGAGTCGCCCGGCTCGGCGCGCCGGAATCCATCCCGACACCAGGGAAATCCCCGCGACGAGCACCGCCCAAACCAACGGGCCCCTCACGTCGATCACCAGCGGCAGAGGCGCCATGAAGCCAAGGCTTCCGATCAACCGGTCCAATCCCCAGGTGAGCGGAACGGACACCACGCATCCCAGCACCCAGCTGGCCGCTCCTGTCCACAGGACCTCGGCCATCACCATGCGGAGGATCCTGGAGGGAGTGGCCCCGAGGGTCTTGAGCACCCCGAATTCGCGGGTGCGCTCCAAAATCCCCATGCCGGTCACCGAAACCAACCCGAGCGTGCCCACCCCCGCGATGATGCCAGCCAGCACCAGAAGCGAAGTCAGCAGGATGGTCATGTGGTCTCCGATCGCGGTCTTCAGTTCCGAAAAGGGGATGGCCATCTGCACGGGCAGACCGGAGGTGTCCATGGCCCGCTCCAAGGCGTGGAGGACCCCGGTGCGTTCCTCGCTGGATCGGGCCGTGGTCACCACGCGGATCATCCGCGAGCGGCCCTGGGTGGACTGGAAGGAGGCGAAGGTGTGCGGGGTCACGTACACCACCGCGGGCGACCCCACTTCCTCCACCACGCCCACCATGATGGTGGACAGGATCCGTCCATCGATGCCCACCATCACCCGCTCTCCGAGATGCGGCTTCCCCGCCTGGATCCAGCCGATGTGGTTGAGCACCGAACCATTTGTGTCCGCATCGGTCAGGCGCCGTCCTTCCATGAGCGGGAAACTCGTGAGGGCGCTTCCCACGGGCATGGCCATCAGGGACAAGCTTCCATGCCCCTTGTCCGGCCAGACCTGCACCAGATCGAACGTCCCGGGGCGCGCCAGTCCGGCGGGCGACCATCCCCACGCCTCCACGCGACGCACACCCTCCACCTGGGCCAAGCCGGCCAGTAGGCTGTCCGGCAAAGCCGTGCGGAAACGGACCTCCACGTCGTAGTGGCGGGTCCTCCACACCTTGTCCAGATTGGCCGTCCACCCCTCGCGCACGTTCAGGGCCGACAAGAAGATCGCTCCGCTGCATCCAAGCAGGGCCAGCGACAGAGCCAAGCGGACCGGTCGGCGCAGGATCTGTCTTACGGGAGGGGGAAGCCTGTACACCCACGACCTGGGGGGCGCCACCCTGGCTCCCCACTCGGAAATGGCCTCGCGCACCGTAGTGCGGCTTGCCGCGCGGATGGGAATCCAGGCCACCAGCAATGGGATCCCCACTCCCGCGGCGAGCACCGTCAAAGGCGCGGACAGGGGAATGGAGCGGTCCTGGATTTGGAAGTTCAGCATGGTGGAGAGGTTCCCGGCAAAGACCAAGGCGGCGTGCGAACCCACCATCCAGGCCAACACGCTCGCCACCGTCCCCAGGGCGGCCACGAACACCAGGTACATGGCGGCGATCTGCCACGACCGGGCACCCACCGTCTTGAGGATCGCCAACTCCCGCGTCTGTCGCGACAGCCAGGCCGAAAGGGTGGTGGCCACCAGCACCGCGCTCAGGAACACGGCCAGGAGCGCGAACAGGAGCATCATCATCAGAACTGTTTCCATCTGGATCTGGTGGGGATGGTATTCGAAGGGAGGTACCCGGATCTGGTGCACCACCTGGCCCTGCGCCACCAGCGTCCGAGCCAGGGACTCGGCCTTCCCACGCACCTCGGCGGTGCTGCCGGGGTCCATCGCGAAGTTCACCCGCAATTCGTGGAGGGACGGATCCTCGCCCAGGGCCGCCAAGGTAGCCGTGCTCGCATAGGCGTAGCCGATCCGTTCCTGGCCCGCGGGAGACAATCCGGGATCGTGAACAATTCCCGTCACCTCAACCCGCTGGGCGGGAGTGCTCGGGAACTTCACCTCGATCGCCTCTCCCTGGCGGATTCCCAGCACCTTCATGGCCGTGCGCTCCACCAGGAGCGTTCCCGTGGGTGCCGGCCAAGCGCCGCTCTGCGGGAAATACCGGCTCAGGCGCAAGTTGGAGAGGCTGTCGGTGGCGAACACCAGAAGCGGCAGCCAATCTTCGCCCACCTTCACGCGGGCCTGGATCACCTCGTGGGCTTCCGCTTCCCGCACTCCCGGCAAAGCTCGCACCTTTCGCACCAAGGCGTCGTCGATGGAACGGTCCATTTCCAGTGTGGCCATGGCCGGATGGGTGGACAGGTAGTTGGCCCGGATCTCCCGGCGCAGGATCTTTCCCGCGCCCAGCAGGGTCGCCACCGCAAGGAGGCTCACGACCAGGGCGGAGAACATCAGGAACACCCGTTCCTTCTCCAGGCGCGCATCGCGCCACAACTTGATCCAGCGCGGACAAATCTTCGTGGATGTCATTTTTCGTCTCCCTTGCGTGCACGCCCGCCCGCCACATCGCTTTCCACGCGCCCATCGCGCAAGGTGACCACGCGGTCCACGCGGCCGGACAAATCCCGTTCGTGGGTGACCAGCAAAATGGTCCGCCCCTGGTCGGCGCATCCGGAGAACAGGTCCAGTACTTCGTCTGCGGTGCGGGTATCCAGGTTGCCGGTGGGCTCGTCGGCCACCACCAGGGCGGGGTCGTTGGCCAGGGAGCGTGCGATGGCCACACGTTGCTGCTGGCCACCGGACAACGACAGGGGAAGCTTGTGCACCTGGTCTTGGATGCCCACCTTGGCCAGCAGGTCCATCGCCTTGAGCTTGGCCTGTCCAGGGGCCACGCCCGCGAAGTCCAGCGGGAGCATTACGTTTTCCAGCACCGTGAGGGTGGGCAGAAGCTGGAAGGACTGGAACACCACTCCCACCTTTCCCCCTCGCCAACGGGCCAGCCCGTCTTCGTCCAATCCAGAAAGATCGCAACCATCCACCCGGATGCTTCCCGAGGTGGGCCGGTCGATGCCCGCGACCAGGTTCGCCAGGGTGGATTTGCCGCTCCCGGATTTCCCGACCACCGCCACGAAGCTCCCCTTGGCGATGGCGAGGTCCAAGCCGCGCAGGGCATGGAAATCGACGCTTCCCACGCGATAGATCTTGCCTAGATTCTTCATCTCGATCATTTTGCACTCCGTCCGTTATTGAACACGTGTACTTTCAATATCCAGGGGATATCGAGGTTTTCCAATCGACAGACGGTCGAATTCGTTCCTTTCCAGACAAAGCGCACGATTCGTCCAATTGCACCCAAACCACCGGGGATTCGGCATGAAGCACACCTCCATCGATGCCAACGACGACCGGCGCGTCCGGCGCACCCGCGACAACCTCCAGGCGGCTTTCATGGAACTGCTCCACGAGCGCACCTGGGAAGAGATCCGCGTGCAGGACATCTGCGACCGCGCCAACGTGGGACGTTCCACCTTCTACAACCACTACGTGGACAAGGAGGGATTGATCGTGGGCGGACTCACGGAGCTGGGACAGGGAATCACCGCACAGTTTGGCGGCAAGCCCGATGTCCCGGTCTTCTGGTTCGCCCGACCTCTCCTGGACCATGTCCTGGAAGGGGAGGAGCTGTTCCGCAAGCTCAAGGGCACCGACGCCGAGGCGGTCCTGAAGTTCCGGTTCGGGCAACTGGCGGTGGATCTCGCCCGCCGATGCCTGGTCCAACGGGGCGTGCAAGGACACCGCCTGGAAGCGGGAGCGTATTTCGTGGGAGGGGCCTTCATGGAACTGCTCGGCTGGTACGTGCACGCCCACCGCCGACCCTCCCTGGACAAGCTGGAAGCCATGTTCCACGAGATGGCCGACGGCGCGGTCCGATTGGAGGCTTGAGCCCTAACCCCTCCTTCCCGGTGGGGATTCCCGCTCGATCTGGCGCAGCCTCCCCTTCTCCAGGGTCCAGGGCACCAGATCCAGCGCGCGCGCCAAACGCTGGTCGTGGGTGGCCACCACCAATCCCCCCGGCCACCGTTGCAGGGCCTCTTCCAGACGCTGGATGCTCGCCGCATCCAGGTGGTTGGTGGGCTCGTCCAGAAGGAGCATCCAGGAAGGGCTCGCGAGCATCCAGGCCAGCCGCAGTTTGCGTGCCTCGCCGGGCGATGGTCGTCCGGTGGCCTTCAGCGCCTTGGCTTCGGCGCCCAGGGCGGAGGCAAGCGTCAGAATCCGTCCCATTTCCGACCGCGATCCCGATCGGATGGATTCCAGGCACGCGAGGTCGTCGTCCAGCGCGGGCTCCTGGGGCAGATAGGCCACCCCGGAGGCGGCGCGCGTGGCGATGGCTCCCAACACGGTGCTCTTCCCCGCGCCGTTGGGACCCACCAGGCGCACCCGGGATGTTCCATCCAGGCAGATTCCGTCATGCAAAATCCACCCGCCACCCGCCGTTTCGATTTTGCCCTCCGGCACCGACAATCGCCGCGACGCGAGCTCGGGATCCCAAGGGAATTCCAGATCACGCAGGGTGTCGCGGCGCACTTCAATGGTTCCTTGCGCCTGCAGCCTCTCCAGCTCGCGTCGCAATCCGCGCCGATCCTGGCCCAACCGTGCCTGGGCGGTGCGAAACTTGAAATCCGCCGCCATGGAGGTGGCGTCGCGGTCGTTGGCGTCCTTCATGCGTCCGTTCGCGGTGCGGTGGCGGTTGGCCCCCTGCGCGGCCTCGCGGCTCCGCTGCAACGAACCTTCCACCACGCGCACCTGGCGGTCGTGCTCCTCGCGGCGGAACAACGTCTCGCCCATCCGCCGCGTGCGCGCCTCCCAGGCATTCGTGAATCCCCCGCGCGTGACGTGGAGGGCGCCGTCTTCCACCCACCAGGTGGACAGGGCCAATCGGTCCAACAGATCGCGGTCGTGGCTCACGAGCAAGGTGGGCCCGTGACGGCGTCGCAATCGCGCTTCCAGATCGGCCAGTGCCGCCGCGTCCAGGTGGTTGGTGGGCTCGTCCAGGATCAACAACCCGTCCGGTTCGGCCAAAGCCGCCCCCAGGCGTGCGCGTTGGGTTTCGCCCGGCGATCCCTCGAGGCTCTCCTGGCGTTGGTCCAGGCGCACCACCTGCGAGGTCCCCAATCGGATCCGCCCTTCGGTGGGTTGCAGGACTCCACACAAAAGATCCAGCAGGGTGCTCTTCCCCGCGCCGTTGGGACCGCACAAGGCCACCACCCCTTCCAGGGGATGGGACCCGTCCCAATCGTCCAGCACCGTGCGGCCACCCGGCCAGGAAAACCCCAGATGCAGAAATTGACAATCGATGCGCAGCATGCGCGATCTCCTTTTCCGTAGCGTCGCGCCGCGCGCGAACGCCGTCTCCCTCCGGATCCGCAGCGCGCGGACCCGCCCCGGACAGGCCCGGGGGCTCGTTCCCCGCGCCGCCCCTCCGGGAGGGACGCGCACGAGGCAGGAATGGATGGATTGGGATCAGTCTTGGCGCATGGTAGGGCGTCGGCGGTCCGGGCCCGGGAGGGAAGATAGGAAGTTTGGCGGAGGCCGAGATCAACTAGCTTGTGGTACCGGCAGGACCATCCCATGAAGTTGATCGACAACATCAATTCCCTTCTTGGAGACGACCTCAAGTCGGTTCTTGGGGATAGGGGCAAGCTCAAGATCGCGGCGGCGAGCTTTTCCATCTACGCCTTCGAAGCGTTGCGCAAGGAATTGGAATCCGTCGAGTCCGTGGAATTCCTGTTCACGGCTCCGTCGTTCGTCGAGGAGCGGGCGACCGATCCCATTCGCAAGGAGCATCGAGAGTTCCACATTCCGCGTCTGGAGCGCGAGCGCGAACTGGTCGGCGGGGAGTTCGAGATCCGGTTGCGCAATCGTCTGACCCAGAAAGCCATTGCCCGCGAATGCGCCGACTGGATCCGCCGGAAGGCGAAATTCCGCTCCAACAAGACCGATGCTCCCATGCAATCCTTCGCGATCGCCGCGCAAGGCGACCATGCGTCCACCTACATGCCGTTGGCCGGCTTTACCAGCGTCGACCTGGGATATCAGCCGGGAAAGGCGGTCTCGAATTTCGTGACGCGCACCGACGACTCCGCCCACACGCAACAGTTCAAGGCGCTGTTCGACCAGATCTGGACCGACCCCGATCGGGTGGAGGATGTCACGGCACGGTTGGCCGACCACATCGCCACGGTCTACAAGGAAAATTCTCCGCAGAGGATCTACTTCGTGGTCCTCTACAACATCTTCAAGGAATTCTTGGAAGACATCGAGGCGACGGATCTTCCCAACGAGCGAACCGGATATCAGAACACCCTGATCTGGCAGAAGCTCTTCAACTTCCAGCGCGATGGAGCCATCGGGGTCATCAACCGGCTGGAATCGCACAACGGGTGCATCCTTGCCGACAGCGTGGGTCTGGGAAAGACCTTCACGGCGCTGGCCGTGATCAAGTACTACGAACTGCGGAACAAGTCGGTTCTTGTCCTCTGCCCCAAGAAGCTCTCCGACAACTGGGTCAACTTCAACCGCAACCTCACCACGAATCCCTTCGTGAAGGATCGGTTCAACTACGACGTCCTGTGCCACACCGACCTCCAACGCAGGCGCGGCGATTCGCTGGGCATGAGGCTGGATCGCGTGAACTGGGGCAACTACGATCTGGTGGTCATCGACGAATCCCACAACTTCCGCAACAACGAGTCGTTCAAGGATCGCGAGACCCGCTACCAGACCTTGTTGAACAAGGTGGTGCGGGATGGCGTGCGCACCAAGGTCCTGATGCTTTCCGCCACCCCGGTCAACAACCGGTTCCACGACCTCTACAACCAGTTGTCGCTGGCTTGGGAAGGCGAGAACGCGGATCTGGGAGGACGCCTTTCCGGCAAGGATCTTCGACACATCTTCAACGAGGCCCAGGCCGCGTTCTCCAGATGGTCCAAGTTGCCCGCCCAAGACCGCACCGCCTCGGCCATCCTGGAATCCCTCGACTTCGATTTCTTCGAGGTGCTGGACCGGGTCACGATCGCCCGGTCGCGTCGCCACATCCAGTCGTTCTACGATACGCGCGACATCGGATCCTTTCCGTCGCGTCTGAAGCCGAAGTCGTTCCATTGCCCGTTGACCGCCCGCGAAGACGTTCTTCCGTTCGGCGAAATCTTCGAGCGGCTGATGCGACTGCATCTGTCGATCTACGCGCCCATGTCGTTCGTGCTGGAAAGCCGACGCGCGAAGTACGCCGAGATGTACGACACCGAAGTCAGCGGTGGTGGCGGTACGCTCAAACAGACCGATCGCGAAAAGGGGCTCCAGCGGCTGATGACCACCAACCTGCTCAAGCGGTTGGAGAGTTCGGTGGCGGCCTTCCGCATCACCTTGCAGTCGATCCTGGACAGCCATCTTTCCCTGCTGGCCACCATCGATCGCTACCAGCAGGGGAGTGGTGCCGAGACGGCGGATCTTTCGTCTCGCTGGAACGATCCGGATTCCGACGACGACGATCTCGCCGACGAAGAAGGGTTGGTCGGGCGTAAGGTCAAAATCCGTCTGTCCGACATGGATGTGCCCTCGTGGCGGCGGAACCTGGAGGAAGACACCGCCATCCTGCGGAGTCTGGTGGAGCAGATGGAAATCGTCGCGCCCCGGCACGACGAAAAGCTGCAGCACCTCAAGCGCCTGATCGGGGAAAAGCTCGCACACCCCATCAACGTGGGGAACAAGAAGATCCTGGTGTTCTCGGCCTTCGCCGACACGGCCACGTATCTGTACGAGCAGCTCTCCCATTGGCTTGTGCAGGAGCACGGGCTGCACGCGGGCCTGGTGGTGGGATCGGCCGACCCCAAGATCACGATCCGGCCAACCCAAAAACGGCGCGCCGGATTCGATTTCCAGGAGATCCTCACGTTGTTCTCGCCGCGCTCGAAGGGGAAGCGCGAGGCGATGCCCGACGAGCCGGGCGAGATCGACCTTTTGATCGCCACCGATTGCATCTCGGAGGGCCAGAACCTCCAGGATTGCGACTATCTGGTGAACTACGACATCCACTGGAATCCGGTGCGGATCGTGCAACGGTTCGGGCGCGTGGATCGCATCGGATCTCCCAATGCATGCATCCAGTTGGTCAATTATTGGCTCGATGTTTCCTTGGACGAATACATCCACCTCAAGGAGCGCGTGGAGAGCCGCATGGTGATCGCCGACATGGTGGCCACCGGCGACGACAACGTCCTGACCGCGAACGCCGAAGACACCGCCTATCGCAAGGAACAGCTGCGGCGGCTCCAGGAAGAGGTCATCGAGCTGGAAGATTTGCGCACCGGCGTGAACATCACCGACCTGGGTCTGAACGAGTTCCGCATGGATCTGTTGAACCACGTGAAGGCCCATGGAAACCTGGAAGGCGTCCCGACCGGGCTCCATGCGGTCGTGCAGTCGGATCCTGCCAAGGGACTCTTGCCGGGTGTCCTGTTCGCTCTGCGCAACCGCAACCGCGGAATCGACGTGCAGCATCGCAACCGCCTGCATCCCTTCTACCTGGTGTACGTGGGCAACGACGGACAGATCGTGGCGAACCACCTGCAGGCCAAGCGCCTGCTGGATCTGGCGCGGTTGGCATGCAAGGATCGCGACCAGCCGGTACCGGAGGCGTTCGAGCCGTTCAACCTGCGCACCCGCGATGGACGCGACATGGCCGAGCCCTCCCGGCTTCTGGATCGCGCCGTGGAATCGCTGGTGGCCCGCCAGGAAGAAGACGCCCTGGACAGCCTGTTCGCGCACGAACGCACCGCCGCCTTGGACGCGGGGTTCAGGGGGCTGGACGACTTCGAGCTGGTGGCCTTCCTGGTCGTGGAACCGACGGATTCCGACGCATGACTCTGTTCCGCTATCCCGATGCCAGCCACTACGGCAAGGTGGTGCCCAAGGCAAGGCTCTACGAGCGCGGGCGAGTCGGGAGCGCGGTCCAGCGCCTGTTCGTGGCGCAGGTGGAGAAGATCTCGTGGGAGCACGTGTTG
>DAOPYN010000065.1:0-22826 GCA_035352895.1 Fibrobacteria bacterium | reverse complement strand
CGGCTGACGGCCGTATTGCAGCGGACTGCTTAGCCTCACTCTATCGGTTTCCACTAAAGCATCACGGTAGGCTAATATTTCCGGACAGACGAACCAAGGCTGGCCGAATGACGGCTGGTCGATAGATGAACCGGAGAGCCCCATGAAAGGACCGGTCCGATGGTGTCGCGGTGGCGACCCACTTGGACGAAATTTCGGGACTCCAAGCCGTTGGAGCCTCGGGCT
Organism: Fibrobacteria bacterium; assembly: GCA_035352895.1. Lineage (GTDB taxonomy): Bacteria > Fibrobacterota > Fibrobacteria > UBA5070 > UBA5070 > UBA5070. Next base: position 22,601 of record DAOPYN010000065.1, on the reverse strand, counting down.
CGGACTGGAACGACGATCGGTTTGCCTGTAGAGGGAAGGGAGACCTGCAAGGACCATGCTCCCTGGGCATCCTTGCGAGCCGGACGGTCCTGGATCCATACAGAATCCACCGTACCGTTGGTCAGGGTAGCCTTCCAAAGAATCTCGGTGGAATCTTCCTCTGTGCGAACCATGCTTCCCATGATCGGTTTGATCAGCTCCAGGGCGGGTCCCTCGGGCTGGGGCTTGGCGCGTCGCGTGAGAACCAGGGTGGAATCGGTTTGGTTGCCCGCCTTGTCCAGCGCCCTCACGCGCAGGGTGGTGCCCAGCTCGGAAACGGGTACGATCCAGCTGGAGCGGGAGATTCCGGAGCTGTCGGTCGCCAACGAATCGCCAATGAACACTTTGTCGATGCCGCTTGAATCGGTGGCTTCCACCCGCACCGCGACGAGGGAATCGGAATACTCCCGGACATGATTCGCTCGAGGGGAAATCCAGCGAATGGATGGTCCACGATGGTCCAGCGGCCCTTCGACGCGAAATGGGACCTGGTAGCTTTGCTGGTTCCCAATGCTGTCCTCGACGATCATTTGGATGCGATACGAGCCGGTTGGGGTTCCTGGGCGCGTCGCGAGTATTTTGCGACCCGACAGATCGATCCGCTGGGGATTGCTTTTCAGGTCCGGGAGATCCGAGAAAATGAAGCCCTGGCTTTTATCTCCGGAATCTGTCCATACGGAAACATGGAGTCGTTGGATCCCTTTCCGTCCAAAAAGGGATCCCTTCATTTCTGCGAACGATTCTCCTTGGTGCAAGGATTCCAGTTTCCAAGGGGCTTCCACCCGGAAGGGGTTCGAGGAAAGGGAATCCAATCCCAAAGAAACCAGCGCGGCTCGGGCCGATGGATAGTCCATCCCCAGGTGCCATCGGCTCACGGATTCGCCTAAGGTAAGGTTGGACGTGGAAGCGAGCCCCAGTACCTGACGCAGGATGTCCGAAGTATCCAATCCCACCGGGTGGACCCTTCGATAGCGATCCAGCTTGGGGTGGCCCATGTGGATGCATTCCGAAGCGATCCTGTGGAATTTGAATCGCCGAGCTGTCTTTGAAGTGTCCGCACCTTTGGCGAATGTGGTATCCGCCGCGTTGAGACTGTCGAAAACGGAAAACAACGCGATTCCCAGAGAATCTGCCGCATTGAGCCTTCCACGGTTCGTACCGAGTTCCCTGTAGCTGAGCTCCTTCGCCTGGTAGGTCCCCAGATGCACTCCCAGGCGGAATACATGGATAGCCAGGGAATCCCGGCTGTCCATCGGCTGAAGATAGGGGAGGAGGTGGACGCGAAATTCCTTTCCCTCCTGGCCGATGGAGAATGGGCATGTCCCGGAATCCAAGGAGGAGTGGTACCAGATGCTGTCGGGGAGGGAGGCGCGATCGGCGACCCTGAAGTGCACATAGTGGTCGCCAGCAGTGCGAGGGTTTTCTTCTTCGATGATCGTGGTGTTCTGGCAAGCAACTAGGCCAAGAGCACACAGGCTGAGAGCCGACAGGGATCCCAGGTAGGCAAGGTGGAATCGGGTGAGCATGGCGTCTCCGAATTCTGGCGGGATTTGAGGAGTTCTGGACATCTTATGGTCAAGTTAGGGTGCGGGCACCCCTGCTGTCTGTGATCTAGATCACACTCCTGGCAAACAGGACCAGTATCTCCTCCCGGTAACGATCCCCTCGCCAGGATAGGAGAGGGGATCCTTCCCTCAATTCCTCTCGGCCCAGACCACCAGGGTGGCGCGGGCGATGCTGTGCATGAAGAGGTTGAATCCCAGGTAGGCGGGGGAGGCTTCCTTGGGCAGGCCCAGGGTGGGGACGTCCAGGGCGTGGACCACGATGTAGTAGTGGTGGACACCGTGGCCCACCGGGGGGGCGGCACCCACGAAACGGGCGGCACCGCCGTCGTTTTTGAGCTGGAAGGCGCCTTTGGGAAGGAGGCTGTCGCCCGGAAGGCCCACATTGGAGGCGAGCGAAGTGGTGGCAAGGGGAATGTCGGCCACCGCCCAGTGCCAGAACCCGCTGGCTGTGGGGGCATCGGGATCGTAGACGGTCACGGCGAAGCCCTTGGTTTCCTTGGGAAATCCGCTCCAGGACAGCTGCGGAGAGACGTCCTGGCCGCCTGCGCCGAAGATCCCGCTCATCATCGCGGTGGGCATGCGGTCTCCAGCCTTGACATCGGTGCTGGTCACCTGGAAGGAGGGCAGCTTGGGAAGGGTCTTGTAGGGGTCGCACTGTTCGATGGGGTGGTTCTTGACGGGCTTGGCCTCGGTCTTTGGCTTCGCGGGCGGGGCGGCGAACAGGGCGCTGGCGGAAAGCAGGAGGCAGGCAAGGGACGTTTTCATGCGGGAGCATCCTTCGGCGGAAGTGTGGACCAGGAATTGGTCTTGGCGTTCCCTCCGGCACCGGGATCCACCCGCCTCAGAGAGACCGTCCTGCCAAATTTCGTCTCTCGGATCCCGTATCGGCAAGTGCGGACGATTCCCTCAAGGGAGCGCAACCTGGATCGGGGCTGGGTGGAGTCGGGGCTGGAAGGGTGTCAACGGATTCAACGCTTTCGGGTTTTCTCCGCGGGAATCCCTGGCCAATCCACGAATGGGACTCCATTTATTTGGGTTGGTGCCGCCCGTTTCGGGCGAGTGCGCGCTCCACCCGGGGAAACGTCCATGGCTTCGAAGCGAATGGTGAGGAATGGGTTCTTGGGAACGGTTTGCCTGGGGTGCCTGTTGGTCGCTCCGGCCAGATCGGGCAACATCACCTACACCCTCCAGAAGGTCGCCAATCCCTCCGCCGACCAATTCGACGCCTATGCGAAGATCACCAAGGCGATGGACTCGGCGCTTGTCCACTACAACCGGCTCACCAACCTCTCCAAGAGCCTCACGGTGCAGTACAACACGGATGTAGCCACCGCCGATGCGAGCTTTTCCGGGAACCTCCGTTTTGGGGCCAGCCGCAGCTACATGCAGCCTGGAACCGCCATGCACGAGATCGCCCACGCACTGGGGAGCGGAACCACCCAGGAATACAAGAACCTGATCCAAAACGGGGTGTTTACCGGTCCCAAGGCCACCGCCAAGCTCAAGGAGATCACCAACGACTCCGCCGCGGTGCTCAAGGGGGATGCCCAGCACTTCTGGCCCCTGGGGCTGAACTACGAGTCCGAGATCAAATCCGAGAAGGATCTGGTGAACCACTGCCTTCTGGTGGAGGCGATCGTCCAGGACATGTTCCACGAATCAGTGTTCTTCCAGGGCCGGATCAAATCGCGATCCACCGGGCAGTGCATGGTCCGCCAAGGCACGAGTCTCGTGTTGGGAGCCTGCACGGATTCCGCTTCGCTGGTTCGGGTCGTGGCCATGGGGACCGAGTCCCTCACCTACCGCCTGGAGTATGGAAACCAGGTCCTGGATCTCCCCAACGAATCGACCGCTTCCGGATTGGCGGCGGGTTTGTATGGCTGGAACGGCGGCAACCACCAGCGTATGACCATGATCTCCACCGCCAATGCCCTTTCGCCGGTCCGGTTGAAGATGGTCCACAGCGGGCTGTACCTGCGCTCCAGCGGCACCCAGGTGATCCAGGACGTCTCCACCGCCTCGCCCGCCACCCAGGACTGGGAACTGGTGGAGGCCACCAGCGGGACGGATCCTGTTCTCTGGAAAACGCAGAAGATCCCCGGCGGTCTGTCGCCGAAGATCCTCTTTGGGGAGGGCGAACGCTTCGATCCTCGCGGGCGTCGCCCCTAGGTGTGCCGGAGCCCTGGAGGCTCCGGATCGCCCATCAGAGAGCCATCACCGTGCGGGTCACGCGCTCGCTGCCGCTGCGCAGTTCCACCGTCAGCATGGTGCGTCCCAGGCTCGGTGGTATCCGCCATTCGAGGCTTCCCAATCCAGCAAGCTGGGAGGCGTTCCAGCGCATGACCACCCTACCGCGCAGATCGCGGATCACGAGCTCGGCGTCGGCTCCCAGACCTTGGGGGAGGGCAAGCTTCACCAGCCCCTTGCTGGCCATGGAAATGCTCAAGGATTCCAGGTTCCTGGAGCGGTTCAAGAGGGAATGGGTGGGGTCGTCCGCGGGGCTGTCGAGTTCCGAGCCGGGAGTTCCGGAGGCGGCGAAGATTTCCGAGGCCAGGAGGTACGGTACGCCTGTATTGCGGTAGCGGGCGGTGGCGTCCTTTCCGATGGTGTCGGAAGGAAGAGCCAAGAGGGAGTGCATCCGGTCCACGAACCCGAACACCGATCCCACCTCGCGGCTGCGCCAGATGTCCGACCAGCGGTCTTCGCTGTTGCCCCAGAGCATGGCTACGGCCGTGTCGTTGGGAAGATCGATCCACTGGAGGTCCGTGATCGGCTTGGTCAGGCGGAGATTGCCATCGTGGTCGTAGATCTTCCAGGTGGCCCGTTGCTTCCAAGCTTCCATGGCGTGGAACGCTGCGGAAACCGGCTTGGACACTCCCGTATTGAGGCCGGAGATCGACATCTTGTTGAAAATCTTCGATCCGGACTCGAACTCGAGACTCCAGATCAAGGGGGTATTGGGTGTCGCGAAGGGGAGCCAGGACGTGATGGTCCGGTCACCAACGAGGCCATGTTCGGTTTCGATGCGTCGCAGGTCCACACCTTCCCAATGACCGGGTTCCAGTGCCCACATGCCGTTCCAGGTGGAAACCGACAATCCTTCGGGCCAGACGGGAATCGTTTGATTGGATTGGTCCATGTCCTCCGCGGGTCCCGCCGTGACCACCACCAAGTGCCTCACGACCCCGGAGTCCGGACTGTACATGCTGAACACTTGCTGCAGATCGGCTGAGAAGCTCTGGGCGCCTTGGCTGCGGAGCTTGGTTGGATTGGTGATCGGAGTGGAGCCCGTCCCGGCGCTGGAGCCACGGCGAAGGATCTCATCCCATGTGAACGATGCAAGGTATTCCTGCATGCGCGCGAAGGTATCAGATCCCCAGGCGGAAAGGGGGAAACTCTTGGTCTGGGGGCGACCTTCATCGGCAACCAGGCCGACCTTGATCAGGGTGGATGCCTGGGCGAGCGAGGACAATGATTGTCGCAACCCGAAGGCTCCTTGGAAAATGGCCTCACCCGTGGCGGTGAGGTTCATTCCCCATCCGTTGTCGGTGGCCAACGGTTCGGCACGGTTCCAACGCCAGAGGACCATGAATTCCTGGCGCAGTCCTGTCTGTTTGAGGATTGAATCCGGCATCGAGCCCTGAAACAGGAGATACCCTCCCTTCCAAGAGGTGGAATCGAACTGTGTGGACAGGGCGAAGGCGCCCTTCAGGGAAAGACGGGCGGCGACCGGCGAAAAATATGCTGTCGAGTTGTTGATCCAGGACGAAGGTGCCGAAAGAGGCAGCAGGATCGGTGTGGACGAGGGCGGTTGGAGCACGCCTTCCCTCGAAAGGAGGGCATTGGAGCCTTTCCCTCGGCTCCACTCGAACTCGAAGGTGGAGGGGTGCGTCATCGCGTTCTCGGCGAAGGCGGATCCCAGTGGGACTTCCCACGCCGATCCATTGGCCTGGAGGGGAACCAGGTAGCGAAGGCGCATCTTTCTCGATCCACCCCAGGACACAGGGTACAGCTTGAGCGAATAGGTGCTCTCGCCCGAGCGCTCGATGATCAGAGGGTCGCGTGGCGCCGGCATGGGGGCGGTGTTCCGGGCCACCACCTCCTCGTACTGGGCGTTTGCGGTGGCGCGTGCCTTCAGCTTGGCTTTCAGGAGTTTGTCGCCATCCCACAGCAGGGCTCCCGTGAGGACTGCGCCCTTGGGTAAGGCGAAATCGCCGAAGATTTCCCAGGTGTTGATGTTCGCGGTGGGCTGCGTGGCCCAGGTACTGGAAAGGACGGGGCCAACCTCCACGTCTTCCTCGACATCGGCCCATGCCTGTTCCACCGTGGCGCGTACGGAAACATTCAGGATCTGGACTTGCTGCTGGTTGACGGTTCCCTGGGTGGCTCGGCTCTGGAGCCATCCCCAGGATGGGGACGATAGACTCAGTGCGGCCGCGATGGCGCCGCACGCGTTCTTCAACGGGGTCATGAGAGGACCTCTTTTGAGGGGTGGGTACTTGGATTGGCGATCGACTCTAGGTTTGGTTACGTCGATCCGTCTGAAAACCAAGGTATCGCGAAAGATCGATCGTGTTGTTCTACAGTTCATGCCCACGGAGGGGGGCTCCATGCCGGCTTGGATGCAGCAAAGTGTTCTACAAATCATGCCCACAATCGCCACCAGGAGGGTGGTTCCACTGGGTTAGATTCGAGGAATGGAATCGCTGCCCATCGTCTATGCGTACACCGATTATCGGAAGTTCCTCCTGGATTGGCTCACCTGTCGGCAGGAGTCCGACCGCAAGTTCAACCGCAGCGAATTCCATCGTCGATTGGGCCTTCCCAACACGCGCAGCTACGTCCCGGATGTGCTGGCCGGCAAGGACATCAGCACCACGTTCCTGGATCGTTTCGTGGTGGCGTTGGAACTGGACTCCGACGAAGCCCGGTTCTTCCGCGTCCTGGTGCGCTTCAACCAGGCCACCACCCCCGAAGAACGCGAACTGGCCTTCGATCAGCTGGTGGCCTTGAATCGCACTCCGCGGACCATCATGGATCCGCGGCACTACCAGTATTACCGGCATTGGTGGAACGGAGCGGTGCGCGCGATCCTCGCCATCCACGATTTGGCCGACGAACCCAGGAAGCTGGCCGCACTGGTTTCGCCACCCATCACAGAAGCTCAAGCCAAGGCCAGTCTCCAACTGCTTTCCGATCTGAACCTCGTCGCGCGCAACAGACAGGGATTCTGGAAGCCCACCGACCACACCCTGAGCACGGGGGAAACGGCACGCCCCGAACTGGTGCGCCAGTTGCAGATCCAGCAGATGGGCCTGGTCCAAAGCGCCATCCTGGATGCCCAGCGTTCGCCGGACCAGGTGGTCGCCACCAACACCATTTCGGTGTCGGATGCCGGATTGGCCATGATCCGCCGGCGCCTGGAGCGGTTCCGTTCCGAATTGCGTTCCATCGTCCACAAGGATGCGGAATCCCCTTCGCGGGTCCATCTGGTGAGCATGGCGATCATACCTCTCTCCAAGAATCCTCCCGTTTCCATGCCGTTGGCCAAGGCCGGATGATGTCTCGCTGGATCCGAATCCTGTCAGGGTTGTTGGTCACGCTTGAGCTGGTCTCTTGCGGAGGCACCAACGACGAGACCTTCACCGGAACCAACGACGAGACCTACACGGGGGGAGTCTTCTTCCTTTCCGGGGGCAACGCCCGTGCCGCGGGTGCGCGCGTGCAGGTGTTCGGCCGCCAGCGGACCGACACCATCGCCACTGGAATCGTGAACCAGGAGGGGCGTCCCGTGGTGGGGCCGCTGCCGGATGGAGTGTACTCGGTCAAGGTGAGCGGGTCCGGTCAGGTCGTCATCCTGGATTCGGTTCCCGCGAGCGAAGGCCGCCTTCGTTTCACGGACAACGACACCCTGGAGCTGCCCGGCACCCTCGCCGGTGTGGTGACCGTCCAACCCCAGCACGACCCCGCCACCGTCACCGTACATGTGCTGGGCACGGACATCTGGACCAACGTGGATTCCGCGGGCCGGTTCCGCCTGGCCGGAATGGCCACGGGCAATTTCCGTCTCCAATTCACCACCGACCTCGTCGACTACCAGTCCCTCTATCCGGATCCCATCCGGGCCTTCGGCGACAGCGACGTGGTGGTGGCCAAGCCCTTCGTGATGCCCTACACGGGGATTCCGGTGGTGCTGGGCCTTGCCGTGAATCTGGACAGCGCCACGGGCGATCTCCTGTTGTCCTGGGAATCGCGTTCCAGCTACCGCAGTTTCCAGCGGTACCGGATCTTCCGGGACACGGCGGGAGCCCTGAACCTGTCCGAGAACGCCTACGCATCCACCACCGATTCCTTCTGGAGGGACACCGGAGCCTCCAGGCCCTTGTCCTCCGCGGTCTGGAGCTACCGGGTCATCGTGGAGACCATGGCCGGCAAAGTCGGAGAATGGTACGGATCCAAGAGCGGGACGGCCATCCCCCCTGAATTGCGGTGGGTGTCCAAGGGAACCTGGACTCCCATCGGGCGAACGCGGGGCGGTCCGTTGGGGGAATTGTCGGGCAAGCTGGCCGATCTTTCCGCGCGTGCGACGGACGGGGTGTTCTCCGTGGGGGTGCGCACCAGTGCGGATGGCCTCCTTTGGGATTCCGGCGGGGTGGACCTGCCGTTGCGGAAATTGGGACAGGCCATCGTTTGGGTGGCGGGGATCGGTGCCGGCAAGGTCTGGTGCCTGGGGCACAGTTCCGTGGCCGACGGAATCGATGCCTGGTCCAGCCCGGATGGCAAGACCTGGACCCACGAGGCCCTTCCCGACAGCCTCTGGCCCATGGCGACCACGCCTCCCCTGTTCGTGGGGAGTCCTTCCCGGATCGCGCTGGTGGTTCCCGGAAAGGCCGGACTGGTAGGGGAGGGCGGTGTTTGGCGGAAGGCTGCACTGGCAACGTCCCCCATCGGGGCTGACGATTCGGTGATCTATTCCACCGGTGGAGGCTCCCATCTTCTGGGCATCCCTTGGAACGACCCATCCCGCATCTCCACCGACCACGGATCGCTACCTTTCCCCTTGGTGGCGGTCGCGGCTTCGACCTGGAAAGACAAGCCGGTGGTGTTGTCCGCGGGCTACCTATGGGTGCATGATGCCTCAGGTTGGACCGTCCGCGGGACTTCCGGGAAGGCGGCGATCGGGGTGGCAGCCGGTCGTCTGATGGTCGCCGATTCCACGGGTGCTCTCTGGATCCACGAGGATTCCCCATGAACGCGTTCCCACGGTCCTTCCGCAGTCTTCTGGCAATTTTCGTCCTCCTGCTGGCGGCGGAGTCCCAGGCGGTCCTGGAAGCGTTCCAGAAGGACAAGGGTCACGGCAAGGTGAACCTGATGTCCAGCCGCGTTCGCGCCACGGTGGGGCCGCAGTGGGTGGACATCGAGGAAGAAGCCGAACTCCAGGTGGTCGCCGACGCGAAGGATACCTCGCGGGTCTTCCAGATCCGCGGCACCCTGCAATTCCCCGCCCGTGCCGTGGTGGTGGGTTGCCTGGTCTGGCGGGGCGACACGGTCCTGAAGGCGAAACTCAGACCCCAGGCCCAGGCGCATGGCGAATTCCTGGACATCGTCAACGACACCACCACCTTCAGCAAGGATCCAGTTCTCCTGGAGCTGGACAGCGCCGACCGCTATTCCCTGCGCGCCTACCCGTTTCTGACCCAGGGGTCCAGGCGGATCCGGATCCGGTATCTGGTTCCCGTCCAGGCCACCGGAGGCGAAGTCCCCGTCCATCCGCTCCTTTCCCAGACATCCGGGAGTCTGCCCAGCGACTGGGTTCTGGAGACTCGTGGAAACCAGGATTCGCTGCGTGCGGTCCAATCCGGCAGAGCCATGCCGGTCACTTCCCCGGCCAGCCTCGTTTATTCCTTTTCCAATCCGGGGGGCGTCTCCCTGGTTTGGGGACGCAATGCCCTCCCCGGTTTCGAGCGTGCCGTGTTCGACCGGATCCAAGGGGGGACCTGGGCGGGAGACTACGCCATGTTCTCGGGCGCCATTCCAGACACCATCGCCGCGCGAGCCGCCCGACGGGCGGAAATCGTGGTTCTTTGGCGCTGGATCCATTCCGAGGCGTTCTTCGACACCTGCTGGAGCGAGAATCCGGCCACCGGTGCTCTCCAAGCCCGCCGATGCCTTTCGGAACATGGAAATCGGGCGATCGCACAGGCTCAGGAAATCCGCAAACTGGCGGATCGCACCATTGCGCGCGGACATCGCTTCGCCTTGGTGGTGGATCACGGGCTGGATGACACCTGCCGTGTCTTTTCGCTTGCCGACTCCTCCGTCCGCGATTCCTGGGACATCCGCAATTGGCTCCAAGGCGTGGATGTCGACTACCTGGGATGGCGCATTCCCACGGATGTAGCCACCCAGACCTCCACCCTGGAAACAAGTCGTAACCGGACCCGCTTTTCCAGCGACATCGCCAAGGTGGGCGGAGTCTTTTCCAACGATTCCGGATGGGTCCGGCATCTGTTGGTGGCCACCACCGGTCCCATCCTGTCCGGCGGGGAGTTCCTGCAGGCTCCAGACCTGACCGGGTTGCCAGTGGATGTCTCCATCCGTTCCAGCCAATTCGATTCCCTCGAATACGCCTGGAGCGATGCGGCCCAGAACTATGTCGCCTCGGGATTCGCACGTTCGCGTTGGCCTGGGGTGGATCTGACCCGGGCCGAGGCCTTGCGACCGGGGGTGGACATGGCCTTGGTGGACGGTGTCTGGCTCCCCCGGACGCGGGAGGTCCTGTCCGGCAATCTTCGCATCCAAGGGGGAACGGACATGATCGTTCCCTTCCAGTCCAAGCGGGGAAGCAACGGAAAGTGGCCCATCACCATCAACGCCTTCGCCGCCAAGCTGTCCAAGGAAGTGAACGCGGAACTGTACGCCGAGGATGGCTCCAGCATCGCCAGTTGGTCGTTCACCCCGGCCTGGGTGGAGCTGACCCAGGATTCGGTGGTTCCCAGGCTCTGGGCACGCTCGCCTGGAAGGACCTCCAACATTTCCGGGTTCGTTTCTCCCACCTCCCTGGCCAACACCTTCGGGTATGTGGATGCGGCCTATTCGTTGATCGCCATTCCTATGGATACTCTGGGCTTGGACGCTTCCCGACTGGTTTCCGACAGCGGGGTTCCTTTCCTGGAGCCTGGCGACATCTTCACACGAGCGGGGTACAAGGATGGCCCAATTCAGTCCCGGATCGATCCGAAACTCCTCCTGAAGTCCGGACACCCCGTGGCGCGGTGGATCGGCTTGCGGAAACTTCGGTTCGACTTCGACGGTTTGGCGGTCCGGTCCATCGAGATGATCGACATACAAGGCCGCGTGTTGGTGCGCGTCTCCCAGGAATCCTTGCGGGGTGCGGGCCAGTTCGAACTCGACCTTTCCAGCCTGGCGGGACGCAAGGGAATGGTACTGGCGAGGCTCGCCACGGTTTCCGGATGGAAGACCTTGCCGCTGGTTCTTCCCTGAAGAGATTCCCAGGATCGGGGCTTCCCCGATTTGAGAGCAGAAAACTCCCGAAGAGCAAGAAAGCTTACTTTTCTATGCTCCTTTTGCACCATGTTCAAGGTCTGTGGAATGGGATCATGAGGATATCCAAAGGATGTCCTTGGCGTGGGATGGAGATTCGGTCCCGCGCGAGTTGAAGGAGGGGACAATGCGGCGCCAAGTTTGGATGTGGAGTGTGTTGGGAGCGACTTTGTCTGCCGTGGTTTGTCATGCCCAGAAGGGGCCTCCGCCAGCGACGACCCCCACAGCGACGACCACCGCAGCGATTCCTACCGGTACCATCACCAATCTGGCCGCCACCATCCGCGATTTCGGACCATCGCATCCGGCATTCGAACATTTCACCGGCGAGGGTGAAAAGGACATGGTCCTCCCCACGCTTGGACCCGACCGCACTCCGGTTCCCAATCCCGCCAAGGACGCCTTCGGCAACTCCACCATCTGGGATTGGTTCCACGATATTCCCGGAACCAACTACACCGTCTGCCGGGACATCCCGCTGACCTACGATACGAAGTCCGAGGTGTTCGCCTACGACAACTCGCACTACTTCCCGATCGACGATATCGATCCCAAGCTGGATCCGTTCAACCAGAAGTTCCGCGCCGACGACAATCTCCAGCACAACTTCCATTTCTGCCTGGAAAGCCATGCCACCTTCCAGTACAAGAAGGGGCAGAAGTTCGATTTCGTCGGGGACGACGACGTTTGGGTGTACATCAACAACCAGTTGGTGGTGGACCTCGGTGGAGTCCACAATGCCCAGACCGCATCCGTCCAGCTGGACAAGCTGGGACTGGTGGAAGGGAATACCTATCCGTTCGACTTCTTCTTCTGCGAGCGACGCACCGTCCAGTCGCACATGAAGATCACCACCTCCCTGGATCTGAAGAACGTCGAAGCATTCGATGTGGTGGTGACGGCTCCCGCCGCGGGAGTACGGACCTACGAACCGATCTTCTCCTCCAGCAACGGACAGGGATGCGCCGTGCGGAGCACCGAAGGAGCCACTCCGGGCAGATACCTCCTCACAGGCCCAGGGATCACCACTGCGATCGTCCTGCCGGTGGGCAGTTCGTTCGGCGGCTTGACGGTCAACGCCAACCAGACGCAGCTCGTCTACGATTCCACCGCCATGACGGGAATCCCCGACGGCAAGTACGTGCTGCGGGTCCAGATGGCTTCGGACACCACCAAGTACCGGGAATACCAGTTGGTCGTGAAGGCGGCTCCGGTGGTGGGGACACCCCTCTACCTGAGCCACGATCCACTCCAGGGCAAGCCGGGATCGGTCTTCCCCATGGACATCGCGCATTTCGCCAAGGGTGCGGTCCTCACCGTGCCCCAGCCGTTCCGGCTGGTTCCGGTTCCCGGCCTGGTGGTCTTCGCCGATTCCCTCATGACCAGACGCGTGACGTTTTCCGACACCCTGATGACGGGGCCCGGAGGAGTGCCGCGACGGATCTGGGTGCGCGCCGACGCGGTGGGCACCTATTCGCTCATCCTGCGTACCAGCAAGGGGGATTCCACCGACGTCCGCTCGCCCATCGTCGTGGACGACCGGGGCTTGCGGTGGGTCGATTCGCTGGGACGAGCGGTCAATCCCAGCGCCGTTGTGGTGGATGTGGGCAAACCCGTCCGACTCTGGCTCCAATCCACCCAAGGCAAGGCGATCTGCGACACCTGCCGCGACGAGGTCGTGGTGGATGTCAGCGACCCCAACATCGTGGTCACCAACCTCAAGGGAACCCCCATTTCCACGTTGGTCCTGGCCAAGGGACAGGGATCCTTCCTGCTGACCTCGGATCTGCCGCGGTCCGGCGTGGCGGTGACGGCCACCGTTCTGGGGGATACCCTGTCGGCGACCTGGAAGCCGATCTCGTGGTCCGCCTACCACCTCGTGTGGACCGACTCCTTGGGAACCAAGCTGGCCAATCCCGGGAAGGTGCTGGGAGACGTGAACGCGACGGCCAACACCTGGGTGGCGGTCTGGGGGGCCGCGGGGCTTTGCAAAACCTGCGACTTCGACCTCGAAATCGGGCCGGTGGACTCCGTGTTCCAGCCGGTGGATGCCAAGGGGCGCCCTCTGGCGTTGGTCAAATTGGCTTCCGGTCGCGCCAAGGTTCCGTTGGCGCTCCTTGCCGCGGGAACCAGCCAACTGAGCCTGACGGCTCCGCTTTCCGATACGGCCGCGCGGCAGGTGGAGGTGCGCAAATACAAGGTGGTGTGGACGGACTCCACGGGGCGGGTGCTTTCCACGCCTCCCACTCTGCTTGGCGACGTATCCGGAACGGTTTCCGCATGGCTTCGCGTGGATGGCGTGGCCGGACCGTGCAAGACCTGCGACTTCGATCTCTACTACGGCGCCGACGATGTCGTCTTCCATCCGGTCGATGCTGCGGGACGGCCGGTGTTGGCGGTGAAGTTGACGGGAGGGGTGGGACGGTTGGATCTGGCCCTGGATGCCCCCGGAACTTCGCGAGTGGACCTTTCCGGCGATTTCGTGGAACCCGCTTCCCGCACCGTGGAAGCACGGCGCCTGCACCTGGTCTGGGTGGATTCCATGGGGCGCACGCTGAACACTCCGCCCACCTTGGCGGGAAATGTCACCGCCATGGTCTCGGCTTGGGTCCGCGTGATGGGAACTCGCGGCGTCTGCACCGCGTGCGACTTCGATTTGGGATTCGATCCCGTGGATTCCGTGTTCCTGGCGGTGGATGGGAGTGGTCGTCCACTTCCCTCCATCCCCGTGAAGGCGGGACAGGCGAGAATCGATCTGGCTCTGGTGGGGCCTGGAACGGTCTCCCTGAACCTGTCCGGAATCCAGACCGATTCGTTGACTCGCAAGGTCCAGTCCGATCCCTTCCAATTGGTGTTCCTGGACACGTTGGGGCGAGCGCTCACGGCCGCCGCCCTCAAGGGCGAGATTCTCCAGGATCGTTCGCTTCGCGTGGAGGTCCGTGGACGTTCCGGTGTTTGCGACACCTGCAGGGGAACGGTCTACATGGAACCCTCCGACGGACTGGCCGTGGTGGATTCGCTGGGGCGTTCCCTGTTGTCTGTTGAGGTGGTGAACGGATGGGGGATGCTACGCTTCCGTGCGGAGAAGGAAACGGATTCGGGCTGGATCCGCGGCGAGCTTTCCGCGCTATGGGCCAAGGGGACGGCTTCTCCCATCCAGATGGTGGCTCTGCCCCCGGATTCCGGAGCCTGGTACGACGACAACGGCGACGGCAAGGTCGACCATCTGCGGGTATGGTTGCACCACCCCTGGACCGGCGAAACGCGCCTTCGCGCCGGATGGCCGGACACGTCCAAGTTCGTGGGACCGGATTTCTCGGATCTGCAGGTTTCCCCGGATGAACTTTCGGTGGATATCCGGATTCCCGATGGCGTCGAAGGAACCCAGGCCCTGCTCAAGGATCTGGGGCGTTGGAGCCGCGATGGCCGTCCTTGGAAGAAGTTCCCCATCCACGATCGGGCACCTGCCGTGGCCACCAAGGCCATCCTCCACCGGGGAACCACCTGGGACACGCTCTGGGTGCATCCGTCGGAACCCCTGAAGGATGTCCGCGATCCCGACGATCTGATCCGTCAGGTGCTGGACAACGACTCCCTGCCCACCTACGCATTCTCGCGTCGCTGGCGGGATGCCTCGTCGGGAGCGCTGGTCATGGTCTTTCCCGCCACGGCCGATTCCGCGGTCCCCGAGCCCGGCGACTGGGTGCGCTTTTCTCCAGGCGGCAAGGCCATCGATCTTCTGGGCAACGTTCCCGGCGTGGATTCGCGCAAGGTGCCCATCCTGGGAACGGATCGCCCACCTCGCCAGGCGGTCATGTACGATGTCAACGGAGACGGCAAGGCCGACCGCGTGGTCCTGCGGTTTACAAAACCACTGATCGCCAAGGAAGAATGGCTCTTCCGCTGGCCGGGTGCCAACGGTGGGCTGGATGCCCGTGTCAAGCCCACCGCGGATGCGCGGACGGATTCCGGCGGCCTGATCCTGACCTTCGATCTTCCTCCCTTCGCCTATGGCAGCACCTCCTGCCCTGCGGACAACTGCCAGGGCTTGGGGGCGATCGTCGCGGCCTTGGACAAGGACTCCGTCTACACGCCGTTTACCATCCGCGACGGGGTGGCCCCGGTTCCGGTTCGTGCCCGGATGCGCTACACCGGTTTCGACGGGCATCCCGACACCTTGATCGCCGAATTCAGCGAGCCGGTGAAGGCGGTCTCCAGCGCCAACACATGGATTTCCTGGGGAGACATGGTGTTCGGAGCGGGGGGCAAAATCGTGAAGCCCTCGTCGGTGACCTTGAGCGCCGATGGACGCAAGGCCACCTTCCTGGTGGATACGCTGGTCAATCCGAAGAATGGTCAGGGGATCCGGATCAACACGCCTTCGCAAGGTGGATTGAAGGACGCAGCGGGGAACACCGTGCGCGATACCGCCGCTTGGATCAAGCTGGAGTTGGGACCCATTCCGGGACGGGTCGGGGTCAGGCTCTACCATCCCATCGCCGAATGGAAAGGTCAGAAGGTTCCTTCCTCCGAGCCCGCCTTGCAGGTGTTCGTCCGTGCGGGCAAGGGAGGGAGCCAGAAGTGGCAGACCTTGGACGGCAAGGGTGTGCCGGATTCGACCCGGTTGGTGGGCGCCTTGTTGGATCTCAATGGGGTCAGCGAGGTGGCGGCCTACGTTTACGACAACATGGGAGTGTTCGTCGCCAAGGAGGATTTCCCCGACCTGAAGCGAGCCATGGAGCAAGGCAAGGTGCCGGTGGATTCGCGCGGGAACTTCCAGGTCTGGCTGGCCTGGAATGGAACCCAGGCCTCCCGGATCGCCCCTTCCGGCGTCTATCTCCTGCGGGTGGTGGGATGGCGGGTGGTGGGCAACCAGCGCGTGTTCCAGCAGAAGGTGCTGAACTTGGGCTGGGTGCGTCGGGACGTCGCGGAGAAGTGGTATTGAGCTGGATCCGGCCCATGGAAATGGGCCGATCCGTTTTTAGGGATTGTTGGAAGCGAAGCCGACGCAGGTGCTGTCCTGCCGCAAGGTGGCGCCAAGTGAATCCTTGAGCGTCCAGAACATGAAATAGTGGCCAGTCGGGACATAGGTTGACCCGCTTTTTCCGTCCCATTGGATGGCGATCTCCCGGTGATCCGAGCTGTCCGGGATCGACGCTTCCGAAAGAGAGTGCCCAATCAACGTTCCGGCTGTGTCGTAGGTGAACACTTCCATTTTCCCTTTTGCCTTGAGATTCATGGTCACGGGCTCCTCTGCCAGGCGTGCCGCGGGATTTGCCTCCAGGGGAGTGCATTTGGCGCGCAAAGCCGGGGAGATGGTGCGTTGCGTGGTCGAGGGGGTGTCCACCTTCTCGGACTCCGTGGGGGAATCGTTGCAGGCAACCAGGAGAAGCGTCAGGGTAGCCGTGGCGAAGATGGCCTTCATGATCGGGGACCTTTCCAGAAATGGATCGGAGTTGGGGGATGCAAGCCTCTCATGGAGAGGTCCAAAGGTACCAGGGGAAAAATAGAACTGGAAGTATCCCTTGCCACAAGTGGGAACAGCCGGATCCCGGATGCTGTTTGCCAGAAACGAAGTGGGCCGGGGTGATGTCCCCCGGCCCGTCAGTTGTCTCTCAACACTCGAACAACACATCACACTCGAACTCGAACGCTCCGGCCTGCATAGCGCACGTGTCGCTCTTGGCCTGGAGTCGGAACCCCACGCGTAGGGGCTCTTTTCAACTGCACATCCGCACGAACGAGGGTTCGTCGGATCTCATTTTGATCGATCGAATCTCGATAGACTGTCCTGTGTTCAACGCGACCCAAGATCGGGTCACACCTATACGTTACGGTCGAAAATTCCGAAAAGCAATAGGCCTCCAGGCAAAGATTTTCGGGTCCCGAACACGGGTGTCCAGAGGGCCTTTTCTAGCGTCTGGCCAGCCATTTGCGACGCTCGTCTTCCGGCAATTTTTCGATGGAATAACGCAGCATGGTGCGGGGCATCCGGGGGGCATGCGCATCCAGGAACGACCGCAGAAACGCGATGTCCCGCTTGCCTGCCTCGCGCAGCATCCAGCCGGTCGCCTTGTGGATCAGATCGTGGCGATCCGTCAACAGTCTCCGGCAAACGTCCAGACAGTCACCATGGCGGCCGTTGCGGATGCCGTGGAAGGTGGACAGTACCGCGATGCGCCGATCCCAGACGACGGAGCTTTCCAGGAGGGTCGTGAAGGTATGGGGGTCCGGATGGCCCTCCCACCAGGGCCCCAGGATCAGATGGGAGCTGCAATCCACCAGATCCCAGTTGTCGATGTGTTGGCGGTGGTCCAGGTAGAGCTCGGCGATTTCTCCCTGGGCGGACTCCGATCGGCTCCGGGAGTACAGATCCACCCAGGTCAGCAGGCCCGCCATGCGTTCCTCGTGCCAGGGAGAGGTGACCAGCTTTGCCGCCTCCGTGGCGGAGACCCCGCGGAACCGACGCACTCCTTCCCGGATCCGAGGGACCGCCACCCCCAGGAAATGGTCGTGCTCGGCGTACCCCCCCGGGAACACCTGGAAAAATCGTTGGACCTGCTCGGCCCGCGGGGGATCGGCTTGCTCCTGGAGCCAACGGGAGAATTCCTGGACGTGCATGGGGTGGCAATCTAGCCGTTTCCAGGGGAGGGGAATCCCGTGGAGGGAGAAGCGGGTACCCGGGTAGGCTCCTTTGGTTTTACCTTTCGGCCCCTATGAAGCTCCAGAAGCCCGTCACGTCGCAGATCCTGCGTCAGTCGTTCATCGACTTCTTCGCCTCCAAGGATCACCGGTTCGTTCCCAGCTCGCCCGTGGTGCCGCACGACGACCCCACCTTGCTGTTCGCCAATGCCGGCATGAACCAGTTCAAGGCGATCCTTCTGGGCGGCGACAACCCCACGGGTCTCAAGCGCGCGGCCAATTCGCAGAAGTGCATCCGCGTCTCGGGCAAGCACAACGATTTGGACGTGGTGGGCCGCGACAGCTACCACCACACCTTCTTCGAGATGCTGGGCAACTGGTCCTTCGGCGACTACTTCAAGAAGGAAGCGATCGAGTGGTCCTGGGAGCTTCTGACCGAAGTCTGGGGCCTCGACAAGTCCAAGCTATGGGCCACGGTCTACGAAGACGACGACGAAGCCCTGGAGCTTTGGAAGAAGCATACCGACATCGACCACTCCCACATCCTCAAGGCCGGCAAGAAGGACAACTTCTGGGAGATGGGCGACATCGGGCCCTGCGGTCCGTGCTCGGAAATCCACTACGACTTCGGCCCCGAGTCCGATCCCCGTACCGGCGAACCCGGTTACGTCGCGGGCGTGAATGTGGATGGTTGCGAGCGCTTCATCGAGATCTGGAACAACGTGTTCATGCAGTACGAGCGCATCGAAGACGGATCGCTCCGTCCGTTGCCCGCCCAGCATGTGGACACGGGCATGGGCTTCGAGCGCATCCTGCGCGTGATGCAGGGCGTCAAGTCCAACTACGACACCGATGTCTTCCAGCCGCTTCTCGGGAAGATCGCCGAACTCACCGGCGTGGCCTACGACAGAGGCGAGAAGGGCACGCCCCACCGCGTGATCGCCGACCACCTGCGCAGCTTGTCGTTTTCCATCGCCGACGGCGCCACGCCGTCCAACGAAGGTCGTGGCTACGTGCTGCGTCGCCTCCTGCGCCGTGCAGCCCGCTTCGCCCGCGAATTGGGCGCCAAGAAGCCCGTCGTGTGCGAAGTCGTGCCCACTCTGGTGGAGATCATGGGCGACGCATTCCCCGAGCTCAAGGCTCGCCAGGCGCACATCGTCACCGTGATCAAGTCCGAGGAAGAACGCTTCGGCCGCACGCTGGACCAGGGTCTGGAGCGCTTCCGCAAGGCTGCCGAAGCCGCCGTCAACGGCGTCATCTCCGGCGACGATGTCTTCAAGCTCTACGACACCTACGGGTTCCCGGTGGACCTCACCGAGCAGATGGCGTTGGAACGTGGCCTGGGCATCGACCAGGCCGGCTACGAAAAAGCCATGGAAGAGCAGCGCGAACGCGCCCGCTCCGGCGGCAAGTTCACCAGCATCTTCAACAGCCTGGACGGCTGGACCATCCTCCAGGACGGCAACCCCGCCTTCGTGGGCTACGAGTGCGATGCGGCACAGGTCAAGACGCTGCGCTTCCGCGAGCACGACGACGATTTCTGGATCGTCACCGATCGCACCCCCTTCTATCCAGAAATGGGTGGCCAGATCGGCGACACCGGCGTCCTGGAAGGCAAGGGCGTGCGATTCCAGGTGGTCGACACGCAAAAGGTGAACGATGCGATCGTGCACCGCGCCAAGCTGGTGGAAGGCTCCATCTCGGACGATTCGATCGCCTCCCTCACGGCGACCGTCTCGGCCGAAGGCCGCGCCGCCACCCGCCGCAACCACTCGGGCGTGCATCTTCTGCACGCCGCCCTGCGCGAGGTCCTGGGCGAGCACGTCCAACAGCAGGGTTCCTGGGTGGGGCCCGACGCGTTCCGCTTCGACTTCGTCCACACCTCGGCGCTTTCCGAGTCCGAGATCCTCCGCGTCGAGAACATTGTCAACGAACAGATCCGCAGGAACCTGCCCATCGTGACGCGGGTCCTCCTGGTCGACGAGGCCAAGAAGACAGGTGCCATGGCCCTCTTCGGCGAGAAGTACGGCGACACCGTCCGCGTGATTTCCATGAGCGAGTTCTCCAAGGAGCTCTGCGGCGGAACCCATGCTTCCGCCACCGGCGAGATCGGCCTTCTGCGCATCCTGCGCGAGTCGTCCATCTCGGCGGGCGTGCGCCGCATCGAAGGCGTCTGCGGCGCTCCGGCCTTCGACCTCCTGCGCCGCCAGGCCACTTCGGCCACGCGCCTCGCGCAGGCCCTCAAGTGCGGCGACGACGAGATCGGTCAGAAAGTGTCCGACCTTTCCGCCAAGCTCCGCGCCGCGGAAAAGGAAATCGAGGCTCTCAAGGTCGCCGCCCTTTCCGCAAAGGTCCCCGCCATCCTGGCGAAGGCCGTGGCCTGCGGCAAGGCCCAGGCCGTCGCGCTCGACCTCACCTCGGAGGCGGGCGATGCCGCCACCTTCAATCGTCTGGTCGACGCCATCGAACAGGGGCTGGGCAACGGCCGCGTCGCTTTGTTGGCCGGAACCTTCGATGGCAAGGTCACCCTGGTCGCCATGGTCTCGCAGGATCTGGCCAAAGGTTGTCCCGCGGGTCCGCTGGTGAATGCCGCGGCCGCGGTCGTCGACGGCAAGGGTGGGGGCAAGCCGGGTCGTGCCCAGGCCGGAGGCAAGGATCCGTCCAAGCTTCCCCAGGCTCTTCAGGCCTTCCTGGATGCGGCCAAGGCCAAGCTCGCCTGATCGGTAGTAGAATCCCAGCATGATCGGTCCACTCGAACAACGGCTTCTGGATCGCCGCAGCGAAGTCGGCCCACTCTGGGCCGTCCTCCTGGATCCGGATTCACTGCCTCCCACCGACCTCGCCGCCACCGCACGCGAGGTCCAGGAGGCTGGTGCCGATCTGTTGCTGGTGGGAGGGAGTTCCGCCGCACCCGGGGTGTTCGAATCCGGCATGAGAGCCATCCGGGAGCAATCGAGCCTGCCCGTCGTCCTGTTCCCCGGCTCCTACCACCAGGTGGTCGCCGGTGCGCACGGCATCCTGTTCACCAGTCTCCTTTCCGGCCGCAATCCCCAGTATCTGGCCGAGGAACAATTCCGTGGGGCTCCGCGAGTGGTCGCCCACGGGATCGAACCGATTCCCACCGCGTATCTCCTGATCGAGTCGGGAGTCCCGACCACCGTGCAGAAGGTCTCCGGCACCCAGCCACTGGACCGCAACGACCACGAAAAAATCATTCACCACGTCTGGGCGGCGCGGATGATGGGGATGCGATGGGTCTATCTGGAGGCCGGATCCGGTGCTCAACAACCGGTCCCTGTCGAATTGGTGAAGCATGTGCTCGCCGAAGGGGGAGTGAACCTCATCGTGGGTGGAGGACTCCGCACCCCGGAGGCGATCCGTGAGCGTTCTTCCTTGGGGCCCGCCATGATCGTCACCGGCAACGTCTTGGAAACCCGGCGCGACAGGACGTTCCTCCGGGAATTCGCCCAGGCGGTCCACGCGCGTTGAGATTGTGTCCCGTGCGTTGAGGGTGTAGCTTCCACGGGAAATGATTGGACCCGTGGAAAGTTTGGCCCTCTTTTCTGGTTGCCTTATCCTGACCCGATGGATGGGAAAGGTCATGGGGCCCAGCGGTGGGGGAGCGACCCTGTTGGAGCTGGTTGCCGGAGTTTTCCTGGCAAGCCTTTTCGGCCAATCTTCCATGAGCCATCTGATGGGTGCTTCGGAGCTCGGAGTGCTGGTCCTGTTCTTCTTGCTGGGACTTGAGGTTCGACCCGAAGCCATTCGGAGTCACCTAAAACCCATTTTGGCGGCCTTGGCCTTGAATCTGTCCCTGGCTTGCGCCGTGGCTGTCATCTTGGTGCGCTTGGGCTGGATCTGGAGGGAAAGTGCGGTCGTGGGGGCGGTCCTGATGACCAGTGGAACCGGGTTGGTGATGCGCGTGCTCCAGCAGGAGTCCAAGCTGCAGAGCAAGGAGGGACGATTGCTGCTTTCCGCCTCCCTTTCCCTGGATTTGCTGGCATTGGGCTCCTTCGCTTTGGTTTCCAAGCTGGCGATGGCTGGTGGGGCAGCTCAGGGGGGATGGATCGGGGTGGACATCGTCGCTTGGCTCGGACTTCTGATCCTGGTGGTTGGGGTGGTCGGGGACTTTGGACCCAGGAAGGTGGATTCCTGGTGGGTGCTCCCCCTTCTGGCGCTGGCTGCCTGGACAACCCGCCATTTGGGTTTGCCCACCTTGGTCGGGGCCTTGGCGGTTGGAATCTGGTTTCGCGATCGCCAATCGGAACTCATCGAATCTTATCTGAAACCGTTGAGCCAGTTCCTAATCCCGTTGTACATCGTCACGGTCGGCTGGAGCGTGCCTGTCGAGGCGGTAGGCGATCCTCGGGCGTGGGAGTTGGCTTGCCTCCTTACCTTGGTCGCCGTTCTCCTAGGGGGCATCGGGGCATGGGTGGCGGTGAACGTGTGTGGGCAAGCTGAGGAGTGGCAGGTCGTGGCCTGGGGACTGATCCCTCGGGGGCTCCCTGGGATTGCTCTGGCCACCCTGGGCAAGGAGATCGGGATCCTTGGATCCACCACTTACATGGCATTGGTCCTGATGATCGCCATGACCAACCTGGTGGGGATCTCCGGCTTGGCTTGGCGGCTCCGCAGGGGCTCCGTACTTTTTTGGGGGCTTGGTGATTTTTTTTGCCTCGAACCCTTGCAACTGCAGGATCCTCGGCGTATGTTTATGAACCCGCCGCAAGAACGGCGGCGCCGAAGCGAAAGCCGAGGCGATCGAATCGAGAGATTCGGCGAGGCATAGTC
>DAOPYN010000064.1:0-22926 GCA_035352895.1 Fibrobacteria bacterium | reverse complement strand
GGGCTCGGTGGTCTTGCTGGATCGCCGCGATCCCTGGCGCGAACCTGTCGCCTGTGGTGAAGGGGTTCGCCTGAAACCATTCCGCGCCGCCAGCCCCCTTCCGGTGGATCCCTGGATCCGCCAAACCATCCTGCGCTGCAAGCTGGCCGCCCCGGGGGGAGCCTTCGTGTGGGAAGCCCCGCGATACCCGGGAGCGGTGATCGATCGGGCACGCATGCACCACGACCTGGCCATGGAGGCGCGCAGGCTGGGCGTGGTCTGCAACTTCCGCACGATGGCCAAGGAACTTTCTCCAGCCCGCGACGGATGGCGAACCTTGGAGGCCACCTCGGGCGAGGAAACCAGAACCGTGCGCGCCCGTTCGGTGATCGACGCATCGGGTCCCGGCGCCGGCCTGGACCGCCAGGCGAAGATCGTCCGCGGCGACGCCGACCTGGAACCCGCGGTATTCACCTTCGTGGAAGGGATCGACTTCGACCCCCAAGCCATCGAGTTCTGGTACGGGAAGGACTTCGCACCCGGCGGATACGCGTGGGTGTTCCCCAGCCATCCAGGCATGGCCAACGTGGGCGTGGTCTGCGCCAAGGGATCCAAGGTGTCGGCCCGCGACGGCTTGCGGCACTTCCTGCGATTGCGCGGCGGCAAGGCGGGAGCGTTCTTCGGGGGCGCGATTCCCTGTACCCGCCCGGGAATGCCTCCACTGGGCGACGGCACGCTGTGGAGGGCGGGCGACGCGGCGTCGCTCGCCAATCCGCTGGGACGCTCCGGCATCGTGGAGGCGATGGAATCCGGCGCCATGGCCGCACGCGCGGCTATGGACGCCCTGGACGCGGACGCGCGCGGAAAAGAAGCGGCGATCGAATCCTACCGACGCGCCTGGTGGGAACGCCGCGGCCGCACCCACGAACGGATCGCCAGGATCAAGCCCCACTTCTCGCGTGTGGACGACGATCTCTGGGCACGCCTGTTCAACGACCTCTCCCGGATCCCCAACGGCACCCACACCTGGGCTCGTTCCGTTTGGCCGGTGCTCAAGGTGCTGCCCGTCTACTTCTGGAGACGCCTCACGGGCAAGGCCTGAGGCGCCGTCCGGTCCCGCTCCTCAGGGCAGCGCCAGCACCCGACTTTCGGAAAGGACGCCGTCCACCGAGAGGCGGACGATGCCCGAGCTCCGACTCCCGTGGAGTCCAGTGGCCACCCTTTGTCGATCGTGTCCTGGCTCCAGGACCAATCTTGCGCTGCTGCAGCCCTCACTTGCGCGGAAGGTGGCTGACCGAGCGAGACGGATGCAGGAGAAGCGACAGGAACCTGAAGCCGTCGCTGCGCGGCCCCTCCCATTCCGCTGCGCGAAACGGGAACCCTGGGGTCGCCGATGGTTCCGGGAGCGATCCTGCGCCGTCGCAGCCGGTCAGCGCCGTGCGGATTCGAACTTGAGGTCTGGCCACTTCTCCTGCATCAGGCGCACCTTGAACTCGTGGCTGGGCAGGTACACCAGGCCTCCGTGGCGGTCCATCGCGCAGTCGAACAGATTCTGCTCCTTGAACAGGCGCACCTTCTCCTCGTCGCCCACCACCCAGCGCGAGGCCCACACGGAGACCGGCTCGAACACGCACTCGGCTCCGTACTCGCCGGAAAGCCGGAACTGGATGACGTCGAACTGGAGCCTGCCCACCACACCCAGAAGCTGGTGGGGGCCGGAAAACGGCGTGAAGACCTGGGCGGCGCCTTCCTGCGTGAGCTGCTCCAGACCTTGGGCCAACTGCTTGGAGCGCAGAGGGTTCTTGGAGACCACGCGGGCGAAGTGCTCCGGGGAAAATTCCGGGATCCCTTCGAAGAGGAGCTTCTCGCCGCCGGTGAGGGTGTCGCCGATGCGGAACACGCCCGGATCGTGGATGCCCACGATGTCGCCGGAAAAGGCCTCGTCCACCAGGGACCGGTCCTGCGCCACGAAGGTGGTGGGAGCGGCCATGCGGATCTCGCGCCCGCTGGAGACGTGCGTGACCTTTTCGCCGCGCACGAACTTGCCCGAGCACACCCGCACGAAGGCCATGCGGTCGCGGTGCTTGGGATCCATGTTCGCCTGGATCTTGAACACGAAGCCCGTGAAGGTGTCCTCGTCGGCCTTCACCTCGCGCTTGTCGGAGGCGCGGCGCGTGGGCGCCGGAGCGATGGAAACCAATGCGTCCAGGAGGTGCTTCACCCCGAACAGGTGCAAGGCGGACCCGAAGAACACGGGAGTCTGGCGGCCTTCCAGGTAGGCATCGCGGTCCAGGCCCGGCATGGCGCCGGTGACGAATTCCGCCAACTCGCGCAGCTTCGCCGCCTCGCGCTCGCCGCCCAGGCGGTCGAGCTCGGGATCGGACAGACCAAAGCGATGGATGCCCCGCTCGGTGCGGTCCTCGTCGTCGGCCTTCCTTTCCGAGAAGGAATGGAAGGCGTTGTCCACCAGCGAATACACCCCGCGGAAGCGGACACCCGATCCGCACGGCAGGGTGAGGGGCACGCAGGGGAGTCCCAGGGACTGTTCGATCTCGTCGAAGAGTTCCAACGGATCGCGGATGTCGCGGTCGCACTTGTTGATGAAGGTGATCACGGGAGTGCGCCGCATCCGGCAGACTTCCATGAGCCGCAGGGTCTGCGGCTCGACGCCCTTCGCCCCGTCGATGAGGACCACCGCGCTGTCCACCGCCGCCAGCGCGCGGAAGGTGTCCTCGCAGAAGTCCTCGTGTCCCGGCGTGTCCACCAGGTTCATGTGGTGGCCGTCGTGGGGGAAGCTCATGACGGAACTCGTCACGGAGATCCCTCGTTGGCGCTCGATCTCCATCCAGTCGGAAGTGGCGGCCTTGCGTCCGCGCTTGGCTCGCACCATGCCCGCCTCGCGGATGGCGCCGCCGTACCACAGGAGCTTTTCCGTGAGGGTGGTCTTGCCCGCGTCGGGATGGGAGATGATGGCGAAGGTCCGCCGTTTCTGGACGATCTCGGAAAGGCTCATGGCTCCAGGTTCCTCAGTTGGGTTCCGGGGTAGTACGCGGACAGGATCTGCGCATAGGTGTGTCCGGCCCAGGCGCGCCCCATGGCGCCGTTCTGGCTCATGCCCACGCCGTGTCCGTTGCCGGTTCCCACGGCATGGTAGCGACCGTTCTGCTCGCGCAGTTCGAACCGGCTGCTGCGGAGGATGGGCCGTCCCTTGGCGGGACGGCGCAAGGCCCAGCGGATGCGGTCGGAGGGGACCTCCACCACCGCGAGGGTTCCTTCCACCACCAGCTTGGAAGCGCGACCGGAACTGTCGCGCCCCTCCAGCCGGAGGCTCTTCACCTCGCCCGGATCCACCTTGCGCCCCACTGCCTCCGACAGGTCGGTGCGCACGGCCGCGCGCAGGGCCTGTCCATCCCAGGACTCCGTCCACTCGGACGAGTTGGAGCCCCCGCTCCAGGCGCGGCCGTCGGGGGCGGTGTCCACCACCCCGCGCAGGTAGGGTCTGGCCTCCTTGTGGGGCCACACATCCACGATGTCGGCGGTGCGCCCGCCGGAAGTCGAGTGGTAGTAGGCGTCCACCGGAGCACCCGCGGCATCCACCAGAATCTGTCTGCGCGTGGAACGCACCGCCCGCGAGCAGAGGGGATCCTCTCCCAGGGCGCCCTCGTACACCTGGTCGCGGACGTCGTCGCGCAGATCCCAAGGCTTTCCCTGGTATTGGCCCAGGGACCGGATCGTGTAGGTGCGGGCCACCACGGCCTGGGCGCGCACGGCCTCGTAGAGCTTCCAGCGCAGCTTGCGGCCGATCTCGCCGGGCACCACGCCCAGGAGGTAGTCTTCCAGTTCCACCTCGTTCAGGGCCAGGAGCCCTCCCGCCCATGGCTGGAGACGGATGGATCCGCGGTAGCAACGGCGTTCGATGCACGCCAGGGAATCGCCTGCCCATTCGATGGAGGGCACCAGGGTATCCACTCCCGGCGCCACCAGGCGGACCTGGCCCGATTCGGCCCGAGCGGTCAGGCTGGACCAGCGGCGACCGGCGGCTTGGCGCCCCCCGCGGAAGGAGAGTTCCACCCGCGGCACGCCTTCCAGGAGCGCCACCCGGACGATGCGGGAGCCACCCGGGGAAGCGGAGGTGGTGGCCGCGGCGGACGCCTGCAGACGCTTGGCCTCCCCTTCGGGATCGAAGCCGAGGAGGAGCCACGCCAGACCGCAGAGGATGGTCACTCCTTGGCGGCCTTCGCGAGCTTGCGGAGTTTCCCTTCCACCAGGGTGCGCCCCACTGGGCTGAGGTGGTCCACGAAGAGGACGCCTTCGAGATGATCCATCTCGTGCTGCAGACAGCGGGCTTCCAGACCCTCGATCCCCTCGCGCCGATGGGCGACGCCGTCCAGGTCCATCCAGGAGATGTTCACCGTGGCGGGCCGCTTGACCTTCCCCCGGACTCCGGGAACGGACAGGCAGCCTTCGGAGTCCTCGCACAGGGGCCCGAGCCGTTCGATGACCGGATTGATGTAGACCACCGGATTGCGGGCGTTGGATTCGCCGTATTCGGTGTCCACGGCAAGGACGCGGATGGGGCGTCCCACCTGGATGGCCGCCAGGCCCACACCGTCCTCCTCGTACATGGTCTCCACGAGGTCGGCGCACCAGCGACGGAATTCGTCATCGATTTCCGAGGCCTCCACCGGACGGGACACCTTCCGCAGCAGGGGGTCTCCCCAGGTCAACACGCGCAACAGGGCCATTTCAGCCTTCCTGGACCTTCGAGACGATGGCCTGGCGCTGGAATTCCACGCGGGCATCGCCCATGCGCAGGAAGATCTTGCCGTCTTCCGTCACGCGGTCCACTTCGGCGAAGAATCCCGCCTGGGTCAGGACCTTGTCGCCCTTCTTCAGGCTCTTCTGGAGCTCTTCCTGCTCCTTGTTGCGCTTCATGGCGGGACGGATGGACAGAAACCACATCGCGCCGCCGAAGACCAGGACCATCGGGAGGATGGAGGTCAGGGTCTCGATCATGGAGGGCTGGGTCGATGCTGGCATGGAGGATCCTCGCTGGATGGACGCGTCTTTGCGTTGGTTTGAGCCGAGCAAAGGTA
This sequence comes from Fibrobacteria bacterium, assembly GCA_035352895.1. Lineage (GTDB taxonomy): Bacteria > Fibrobacterota > Fibrobacteria > UBA5070 > UBA5070 > UBA5070. The sequence goes on along the minus strand of DAOPYN010000064.1, from coordinate 17,851 downwards.
CCAATCCCGCCCGCCTCCGGACAGTGCCGGGACGCTCCGCCCCCTCGGGACGCCCTCAGGCCGGCTCCTCTCCCCCCCCGTGGCGCACGATGCGGCCCTCCTCCAGATAGCAGGCGTCTTCCGCGAGGTTGCAGGCCAGATCTCCGATCCGCCGGAGATCCTGTCCGATGCGGATCTCCAGGAAGGAAAGATCGAGGTCGGCCAGGTTCCCGGATCCGGCCCGGGTCCGGGATGCACCCCAGGACGCGTCGGCAAGGCCTCTCATGGCGGGAATCCCGTCCAGGACCATCTGCGCGGAGCGCAGGTCGCGCCCCTGGAGGGCGCGGAACGCCTTGTCCACCATGACGTGGACATGCTCGGCCAACAGCCGCGTGGGCTCGGAAAGGCTCACCCTCTGGAGATGCGATGCGGCCCGCAGGACGCCAAAAGCGTGGTCGGCGATCCGTTCCAGGTCGCCGTTGGCACGCAGGACGGTCACCAGAAACCGCAGATCGGAACCCACCGGGTGGTGGAGGGCCATCACCCGCAGGCACTGCTCTTCCAGGAGGACTTCGGCGCGGTCGATGTCCCGCTCCAGACCTTGCGGATCGCTCGAGGCGCGCTGGGCGGTGGACACCAGGTCCACCGCGGCCCGGACCTGGTCGCGCACCCGCTGGCACTGCACCTCCAGATGCTCGCGCAGTTGGCGGATTTCCCCTTCCGTGTGGCGGGACACGGCTCACCAAGCCCTAGCGGACGAACCGGCGGCGGCGGATTGCGAAGATCGGGAATGTCGCGGCATGCCTCTCCGATGCGGTATCTGGGTTCATCCGAATCTTCCGGAAAGGTAATCCTCGGTCCGGGTCCGGAGAGGACGCTGGAAGACGCGGTCGGTCGGTCCGTACTCGACCAGTTGCCCATCCATGAAGAACGCCACCCGATGCGGAAGCCGGGATGCCTGGGCAAGATTGTGGGTGGCCAGGAGGACGGTGGTGCGACCGGGGATTTCCAGGATGGCCCGTTCGAACATTTCCGTCTCCCTGGGATCCAGGTCGCCGCAGGGTTCGTCCAGGAGGAGGATTTCCGGCGATCCCACCAGCGCCCGCGCGAGATTGACGATCTGACGGAGACCGATGGGAAGCGGACCTGCCTCGCGTTCCAACTGTTTGCGCAGCGCCTCCCATCCCGAGGCGGCGCGAAGCGCCCTTTCCACCGCTTCGGCAAGGATGCGGGGATCCTTGATCCCGTCCAGCTTCAGGGGGAAGGCGATGTTGTGGAACACCGTCCCCGGAAGCACCGCGCCGTGGCGGAACAGGCTGGAGGTCCGCCGCTTCAAGGCGAGGTCGTCCACTCCCCTTCCCCAGAGCGGAGTTCCACCAAGTTTCACGGCGCCTTCCCATCGAGCGCCGGGAAGGTCGGCGAGCAACCGGTTGACGCTGGACAGCAGGATGCTCTTGCCGGATCCTGTCGGCCCCACCAGCGCCACGATCCGGCCCCGTGGAACCTCCAGATCCACCCACCGCAGCATCTCCCGATCCTCGATCTGGACGGTCCATCCAAGGAACTCCAGATGGGTCTGGTCGCCCGGATCGGCCGGATGCAAGGCCGGACCGATCATTCGCGCACCTCCCCCAACCGAAGCGCCGCCCACTCCAGGGCAAGACAGCCCGCGGCCACCAGCGCCAAGGCGAGGTAGGCCAAGGGATGCCCCAGGTGGGCCTGGACGGAAGGCCACGGTTGCTCGTAGGCCATGGCTCCCAGATGGAGGAATTCCCCGGAAAGCGACGGCATGGAACCGGCCTGGTGCCAACCGATCTCGATGCTCCCCACGGCTCCCACCAGAAGGAGCGGTGCCGTCTCTCCGGCAGCGCGAGCCAGACCGGCGAACCACGCACCGACGAGCCCCCGTCTGCAGGCAGGGATCACCACCCACAGCAGGACCTGGTGGCGGGTGGCTCCGCAGGAGCGGGCGATCTCGCGGGAAGAGCGGGGAACGCGATCGATGGCGTCCATCGCACGCGTGAAGGTGATGGGCGCCGACAGCACTCCCAAGGCGAGCCCCGCCCAGAGGATCCCTTTGCCAGGGACCATCCCCATCGCCTCGTGCCCCCAGGAGCTGTCGCCGAAGTAGGCCAGCCCCGCCGCGCCCACGCAGCCCCACACCACACCGGGCACTCCCGAAATGCCCTCCGAAGCCCAGCGCAACCAGCGCACGGCGGGTCCGGGATCGATCTGGTCGGCCAGATGGACCGCGAGAAACAACGAGGGGACCCCGCCCATCGCCCCGGCCAGGAGCACCACCAGCGCGGTGGCCACCAGGGCTCCCCAGAGCCCGCCACCGCTTCCGGCATCGGCGGTGGAAACCATGCGGAACCACAACCGCCTGGCCGACGCCATGACCCCATCCGCCCATCCGCCCTCGAAGACCTCGACATGACGGATCCTGACCAACGGGACCTCGTGGATCGCGCGCCCCGGTGCCTGCAGGAGGGCGACCACCGTCCTCTGGCGGGAAAGGAACCGCTCGAGCGCATCGAGGGCCAGGGCGGAATCCCTCCGGTCGCGGGCCGTTCGCAGACGCTCGACCAGCCGATGCTCGTCGCGGGAAAGGGGGGCGGGCATCCGGCGCAGGGCCTCGCGCGCACGCTCCCCGCGCAGGGTGTCGCCCGCATCCACCAGCACGCCCGACAGCCGTCCCATGGACAGGGGTGCGTCGTCGCGCCACAGGATCCAGGTGGAGGGCGCCGGGACGGCGACGGCTCGCTGCGCGATCCGGACCGGAAGCCCGTCCGCGTCCAGGAATCGCCCGATACCGCCCGTGTCGCCGGGTGCGGGGGCGAGCGGCAGGGCGAGGATGGAGTCGCCCGCCGGGTCCACGAAGATCGCCGGGGAGGCAACATGGTTGGCGCGCAGGGTGAACACGGCGAGGAGCAATGCGGGCAGGGGCAGCACGAACGCCAGGATCCGTCCCAACGGAAAGCGTGGATCGATCACTGGACGGCCGCCCGCGACTGGCTGCGGTCCAGCAAGGCCGCGCCCAGTTGGAGCAACACCGTCCAGGTCCCCAGGAGGAGGGCCGCGCGCAGCAGGTCCAGCCACAGGCTTCCGCCCAACTCGGCTTTCGGAAGTTCGATCACCAGCGCCTCGCCGGCGGTCCAACGCCCGCCGATCGTTCCCCCGGCCACGAGGAGGATCACCATGGTTTCCCCGCAGTTGCGGGCGAAGGATCGCATCCAACCGGCGAGGATTCCCCTGCGGGCCGCAGGCAAGGCGATTCCGGTGAGGATTCCCCGTTCGGGGATGCCCAAGGCCAAGGCCGCCTCCCGCCACCGACCGAGACCGGGCAGAGCGAGGGCCCGGGAGAACCCGAGCCACTGCGGAGCGATTCCGCCCCAGGCCAGGGCGAACACGGCCCACCCGGGATGCCGCGTGGGAACCCCGACGAGACTTTCCAGCCACGGGGCGAACCGCATGGCCACCAGGAAGGCGGGAACGGAAAGCGGCAACGCGGAACAAAGCCGCACCAGCGGTCCGGTACGGACAGGATCCGTCCACAGAGCGCCCGCGATCGCCAACGGGAAGGCCAACAGCGCCCCTCCCATCCCGAGGAAGATCGAACCTCCCATCCACCCGGCGATCCTGCCGGGCACGGCGATCCCCGCGTCGAACAGGGCGTGGAACCCCAGCCAAGCCAGGGACACCGCCATCGCGGAAAGGACCCCCGCACCCCCGATCCACAGCACCACCGCCACGGAACGGTCCCAGAAGCGGGCGTCGCCGGCGACTCTCCGCGCAGGTGGATGCGGGATCACGCCTCAGCCACCACCCATGAAGCGCACGATCTCCACCTGGTCGCCGTCGGCGAGCATCGTTCTTCCCCAGGTGGCCCGGTCGAGCGCGTGGAGGTTGTGTTCCACCACCACCCAGCCCGGCTCCAGACCCAGGGAGGCGACCAATCCCAGGACGCTCGTCCCCGACTCCACTTCCCGATCCTCGCCGTTCAGATGCACCACCATGGACTCACTCCCCTTCCCATCGATCGGGATCCCACTGGTATCCGAGTCCCGTCACCGTATGCACGCAACAGGCGTAGGCGCCCAATTTCTCGCGCAGGCGGGTGATGGCCACATCCACGGAACGGGGACCGGAGGTGCTCTCCATCCCCCAGACTTCCTCCAGGAGGTGGAGCCGTTCCACGGCCCGTCCCTTGGCCACCACCAACGCCTTCAGGACCTCGAATTCCTTGAAAGTTAACGCCAGCGGGGAATCCCCCACGCGCACGGTGCGCCGGTCCAGGTCGATGGAGAGTTCCCCCACCTTCACGTGCTCGCCGGAGATGCTTCCGGTGGTCCGGCGGAGGATCGCCTGGACGCGCGCCACCAGTTCCCGCGGGGAGAACGGCTTGGCCACGTAGTCGTCGCCGCCCACCGTGAACCCGTAGATGCGGTCGTGCTCCTCGGTGCGCGCCGTGAGGAACACCACCGGAACCGCCTTGTGGCGTTCGGATTCGCGCAGGCGCCGACAGATTTCGGTTCCGGGAAGGTCGGGGAGCATCACGTCCAGGATGGCCAGGTCCAGCCGCTCGTCGGACATGATGGACAGGGCGTCGGCCCCCGTCCGGGCCGGGAACGCCTTGAATCCGGCCTTGCGCAGGGAATGGACCACCAGGTCCAGGATGTCGGCGTCGTCTTCCAGCACCAGGATGCGTTCGGTTGGCATGGCAAGCAATCTAGAGATCCCGGCGCGGGCGGGAACCTCCACGAAACCGTCCGGAAACACGGAGCGTCCGCTCCATCATCCGCTTCCGATCCGCAACGAGACCGCAACGGATCCGCAACACGCCCCGTGTCTCTTTGTCCCTGTCACCTGAACGAACACAACGGAGCACGCATGAAATCCAAAGCGATCACCCTCCCCCTGGCCCTGGCCGCCATCGCCTCGGCGGAGTCCACCCCCAACCTGGGGGAAAAGCTGGACGCCGTCGAAGGGAAGCTGGGAAGCCTGGAAGAAAACTATCTGGAGACGAAATCAACCGTCGCCGCCCTCGCGAAGCTCAAGATCTCCGGACTTGTCCAGGCCCAGGTCCAGTACTTCGCCGACACCAACATCCTTTCCTCCAGCGGCACCCCCACCGCACGGTCCGGCCAGCAGACCCAGTTCATGGTGCGGCGCGGACGCCTGAAGGCAACCTACGACGCCGGCAACGGCTCCCAATGGGTGATGCAATACAACCTCAACCAGTCCGGACTCTCGGCCCAGGACATGTACGTGAAGTGGGAGGAACCCTGGCTGAAGACCTTCTCCGTGCAAGCCGGCCTGCAGGACATCCCCTTCGGCTACGAGATCGGGTACTCCTCGTCCAGCATGGAGTGGCTGGAACGTTCCCGCTTCGAGCGCAGCGCCATGTTCAAGGACGAGAAGGACGTCGGATTCGTACTGGGCGCCAGCCCCAAGGTTCCCGGACTGGACGCGGCATCCCTGAAGATCGCGGCTCTCAACGGCTACGGAGCGGCGGACGCCACCATGGATCCGGCCAGCTTCACCGCGCGGGCGAACATCGCGAAGAACCTGCCGGAAGCCGGGCTGGGACTGGCCCTGGGAGGCTCCTACTACATGGACAAGCGCTTGGCGCTGAGCACCACGAAGAACGCCAAGGGCGACAAGGACTCCCTCTACGTGGGCGAATCCTGGAAGATCGACGGCCGCACCTCGGACATCAGGACCAGGAGCTACCGGAAGGAACTGGATGCCAGCATCGTGGGCGCCGACGCCCAGATCACCTGGGACGACTCCTTCGTGCCCACCCTCGCCGGCCTGAAGGTCCTGGGCGAACTCTACACCGGAACCGCCGTCGGAGGCGCGGGAGGCAACACCCGCACCAACAGCGGCGACGTGCTCTACCAACGCGACGTGCTCGGGTGGTACGTGGCTGCGGTGCAGAACTTCGACAAGGTAGCCCAGCTGGTGGTCCGCTACGACGCGTACGACCCCAACACCAACGTTTCCGGCGACGAGATCGGCCGCAAGGGACCCGACGGCAAGACCGTCTCCAACGGCACGTCCAAGGCCGATCTCGCCTACGGAAGCTGGTACTTCGGACTGAACGTGTTCCTCAACGGGAACACCAAGCTCAGCATCGGCTACGACCTGATCGAGAACGAAACCTCCTCCAGCCTCAAGAACACCACGGTGGCCGCCAGCGACTTCTCCAAGGACGTGGACGACGACGTCCTGACCGTCCGCGGCCAGTTCTCGTTCTGAACCAACAAGACATTTATTGTCACATCATCGAACGAAGGAAACCAAGATGAACGTTCCCAAGCTCAAGTTCCTGGCCCCCCTGGGCATCGCGGCCCTCCTGATGGGCGCGGCCAACACCGAGACCATCACGGTCAAGGGCTCCGACACCATGGTGATCATGGCCCAGCGCTGGGCCGAATCCTACATGGCCAAGCACCCCGGCACCACCATCCAGGTGACCGGCGGCGGATCCGGCACGGGGATCAGCGCCCTGATCAACGGCACCACGGACATCTGCAACTCCAGCCGCCCCATGAAGTCCTCCGAACGCGCCAAGCTCCAGGAGCGCTACGCCACATTGGGCATCGAGATCAAGTCGGCGAAGGACGGATTGTCGGTGTACGTCAACGACGCGAGTCCCGTCCAGGACATCACGCTGGACGACCTGCGCGACGTGTACCTGGGCAAGATCACCAACTGGAAGCAGCTGGGCGGCCCCGACGCCAAGATCATCGTGTACGGACGAGAGAACAACTCCGGAACCTACGCGTTCTTCAAGGACCACGTCCTGGGCGGCAAGGACTACCTCGCCTCCATGCAGTCCATGCCCGGCACCGCCGCGGTGGTCAACGCGGTGTCCAAGGATCCCAACGGGATCGGGTATGGCGGCATGGCCTACGCCAAGGGCATCCGCATCCTGGGTGTCCGCAAGGCCGCCGGATCGGCCGCGGTGGTTCCAAGCGCCCAGACCGTGGGCAACGGATCCTATCCCCTCAGCCGCTACCTCTACATGTACACCTCCAAGCGCCCATCGGGCGCCGTGAAGGAGTACATCGACTGGATCCTCTCCCCCGAGGGCCAGGCGATCGCCACCCAAGTGGGCTACTTCCCGGCCCGCTGATGGACCGGATACGGGCTCGTCCGGCGGTGAGCATCCGTCGGATCGTCCCCGACCGGACCGGAGTCGGTGGGGCGAGCCCGTTCTCTTCTTCGAGGGTCCGGAGTACCGGATCCTGTTTCCGAAACCCAGAAACCGCCCGCCTCGTCCCCTGTGACATGGCGGGCTTTGGTGCGAAATGAAAAGACGCATTCGAATCGGCGAGTTCCTGATCGAGAAAGGCATCGCCACCGTGGCCTTCGCCTCCCTGGGGGCGATCGTGCTCATCTTCCTGTTCGTGTTCCGCGAAGCCATGCCCATCTTCGCGATGGCACCGGAATCCCTTTCCGGAGGGCACGAATCCATCTCCGCCACCGGCGCCGCCACCGTGGGCGTCTCCGCATCCTACGGCGACCCGGTCGGCGAACCGGAAACCTACGGCGATCCCCCGGCGGACACATCCAGGTCGGGATCTCCCGCGGCGATCGATCCGGCCGCACCGACCACTCCCCCCACGCCATCCACCACCGGCGAACCCGCCGGATCGGTCCTCTCCCAGATCCTGTCCGGAAATTGGCAACCCGTGGGAGACCACCCCAAATTCGGCATCCTGCCTCTGGTCGCGGGATCGATCAAGGTGGCCCTGATCGCCATCCTGATCGCCGCTCCGGTGGGTGTCTTTGCAGCCCTCTTCACCAGCACCTTCGCCCCGCGCTGGGCGAAGGAAGCCATGAAGCCGATCATCGAGATCATGGCGGGCATCCCTTCCGTGGTGATCGGATTCTTCGCCCTGACGATCCTGGCCTCGCTGGTGCAGACCGTATTCGGCCTGGACTACCGGCTCAACGCGCTGGTGGGCGGCATCGCCATGTCCATGGCGGTGATCCCGCTGATCTACACCCTTTCCGAGGATTCGCTCTCCGCCGTACCCAAGCACTTCACGGAGGGATCCCTGGCGCTGGGAGCGCCGCTTTGGGAAACCAACCTGCGGGTGGTCCTCCCCGCGGCGATCCCAGGCATCTTCGCGGGAGTCCTGCTGGGGTTGGGTCGCGCGATCGGCGAGACCATGATCGTACTGATGGCCACCGGCAACGCGGCCCTCCTGTCTCCCAGCCTGGTGGAACCGGTGCGGACGGTGTCCGCCTCCATCGGCGCGGAAATGGCCGAGGTCGTGTTCGGCGATCCCCACTACGTGATGCTCTTCGTGCTGGGCTCGCTCCTGTTCTGCATCAGTTTCGCCCTGAACGCGGTCGCGGAGATCTTCATTCGCCAGCGGCTCATGGCCAAGTTCGGAGGCGCCTCGTGAACATCCCCAAGAAATGGGTCGGCCGGGGCGTCGCCCTAGTCACCGGAGGATCCGCCATCGCCACCGTCGTGCTGGTACTGGTGGTGATCGGGATCGTCGTCCAGGGTGGATGGGGCCACCTGACCCGCGATTTCCTCCTGGGATCGCCGGAGCAGGGGATGACGAAAGGCGGCATCTTCCCCGCCATCTTCGGGACCTTCCTCCTGGTGACGCTCATGAGCCTGGCCGGGGTTCCGGTGGGCACCATCACCGCGATCTACCTGAACGAATACGTGGGCCAACAATCGAAGGCGGGACGCGCCATCCGCTTCGCCGTGAACACCCTGGCGGGAATTCCGGCCATCGTGTTCGGGCTCTTCGGACTGGGCTTCTTCATCAACTTCGTGGGCGGCGGCGCCGACAAGGTCCTGCACGGCGGCGCGCTCCACTGGGGACAGCCCAACATCCTCTGGGCCTCCCTGACGATGGCCCTGCTCACCCTTCCGGTGGTGATCGTGTCGGTGGAGGAGGCCATCAAGACCGTCCCCCGCGAGCTGCGCGAGGGAAGCCTGGCCCTGGGCGCCACGCGCCTGGAGACCATCTGGAAGGTGGTGCTGCCGCAAAGCATGACCGGCATCCTCACCGGGGCGATCCTGGCCATCAGCCGCGGCGCCGGCGAGGTGGCCCCCATCCTGTTCACGGGCGCGGCCTACTTCCTGCCCAACCTCCCCGACGGTCTGACCGACCAGTTCATGGAATTGGGCTACCACATCTACATCATGAGCACACAGAGCGTCGACGTGGAAGCCACCAAGCCCATCCAGTTCGCCACCACGCTGGTCCTCCTGATCCTTACCTTCACCCTGAATTTCTCGGCCATCTTCCTGCGCTGGCATCTGCGAGGCCGGGCACTGCGCTGAAAGCGAACGGAACCATGAACGCATCCACGAAGATCCTGACACGCGACCTGAACCTGCACTACGGCGACAAGCACGCGCTGCGCCACGTCGACCTGGACATCCCCAAAAACCACGTGACCGCGCTGATCGGTCCCTCCGGATGCGGGAAGAGCACGTTCCTGCGCTGCCTCAACCGGATGAACGACCTCATCGAATCCGCCCGCATCACCGGCAGGGTGGAGGTCGACGGCACCGACATCTACGCCAAGGACGTGGATCCCGTGCTCCTGCGGCGGAAGGTGGGCATGATCTTCCAGAAGTCCAACCCGTTCCCCAAGAGCATCTTCGAGAACGTCGCCTACGGACCGAGGGTGCACGGCATCAAGGACAAGAATCGGCTGGAGGAGATCGTGGAACGGTCGCTGCGCGGCGCGGCGCTCTGGGACGAGGTCAAGGACGACCTTTCCAAGTCCGGACTGGCCCTGTCCGGCGGGCAGCAGCAGCGGCTGTGCATCGCGCGCGCCATCGCGGTGGATCCGGAAGTGCTCCTGATGGACGAACCCGCCTCCGCGCTGGATCCCATCGCCACCGCCAAAATCGAGGAACTGATCTGGCAGCTGAAGGAATCCTACACGATCGTGATCGTCACGCATTCCATGCACCAGGCCTCGCGCGTGTCCGACACCACGGCGTTCTTCTACATGGGCGAGATGGTGGAGATGGGTCCCACCCAGAAGATCTTCACCAGCCCCTCGCAGAAACGCACCGAAGACTACATCACCGGCCGTTTCGGCTGATACGGGAGATCGACCATGGAACGACATTTCGAGAAGAACCTGGAAGAACTCAAGACCGGGCTGAGGGAGATGGCCGACCGGGCCGTGGAGGCGCTGGACGCCGCCATCCGCACCCTGGTGGAGGCGGATCCCACGCTGGCCGAAGGGACCTTCGCCCGCGAAAAGGAAATCGACGCGGACGAACTGCGCATGGAATCGATGATCCTGGATTTCATCGCCTTGCACCAGCCCGTCGCCGGGGACCTGCGGCTGGTGTTCTCGATGCAGGACGCCGTGGTGGACCTGGAGCGCATCGGCGACCACGCCACCAACATCGCCCAATCGGCGGTCACCCTGTGCCGACTGCGCCAGCGTCCGGATCTGCTGCGGCTGCCCGAGATGGCCGAACTCGCGCGCAAGATGCTCCAGGATTCCGTCCGTTCCTTCGTGTTCCGCGATCCGGAGCTCGCCCGCAGGACCATCGCCCTGGACGATCGGCTGGACGAATGGAACCGGAACATGGCCCGGCTGGTGATCCAGGCGGTGAAGGAAGACCGGGAACTGATCGAAACCGGCCTGGACCTGATCCGCATCTCCAAGAATCTGGAACGCGTGGGAGATCTTTCCGCGAACATCGCCGAGGATGCCGTGTTCCTGGTGGAGGCGAAGGTGGCCAGGCACCAGGAAGAATGATGTACAGCGATCCGCGAAGATCGGGCTTGATTAGCTTTCGCCGAAGCGGGATCATCATCCCCGCAAAACTCCCCTCCAAAGGATCGCCGCGATGAAGACCTCCACCAAGACCCTGATCACCCTGATCGCCCTGGCCGCCGCCTCTTCCTTCTCCCAGCCCGCCGACAAGGTGGCAGACAAGATGGCCCCCGTGGCCGCTGCTGCGAAGACCGAAAAGGTCGCTCCCGAGGCTACGGCCGCCAAGTCCGAGAAGGTCGCTTCCGGCTCCATCGGCGGCGCAAAGTCCTGCGACGAACTGAAGGCCGCGGTCTCCGAAAAGATCGAGTCCAAGGGTGTCAAGAACTTCACCCTGGAGATCGTCGCCAACGACGAGGTGAAGGGCGGCAAGATCGTGGGTTCCTGCGGCGGCGGTACCAAGAAGCTCGTCTACACCAGAGGTTGATCGCATCGAGATGCTCCCCGGGGAGAGAGGCCCCTGCCTCACCTCCCCGATCTCCATGCACCTCAAGTCTGGTGCAACCACCCCTGACGCAGCGACCAGGTTTGGCGTGTCACCGCCATGGCTAGACGTTCGTCGTGCGTGGCGACCACCATGGCGCCCGGCCATCGCTCCAGGGCCTCCTGCAAGACCTGGATGCTCGCCGCATCGAGGTGGTTGGTGGGTTCGTCCAGAAGCAGGATCCACGACGCCCCCCCGAGCATCGCCGCCACCCGAAGCTTGCGAGCCTCGCCGGGCGAAGGGCGGCTGGTGCGAAGCAGCGCGTCCCCGGAAGCGCCCAAGGCGGCCGCCAGCGTGGTGATCCGTCCCCGATCCTGGGGCGAAGCCTCCCGCAGACGACGCAGGAGCTCCAGGTCCTGGATCTCGTCGGGCTCCTGCGGCAGATAGGCGACCCCGTCCCTGGCGCTTGCCGCGAGGGCTGCCAGGACGGTGGATTTCCCGGATCCGTTGGGACCTTCCAGCCGCACCCGCATCCGGCCGTCGACCACCACTCCCCCATGTCCGATCCGCGATCCGTCGGGAGCCGTCAAGTCCCCCGCCGGAAGCGCCAACTTGCGGCTGGCGAGACGGTCGTCCCATGGAAACCGGACATCCCGCAGGGAATCCCGGGCGACCTCGATGACGGATTCCGTCTCCATCCGTTCCAGCGCGGAGCCCAGCCGTTCGATCTCCCGACCCTTGCTCTTCTGCGCGGTGCGGAACTTGAAATCGGCTGCCATGGAGGTGGCATCGCGGTCGTTCGCGTCCTTCATGCGACGTCCCGCGGTGCGATCCCGATTGGCGGCCCCAGCCGATTCCCTGGCCGCCTGCAACCGGTTCTTGACCTGTCGCACCTTCGCATCGAAGGCCTCGCGAGCCTCCCTGACCTTGGACCTCCGCTCCTGCCTCGCCTGCCATGCAGCGGAGAACCCTCCCTGGGACACCCAGACGACCCCCTCCTCCAACCACCACGTGGAGGCCGCCACCCGATCCAGGAATTCACGATCGTGGCTGACCACCAAGGTGGGCCAGGTTCGTCTCCGGAGGCTCCGTTCCATGTCCACCAGGCCCTGCCGGTCCAGGTGGTTGGTCGGCTCGTCCAGAAGCAGGATCGACTCGTCCTGACGAAGGATCTCCCCCAGCCGTTCCTTCTGGCACTGTCCCGGCGATCTCGCGGCCCCATCGATCCGCTGGGGGATCCATCGCACGAGCACGCCACGAAGATCGAATCTTCCCGAGGTCGGGCGCATTTGGCCGGCCATCAGCGAAAGCAAGGTGGATTTCCCGCAACCATTGGGCCCGCACAGCGCGATGACGCCATCCAGCACAAGCCCGCAGTTCTGGTCGATCAGGATGTCCCGGCCCCCTGGCCAGGAAAAGGACAGGTGGTCCATGAAGCATCGGAGTTTCGGCATCGAAACGATCCTTGGTTTGCCATCCCCCCCTCAGGACGAGAAGACGGCCCGATCGCGCGCCTGGCCCAGGCCCGGCGCCCCGGCGGCATCGCCGGATGGAATCGCGCCACCCCAGGGCAAGGCCCTCGGGAGCGTGAACATGGATGGGATCGGTTGGGATGGTTTCAGCGCATGGTAGGGTGCCGACCGAGCGGACCCGAGAGGAATCTACGGGAATTTTTCGGCGCAAGCAAGCGGGAATTTCCCTTCAGACCCGGAGCCCCCGGGGATGCGCCATCGCGTGCACATCGAAAATAAGGCGCCGCGCCCCACCCATGGGCCACGGCGCCTGATCATCGTTCACCGAAAACGGCTAGCGGGATCCGCCCACCACCACCTTGTACGATTCCGATCCGCGCTGTGGCTTGACCAGGAACACGCCCGGCTTGGCGACCAGTCCACCGACCTCGTCTCCCATCGCGATGCCTTCGGTGTGGCGGATGCTGCCAACCAGACCACCGGAGAGATCGTACACCGAATAGTCTCCTTGCGGCGCGGCAGTGGAGATCGAGGTGGGACTCAGCCCGTTCAGCAACCCGGTCAGGACGATGGTGGAGGTGCTCTGGGCATCCAACGTGACCGTGAAGTTGCCGCCGCTCACCTGGATCGTTCCGTCTTCCGCCAAGGACTTGGTCCCGGAGGTGGTGATCTTCTTGGCGGTGGTGCCCGTCACACCGGAAGCGGAATAGGTGACGGTCTTTGCGGAGGAGGCCCGATTCACGGAAACCACCACCAGGCTGTCGCCTTTCTTGAAGGCCGAGGTGTAGACATCGGTCTGCACCTTGCGAGTGGCATCCACGCGGACCGCACCCGGCCGGATGTACTTGGAGTATTGCCCCATCAACGCCCCCACTTTGCTCACCGTACCCGCGGAGGCCGCGGCCTGGGCGTTGTTGGCGGTGATGTGCAAGGGCCCGTAGTTGCGCTTGAGGTACCACCACACGTAGGCGCTCATGTTGGACAACGCCAGCGCCCGGTGGATCTCGTAGGCCACATCCAGGCAAAGCGGCCAGGCGTTGGAACCCTGGTTGTTCACCTGGTCGGTGTAGACCTCGGTCATCCAGAACGGCGTCTTGCCGCCCTTCTGCTTGAACAAGGCGTAGTCGAAGGTCCCATCCGACGAATTCTTGCTGGTCCCGTAGAAGTGGGTGCCCAGGATGTCGATGCTGGACAGCGCCGAGGCGTCGTTGAGGATGCCGTCGTAGTAGCCCTTGTTGAAGCTGAACGATTCGGCGGAAATCACCTTGTTGCCGTTGGCGCGGATCTTGGATCCCCAGTTCTTCGCGAAAGCGGTCATCTCCGATGTGGAGCCACACGACCACTCACCGCACCAGTCGGGCTCGTTCTGGAAACCGATCGCGTACAGGTTCACCCCGTTGTCCTTCATGTGCATGCCGAAGGCGTTGAGGTGGTCCACGTACTGTTGGTACTTCGAGGGATCGACCTTGTAGGACGATCCCGACGCCACGCGCAGGTTGGTGGGAGGGCTCCAGGCGGTCGCGAAGACCTTGATGCCGCGGGAAGCGGCGGCCTTGGCATCCACCATGTCCAGGTTCCAGTTGCTCTGGCTTTCATTGAGCCGGATGCGCAGGATGGTGAATCCCAATTGGCCGGGGCCGTTCCCCCAAAGAGTGTTGTAGTCGGCCGACAGGAGGTTGTAGCCGGTCCAGCCACGATCCTGCATCCCTCCGAAACCTTCGATGGTCTGGTAGGTGGTCTTCAGGTTGATGGTCACATCGGCCGCTCCGACGACGGAGGCCGCGAGCGCCGCCGTCGCCAAGCATCCACGCAACATCGCACTTCGCTGGAATTCCATCTTCGCCCCCTTCTTCCCTTCGAGCCGATCCCCGCGACAGGGTCCTCGCCCGGTTCGATCCCCCCTAGCTTAGGGGAGACGCCACGGAACCGGACACGAATCGGCGATCCAACCATTGTTTTTTCCACAAGCTCCCGCACCTCTGGAATGCAGCGGAGCTGCCATTGCGCCATTCCCGTGAAGGGAAGTTACCGGACATCCGCCATGCCCACCGTACCGTCCTCGCGCCGTCCTCTTGAGATTTTGACAAGGCTCGCGGTCCAGCACGATCCGCACTCGACGAGGCCCCTCTTTCCTTTCTTCGCCGGATGGGGTATGTTCCTGGATATGGCCGAATCGACGATCCAATACCCGAAGGTCCGCAACGTGGACCACGCCTCGGTGGGGAACATGGACTTTTCCATGATCACCAGCACGGAGGGCTTCCGGTAGGATCGACGCATGTCGGTTCCCCAAAGCCCTCCGACCAGGAGGGCTTTTTCGTCGTTTCCACAAAACCACCAGGAGAAATGCCATGCATGCAACCGACCAGTACACCGAACCCATCCGCCTCGGCTCCCGCGTCGAGATCCGCTACCTCGCGGACGGAACACGGAAGGAAATCCGGATCGCGCCCGTCGACCAGTTCGACCCGTTGCGCGGCCAGTTGAGCGAGCGCTCGCCGTTGGGACGGGCACTTCTGGGGAAACGCGGCGGCGAGACGGTCCGCCTGCACGCGCCCAAGGGGATCTTCGAGATCCTCGTCGAACGAGTCGACAATTCCTACACCGACGGCGAAGGCTCCGACCCTCCGTAGGAAGACTCGCCGCCCGCGGCGGCGACCACGAGCCGAACTTGGATTCCCGGCCTGCCGTGGGCCCCTGCCGTGCAGTTCGTGGACAGTCCACTGAACGGATCGCCGATCCGCTCCGCTCCATGCGCATTCCATGCATCCCCGTCAACCACGATCCGAGGGAAGTGTGACGAAGATCACACTCCGGGCGGAGTGTGATCCAGATCACAGATTTCGCCCCCTCCCTTGCCGTAACTTCCCTTCCGTCGGCAGCCAATACAGGCTTCCAAGCGCGGCCGGGAACGATCGGCCACTCTTTCCACCGGGGTTTACCCCGGTCTCCTGCGTCCATCCTCGAGACGCAGGAGGGAGTGGGTTCCCGGCCGCCAGTTTGTTCGGGCTCGCCACTCCCACCCAACTACCCTTTTCTTTGCCGAGCGGCGGCCGACCACGTCTCAGGACGTGGTTCCATTTCAGGGGTGAACCGCCCCTTGCACTTTCTCTGGACCCAAGTTCCAGAGATCCCAAGGAGCCCATACCAGTGGCAGTCAAGAAGTCCGACCTCTATTCGTCCATCTGGGCCTCGTGCGACCAGCTTCGGGGCGGCATGGATGCCAGCCTGTACAAGAATTACGTGCTGTCGCTTTTGTTCATCAAGTACATCACCGACAAATACTGGAACAGCGACGACTTCGATCCGCTGGTGAAGATCCCCGCCGGTGCCAGCTTCCACGACATGAAGGCTCTCCGAGGCAAGAGCGACATCGGCGACAAGATCAACACCCAGATCATACAGCCGCTGATCGACGCCAACCCCAAGTTGTCGCGCAACGACTTTCCCAACTTCAACGACCCCGACAAGCTCGGGGAAGGTCCGAAGCTGGTCGAAAAGCTCAGCAACCTGATTTCCATCTTCGCGAAACCGGAACTGGATTTTTCGAACAACCGCGCCGAACACGACGACCTCCTGGGCGACGCCTACGAATACCTGATGCGCCACTTCGCTACGGAAAGTGGCAAGAGCAAGGGGCAGTTCTACACCCCATCCGAAGTCAGTCGCGTGGTGGCAAAGGTGCTGGGTATCTCGCCGGAGAATTCGTCGGCGAGCACCCGCGTCTACGATCCCACCTGCGGGTCGGGATCGCTGCTTCTCAAGGTGGCGGCCGAGGCCGGGAAGCACATCACCCTGGAAGGCCAGGAATTGGACGGGACCACTGCGGGCTTGGCCCGCATGAACATGTACCTCCACAACTTCCCGACGGCCACCATCCTTTCCGGCGACACGCTGAACGATCCCAAGTTCAAGACGGGCGAGATGCTGCGCGTCTACGACTACGTGGTGGCCAATCCACCGTTCTCCGCCAAGGCCTGGAGCACGGGCATGCCTGTGCCGATCCGGGAGAAGGATCCATACCAGCGTTTCGCGTGGGGTGAACCCCCCGCCAAGCAAGGCGACTACGCCTTCCTGCTGCACATCATTCGGTCCATGAAGGGCTCGGGCAAGGGCGCCTGCATCCTGCCTCACGGAGTTCTGTTCCGCGGCAACGCCGAGGCCGAGATTCGCGAAAACCTGGTGAAGTCGGGTGTCCTGAAAGGCATCATC
The DNA here is from genome assembly GCA_035352895.1 of Fibrobacteria bacterium. GTDB lineage: Bacteria > Fibrobacterota > Fibrobacteria > UBA5070 > UBA5070 > UBA5070. The sequence goes on along the minus strand of DAOPYN010000064.1, from coordinate 979 downwards.
GGATTGCCAGCCAACCTGTTCTACGGCACCGGAATTCCGGCTTGCATCCTGGTTCTCGACAAGGAGAATGCCACGGCCCGCACGGGCATCTTCCTGATCGACGCATCGAAGGGGTTCATCAAGGACGGCCCCAAGAACCGGCTGCGCGACCAGGACATCCACAAGATCGTGGACACCTTCCACCGGCAGGTCCCCATCGCCGGCTTCTCGCGGATGGTCAACTTCGATGAGATCGCCGACCCCAAGAACGCCTACAACCTGAATCTCCCGCGCTACATCGACTCCAGCGATCCGGAGGACCTCCAGGACATCGAAGGACACCTCAAGGGAGGTATCCCCGAACGCGACTTGGACGGTCTCTCGCCGTATTGGGATGAATTCGCCGATATGCGCTCCATGCTATTCGAGCCCGGCGATCGCCCCGGGTACGCCCGATTGCGGCTGCCTGTATCCCAGGTGAGATCGGCCATTTTCGAGCATCCGCACTTCAAGACCTTCCACGCCAAGGTCAACCGGATCCTCGATGGATGGAAGTCCGCCAATCGTCCTTTGCTGACTGGCTTCCAACAGACGAGCCACCCCAAACAGCTGATCGGTGCGTTGTCGGAGAGCTTGCTGGAAGCCTTCGGATCGGCCCCGCTCATCGACGCCTACGACGTGTACCAACGCCTGATGGACCAGTGGAACGAATCCATGCAGGACGACGCCTACCTGATTTCTGCCGACGGCTGGGTCAAGGCTGCACAGCCGCGCGAAATCACCCAGATCAAGAACAAGGACGACAAGCTGGTCTGGCCCGAGGAACACGACTACCTCATCGGCAAACGCCGTTTCAAATCGGATTTGATTCCGGCATCGATCCTGATTGATCTGCAAAGGAGGGGAAATCCAATGATTCGCAAGATCGAACTCGATGAAAAAACGGGCTCTTCACGGTTTCGTGTGGGTGAAATCTTGACAGGAGCTGTCTCTGGCCTAC
>DAOPYN010000063.1:10475-23023 GCA_035352895.1 Fibrobacteria bacterium | reverse complement strand
TTAGATTGCTGCCGCCCCTCTTCATCCAATGCTCCGTCTCCTTTTCTGTTCGCACCAGCCAGGAACTCAGCCTGGGTTCGATGCATGGCCTCTGCCAGCCCGATTCCATCCTTGAGCGCCCGTCCGTATGACTCACGCATGAATCGTGACGTGGCCCGGTCATCTACACTCCAAAGCGTGGCCATGACGCTCGATGCGCCCGCTAGGAGGAATGCATCGACCATGGTCTGTGACCCTTCGCCTCCTGCTTTCGGCCCCAAACCCGTCTGGCAAGCGGAAAGAACAACCAAATCCGCCGAGACACGGAGATCAGCCGCTTCCCGCAACGTGAGGTAACCATCCTCGGCATCCGAAGAATCGCGCGGCAAGGAAAGAACCAGTGCGTTGAGTTCCTGATCCCACGGGTGAGCAAGGCCATGAACGGCGAAATGGAGAACCCGAAAACGATTCAGATCTCCTCGGGAAGACATCTGCTTGATCTTGCTTTCGGAGACCGACCACGAGGTATCCAGAACAGATTTTGTAACGACATTCGAAATGGAACGGACCTCCGCGAGGCTACCCGGTAGATTCCGCCATCCACACCGCAGACCGGAAAGCCAAACCCGAGAATCCACCACGGTATCACGCGCGGATAGAGAAAGTGCTCGCGAAGAATTCTCGAAAACCCGCGGATCAGCAAGTTGACCCGGCATCTGATAGACCGCGCCTCCCATCGCAAGCAAAGGAGCTTCGTGCTTCGTGCGAGAATCACGCTTGAGCAGATGCCGAAGAATGGCCAGGGATTGGATCCGCCTCACCTCGACGGATTGGACCAACCGTTTGCCGTCGGACATCGGCAGAGCTTCCCAAGGAATGTCGGCGTAGGGTCCGTCAGGGACGATCACCATTCGACGGTGGTGGGCCAATAGCGAATCCATTCCTGAAAGGAGGGCACTGCGGAGACGCGCGCCTGATTCCAGTGTCGAACGATCCGAAAGGATGTCGTCACGGAATGCGGCGGCAGTCGAGCGAACCGTGGTATCGTCGATCACCCTGGCATCCAACAGACCACGGCGGGAAAGTACGTAGCGGAGGGTGAAACGCCCCGAGGTGTCTCCTGACCAGAATTTCACAACAAGAACGGAATCCGGCAATTTGGAACAAAGCTCGACGACTCCGCGGTATTGGATACCTTCCCCGCTTCTCCTCCCCAGCATTTCGGAGAGGTACCGAGCAGAAGCTCGTTCCGTGATCGAAAGCGAAGAGTCCGTTCGACCTGCCTTCATAAGCGCTGTGGCGAGGTTGGCGTAGACTCCGATCACGGATGCCAGGTAATCGCGCCGCAGAGAGCCTCTGGCCGTTTCGCGCAAGGTCTCCAGGATGCGGATGGAGGATTCCAGCGGAACAGTAGCGCTATCCGGCTTCCCCAGCAAGTCGAGCAGGACTCCTATGTTGTTTTGCGCGTGGAATTCGGCAACCTTGTCACCGGTACGGCGCGCCAACTCCAAGGTTTTGCGATAGCAAGTCAGTGCGCTGTCCGGCTTCCCCAAGCCTTGCCAGATCGTGCCGATGTTGTTCAGCGAGACCTCCATTCCATGGACGTCCCCTTGTTCCTGGAACAGGGAAAAGGCACGGCGATCCCAATGGAGGGCACTGTCTAGATTCCCGCTGGATTGGAAGATGCAGCCCAGGCCTGCATAGGACGCGCCGATCTCGCGCGGATCGCCAATGGATTCCCGCAGCTTCAGGCTTGCACGCACACAGGAAATCGCACTGTCGAACCGGCCTCGATGGGACCATACGACACCGGAATTCGCCAGGGCAGAGGCCTCTCCAGCGGGATCGCGTAGTTCACGGGCCATCCTTAGGCTTCGCCGGTAGTGAGCCATTGCAGTATCGTCATTTCCCCATTCGCGGAACAGCGTACCCAGGTTGTTCAGCGAGATCTGCGCACCTGCACGATCCCCCTGTTCGATCTGGATGGACAATGCTTGTCGATAACAGGCCGAAGCGCTATCGTAGAGACCCAGGAATTGGAATGTCGCGCCACGATTGACGATCATGCCAGCCAAACGGTTTCGTCGATTGGAGGACCGTGCAAGATCCAGCGTTCTGGCAGTGATGGCGAGGGAGCTGTCGGGACGCCCCTTGAGCTGATACAGAGTTCCAAGGTTGTTTGTGGTGGCCATGATCCCGTCTTGATCTTTCAAACCCTCCTGGACCGAAAGAGCCCGGTAAAAGCTGGCCACGGCGCTGTCGATACGGCCCAAGCGTGCATGGCAGGCACCGATGTTGGTCGAGACGGTAGCCTCGAGGCGAGGATCCCCTGAACGCCGGGCAAGATCCAGACCTTTCTCCAGATAGATCATTGCCGAATCATAAAGCGACCTGGATGCGTACCCCTCGCCGAGATTGTTGATCGCATAGACCTGCGCTTGCACATACCCGATGCGTTCCGACCGATCCAAACTGAGCTTGTAGTACTTGGTCGCGCTATCCGGAAGGCTTAGTGAGGCGAAGGCGTCCCCGATGTTGTTCAATGCGGCGCATTCCTCGGGTGGATCGCCGATCTTCCGATAGAGAGACAGACTCGCCCTGTGGAGTGAGAGCGCCGTATCGAATTTCCCGCCGGCTGCATAGGCGTTTCCCATACTTGTCAGCGCCAGAGCTTCACCAGCGCTGTCATTCACCGAACGTGCCAATTCCAATGCACGTCGGTATCGGACGGCAGCGCTGTCCGCGCTGCTGGTCACGTAGAACAGATCTCCCAAGTTCCGGAGGGACAGCCCTTCTCCCTTCCGGTCTCCCGCCTTTCGAGCCAACGCCAATGCAAGTTCGTCGTAGCTCCGAGTGCTGTCCAGCTGGCCCGCCATGCCAAGGGCGTCTCCGATGTGGTTCAGCGCCTCGACTTCCCCTTTGAGGTTCCCTGTGGCGCGATGCAACGACAGACTTTTCCGGTAGCGGACTTCCGCGCTGTCGAACTGTCCGAGCAGGAAGAAAACATCGCCGAGATCGGAAAGCGTCTCCGCTGAACTCGCCGTGTCGGCGGCACTCCACTGCAAGGATTCCAATTCGACGAGCATCGGAATCTTCCGTGCGAACTCCGGTGTTTTCGCGATCCGTTGCCGGATCGCGATCTTCCGCGCCGCGACCAAGCCGACCGCTCCTTGTACCGTTTCTTGACAGATGAGGATGGCCAGGCCCAGAAAAAGAGAAGCCCTTGGATTCATGGAAGACTTCCTTGCTCGACAGAGGTTCGGATGATCACAACCAATTCCCCATCAGGATGAATGGCGCCCAGTAGTACGGATGTGCATATGGCGCACCTTTGGGGGGGATGAACAGGCCGTCGGTCCCGATCTTGGCTGAACCTCCACCCTTGAGGAAAGCCAATTGCGCGTTGCGGAGCGCGGCGGCCTTGGAATGCCCCCGCTCGTGGTCGCGATAGAACTCCTGCATGAAGCTCTGCGTACTGGCGTCGTACACGGGCCAAAGGGTGGCCATCACCGCCTTGGCGCCACTTTTTTGGGCAACTCCCGCCAACCCATCGATCTCGATGCCGCTGGCTTTGCGGCTTGTTCCCAGGCCGGTTTCACAGGCAGAAAGCGTCAAAAGCTCCACCCCGGAGAAGGCATAGGCCCCCAGGCGGAGGTCGCGTACACTCAAGCTGTCTCCATTACCCAGGAGCAGATAGGAATCATCCTCTCCAAATGGGCTGAACTTGAAGTGGCTGGCCAAGTGGACCACTTCTCTGCGCTTGGCGAGGGCAGCCTTGATCGTATCCCTGGTGAAAAGGGAGTCGCGCCTCACCACACCTGGAAGCACACCCTCGTCGCCCTTGTGCTCCCGGACAACCCCCGAGAGTTCGGCGACCACCCCGGGAAGCGGACGGTAGCCCTGGGGGAAGATGGAACTCCCCAACGCGGACGCTTTCCAATTCCGCTTGGGCTGATCCTTCATGGAGGCTCTGCCCGTTTCCGTGAAAAGGCTCAGGTTGAAACGTTCCACCAGATATTGGTGTCCGTCGTACAGCGCAGACATGGGTATGTAACGAAGCGTCCCGTCCAATTCGAACATCACCGTCCGCACGCCCGCCGCTTCCAAATCCGCAGAGATCGGACCGACGAGCGAATCGTACAGTCGCTTCCCGAGTGGACGGGGATCCGTGGATGGATCCCTGAGAGCATTCAAGTATTGTCCAACAAGCGGATCGAACTGCCTGGCCCCCATCCCGACCCGCCGCGCCATCCGAAGGGTCCCCATCGTGACAAGGATCTGCGCGCTGGAATCGAGCAGTACATATTGCACCAGCGCGACGTCAGGGCCCAAAGTGGAGATCGCGTCTGTGAGGTTTTCCACTGCGGGAAGACTGCGCGTCGGCTTCTTTGCTGATTCCGCTTCCCTCTTGAATGCCTCCTGCATCCGCTCCACCACTTGCTGGAATGCGGAATCCGCCCTCAACGCCACCAATTCCAGGGAATCTCGACGTGCCTGCGCTCCGGACTCTAACTCCTCTCCCTGCGATTTTTCGCGCAACTCCCTCAGCTCGACACCCAGCCTCGCCAGTCGCCCGCCAGCCTGCTCCAACGAATCGTTCCAAGCCGCCTCCAACGGATCCAGCGTAGCGCGCCCCTGCAGTGGAGATGGTTCCGTCGAACGCGTGAAATTCGCACCCTCCTGTTCCTTTAGTAGCGCCACGACCTGCTGGGCTTCGGGAATGCGTCCCTGGGAAACAAGCAGATCGGAAAGCTCCGCGTAGAGAGGACGGACCTTTTCCAGGAATGATTTGCTGGAAGTCGAATCCCGAAGATGCCGACGCACCGCCTGTACGGTGTTGACTGCTTGCTTTCCGTAGAGGATCGCTAGATCGGGGTGGCTCTTCGCGTAGAAGTCGCGGAGCGAAGACTGGATCTTCCAGAGGATTTCCGGATCCGAGGATTTCTGAGCCAATTGCAATGCCTGATGGTGCAATGATTGCGCCTGGGACATCTTCCCCATAGCCTGCAACAAAAGAGCATACCGGTCCTTTGGAAGCGCGAGGCTCGATGGATCCTGGTCTTGCACTCCCTCCATGACGACCATACTCCAACGGAACAGGGAATCAGCTTCGTGGAGACGCCCCGAGACCGCCAGAATCTCGGCGAGGCTCGCTGCTACGTCCGCTACGTACCGGTGGTCCGTACCTAACCGCGCTTTGAATGACTCCAGTGCCCTACGAAACAATGGCTCGGCCTCTTTTCCTCGACCCACATCCTTGAGAAACTCCGCGAGGAAGTAGGCATCAATAGCAGACGTGATGTGAGTCTTTCCAAGCCTATTTTCGTCGATTTCCAACACCTTGCGGTATGTCTGTTCCGCCTCCTCGGTGCGTCCCATCCTCTGGAGGATTTGCGCAAGCAAACTCAAGCTCCTGGCGAATTCTGGATGATTCGGACCGAGCTCCTTCTCCGAGATCGCTAACGCTCGACGAATTTGCATCTCCGCCTCCCCGTACCGCCCGGTGCTTTCCAGAACCTTGGAGACATTGAAAAGGGCGGTGGACACATCCCGATGCTCCGGACCAAGCGGCTTTTCTCGGATCTCAAGACTCCTTCGGTAGGCCTTTTCTGCCTCGTCGAATTGCCCTTCTTCGGATAGAATATCCCCAAGTACGTCCAGAGACGTCGCGATTCCCAGTCCCGTTGTGTCGGGGTAGACACTCCTGATCCTCAGGGCGCGGCGCGAGAGCGATTCGGCTTCAACGAAACGACCGTTGTTCGAAACCACCCCTGCCAATAATTCCAAGGTTGCTGCGACATCTGGATGATACGGATCAAGAATCTTCTCCTGTTGCCGCAACACCTTCCGGAAAAGCTTTTCTGACTCTTTGATCCGCCCCATATACCTAAGCTGAGATGCAAGATTGACGATTTCCTCCAGTACTTCCGGTCGGGAGGAATCCGATGGCAACCTGATGCGAATCGACAGGGCTTGTTGCAGGACGGTCGCAACCTCGTCGTACCGGACAAGACCCCAAAGGGCACCCGAAAGCAAGTCAAGATCGTTTGCGACGTCCGGATGCTCCCGCCCCTGGACCTTCATGCGAATGGACATCGCGCGGCGGAGCAAGGTTTCGACTTCCCCGTACCTTTTGGCACCAACCAGATCTTGAGCCAGCGCTTCCAAATCCCCCGCGATGAGGAGCGGATCTGTGGAAGGATCGTTCTCGCGAATCGAAAGCGTACGACGGCGGTATACCGCGGCTTCATCGAAACGCCCTTGCCTTGACAAATTATTGCCCAGACCGATCAGGTCTTCAACCACGAATGAATGCGACGGACCAACTACGGATTCGTCGATCGACAAGGCCAAGCGGTACAGACTGTCCACCTCTGGGAAATGGGATGCCAGGCTTTCCACCTCAGCCAGCGAATCGAAGATCGCCGCCGGACGTCGCGCGTTCACGATCCGGCGGATCCTGGCGACTTCCTGGCGGAGCGAATCGGCGACAGCAAATTTCTTCTGGTGCCTCTTCACACTCTCGCACAATTCAAGAGCAGTTGCGACGTCCTCGGATTCCCGTGCACCCTGCCTATTTCTGAGGACCAGGAGTCGCTCCACGAGCGGATCAGCCTCCCTGTAGGATCCGTTTTCCACCAGGACTGAGGCCAAATGCTCCAGCGTCCAATCCAGGTTCGAACTGTCCTCTGCTTGTTCGCGGATCTGGAGGACCCTTCGGTAGGAAGCCTCGGCTGGGCGAATCTGCCCGAGCTGCCGCTGAACCTCGGCAAGGCCGGAGAGGTAGGGCGCCAGGTCAGGATCGCTTTTCCCCTTGGCTTTTTCCATTAAAACGACTGCACGCCGGACCAGCGGATACGCCTGTGCAAGTCGTCCTTGGGACTTCAATGAAATGGCCAGGTTGGACACATACAACGCAAGGTTGGAACTGTCACTTTCTGACATCAATTCTTGGATGGATAGAGCTCGGCGATACATCGATTCAGCCTCCACAAGCCGCCCTTGGTTTCCCAATGAAATCGCGAGGCCTGTCAAAATCGAAGAAAGAACATCACTGGTTGAATCACCACCGCTTTCCTTAATTGCCAAAGCACTTCGATACAAGGAGTCCGCCTTACCATTTTGACCCAGGTCCCGCAAGACATCGGCCAGGTTTATCAAACTCCTCAATGCATCAGAATGCTCAGGACCAAATTTCCTTTCCCGAATGAACAATGCTCGGCGGTAGAACGGCTCTGACTCGGCATTTCGGCCTTGGGCTTTCAGGGCATCAGCCAAGTAATTCATGCTACTGGCCACATCGGGGTGGTCCGGACCCAGGAGCCTCTCCCGAATGAACAATGCACGGCGGTAGAACTGCTCCGCCTCGACATTTCGGCCTTCGGCCTTCAGGACACCAGCCAAATTGTTCATGCTACTTGCCACATCAGGGTGCTCTGGCCCCAAGGCAATCTCCTGTATGGACAAGGCGCGTCGGTGCAGTGATTCTGCCTCGTCATTCCGGCCTTGGGCTTTCAGGACAACAGCCAGGTTGTTCAGGCTGCTAGCCAGATCAGGATGCTCTCGCCCCAAGGCAATCTCACGTATGGACAAGGCACGTCGATAAAGTGGTTCCGCCTCGGTGTTCCGATCCTGGTCGTTTAGGACATTGGCTAATTGGTTCAAACTATGGGCTACGTCAGGGTGCTCCGGCCCCTGAACCTTCTCATGAATTGACAAGGCGCGACGATGAAGTGACTCTGCTTCGAAATACCGTTCTTGCTTCCGGAGAGTGCTCCCGAGGTTATCCAAAACCAACGCCACGTCCAAAGTCGTGTCACCTTGCTGACGGCATTCGATACCCAATGCTTGGCGGTAGAGCGATTCGGCCTCGGCAAAACGCCCGAAATCATTCGCAGCGACGGCGATATTGATTAGAGAAGATGCGACATCAATATGTTCCCTTCCGAGCTTCTTCTCACGAATCTCAAGAATGCGTCGGTGAAGTTGTTCCGACTCGGTAGGCCGCCCAAGTGAGTGATACGCATTGGCAAGGATTTCCAACGTAGATGCAACATTTAGATCCTCGGATCCGAGCTTCCGTTCTTGGATCGAAAGCACCTGTTGGCAAAGACGCTCTTCTTCGGAATACCGACCGAGTTGGGCCAAAACCAATGCTGCGTTGACTAAGTTGTTCGCTACAGTCAAATCATCTGAACCTGCAATCTTTTCCCGGATCTCCGACGCACGCTGGTAACAATCCAGCGCTTCATTGTACTGCCGCTTTTTGCGATATATCCAGCCGAGGCATTCGAGGCTCCAAGCGGATGAAGTCAAGTCAGGATACTGAATCACCTTTTGTAGTTCCAGAATCCTCAGGAACAAGGACTCTGATTCTTGGTATCGCTTTGCCATATACGATGAATATGCAATCTTTTGAAGAGCCAAAAATGGCAAAGGCTCTTCAGCCGAGTAAATTCGCAAATATCCATCCAAGATTATCCTGAATAGACTATCCGCCAAATCGAAATTCCCGCCTTCCAATGCCGAATCAGCGGCTTCAGCAACTGGAGTCAGCTTGTCTTTCAATTCGTTCCGTGCGCGGAATTTACGAGCTTCCCCTTGCGCAGAATCTGCCCGTAAAGTCATGTGTAGATTCCGACAAATATGGGCCCAGATGTCCAATGCAAGGGCGACACTTCCAGATCCCTTTCCATTGATCTCTTCTTGCAAAGCAACGTAACGACGAGCCAAAGGTTCAGCTTCTTGATACTTTCCAGTCGAATCGAGTAAGGCTAGCATCAGAAAAAGCGGCCGAAGATTCCTACGCTCTTGGCCTTTTGATGCACTCCAGATCGCCATGGATCTTCGAAGCAAAGTCTCGGCCTGGTCGAATTTTTTCTGCGCCATCAACACATCACCCAGGTCGTTTAGGCAGGTCGCGACATCCGGGTGGTCGCGACCTAGGTTTCTTTCCCTGAGGGTCAAGGCCCGGCTATATAAAGCTTCCGCTTCCACTGGCCGGCCCAGCTTTTCCAGGACCAATCCCAGGTTCCGCGAGAATTCTGCCACTGTTGAACTGTCCGAATCGTCGGAAGCTTTCGCGATTCGTAAGGTCCGTCGATACAGAGGCTCCGCGTCGAGGTACCGCCCGGAGGCGTACAGAACATTGGCGATCTTGGTGAGCTCCCCTGAAACATAAAGATGATCGGGGCCCAAGATTCTTTCCTGGATCCTTAACGACAACTGGAACAGGCTATCCGCAGCCAAGTAGTCCTCTGCCTTATAGGCAAGATCTCCCAAGGAGTCCAGCGGGAGGGTCGTGGCCAACTCCTTAACCTGGATTCGGATTCGTTCCGCTTCCTGGCGAATGGAATCCGCATGAGCGGAACATTTTTTTGCCTCGTAGACGCTGGCAAGCAAATCCAAGGATCTTGCCGACGGTTCGGAAATTCGTCCGTTCAGCTTTGAATTTATCGCCATGACTCGGCGTGCGGCATTCTCTGCTTCCTGAAAACGACCTATCGAATCAAGAATCGGGATAAGTCTTTCCAGAAAATAGACCGTGTTTACGCCGTTATTCCGTCCTTCGCTTTTCTCCGTGATGTCCAGCGCTTTTCGATAGGTATCTCTGGCATCCCGGAATTTTTTCCTCTTTGTCTGGATTTTGGCCAGCTTGTCCATGGCGATCAACACGTTTTCGTTGTCAGGGCCGTACTGCTTAGTCCGAATTTCTACTAAGCGCCGATAGTACCCTTCCGCCTCATTGTAGCGATGCAACGAATCGAGTTGCTCCGCCAGATTTTTGACAGTGAGATAAACCAGAGGATGCGTCGGACCTAACGACTTTTCTGTGATAGATAGGGCTCGGACCCTCAAGAGTACGGACTCGGAGTCACAAGACTGGTCAGCCAAAACCAACGCGAGATTATTCAGCGTCCTCGCCACGTCGGGGTGATCGGGACCAAGTGCATTCTCCCGAATCGAAAGGACCCGGCGATTCATCGCTTCACTTTCCGACAAACGCTTCGTTGTCCAAAGAATCAGAGCCATGGTATGAAGGCTTTCAGCCAATTCTGGGTGATTTGGGCCAAATGCCTTCTCTCGAATCGCTACACTGCGCAGCGCAACGGCTTCTGCTTCACCATACTGCTTCTCGCCCCATAAAGCCCTTGCAAGAAGATTCAAGCTCCCGGCCAAATCGGGGTGATCGGGACCAAGTACCTTCTCCCGGGTTGAAACCGATCGTCGGGCAATGCTGTCAGCTGCGGATACACGCTGTTGCTGTATCCTTAGGCTGGCAATGGAATCCAACGCCAAGCTCACGTTCGGATGCTCCTGGCCGTAGGCACGTTCACGCAATCTCAAAGCTTCCCTGAACAAGCTGTCGGCGAGATCGTATTTCATCGCTTCCTTGGCGAGACTCCCCTGCGCATCCAATCGACGCAACTCCTGGGACGCACCATCACGGCAAACCCAGTCGCATGGCGCCAACACCTCCCCCGCCCAGGACACTGCGGTAATCAGGAGGATCCACAGATGAACATGCATGCCTCGTCTCCCTCTGCCTTGAATCTTCACCTTCACAACCAATTCCCCATCAGGATGAACGGCGCCCAGTAGTACGGGTGTGCATACGGCGCACCTTTGGGGGGGATGAACAGGCCGTCGGGTCCGGGCTTTGCTGACCCTCCATTTTTCAGGAAGGCCAGCTGCGCCTTGCGCAGCGCCGCCGCCTTGGTCAGCCCCGCCTCGTGATCGCGATAGAACTCCTGCATGAAGCTCTGGGTGCTGGCGTCGACCACCGGCCACAACGTGGCCATCACGGCCTTCGCGCCGCGTTTGAGAGCCACTCCGGCCATACCCTCCTCGACTTCCACCCCGTTGGCCTTCACGCCCGTGCCGATGGCTGTCTGGCAAGCCGAGAGCGTGAGCAGGTCCACATCGGAGAGGTCGTAACTGCCCGAACCCAGATCATGCAGGTTCAGTTTGGTGCCATCGCCCAACAACAGGTACGAGTCGTAGTCTCCCGACGGACTGAACTTGAAATGGCTGGCCAGATGCACCACGGGCTTGTGTTGGCGCAATGCCGAGAGAAATCCCGCCTTGGTGAAAGACGTATCCAACCTCAGAAGGCCTGGAAGAATTCCATTGTCTCCAACGCGTTCGCGCACGATGCTGTGGAGTTCGGCACGCACCGCCGGCAGGGAATCGAAGCCACCTAACGCCTGCGAGTTGCCCAATCCCGCCACCGACCACGAGTTCAAGGGCCGATCCTTGATTGTACCCACGGAATAGGTGCTGTAGAGGCTCAGGGCGTAACATTCCACCAGGTACCGATTCCCATCGAAGAGGGCGGCCATGGGGATGTAGCGCAGCGTCCCATCCAGCGAAAGCATGACCATCTTGGCGTGGGCCGAATCGAGGTCGGCGGCCACGGGAGCGATCAAGAGGTCGTAGAGCTTGCGTCCCAACGGGCGGGGATCGCGGTGCGGATCGCGCAGGGCCTGCACGAAGTCGTTGACCAGCGGATTGATCTGTTTGGTGCCGGCCTTGAGGGACCGCGCTAGACGTACATTGCCAGTCGTGAGCAGAATCTGTCCGGTAGAATCGAGCAGCACGTACTGCAAGAGGACCGTTCCGCTGTCCAAATCGGAGATGGTCTTCTTGAGGCTCGATCCGATGCGGGCATCCAGCTTCTCCACCTGCTGGCTCCGCTCCTGGTCGGAGATCTGGGAGAATGCGAGCATCAGGTGTTCGACCACGGTGGCGTAGGCCGAATCGGCTTTCTGGACCAGGCTCTCCAGGGAGTCGGCGCGGACGGATTCCGAGTGGGTCAGGGTATCGTGCTTTCCCTTTTCGCGCAGGGCGCGCAGCTCAGTTCCCAACACGGCCAGGCGACCTCCGACCTGCTGCATGGAGTCGTTCCATGCGGCCTCCAGAGGGATCATGGACACCCGACCTTCCAGGGGAGATTCCGCCAAGGAGCGGTGGGTGAACTCCGAGGCCTCCTGGTCTTTCAACAAGGCCAGAACCTGCTGGGCCTCGGGAATACGACCTTGGGAGACCAGGAGATCGGAAAGATCGGTGTAGACGGACCGTAGGGATTCCAAGTAGGACTTGCCCGTTTCCTTGTCGTTCTTGAAGTTGGCGCGTAAGCTTTGGATGGTGTTAACCGCCTGCTTCCCGTAGAGGATGGCGAGGTCGGGGTGGGTGCCCTTGAAGAAGGACCGGAGACTGGATTGGATGGGCCAGAGCACATCGGGAGCGGAAGCATGTTCGGCGATTCGGAGCGCGCGGCGGCATAAGGGCTCGGCATCGGCATAACGGCCGGTGGTATAAAGCAACCCGGCCAGGTTGTTCAATCCAGTAGCCACGTCGGGGTGGTCGGGTCCAAACGCTTTCTCGTGGATCGCCAGCGCACGGCGGAACAAGGGCTCCGCTTCGCCGTATCGGCCGGTGGCATCAAGCAACGCAGCCAGGTTGTTTAAGCTGTTCGCCACGTCGGGGTGGTCGGGACTAAACGCTTTCTCGTGGATCGCCAGCGCACGGCGGAACAAGGGCTCCGCTTCGCCGTATCGGCCGGTGGC
>DAOPYN010000063.1:4945-10375 GCA_035352895.1 Fibrobacteria bacterium | reverse complement strand
TCAAGCAACGCAGCCAGGTTGTTTAAGCTGTTCGCCACGTCGGGGTGGTCGGGACCAAACGCTTTCTCGCGGATCGCCAGCGCACGGCGGAACAAGGGCTCCGCTTCGCCGTATCGGCCGGTGGCATCAAGCAACGCAGCCAGGTTGTTTAAGCTGTTCGCCACGTCGGGGTGGTCGGGACCAAGCGCCTTCTCGCGGATCGCCAGCGCGCGGCGGTACAAGGGTTCGGCATCGCCGTAGCGGCTGGTGGCAAGAAGCAACGAGGCCAGGTTGTGCAAGCTGTTCGCCACAGCGGGGTGGTCGGGACCAAGCGCTTTCTCATCGATCACCAGCGCGCGGCGGTACAAGGGTTCAGCATCGCCGTAGCGGCTGGTGGCATCAAGCAACAAGGCTAGGTTGTTCAAGCTGGTCGCCACGTCGGGGTGGTCGAGACCAAGTGCTTTCTCGCGGATCGCCAGCGCGCGGCGGTACAAGGGTTCGGCATCGCCGTAGCGGCTAGTGGTCTTTAGCAACAAGGCGAGGCTGTTCGAGCTGGTCGCCACAGCGGGGTGGTCGGGACCTAGCGCTTGCTCGTTAATCGCCAGTGCGCGGCGGTGCAAGGGCTCCGCATCGCCGTACCGGCCGGTCGCGCGAAGCATTTCGCCCAGGTTGTTCAAGCTGGTCGCCACGTCGAGGTGGTTGGGACCAAGCGCTGTCTCATTGATTGCCAACGCACGACGGAACAAGTGCTCCGCATCGGCATAACGGCCGGTGGTCTGAAATAAAAAGGCCAGGTTGTTCAAGCTGTTCGCCACAGCGGGGTGGTCGGGACCAAGCGCTTTCTCATCGATCGCCAGCGCGCGGCGGTACAAGGGCTCCGCTTCGGCATAACGGCCGGTGGTATGAAATACAAAGGCCAGGTTGTGCAAGTCGGCAGCCACATTCTGATGATCGATTCCAAAGGATCCTTCATCGATCGCCAAGGAGCGGCGGTATAGACTTTCTGCTTCTGCAAAATCCTGCGCCTTCTTGGCAACATTCGCCAAAGAATCCAGTGTCGATGATTCCTGAAACGCCTTCGCCTTACATCCAGAGTTACACTCCGCGCCAAAGGCCACCCCAGCGTTCAGGAACAACCAAACCAATATTCCGTGAAGTTGTACCCGCATCATCGCAAACCTTCATTTCGTTTGCAGTCATTTTTCGTCATCGATTTCACAGCCAATTCCCCATCAGGATGAAGGGCGCCCAGTAGTACGGGTGCGCATACGGAGCACCTTTGGGAGGGATGAACAGGCCATCGGATCCGGACTTGGCCGAACCTCCGCCTTGCAGGAAGGCAAGCTGCGCCTTACGAAGCGCCGCTGCTTTGGTCAGCCCCGCCTCGTGGCCGCGATAAAACTCCTGCATGAAGCTCTGGGTGCTGGCGTCGTGCACAGGCCAGAGTGTGGCCATCACCGCCTTCGCGCCGCGACTCTGAGCGATTCCCGCCATTCCATCGATTTCGATCCCGTTGGCGTTGCGATTGCCGATCATCGCGGTCTGGCATGCCGATAGAGTCAGGAGATCTACCCCGCTGAACGAATAGGGACCAGTCCGCAGCTCGTGCAAGTCAAGACGGGAACTGTCACCTAGGAGCAGGTAGGAATCGTATTCGCCGAAAGGACTGAATTTGAAGTGGCTGGCCAGATGCACAACCGGGTAGCGTTGGGAAAGCGCCGTTTGGAAGGACGTCTTGGTGAAAGCATCATCCAAGCGTACGATTCCCGGCAGCACGCCCTTTCCGCCGGCCGTTTCCCGCACGATGCCATGGAGCTCGTCTCGCACCGCGGGAAGCGAATCGAAACCGGGTGCCGCGCGGGAGTTGCCCAGACCGGCCACGGACCAGGACGCCAAGGGCTTTTCCGCCACGGTTTCTTGGGATCCTTCCGTGTACACGCTGAGGGCGTAGCGTTCCACAAGGTACTTCTGGCCATCGTAGAGCGCAGCCATGGGGATGTAACGCAATGCCCCGTCCAGCGAGAACATCACCGTCCCAGCCTTGGCCGAATCGAGATCCGCCGCCACCGGGGCGATGAGCTGGTCGTAGAGTTTGCGACCCAAGGGGCGCGGGTCCTGGTGGGGATCTCGCAAGGTCTGGGCAAAATCAGCCACCATGCGGTTTAGCTGCTTGGATCCGACCTTGAGGCGGTGTCCCGATACATTGCTTCGATTGGTGACCAGAACCTGACCGATGGAATCCAGCAATAGGTACTGGAGCAGAATGGTTCCGCTGTCGAGCCCGGCAACTTGGCGTTCGTGGATGTGCGCGGATTCTCCATGAGTCAGAATCCGTCGACTACTGTTTTTCGAAGAACGGTGGAACGCCACCTCGAGATGGGCTATCGTCGTATCGAACTTGCGTTCCCCGGAGGCGATGTTCCATTTTTGCTGGACAGAATCCTTCCCGAAACCAAAGCGAAGGTCCTGACCACCGGATTTTGACACAGTTGCAGAGTTTTTTTCCTTGACCTTAGCCAAGCTCTGCTCCGCAAGGCGAAGCGAATCGCTCCACGCGAATTCCAACGAATCCAGATCAACCTGGAGGAGCCCGGAAGTATCGACCTTTTCCCCTCTCAGAAACTGATGCGTTTCCTGACTTTTGAGGAGAGCGAGCACTTCTTGGGCTTCCAGTAGTCGCCCCTGGGAAGCAAGCAAATCCACCATTTTGGCATAAACCGGACGAACGGACTCCAAAAAACTTTTTCCGGCGATTGAATCGCCCTTCAGATTACCCCGGATGTTCTGAAGAATATTGATTGCTAACTTGCCATTGAATATTGCGAGGTCCGGTTCGGATTGCTCATAGAAGGACAGACAATTACTATGAAGCTTCCATCGCAATTCCGAGGGTGCTGTTGACGAAATTCGTGAAGCTTTCAAAAGACTCTTCTTCGCTTCCTGAAATTTCCCGGAATAAAACTGAATTGCCGCCAAATTCACCAGATTAACGATATTCATTGGATAATCCGACCCAAATGCCTTTTCTTGAATCGCCAACGAAAGAAGTATCAATTTCTCCTTTTCAGAACCATTACTTGAATCCCGAATACACGTCGCCAAACCGGCATAGAGCACTGAAAGCTGAGGATGATTCGGACTGTATATTTTTTCCTGGATTGCAATCGCTCTCCGATAGCACACTTCCGCCTCGGCATTTCGGCCTTCAGAGTGAAGCATAGCCCCTAAACCGGTCCAAATTGTCCCAACCATTGAATGATCGCTTCCCAGAACCTGTTCATCGATCCTCAGCGCTTCACGGTAAGCTGATTCCGCATCCCCATTTTGCCCCGAGGAATGAAAGGACATGGCCATTGCCGTAAGGACCATTGCTGCCATGGGAGAATCGTGTCCGAATGAGCGATCGACAATGCCTAGGGAGCGGTGAAGTATGGCCTGCTCTTGAGAATATTTTCCTTGGACATCCAATACCATGGCTGAGCCCAAGAGCAGAAAAACAGAAGCAGGAAAATCGGGGCCGTATTTGCTTTCAGTAAGGCGAAGCGCCCATTGGTACGCAGAATCAGCCTCATCGTACCTTCCAAGAATCATCAAATTTGTTGCCCATTTATGAAGGATATTTATCATAACTTCCTGATTCATGGAAGATACTCCCTTTGCAATCGCCATTGCTTTCTGATACAAAGTATCTGCAGCTGTGTACTTACCAGCCGCCGCAACAACAAACGCAAGGTTATAGTACCCTACGGCCACGAAAGGACTCTGAAGGCCCAATCTGGCTTCCTGAATTGCCAACGATTTTCGAAACAGCGAATCGGCTCTCTTTATTTCATTGTTTTCTGATGCAAACTTCGCTGCCGAATCCAGTGGTATCGTTTGTTTGAACACATCCAATTGGCACACAGAATCACACTCCGCGCCAAACGCAGTCCCCACACTCAGCAGCAAGCCCACCACAGCCGTAAAAATCCTCCTCTTCATCCCATCCCCCGTCATTTTTCGTCCAGCGTCCAGACGCCGTCGCGCAGGTAGCCCTTCTCACGCCAACCCAGCACCGTGGCTCCGCTCTTGCCCAGCGCATCCTCGACTGCTCCCGCCTCAACCCGCGCAAGCCACGCATCCCAGACCAATTGGCTCCAGCCTTCCGGCGCCACCGCGTCGATGCCCACCAGTGAAACAGGCTCCGACCTTCCCTTCACCCGCACCAACGCGAAGCGGCGCGAGAAGAACCCGCATCGATTGGCCGATTCGACATATTCCGGCGTGGCCAGCAGGTCGGCGTCGAAGCCTTTGGTCAGGCCCTCGATGCGCGAGGCCGTGTTGAGGGGATCGCCGATGATGCCAAACTTGCTCAGGCCGTGCTTCTGACCCTGGTGACCCATCACCACCTCGCCCCACGACAAACCGATCCCTGCTCCCAGGAGGGGAGCAATCTCAGCGCACTTTTCCGGCGAAACGTGGGGAATCCTGACATCTCCGCCGACCAGGGATCCAAAGAATTCCGTCTGCCATTTCCTGACGGCCATGGCGGCGCGCAGGGCCTGGTCCCGTACGTCATCGGGACGCATCCCATCCAGACACGGCCAGTAGCAACACATCATGTCCCCCACGTAACCTTCGAACCAGCCGTTGTGACGGTCCAGGGCCACGCCCGAAATCCCGTCGTAGTAGGCGTTGAGGAGCGACAACACGGCTTCTGCGCTGCCCAGTCGCGACGTGATGGCGGTGTAGTTGCGGAGATCGGTCATCAGCACGGCCACGTCCAAGCGCTGGTTGCGCAGCTTGTCGGGGCCACCACCTCGCAGCACCAGGTCGTAGACTGGCCTGGGGATGTACTTGGCGGTGAGTTCGGCTTCTCGAGCACCGCCCGCCACGAGCGCCAACGCTGCGGCCGCCACTCCCCCGGCACACGCGAGCGAAGGCGCCACCACCGGCCACAGAGCGATCCACGACCCTGGCATCATGGCCGCGTACAGGAGAGCGCCAAAAAGCACCGGAAGAGCGAAGGCGATGCCCAAACGCAGATTCAGGCCACCCCACACCCCGATGCAGAGCCCAAGCAGGCACAGCAAAGCCGCGATCCACCACCGCCCCAGGAAAAGAGGTGCGTCTCCGCGCAGCCCGGTTTCGATGGCGTCGGCCAAGATGCGTGTGCCAGACATTTCCACCCTTGCCTTGCCGAATAGACCGGAAGCCACGACATGACGGTCGCCGGATTCTGTCAACGGCAACGGCTCCACCAGGACCCATCGTCCAGCTGCCCCATGTGCCCGCGCGTAGGAAATGGCCTTGGCCGTGTCGCAAGAGGCGAGCTCGGTCAAGGAAAGATCACCCACTTCGGAAAACGCTCCGTCAGACACCTCGGAGCTGCGGCGAAACTCGAAGCATTGTCCCTCGGGTGCGTACCCGGTGGCACAAGAGGTCAGATTCCATGACGTAAATCGTCCATTC
>DAOPYN010000063.1:0-4935 GCA_035352895.1 Fibrobacteria bacterium | reverse complement strand
CATCCCACCGTCGATTGATCCTGAATCGGAGCCAGCCTCAAGGTTCCGTCTTCCAGGGATGGCAGATCAAACGGTTTGTCGGCATGGCGCACCTTCGTGGCCTCCCAATCGCCACCCAAGGCAAGTCCAATCGGCATCGCGCCCGATTCGCAGGAGTCCAGGTCCGTGCTGACCACGCAGGACTTGTCCTCGAGCGTCCGAGAGACCACCACGTTCGATGCCAGAGAAGAATCGGCCGATACCGCATTGCGGAGATCGTCGACGGTCGCGGGGACATTCTGCTTTTCCATGCACTTGAAGTACGGGATTCCCGGAGGTGGGTTTTCCGTTAGTCTGGCATCTACCGTGACCCCATTGGCGCCTGCACGCAGCAACGCCTTGGAGGCCTGGAAATAGAGGGGGTTGAGCTGGATGCGCGACCAACTCAGCGGAAGTTCCTCGGTGGCCATCGTGACCATGGCCACGCGCTTCCATTCGGTGCGCGGCTTCGCGGCGACCACGGCGTCGTGGAAACGTGAATCAAAATGGCTTCGCCCCGCCCGCAAACCGCCAGTGGAAAGATGCACCCCGAAGGAAAGCGCGAAGGCTGCCAAACCTCCCACCGCCAGCACCCAAGGGCGGTACGGAAGTCCCTTGGGGCGGCGCCACCAGGAGGTGTTCATGCCCTACAAACTCTCTGCCCAGGTGTGGCGCTCTCCCAGCCACAGCAAGAAATCCTCGTGGCTCCCGCCCCTCCTCGCTTCGACCTCGCGGGCTAGGTTGTCGTCCAGCACCCGCTCCAGGATCTTCTCGGCGAAGGCCAATGCATCGGGGGTATTGCGCAACAGGCGAATCCGTGCCTCCTGGACGGCTGCTCGTCCGGATTGCGGATACCGGGCACTCCATCCGACCCACTTCGCCAATCCTGCGGTATCTCCCGCATCCGCAGCGACTCGAGCGTGCAGCAATTCCCGCTCGAAGTTCGTCGAATCGGTGACGGATGCAGAGTAGAGCAGGCCACCGGGATTCCCACAGAGCTTGGGGTGCAACGCGATTTCTGCCAACGGCGACTGGGACAAGCGCCTCGTCGTTTCGTCGGACATTTCCCCTCTGCCGATCCATTCCTCGCAAGCGTACCTCGCCACCGCGTAGGCATCTCCCCAATCCTTCCAGCCCACCATCCACTGCGCCCAACTGCGCCTCACGCCGGTTCGCAGGAGAGCAATGGCAAGTCTTTTTGCCAGCGCCGGTCGGGCTTGCACCGCCGAATCCACCAATCTTCGGACTTCCCTGTCGTTGGAGGTGCTGAGCAGAACCTCTGCCGATGCGAAATTGTCAGGCCTAACGTCCACGGCTTTCAGCGCCAAACGCGTGGCATCCAGGTCGCGCCCTTGCCGGAACAGTGCCCAGGCCTTGGCTTCGCGAGTGGAGGCCGCGGGCAGTTTCCATCCCTGGTAGGCCTGGGAAAGGTCGGGCGGCGAAACGGGCTCGCCCGCCGAAGCATTGTCACCACCACGTGTTGAGGTGGACAGCATGGTGGTCACCAACCGGGAGGCCTGCTGAGCGGTCACGCCCCCCCCTCCCGAACCTGGGGAGACCGGCGTCGCGACCTCGCGAAAGGCCATGCCAGCAGGCTTGCCGCGCGACAGGAAACGCCAATGCTCGGAGTCCTTGCGAACCACCTGGACACCCTCTGTCCCCGCCAGCAGTTCCGGCGGACCCACCCAGCGCAACAGGACCTTTCCATCGGGAACGACCAACCGCAGGAGGAGGGCCGACCGGCTCGCCGGGTCGGTGATCCGAAGCGAACCGGCGCTCGTTACCAGGATCACGGTGTCCTTCTTCAGCGCGATCGGCTTTCCCTGGGATGGTTCGATTTGCCAGGCATTCGCGAACGAAACGCCCAAGAGGATGCAACTGAAGATCCGCCCCCAGGATCGAGGGAGGAATCCTTTCCACTGGAATCGTTCGAAGGAATCGAGAAGGTGCGTCGTTTCCAGCGTGCGATGTCCGATGTCTTCCATGTTCGATGCTTTCTGGATAACACGAGAAGGAATGCACTTCGCTCCGGTAGGGAAGGCCGTCACAAACGGAACAGTCCATCGCAGGAAGAACACCGGTGCCACCTGTTGCCAGGATCTGTCTGCACGTAGTCTCCACACCACGGGCAGGAAACCGGCATCGTTCCCAGGCACATCTGCCCTTCCACTTCCGCCTCGACCATCTGGATGGTGATAGCCTTTGCCACACCCGTCAGGTGCGGATCCACGAAGGGACGCTCTTCCAGACCAACGCGTTTGGCGATAGCTGCGGTAGGAGGCGGATTCCCGCCACGCTGTTGCTCGTCCAATTTCCGGAAAAGCGATGGTCTTGCCAGGAGTTCGTCGGGCGTCCCGAAATCCACCGCCCTCCCGGCCTCAAGGCAGAGCACGAAGTCGGCGGTGGTCCGCAGGAATTCCGTATCGTGGTCGATCACGACGACGGTTCGGTCGGCGAAATTCCTGCGGATCACCGAAGCGATCTCCTTGCGAGCGAGCGCGTCCAATCCTGGTGTCGGCTCGTCGATCAGAAGGATCCGGGGCGAGACCAGGATGGCTCGGGCCAATGCGAAACGCTTGCGTTCACCTCCCGAAAGGCCCTGGGTCGGATCGGTGGGCATGGGCCTGTCCAGCGGAGCTACCGGATTCTGTCCGTTGTGCAGGTTGTCCCACAACCCCACCTCGCGCAGGGCTTTCTCCATCTGCGGTTCTGTGGCCCGGGGCGCAACCAGCAAAAGATTGTCCCGCAAGGTTCCGGTGATGAACAATGGAAACTGGGAGGCCTTGAACATCCCCGCACGAAGATCCCTCGAATGGATGGAGCGGATGTCCATCCCCCCGATTTGGAGAAATCCCGATTCCAAGGCGAACTGCCGCGACAGCAGCGAGAACAGTGTCGATTTTCCGGAACCCGATCGCCCCACGATCGCGGTGATCTTCCCAGCGGGGAAGTCCACGTCCAGCTCGGCCAACACCGGAGCCGACTCCTTGGCGTAACGGAACACTCCTTGGCGGATGGCGATGGAGGTGTCCTCCGGCAGGGGCATCCCTTCCTTCGGCTCCAGGGGATCGTCCGGTTGCTCGAGGAGCTCGATGACTTCTCCGATCATCGGCATCGTGGATTGGAGGCCGGAGTAGAAGGCGACCACCTCCCGCAAGGGTGCCACCACCACCGGGACGAAGTAGTAGATAGCGATCAGGGAGCCGACCCGGACCAGGCCGTCCGAATGGTAGATCTGCCAGGCGGCGGTCATTAGGAAGGAGACCTGAAGCAGCGTCGGGACTGCGTCCTGGAACTGGTTCAGCGACTCGCTGCGCAGATTTGCCTTCCACTTCGCCCGAGCGACTTTCTCCAGTGCTCCCACGAATGCGGCATGGAGATGCGCGGCGACTCCCAGGCAACGGACCTCGACAGGCGATCGCAGGGAATTCCCGATGGCCAAGGCGGCCTCCGCGTTCCCCGCCTGCACCATCTGGAATGCGGAACGAACCTTCGTCGAAAACATCAACACCGCGATGGGAACCGCGAACAGCACGCCGAACAGCAGTAGACGCGTCCATGTCGGCGCGTTACCCGCCATGGACAGATTCCGCCACAGGAGGTACAGCCCGTTTCCCAGTCCCAACGCCCGCACGATGGGAAACGACGCCAGTTCCTTCAGCATCGAAACCGAGTTCAGTGCTGAAGTGAGCAGGGTCATCTGCACGCGGCTCGTGTTGCGCGTTTCGAAATATCCGATCGGACAGGCGTGCACCCGCTCGTGCAGGAGGGCCTGGAGGCGTCCCTGCAGGCGGATGTCGGTGTTGATGGCCACGATCCGGTCCAGGTACTTGACGAGGACCAGGATGCACGACGTGCCCGCGAAAAGGAGAGATGCTTCGACCAGGCCGGCCTTCCGGGAACTTCCCACGAGCGAGACGAGGTCGGAAAGGAATTGGACGTTCCATTGCATCAGAAGCTGGAACCCCACCGCGAGGAACATGAAGGAAAGGAAACGCCAATGCTCCATGAGGCAAAGCCTCCAAGCCCATCGGAAGGCATCGACCATTCCCAAGCTGGCGGCGGGTCCGGCCATCGCGGCGCCCGGAGGCTGGCCAAGCCCGATCCCTCCCGCCGGCATCACCGATCCGATTCCCCCCGACTCGATTCCCGGCTTCCCCATGGATCCCCCGATTTTGACAGGACAATTTCTCGACCGATGCACCGCCCCCATCCCCATCGATGCGGAATTCGACATGAGTGCATCAAGGGATGGACCATGTCCCCCGGCAAGGAAAGACGCGGAACGAACCAATGTTCGTCGACTCGTTCCGATATCGTTCCGGTTTGAATCCGAACATTCCGTGGCATCAAGCACCGAAGCCGATGCCTCGGACATCAAACCCGGAAACCGCCTCCACAATTTCCGCAGGTGTAGGAGTGGTAGAGGTTGGTGTCGTACCAGATCCAGATGATGGCATCACAGTTGGGACAGACCACCTGCCGCCAGTAGTGATATTGTCCTTCCACTTCCTGCTCGACCGGCTTGAGGACGCCGACGCCGCGCTTGGCCGGATCGAGCTTCGCGGATTCTTCCTTGGACAGCCTGATCGCGATCATTTTCTCGCTCATGGAAATACTCCTTCTACGCACAGTTCGCGCATGGTTTGAGTGTTCCTTCCGGCGTGCGCGCGCCTGAAGGAACGGTTTCCTTTGCTGCCATCCTTTCGGAATGCAGCTTGAGAAGGCTTTTGGCTTCGAAGGGCAGAAGATCAGGGAACCTTCCGACCAGCACGGCGCATTGCGCCGAGATCACCGGGGTGGCGAAGCTGGTCCCGGTGAGGGTGGTATATCCGCCCCCCTTGGCAGCAGTGGGAACCTTTTCTCCCCGAGCAAGGAACTCGATCCGACTTCCTCCCTGAAACGATATCCTCCAAG
>DAOPYN010000062.1:0-23494 GCA_035352895.1 Fibrobacteria bacterium | reverse complement strand
CACCGCTTGCGTGGCGTTCATGGTCCCCCGCATGCGGATGGACACCATGTTGGCGTGCCCGTCACCGTCGGAATCGTAGAGGGCCGCGCGACCGGAAGGCGTCACCTTCAACGGAACCCAACGAGAAGACGCGCCCACGAACTTCGCTCCATCGGAAACACCGGTGCCGAAACGCGCCCATGCCATGTTCGACGGAATGGAGCCAGAAGGAACCGCGACCTTCAGCGACCCCACCAGCGAGGCGGGAGTGGCATCCAGGGGCACCACGGTGGGAGTCGCCGATCCGGAGTCCGTAGCCAGCCAGGCCAGATCCGCCCCGACAAAGCTCAGACGCTCCGAACCCACGATCTCCAAGGTATCGGCGGAACCCGGATCGAAGCCGTAGATCAAGCGAGCAGTGGTCGCCACCGGAGCGATGGAGTCCTCGATGGCCGCCGAGAACGTGGAAACGTCCGCACCCACGGCAATCCAGCCCTTGTCACCCACTTGGCCGCTGGTACCCAAACCGAACGGACCGATCGCTCCACGCCAGGACAGGAGGTCGGCGCTGCGCGTCAGCGTGGCCGCCGAACCCGGCATGCCGCTCCAGATCGCCCCGAAACCGGTGGGAATCGGAGCGCCGGAGACAGAACGCGTCAGACGGAATTCGATATCGTCCGCGATGCCGTCGCCGTCGCCGTCGCGCAGGATCGCACGGATCGGCTGGGGACCGTACACCACCGGAACGAACGGCGAAACCGCCCCCGGAGCCACATTCCCCGCGTCCAACGCCCAGCCCCGCAAACGCAAGGAGTCGCCGGAAACGGAGCCGACATCGACGATCAACTTGAGCATAGTTCCAGGTCCCGCTCCGGTGAAGGCCACTCGAGCCCCCGAAGGGCTTGGATCCCCGGCGTCCTTCAAACCGAACCATCCTTCGCCGGGAAGGGCTCCCTCCACCACAGGTTCGGAGGCCACCACCAGCAGGGTGTCCTTGAGCAACCCATAGCGGAACTCGGCCCTCAGCGCGACGGCCGGCACCGAATCCAGAAGGCGGAAACGGTTCGTCTGGGTTCCCACCAACACTTCGACCTGGCATCCGGCGCAGGAAGTGGCATTCTTCCACAGATTGGCGGGAAGATCCACGAACGTGGCGATTCCAGTGGGCGTGGGAACGATGAGGGACGTGTCCGCACCTGCGGCGTTCCTCCAGTTCACCACGATCTGCGTGGCCTTGGTGAGGTCGCCCTTGGAGGCGAAGCGGATCTGGTCCGGGGCGCCGTCGCCGTTGCGGTCGAGCATCCAGGAAGTGGCCACCGGATCCGCCTTGAGGGGGACCCATTTCGAGAACTCGCGAGGCGCGTTGCCCGATCCGTCGCCGGAGAAGCCTCCCAGACGAATGGAATCGCCGGGTTGGACGGGATTCGTCTTGGGGTCGATGGCCAGTTTCAGAAGACGTCCTCCGTCCACCAGAACCGCTTGTCCGGCCACAGGACGATGGATCGCGAACCGACCCGTGAGAACCCATGCCGAATCGCCCAAGGGCAAATCACCCGCGAACTGGACCAGAGGCTCGCTCACCCGTACGAACATGGTGTCCTTCGCTGACGGGTCTCCGGTGGTGTCGTAGACCAGCCAGGCGCTGTCGGCCACTGGAGCGATGCGGTCCGCAAGGAGCAGCACTGGATTGCGCACGGTGTCCTGGAAAAGCTGGGTGAAGACGTTGCCCATGTCTCCCTTGCATCCCGTGGTTGGGCATTCGGTCCTGTCGGGGAACAACAGCGTGCCAACCAGCACGGAATCGCCAGGTTGGCGCACCAGGTTGGTCACCTTGGTGGAGTCCATCTTTCCGGACCGATCCGCCCAGCGGAGCACCGCCTCGATGGGCTTCATGAAGGCAGGGGCGGACCCGACCACGTGGAGGACCACGCTGTCCGGTCGACCATCACCGTTGCCGTCGAAGAGCTCGCCTTCCACGTCCACCGCCTTGGAGACGTTGGACCAGCTGACGAGGCGCGAATCCGTTCCCAATTCCACCCGGATCTGGTAGAGCCCGCTCATCGTGAGCCGACCGGATTTCTGCACCACCGAAGTGTCGACGGTCAATCTGCTGCCGTTGACGGTGATGGAAGCTCCCGGCATGGTGGCCGCGAGGTATGCGGAATCGATCAAGCGCTCCGTGCCATCGGGGAAGATCAAGGTGTAGACGGGATTGCCCGGGCGGGTATTGACCGTGGATGCCCCTCCTTCCTCGGCGCACCGGCTCGCGTCGGCGGTGGTTTCCGTGATGCGCGAATCGATCACCGTGATCTTGCCGCTGGACAGGCTGGTGTCGAAGGAAACCTCGATCACCGGAATCAGGTTCATGGTGGTCTTGATGCTGATGCTGGAACCCATCCCTTGGCGTTCCGTGTAGAACATGTCGAACTGGTAGGATTTGCCCTCGATCAATCCGAGGTTGTCCACGTTGATGGAGCCGGGGAACGGACCGTGCTGACCACCGATGTCCAAGGCGAGCTTCTTGTCGATGAAGATCCACACGTCGTCGTCGCCGGTGAATTCGAACTTGAGCCCCGGGACGTATTCGAAGGCGGCCTTCGCGTGCATGGCGAACTTCCGATCCTCCATTCCGGTCGCCTTCCCGTAGGGCGCCGGGATGTTCGCCGTATCCAGAGGCCAGAACATGGTGTTCGCGTACGAATAGTATTGGCCAGCCGCATCCAGTGTCAGGGGAACCCTCACGCAGTGGAACTTGTTGAGCGCCGTGGCACCGGTGGAGAACGTATTGGAAATCACACCGGTGGAGCTCTTCCAAAGGGTGTCGAACCAGTATCCGGGGCCGTTCGTGGCCACGCTGGTGTTGATTCCACAGGCCGACTTGTGGAAGACGTTCATGTTGGGAAGGCCGGTGGTGGGATTCAGCGTGTTGGTCACGAGCCCCTTGGTCGCCGTATTTCCCGATCCTGGACAATTGTTGTCAGGTCCGGTCTCGCTGAAGGGCTCGTAGAAGAACGCGTCGGTCTTCGCCTGCGGCCATGCGTAGTCGTAGGCGCTGAACGCGAGGATCTTGGTGTCGCAAAGCCCTCCGGTGGAGGGCACCCCGGGCAGGAACACCGGGGTGTTCGCATCGGTGTTCATGGACACCGTGGCACCGGTGGCCTTGGACAGATCGATCCAATCCGTGAAGGTGGAATACAGGGTGGGAGCCTTGGCCTTGCCCTTGTTCCCGTAGATGGTGTCGCCCACGGGATTGGTCAGGACGATCTTGGAGGGGACCGCTCCCTGGTAGAAATTGATCTGGAACCAGTCGCAGTACTTGGTGGAGGATGCGATGAACCGTGCATCCAGTCCCTGCTGCACCACGCGCACCGCGCTGGCCGACCAGCTCGGCCTCTTCACGTAGAGGGTCAGGGCGACGGGCGGAGCCTTGGTCGCGGGCGGAGGTGTCACCCCTCCGGTCGGTGGCATGATCCAAACTTCCTTGCCCTTGCCCGGGGTGACGGAGAAGTCCATGGACGTCCCGTCGGCGTTGGTTCCCAGCCCACCCGCATCCCAGTACTGGACGTTGGATGCCACCCGCGGATCGGCGTTGGCCAGACGGATCTTGAACGCCTGGGGGGTCCGGGGATCGGCCCACAGGGTGGTGGTCATCCAGCCCGGGCGGCCAGTTTCCTGGTAGAGGGGAAACCATTTGTCGCCAAGTTGCGCCCAGACCGTCTTCCCCGGCCATGGATTGAGGACATGGACGGTCCCGATCTTCTCGAAGAACGGATTATGATCCAGGCACTTGATCGAGGAAGAGGATGCGTTGGAGGAAATCTGCCCCGCGGTCATCGCCCCTGTCCAGAACCAGATGGTGTCGCCCCAGGCGCTGTCGATGCACCCGTTCACGAACTTGCCGTCGAGCTGATCGGTCTGCCCGGCACCGAGAGGATACACGTCCACCTGGACCTTGGGGTCTGGCCGATTCAGCATGGGCATGTGCTTCTGGCCCGCATAGGTCAGGTAGATCCGGATGCGGTTGGACTGGTAGTTGGCGGTGTTGAAGTTGGGGATCGAATACCAGCTGCGTGGGAGCTCCAGAGGGATCTTCAACGAGTCCGGAAGGGTGTCGTTGCGATACCCCACGTTCACGGGGATGGCCGATGCGTATGCGTTGGTCTTGACCAGAACCTGGTCGGTGGTGGCGTTGTAGTAACCGGCTGTTCCGTCGTAATGGGGGATCACGACCGAATTGACCTTGGTGATGGTGTCCACGTTCCCCATCTGGTACCAGTCGACCAGCCACATCAAGGTTTTTTCCGCATGGACTCCACTGGGAAACGCGAGGACCGCAAGAAGCCCGAGGAGGAGGGAACGAAGAACGCGAAGAGCCGATGCCATGGATCTTACCTGTAGATGACTGTGATAACGAGACGAACCTTGGCAACATACCGAGCGACTCCGCATTTTTGTCGGCATTTCGAATTGCCCGGCGCGCCAAGCGTACTCGATCGGAAAACAGCAAAGGCCTCAACTCCTTGATTTCCAAGTAGTTGAGGCCTTTCTCATCTCCACCTTGGATCGGACTCCGAGGAGTCCGATCCAAAATCTTTCAGGATTCCATCGGATTCCGCCTTACTTGGGCGTTTCCTTGAATCCGACCTTCCACAAGTGGTTGACCAGGTCGGATCCGCCCTCGCCATTGTCGACCTTGGCGACCAGGCGGATCAGATAGACCCCCGTCGCGACGAACGACTTGTCGATGCCGCGACCATCCCACTGCGCGTAGATCTCGCGCATCTCGTCCTTGGCATCCTTCGGCCAAAGCCTCGAGAGGTCTTCCAGATCCTGGCGCAGGACGCTGACACCCAGGTTGTCGTAGATGAGAAGCGTGCCACTGATGATCGGACGATTCAGCTTCATCTTCACCATGATCACGTCGGAACTGTCGTGGACGGGAGGAGTCGCCGCCTCGATGGTTCCATCGGGAGCGACACGCATCTGGTTGTCGATGGTCACCAGATTCCCCCGATCCGACAAGAGCAGACTCAACTTGGGAAGCCCCTGTAACTTGCCGATGTCGCGAGCCGGACCCGGAGCGAGAATGGGATGGATGACGGAGAACTCCACGGTGGGAGGACGCAGACCGAATTCCAACGGAGCCCAGGGAGTGATCAGACCTGGGTAGTTCTTGAATTCGTCGTTCACCACTCCGGCCGGGGCCGGGGTCAATCGAATGGAGTCGCCCGACATCCAAGTGCTGGAAAGCGAACTGTCGGCGTAGATGTCGACCTGAGTAGGAGAGACGAGGCTCCAACCCCGCATCGGAGCAACCGGTTTGTCCGCCCCAGTACGACCGATGATCGCCAACGCTTGGGTCAGGACGGTATTTGGAGCGGCGCTCGTCCAGGGCTCGGACAAGAACACATTCAAGGTGTCGGGCAACCCGGAGGTCCCCGTGTAGCGCACCTTGCCCTTCACGATCACCGGCGGCACGGAATCATCCTCCAGGATGGTGTTGGAGGAGCCATCGCTCCCTTGGACCACTCCAAGGCAACCAGGGCAACTGGTGGTACCGAAAGCGAAGGGAACGGGGAAGGTGCCCAGCCAAGCTCCGGGAGCTCCCGTCAACGAAGCCACAGGAATCGTGCGAGCGTCGGTGGCATTCCCCCAACTGAGCACCACGCTGGCGATCGCGTCGAAGGTTGCCGCAGGAACCGACCGTGCCGGACGCAGCAAGAAGTGGGTGGCGGTGCCGACCCCGTTGGGATCCATCATCACCGCGACCAGCGGAGGCACGCCGAACCGGATTGGTCCCCAGGCGCTGTTGGCCCCCACCTTGTTGCCGAATGCGTCCACCACGGCACCGGCGTTGTTGCGGATGGACAGGCTCGCCGAATCCTCTCCCCCGGTCAGACCGGTGGCGGCGGGGATCGACAGGATCGCGGAATCGGGAGTCACCAAGGCCTCGATGGCGTTGTCCAGCGTGCGACGCCCGGACAAGGGGCCGACATCGATCCAGGGGAGGTTCTGATCGGCGACCACCAAGGGCTCGCTGAACTTGACCATCATCTTGTCGTCGGTGGTTCCGAACTGGTAGGTGGCATAGAGGACGATGGGAGGAACGCTGTCGATCAGCGCCCAGGTCTGGATGGGCTGGTCGGCGGCGTCCAGGAACTGCACCGTGCAGGGACCCGACCCACAGGCGGTGAGGCCCCTGGGGAATTCCTTGCCAACCGGAGCAGGGAGGAGGAACGAACCGCTCGCAGGAGAGCTCAAGGTCCAGGTCTTGGACACTCCGCCCCATTGGATCTTGGCGCTCCTGACTCCCGCCAAGCTACCGCGCACCACCACGGAGATCTGATCCGCCATGCCGTCGCCGTTGAGATCCTTGATGTAGGCCGCTCCCTGGGCATTGGATCGAATGGGCACCCAGACGCTGGATTTGGCGGCGGAATTTCCCAGAGCGTCGGAAATCATGCCCCCGAGACGCAACGAATCGGCCGGAGAGATTCCATGCGTGGACGGCAACAGGAATTCGAAGGTCAGCGGATCCGTCATGGTCGGCGGGATCGCAGCCGCCAAGCCACGAGGAGCGAGTCGATTGCCAAGCATCGCGTAGAAATCGGAGGGCAGAGCCGCGCCATTGACACGGCTGGCTTCGTTGACCCAGATTCTCAAGGTATCCGGAGCCCCTGGAGTCGCACTGAACACGATGCGGGCGGAGTCGGCATAGGGCCCCATCCCATCGCTCAATTTGATGGGGTTGTTCACCACCTTGGAGCCGCCGTTGGGACGTGTGTTCACCCAACCCAGACTGTCGGTGCGGATGCCCGCAGGCAGGGAAGTTCGACGCCCCCAGTTCTTGCCACTCAAAGGAAGGATGATGATCGAATCGCTGATCTTGAGACCGTTGGCTGGCTTCACCGAATCGCGAACGCCTGCGGAATTGAACCAGACCAGAGTATAGGCAGGGGAATCCTTGAGGATCGGCGCCGGAGCCACAAGCATCACGGAGTCGGCCACGCCGTCCCCATCGCCGTCGATCACCTTGCCATCCACCTGTACGACACCGAAGGCCTTGGTGAACTTCACCGCGTAGAGCGAGTCCCCCAGCCGGGATTCGATCCGGATCTGGTAGGTTCCCGGCCACTGCAAGGCGGGATCGTCCTTGAGTTTGGCTGTGTCGATCACGATGGATCCGCCGTTGTAGCTGAGATTGCCTCCGTACAAGCTGATGTCGGTGGTGTAGATGTCGTTGATCCCGGAATTGTCAGGTCCAATGACGACCATCCGACCGTTGGTGGTCACCCAGGATTCGGCCTGGGGCTTCATGAGGTCGGCACAGGAGGGCACGAAGTTGTTCGTCTGGTTGCCCAGGATGTCGATCTTCAGCCCCGTCCCGAGTTTGGCGACCTGGGCCTTGTACTTCCAGGAAGGCTGGAGGTCCATGGTGGTCCGAATCAGGATGGACGAGCCGCTCCGCTGCCTCTCGCAGTAGAAGATGTCGAAGGGATACACGTTTCCTTCGCGCAAACGGAGCTTGTCGACGTTGACGTAGGTGGATTCCGGAGCGTGGCTTCCACCCAGATCGACCGCGAGCTTGTTGTTGATGAACACCCACACGTCGTCGTCGCCGCGGAATTCGAACTTCAGACCTGGAGTGTATTCGAAGGCGGCATGGCCGTGCAGACAGAATAGGAAGTTGTGGTCCTTCCCGTCGCTGGCCATCAGAGGCGAATACCCGCGCTTGTCCGAGATCGTGTCCAAGGGGAAAAATCCGGTATCGGCGAATTTGTAGTAACCGCTATCCTGCAATCCCCTCTTGACCAACGGGAGCTCCAGACAGGAGTGTCCAATGGCAATGCCAGGAACCGCTGCTTTCAGGGCAGTGGTGTCGAACCAGTTCGAGGGGGTCGATTTCTTCCAGAGCGTCTGGGCCAACGGCAAGGCCGTGGCAGGTCCCTTGTTGTTGATGCCACCCGACTGCCATTCGCCGGAGTCCTTGCCGGAATAGATGGGCAATCCGTTGGTGTCCAACTGGCTGAGCACCATCCCCTTCACAAGACCGGAGCTGGCATCACCTTTTCCTTCGTTGGGTCCACCGACCTGGAAGGAAGGATTTCCACCGGTTTCGCCACGGCCTTTGAAGTCGAAGGCCTCCATCACCAGCTTCAGGGTGTCGGTCGAACAGTCCTTGACGGTGGTGCTCGCGACGGCCACTGCGGGAATGCGCGCATTGCCGGCATTCTTGGTCTGGATCCAGGTTTCGTTCTTCGCGTTGATGGCTGTCGCGGGAATGTCGATCCAGTTGGTGCGCAGGCGGAATTGGACCCCTGTGCTACCGTAGGTGGAATCTTCGAACGAATGCCCGATGAGGACGCGCTTGGGGGCCCCGAACAAGGGATAGGCGAACCATCCGCAAGACTGGGTGGGGCGCATCACATGGAGGTTCTTGTCTTCTTCCCACAGCAAACGTGGACTGCCTGGCAGCCAAGGATTTTGCACATAGATGGTGTGGGTGGGCTTGGGTAACGTTCCTTTGCCGGATATGACCCCGACTCCCGCCTCGGAGGGGATGAAGTACCAGTTGGCGCCACCCTTGGTGAGGGTGAACGGCATGGCAATCGCTTGGTCCACGCCTGCCGAATCGAAATAGTTGTTTCCATTGGCGGCCTTCTTGAAGCGGATGACACCGGATGGCACACCAAGCGGATCCAGGTATCGAAGGTCGGCTGTGAGCCAATCGGGATTGGTCGCGTGAGGGTACATGGGAATGTACTGACCGTTGAATTCCACCACGGGGAGGTCCGCTCCCGGCCAGGGGTTGCGCAGGTTCACGATGCCGAATCGCGTGCTGAATGGGTTGTAGCTCGTGCACTGCATGTCTTTTTCCAACGGGCTTTGCCCAGGAGGCATCGTCGGCGTGCCCCAACGAATCCAGACCGTGTCGCCGGGGTTCGACTCCAGACACTTGTCCAGAGCGCCAGGCTGAGTCACCGACTTGGTTCCCACCGTGATGGTTTTGCGGACATTCAATAGTTCGGTTTCGCTATTTCCGGGTGCCTGGTAGAGTTTGGGACCCCGGTAGGTGGCCGCCACATCGAAGTAATGGAATTTGGGGGCCGTCGAAGGAAGGGCCACGGTGACCATCTTGCTCGTGGACTTTTCCTGGTAGGTCAGGTTCTTCTGGGTGTCGGGGAAGAAGGCGGTATCCCCAGCCCGCACCGAATAGTTGGAGTCGTTCTGGTACCACCCGCGCGAGTACTTGGTGTTGAACCGAACCCGCCCCATCGCGTAATCGTCCGGGTTGAAATTGGGCAATGCGTACCACCACCCCAGCTTCTCGGTGTCGTAGGCGTTGGTTTTCACCGGAGAGGGAGGATTGCCACCCTTGTACTTGATTTCGGAGCCGGGCTGGAACACCTGGAGATTGATGATGGTGTCGGTCTGGTCCCTCTGACCGAAGTAATCGACCATGATCATCAGCGTTTTTTGGGCGCTGGAGGATACGGCAAGCAACCCGGTCAGGGCGACGACCTTGGCCAACTGCTTGGATCCGATCCCTTGGAAAGCTCGAAACATGTTCAATCTCCTCACCGGTGGATAGGTTGGACCTCCGGCCCGACTCCCCAAAATAGGGGGCATTGTCCAAATTTGGGTACCGATTGGTGGGCAAAATCCACTGAATTGTTCTCAACCCGGGTACGAGACCTCCAAATGGCGATCTCAGACTGCGTTCAGAAGGCGAAGAACCCCAACTGAACGAGCCATGCGGACAACAGGAAGCCCATGGCGAGGAACGGTCCGAAAGGAATTGCGGAGGGATCCACCCCGGCCTCCAAGGCCAATTGCGCGGAACGTGGATGCCGTTGCCTCCAGAAGTACCCTACCACCCCCAGCAAGCCTGCCGGAGCCAGCCCCAGAAGCACGGCAGGAGCGCCTAGACAGGCTCCAGCAGCCAGGCCCAACGTGACGTCGCCAAGCCCGAGCGCCTCCATGTCGCCATCGAACCTGGACCACCTGGCGATGGCACTGAGCAGGTCCGCACGCCATCCTCGACGCCAGTTCCAACGGATCCCGCGGGGCCTCAGGGCACGGATCAGATGACCCCACCCCCCCATGAGGACGCGAGCGAAGAAATGCAATGCATACAGCCCTCCCGCTGCCAGCAAAGCGCCCTTGATTGCGTCATTTGTCCCCTGGAGGGGCGAATCGGCAAAGAAGATCCTCGCCGTCAACCCAAACCCGAACGCGGAGGCGACCAAACCATCGGGAATCTCGAAATGCTCCCAATCGATCAAGGCGATGGGAACGGAAAACAAGGCGAAAACGCCCCATCCCAGCGCGAGGTCCAATGGCCAGCCATGGGTGGCCATCCAGATGGTCGCCACCGACAGCGCCCCGCAAAGCACCTCCACCAGAACGTAGAAGACGGGAATGCGGAAACCACACCAGGCACAACGGCCTCGTTGCAGGACCCAGGTGACCACCGGCAGGTTCCGATACCAGGGGATGGGATGCCCGCAACCCGGGCATCGGGAGCCGGGATGGACCACGGATTGCTTGCGAGGAATGCGCCAAACGGCCACGTTGAAGAACGAGCCCAGGCAGGAACCCACCGCCCAGGCGAAGATCAGCAGCGCGGGGAGAGGCAGCTCGCTCAGAGGAGTTTCTCCGCGACAGGAGCTTCCGCATTGCGATCCCGACTCTGGATCAGCTCGGCGATCAATCCAAGGGAAAGGAATTGGACCCCCAGGATCACGCCCCCCACGGAAGCGAGAAGCATGGGCCTGACCCGAAGCCCCCCCTCGACGATCCACATGTAGGCGAACCACGGAGTGGGCGCCAACCCGAGGACGATCGCCAGCAAACCGATGCCTCCGAACAGATGGAGAGGTCGACGGAGGTACCTGTTCAGGAACCACAGGGTGAGCAGATCGAACACCCCGTGGAACCCACGCCAGATCCCGTACTTGCTGACCCCGAACTGGCGGGGTCGATGGTTCACGATCTTTTCGGCGACCTTGAATCCGTCCCAGTGGGCCATGACCGGAAGCAGTCGATGCATCTGGCCGTACAGGCGGAGGCTGGACAGGACTTGACGCTTGTACGCCTTCAGTCCGCAGTTGAAGTCGTGGAGCTTCAGGCCCGACACCCGCTGGACCAGGGCGTTGTAGATCCGGCTCGGGAGGGTCTTGTCCACCGGATCGTTGCGCACCTGCTTCCATCCGGAAACCATGTCCCAACCGGAATCGAGCATGGCCATCAAGGGACGGATTTCGGCCGGGTCGTCCTGGAGATCGGCGTCCATGGTGATCACGTAGTCTCCCTGGCTGGCCTGGAAGCCGGCGGCCAGGGCGGCCGCTTTTCCTGCGTTGCGCCGAAACCGGATCCCGCGGATCCGGGAATCCTTGCGATTCTCCCGCCGGACCTGTTCGAAGGTTTCGTCGCGCGAGCCGTCGTCCACCACCAGGATCTCCCACTGCCCCTCCCAGTCGGCAAGGGCCTGGCGGATCTGGTTGAAGAGTTCCGGAAGACTTTCCGCTTCGTTCCATGCGGGAACGACGATGCTCAGTTCCATGACACTATCCCTTCTGCGATTGCGCGCCGGATCGGCGCCACGACAGAGTCAACCCAAGAACAAGCCCGGCCAAGGCGGGAGTCAACATCCCCACGAAGCTCGTGACCAGGGCCAGGGCCAGGCTACCGGATATGGCAGCCTCGGTGGCCAATCCCGGCATGACTCCCGGGTACGAGAACAAGGTCTTCTGGGCTCCTTCGCGCAATCCCCATCCCCCCACCGAGATGGGAAACACGGCGATGAGGGATACCACGGGGATGAACAGCAGGATCCAGGCGAAGTCCAGGGGTAGCCCCAAGGCCCGGGCGGCGCACCAGTGCACGATCAGACGCAGGAACTGGGTCGCCACGGACAAGGCGACCACCTTGGCCACGATCGCCGGTTGGTCGCGATAGAGCAGGAAGGAAGATCGCAGATCCCTGGCCTTGTCCAGAAGGCGCCCCTCCCCCAGGATGCGGGCCACCGGAGAGATCCATCCCACCACGCGTCGTGAAAACAGCACCAGCGACGCCACGCAGAACCCCAGCGAAACCAGACCCGAACCCCAAGCGAGCTTGGAGAACAGAGGATCGGATTGCTTGGCCACCAAGAGCCAGGAGGCGACGGAAGCGAACAGCGCGAGGGTGAACAGACCCGCGAAACGATCGAGCAAGGTCGCGGCCACGCCACGGGTTCCCGCCTGGGCATGCTTGTGCGCCTGGACCGCCCGAACCACATCGCCACCGACTCCCGAGGGGAGCACGAAGTTCAGGAACATCCCCAGGCTGTAGGCGCGGAGAAGCCGGAGCTGGGACATCTCCACGCCTTGGGCGGAAAGAAGGCAGGCCCACTGCCAGGTTCCAAGGACGATCGATGCGGCCATCACGAGCACCGCCATCGCCATCCACCAGGAGTTCATGGTCGCCAGATGATGGGCCACGGCCTCGGGATTGTTCCGGCTGATGATCCATCCGACCAGGCCCAAGGTGACCACGGCCTGGACGATCGGCCAGAAGAAGGAACGCTCCCCCTTCATCGGGATCGGATCGCTCGCGACAGGACGGCTTCCGTCTTGTCGGCGACCTTGTCCCAGGTGTGCGAGCGCGCCCATTCCAGGCTCCGTACCTGGAGGCTGCCGGCAAGGACGGGATCCCCCAGGATCCTTCCGATCCGATCGGCCATCGCCTGGTGGTCGCCGAAGGGAACCAGGTATCCCGTGACGCCATCCTGTACGGAGTCGCAGAGGCCGGGCACGTCGGAGGCGATCACGGGGGTTCCGCAACCGTTGGCCTCGATGGAGGTCAAGCCCCATCCTTCCTTCAAGGAGGAATTCAAGGCGACGCTTGCCCTCCGATAGAGCGAGATCTTCTCCTCCTCGGACACCCTGCCCAGGAACTTGACCCGATCCCCGATTCCGAGTCCTTCCGCGACGGACCGGAGACGTCCCGAATCGTCGCCGGACCCGGCGATCTCCAACCGGGCTTCCGGGAAGCGGTCCTTGAGAAGATGGAGGGACCGGATGAGCACATCCAACCCCTTGTACTTCTTGACCCTCCCCAGGTACAACAGGAGGTTGGGATCGCGCTCGGCGTCGGCAGGCGGGCCATACCCCGTCAAGTCCACCCCTTCCCCCACGTCGATCACTTCCCGGATGCCCAGCCCCGTCAGTTCGGCACGCGCCGAAGGGCTTCCGGTCATCACGGGAACGTTTCGGTAGATGCGAGGGACCAATGCCTCGGAAAGCCTGACGTAGAGTGCCGCGGGCAGGCTCGCTTCCCGATGGATGGCGCTCCCGAAGAGGTGATGGATCAGGCCCACCACGGGGACATCGCACAGCCACGGAGCGGCAAACGCGATCTTGTTGGAATCGTCCACCACCAGATCCGCCTTCTCCTCCCGGATCCAGCGGCGAAGACGCGCGTAGACCCGGAAGTTGAAGGTGTTGGCTCCACCTTCACGACGGATTTCGTAACCGGATGGATGGGATTCCCTGGATGCCGCCCCCTTGAAGGCGTGGCAGACCAGGGTCGTCTTCCATCCGCGTGCGGCCAGCCGCGCCAGAACCTCGTGGGCATGGACCTCGGCTCCCCCCCCTTGGGGGTTGTCGAGGTCCCGCCAGTTGATCCAGAGTACGCGGCCCTTGGACATTATTTGACGGAGTCCGCCTTGGGGGTCTGGGGAGCGGCGGGAGTCGGCAACTGCGGCATGTTGGGAACCGCCTTCGGCATCTCCTGCTGCATCCGCCCCACCTGCGCCTGGAACTGCCCCTTGACCTGCGCCAGGCGCTCGTCGTTGGGATTGATCTGGGTCGCTCGTTCGATGTGGGCCAGGCCTTCGCGGAAATCACCCTTGGCGGCATACAGCGAAGCGAGATCCGCTTCCAGCTGGTAGTCCTTGGGGAATCGCTTGGTGGCGGCGAGGAGAACCTTGATCGCCTTCTCGATGTCGTTGGCGCGACTGGCCACCTCGGCGGCGGCGCGTTCGATCATGACCTCTTCGGGCATGCGCTTGCGCGCCTGGTCGAGGAGGGAGTCGGCCGAAGCCACCTTGCCCAGGCTCGCGAAGAGGACCGCCCCGGAGTAGGGAGTGCGCCATTCCTTGGGCATCAGCCGTTCGGAGGCGCGGATCAGGGTCAGGATCTTGGATACGCGTTCGTCGATCTTGCGGCGCAGTTCCAGCACGTGGGCGGAATCCTTGGACGTCGCGGCCTCCGCTTCCCAGCGCTTGGCCTGGTCGGCGGACGCCATGGCGGCCTGGATCGCGATGGAGGAGTAGTTGGATTCCAGGCGACGGGAATCGTCGTCCAGGAAGCCCACCGAGTACTTGTCGCCGGCCATGCCGCGGAACTTGTAGACCTTCGAGAACAGTTCCAGGGTCCGGTCGATGTCCACCGGATCGTGCTGGATGGAATCAGTGAGTGTGTACACCATTCCCTGCATGCGGCAGTACGGCGCCAATCCCATCATGTTCTCCTCGCCGACGGTGGCGGCGAAGTGGATGGGCTTGCGCTTGCCGGACTTCTCGTTGGCCATGGCGATGTTGATCACCATGATGTCCTGGGTGGCCAGCCACGGCTTCTCCTGCTGGGAGGGCATCTGCACCATGCGTTTGCCGATGGGGATCTGCGAGTTGGGCGCGTAGGGATTCTCTTGTCCACCACGCTCGGAGATCGCCTTGATCTTCATGTCGTTGAACGACACGGGGACCTTGGGTTCGATGTCGCGCATCTGGCGGATGTACCAGTCCGTGTTGATCAGGGATAGGTTCACGAGCCGGACGTCCGAACGGATCCCGTAGGCGTACTGGAGCGCCCAGAGCGGGAACGTGTCGTTGTCGCCGTTGGTGAACAGGATGCCGTTGGGTTCGCACGAGTTCAGGAGGTTGTACGCGTAATCGAACGGGATCCAGTTGTTGTGCCGGTCGTTCTGGTGCCAGTTGGAGCCACCCGCCACCACCGGCATCATGGCGCACAACGCCATGTACCCGACGAACTTGGGTTGCGACTGCCAACGCCTGGTGGTGTCGCGCAGGCGTTGGGCGTACAGGGCGGCGGCCATTCCATACAGGACCGCGACCAGCACGAAGGCCGGAGTGAAGAAGTAGTCGCGCTCGCGGACTTCCATGTGCACCGGACCCGGGTAGGGCGGCTCGGGTTCGTTGCGGAGCTTGGCTTCCTTAGCCTGTTCCTTCCAGCGGTTGAGGTAGGCCACTTCGGGGCGGGTGCCGTCGGCGAAGTTCACATACCAGAGCATGCCGAAGCTCGAGAAGATGTACAACCCCGCGAGCAGCACGGCCAGCTGCTTCTGGCGCGTCCAGCCGAGCCGGAACAGCCACCACAGAGGCAGGTGGGCCAGGAGGATCAAGGCCAGCTGCGCGAACCGCTTGCGACCCCAGCCGGATTCCTGCACGTACCTGCCGGTGGCCTCGTCGCGGACGGAATTGACGCCGATCACGGAAACCTGGCTGGGGATCTTGATCCCGAACAGCTCGGTCACGCGCTGGTTCTTGAAGGGGATGAACTGCTGGACCAGGTAGCCGCCGTATCCCATGTTCTCGTGGACCAGGAACTGGTTGAGGGGATTGGAGCGCCGGGTCATGGAACGGACGATCATGTTTTCCGAGCCGTACTGCTTGCGCTCGATGTACTCGCGGAATTCCCCCCAGTTGCGGAGCTTGAACGCGTCCTGCAAGGTGGGACGGTCCTTCAGGTTGTTCCAGGAGTCAGGATCTTCCAGGACGAGGGGCTTGCGCACCTCGGGATCGCCTTCGTCGACGATTGGGTCGAGGCTGGAGCGGATGGGGATGTACAGGTACATGGACCAGCCGAGGATGGCCGCCAGGGAGAGGATGGACGACAATTTCCATCCTTCGCGATGCAAGGTATGCTGCTTGCCCAGCACCAGCACGATGGCGAGGCTGACGACGGCGGTGATGACCGCGAGGATCGGGAAGAGCCCTGGCATGTAGATGACGGAAAGCAGCAGGGTACCCGCGATGTAGAGCGGATACATGCGACGCTTGGACTCGTCGACGAAGACCACGTAGATGACCAGGATGGGGATGAACATCACCGTGAACATGGTGAAGTTCACGCCCAGGTAGCTCATGTAGACCACGAACACCAGGAGACGATCGCCCCAGGGGGTGTTGCGGAGGTCGGTCCACTCCAGCATGAGGTAGATCGACAGGAGGGTGAAGAACATGGCAGGGGTGTACATCTCCGCTTCCACGGAGGAGAACCAGAGCGTGTCGCAGAAGGTGGACAGGAGGCCCGCCAGCGCACCACCCAGGACGGCGACCCAGACTCCGGATTCCTGTTCCTTGCGGGACTGGAACATGCGGATGCCTCGGAAAGCCGTGAGATAGGCGGTTCCCGCGATCAGGGCGGAAGCCAGTGCCGAGATCCAGTTCACCCTGGCGCCGATGTCATCCCACCAGGTGAACAGGATGATGCTCACCCGAGCGATCAGGTGGTGCAGAGGCATGCCGGGAGGGTGCGGAACGGCCAGCATGTTGCCGGCCGAGATGTATTCGCCGCAGTCCCAGAAGCTGACGCTGGGCGACATGGTCAAGGTGTAGACCACCAGGGCGAACAGGGTCGCTCCGAGGGCACCGAACCACTTCAACTTGCGCTCTGTCACGTTGCTTCTCCTTTGCTGGGGTGCGTTCCACCCCGGACGATGCGGGCGATGGGATCTAGGATTCCGTTGACGAAACCGCCGGATTTGACGGTCGAATAGCTCTTGGCCAGCTCGATGGCCTCGTTGATGACGAGCTTCATGGGGGATTCGGGCACCTTGGCCAGCTCGGCGATGGCCAGCCGCAGGATGCACGAATCGATCAAGGCGAATCGGTTGGGGTCCCAGTTTCGGGTGTGCTTTTCCAGCAGATCCGAGGTGAAATCCCTCGTTGCCAAGGCGTATTCCACCAATCGGACGGCGAAGGCGCGATCCTCCGTCGTGGGCTGGAAGAAGGCCAAGGCCTCCGGGAGGACCTGGTCGATGCTCTCGCCGCGGACTTCCATCTGGTAGAACAGATGGAGCGCCAGCTCTCTGCCTCCGCGTCCGCTCATGCCTCGCCGATCTTTCGGTAGAGATCGCACAGTTCCAGCGCGTTCAGTGCCGCATCCCAACCCTTGTTGCCGGCCTTGCCACCGGCGCGCTGCTGGGCCTGTTCGAGATCCTCGGTGGTGAGGACGGCGAACACCACCGGAACATTCGCCTCGTAGGCCAACTGGCCCAGGGCGCGGGTGGTGCCGGAGACCACTTGATCGAAATGGGGAGTCTCGCCACGGATCACGCATCCCAGCGCGATGACGGCGGAATACTTCATGGAATCCACGCAACGGCGGGCCACCGCTCCGATTTCCCAGGCTCCAGGCACGCGCAGGACCACGATCTGGTCCTCGGCGACGCCATGGCGAACCAAACCGTCGCGAGCGCCTTCCACGAGTGGATCCACGACCAGCGCGTTGAAACGCGAAGCGACCAAAGCCACCGGCTTGGACGGCGCGACGAACGACCCTTCGATGCTTCGCATACAAGACCTCCAGAAACCAAAGACTGCACAATCTAGCAAGGGTTCGGCAGACTCCAATCCGCACGGCCACACCTTTACATTTGGTTCCCATGCGACGGACCTACGACGAAACCTGGATCTACCACCCTTCCGCCCGATCCGGGAGCCTCCTGGAATTGGACGAGTCCGAATCGACCCATCTGGTCCGGGTGCTTCGATTGACCCCGGACACCGAGTGCACCGTCACCGACGGGCGTGGGCAGATCCTGAATGCGGTCCTCGAAGAAGCCCATCCACGGCATGCGACTCTTCGTTGCCTGGAGCGGACCGGAACACAGGAACCTCCCCGCCTGAGCCTTGGGCAGGCCATCCTGAAGAACCGCGGCCTGGAGGATGTGGTCGATTTGTGCTGCCAGACCCCCATCCGGCGAATCCAGCCCCTATGGACGGACCATGTCCAGGTGGCGAGGAACCGGGAGTTCGAACATCAATTGCACCGTCTCCAAGCCAAGGCCATCGCCGCCCTGCAGCAGTCCAAGCAGGCCTGGCTCTGCGAAATCCCCCCTCCCCAACCCTTGGATGCCTGGATCTCAGCCCTGCCTGTGGAGGAGACCGTGGCGATCTGCGACGCAGAGGGCACTTCGGGTCCGGTCCCCGATCTTGGCCACCTGGTGATCGGCCCCGAAGGCGGCTTTTCGCATCGGGAATCGGACATCTTCCAGGAACGGGGTGTCGCCCGCATCAGCTTGGGAAGGTCGCGCCTACGGGCGACCGCCGCTGGATTCTGGGCATTGGGCCGGTTTTCCTGATCCATCGGCCCGGGGAAGGTCGATTTCCACCTGCAATCCCCCCCCGTCCAAGGAACGGGTCCAGATCAAGCTTCCTCCAACCGACTCCGCCAAGGCCCTGGAAAACAGGATGCCCACCCCGGTCGTGGAGGCCGAGCCCCCGACCTCCGGAGTCGCCCCGGACAGGATCTGCACATCGGAGACATCGGCTCCCGCGTCGTGGCACACGATCCGCAGACGATCGCCTCCGTTCGGTTCCCAGAGGACGTCCACCTTCCCCCCGGCGGCCATGGCTGCGTTCCAATGTTCGTAGAGATTGGCCACAAGCTGTTCCAGGCGCCCGGCATCCATCGCGATTTCGCATTCCCCGTCACCCCCCGGCCCAGGGAGGGAGGTTTCCAGCGTGCCTTTCATGCATCGGTCCACCTTGCGCCAGATGTCGCCGAGGGGCGAAGGTCCAGCGTCCCGGATGGACCGTGGCTTTCCCCGCATGGCCTGGAGCATCGCCAAGCGGTTGACTTCCATCAGCCCTTGGACCATTTGGCCTCGCATCTCCGCCTTGGAGCAGTCGCGGGCCCACCGGATCCTGCGGAACCCCAATTCGATGCGAGCCTGGAGTTCGATCAGGTCGTAGGGCTTGGCGACGTGGTCGTCGGCCCCCACGGCAAGCGCGGCCGCGGCATCCGTCCCCTTGGATTTGGACGTCAGCAGGATGAGGTGGATGTTCCGGATCCCCGCGGTTTCCCGGACCCTCCGGCAGACCTCCAGGCCATCCAGCACGGGCATCATCCAATCGAGGATCGCCAACGAAGGACCTTCCGGATCGAGCAGTTTGGCCAAGGCGTCTTCGCCGTTGATCGCCGACTCCACCTGGTAGCCCCATTTCTGCAGCACCGCCTGGAGCATCACCCGGGATATCCGGTCGTCTTCCGCAAGCAGGATCTTCTTCATGGCGCCACCTCCGCGACCAACCTCAGCACCTTCTCCGAGATCTCAGACAGGGGCAGGACATGATCGGCGGCCCCCAGGGCCACCGCCTCCCCCGGCATTCCCCACACCACCGAAGTCGCTCGGTCCTGGGCGATCGTGCGCGCTCCCCGTTCCTTCATGGTGAGCAATCCGGCGGCACCGTCGGCGCCCATGCCCGTGAGGATCACGCCGACCGCGTTGGCTCCGGCATGCTCGGCCACCGACTCGAACAATTCGTCCACCGCGGGACGCTGGTAGTGCCGACGCTCCCCCTGGTGCAGCTCCACCCGGTACTGCGCACCGCTGCGCCGGAGCACCATGTGGTAGTTGCCTGGCGCGATCAGCGCGATCCCCGGATTGACGAGGTCCCCGTGCCTGGCCTCGCGCACCTCCATTTGACAGTCCCTGTCCAGTCTCTCGGCGAAGGACTTCGTGAATCCCGGAGGCATGTGCTGCACGATCACGAGGGGAGGGCACAGCCCCGGAAGCCGTCTCAGGAACGCGTCCAACGCCGTGGTCCCTCCCGTCGAGGCACCCACCGCGACGATCTTGCTGGTGGTGCGGAGCATCGTGGGAGCGGGAATCCCGACCGGCTCGACCCGATCCTTGGTCGGCCTGCGCAGGGTCACTTCCGAGGCCGCGAGGATCATCTCCGTCAGGATCGGAATCACCTCGGAGACGGTGTAGGCCGCACCCGGCTTGCACAGGACGTCCACCGCCCCGATATCCAACGCCTCCAGGGCCATCCGACTGCCCTCGGGAGTGATGGAGCTCACCACCACCGTGGCCACAGGATGATGTTCCATGATCTTGCGCAGGAAGGTGAGGCCGTCCATGCGCGGCATTTCCAGGTCCAGGGTCATCACATCCGGGGAAAGGCGCAGG
Organism: Fibrobacteria bacterium; assembly: GCA_035352895.1. Taxonomy (GTDB): domain Bacteria; phylum Fibrobacterota; class Fibrobacteria; order UBA5070; family UBA5070; genus UBA5070. Next base: position 3,310 of record DAOPYN010000062.1, on the reverse strand, counting down.
ATCTTGTCGCGGGCCACGTACGGATCGGGAGCCACTCCCACCACCTCGATCCGCGGATGGCGAGACAATTCCCTGACCAGGACCTCGCGCACCACCGCGGAGTCGTCCACGACCAGCACCTTCACCTTCCTCGGAGCCGGACTCATCGCCTGCCGCCAACCCAGAACATCATGGGCAGCCCCTCGGCCACCAGCCAGAATCCGGTTTCGGCGTCGAGCGGGTAGTCCCGGGGATCCGCCTGATGGGGAATCCCCAGCTTGAAGACGGGACCAGGTCCCCAGGCTTCCGTCAGACAGTTTCCCAGGACCATGTTCAGCACTTCTCCCAGCGCGTCGATCCTCTGCGACCGGGCGTGGGGATCGTCCTCTTCCACACCCAGCATGTTGGCCGCCAGGGCCACCAGCAGGCCGGGATCGGACCACACCCGGATCGCCCCCTCGGAGACCTCTCCCGACCAGGTCAATTCCACACCTTGTGGATTCCAGGACGCATCCGGACGTTTGGAGGGATCGTTCATGGGGTCGGAAAAGAAGAAGGCGGCTTCTTCCAGGATCCTCATGGAGACGATTTCCAGGGCTTCCCGCATTTCGTCGCTCATTTCCACTCCCCCAATACCTTGTGGAGGAGATCGCGGATCTCCTCCGGCCTGCAAGGCTTCCTCAGATACCCGGAGATCCCCGCTTCCCGAAGGCTTTCGATGCGCGTGCTGGATCCTTCCGTGGAGATCACCGCCACCGGAATCTCCCTCAGGCTCGGATCGGCCTTCATGGCCGCCAGGAGTTCCACTCCACCCATGTTCGGCATGTTGATGTCGGTGAGGACCATGTCCACCCAGACCGACTTCAACGTGTCCAACGCCTCCCTGCCGTCTCCCGCCTGGAAGACCTCCTCCATGGGAAGTTTCGCCATCTGGAAGGCCTTGAGGAGGGCTCCGCGGATGGTTTCGCTGTCGTCCACCAATAGAACAGTGTACCCCATCTATCGCTCCTTCCTCATAGCTCGTGCACCTCGCCGCGGCTGGTGAACCAGGTCCTTCCCGTCGCCACCTCCAGAAACAGGGTGCGGGGCCTGTTTCCTTCGACGTCCTCGGCGGCGATCAGCACTCCGTTCTTCCAGAACAGCTTGCGGGCGATCACCACGTTCCTGGCCCCGATGTCCAGGCTCTGGACGCTCTCGATCACCCTCGCCCCGCCCGCGATCACCACCCGCAACCGTTCCTTGGACGCACCCATGGCGTATGCCTCCTTGAAGAAGGCGGGAATGCCGGTGTCCCCGAACATGAACGGATTCTCCTGGGCCTTGGTGGCATCCAGGCTCCCGTTGGGCAGCATGTAGTGGAGGATCCCTCCCACCATGGCCACCGGATCGTGGATGGCGACCCCGACACACGACCCCAACGCGTGGGTCACCAGGAGGTCGTCGGCCTTCCTGGACAGGTATCGTTCCGAGATCCCGATGGTTCTGCGTTCGGTCATGGGCGTCCCTTCCGATAGACGGAGGGCATGACCGAGGAAAATCCATCGGCGATACCCGCGAGGCTTTCGGAACTCCCGACGAAGAGGTGACCTCCAGGCGCCAGGAGACGCCGGGCTTCGTCGACGAACTTCCGCCTGCCATCGGCGTCGAAATAGATCATGACATTCCGGCAGAAGATGACATCGAAAGGTCCCGTCATCACGTAGGGGACCTGCGCGAGATTCAAGCGGGCGAACGTGAGCGGCTTCCGAAGAGGTTCGCTCGCGACCATCCGCTCCCCCTCCTGGCCCCACCATCGCCGACGAAGGGCATCGGGCACGCCTTCGAGCTTCTTGGTTTCGTAGGCACCTTCGTGGCAGGCATGGAGGACCCTGGTGGAGATGTCGGTGGCCAGGATGCGCAGATCGGTGAGCGAAGGCCCGGATTCCTGGACGACCATCGAAAGCGTGTACGGCTCCTCGCCGGTGGAAGCCGCCGCGCACCACAGACGGAATCTGTGCGTCCCGGTACGGCATGCATCGCGCACGATCCGCCCCAGGAGCTCGAAATGCTTCTCCTCGCGGAAGAAGGAGGTGAAATTGGTGGAGATCGCGTCCAACAGCTGCACGATCTCCTCGTCGGAACCGTCACCCGCCAGATAGTCCAGGTATTCGTCGTAGGTAGACAGATCCAGCACCCGAAGACGCTTGGCCAGACGGGCCTGCACCAGGGCCTGCTTCGTCGCCCCGAGGGCGATGCCCGCCTTCCGATGGACCAGGGAGCGTATGGCTTCGTACTGGTCCGTCCTGATCGCTTCCGACTGGATCACCGCCAATCCTCCTGTCGCAACTGGTGCACCTTCAGGACGGCCACTTGGCCGCTCTTGCCATCGAACAGGACCTTCCGTCCCTTGGTTCCTCCCACATCTCGCGAGGAAACCTCGATCTGCCTGGCCGCCAGGACCTTCTCGGCCATGGCCACGTTCTCGGATCCGCGACGATCGCCGGGGTACTCCTGCGCCCCCCCGAACAGCTGCGCCTCCAGGGGCCCTCGAGGATCCTCCAATCGCACGAGGCGGACCACCTCGGGAACGGCCACGTTCCCGAATCGGGCGTAGCATGCAGTCCTGTTCGAGGTCCGTGGTTCGACGAAGTGTGCCATGGCTGCGATCTTCCGTTCCGGCGCCCAAAGGCAGACCGCGACACCCGAAGCGAGGATGGCCACCATCCGGGAGCCGTCCTCCACCACGGCGATCTCGCCGGGGCCCACCAGGGACCCGTCCAGATCCTCTCCGCCACGGCGACGTTCAAGGCTCATTCATAAACTCCTCATCGCATGGATTCTGTTCGATCGGCTTCTCGCCCTTGGCCCCGAGGAATCCTGACCAAGCCCCGCGTGCCGCCGCCCCTCGATGCGATCGACCGATTCTTGAGTGGCGCCTGCGGCGCCGCATCGAAGGGCGGCTGATCACTCGAGGAACGTCGACCTCCTGGATCGGTCGGTGGACTCCACGGGACGGCGGGACTCGTGCCTTTGCCTAGAACTCCTTCAGCGCGTCGTCGTCCATCGGGATGATCTGCTCCGCGCTGATGGTCTTCATCCCCTGTTTGGAAGCCTTCGGCCTGGTCGCCTGAGTCTTTGGTGGGGGCGCATGGTGGGCCAACCGCAAGGTGGGCGCCTGGATGGACCCCGTGGACCGGATCCTGAACTGGGCCACCATTCCGGCCAATTCCTCGGCCTGGCTGGACAGCTCTTCCGAGGCGCTCGCCGATTCCTCGGCGTTGGCGGCGTTCTGCTGGGTCACCTTGTCCATCTGGCTCACCGCCTCGCTCACCTCGCGGATTCCCTGGGACTG
>DAOPYN010000061.1:0-23833 GCA_035352895.1 Fibrobacteria bacterium | reverse complement strand
GTCGATGGTGGTGGGCGGCAGGTAGATGTTGTAGTCGGCGGGAGCGTAGGTGACCACGGCGCGCAGGAGCCCCTGGTGGTTGCGCGAAAGCGAGTTGGTGAACATCGCACCGAAGCTGAATCCCAGGCTGAACACCCGCGAGGAGTCGATGCACAGGTTGGAGGTGAGGTGCTTGTGGATGTTCTCGAAGAACTTGTGGTCGTTGGCCCCTTGCTGCCAAGTGCCGTCGGACTCTCCCTGCATGGCCACGAAGATGGTGGTCTTGTCCGTGTCGCGCGGCTTGAGCTGGTAGTACTGGTCGTTGATCACACCCTGGCGGCTGGAGCCCATGCAGTGCATCCCGAACACCAGACGCGAGGGCTTGTTCGGATCGTAGTTGGCGGGAACGTCGACGGTGTAGTCGCGGTTGTCCATCTTGTAGGTGCCCGACTTAACGGTGGACTTGCCGCATCCGGAAGTGGGAACCGGGGAATTCCCCAGCGCGTAGCCGCCTGTCGCCAGGATGGTGTCCAGCTTCACGTCGATGGTGGTGTCCAGGGAATGGACCGCGATGGACTTGGATGTGTATCCGGATGCGGTCACGCGCAGCGAATCGCCCACAGCGGCCACGCGAGCCAGGGCGGATCCCACCTGGGGAGCGGATTGGGCTCCCTTGGCCATGGCGGTTTGCATGCTGGTGTAGCGGATCATGGAGACCTGCGACCCCAATGTGGCCTTCACGAACCAGATGCCCGCGCCCAGGTCCATCCGGCCCAGATCCATCCGATAGACACCGGAAGAAACCATGCCCACTTCCTCGGCGCGCACCCGAACACCCCGAGTGTCGTAGATCTCCACCTTCACGGGGAGAGTCCCCGCCAAAACCAGTTCCAGGACGTCGTTCTGGATGCCCACGGACTTCACCAGGAGGGAACGATCCGGCACGAAGGAAGAACTCGTGGTGAGCGAGTAGGTTCCGTCGTTCGCCGTGGTCGTCTTCAATCCCTGGGGGACCAGGGTCACGGAGGCGCCGGACAGGGCCCTGCCCGCCTGGTTGGTCACCTTGCCCTGGATGAGACTTGCAGGGGCCTGCGCCGCCAAGCCGGCCAGCAGACAAGCCGTTACACAAATACGTCTGTTCACGTGATACCCCCTTCGAAGGATTCACTGGGTTTTGGGTGATGGTGGTGAGATTCGCGATCCAGGCGATCGACCGATCCGTTGCTCGCGCGGTCCGATCGAAATCCTGGGTACGATTCCCCGGTTAACCTGGAGAACGTATGGCAACACCCCCGTTGGCCACCCGGACATCACCTTTGGGTCCGTTACAGTTTTGGGAACGCTCTCCATTGGAAAACCGGCCTATTTTCTTCCCCACCTTCCCTGAATCGCTTCGGCTCCCAGCATCCCTTGGAGCGCCCATCCGAATCCGGGGGCTGGACATGGACGACATCGTCCCGATCGGCTCTTTGTAGGAAATACCATCCAGACCCGAACCAAACACATCCGGAATCCCCCTGTCCAGGATGATCTTTTCCCCGAATCGTTCCAACGCGACCCGTGGTCCGAATCCTCGGGTGCAGCCAATCCTGGATCCACCGTTTCGAACAAAAAACGCTCAGCGGGAGGATCGGAGGGAAACCGCGACTCCAGGGGGGGCGGGTGTTGATGGATCTTGCCTGCGATGGCGGATCCTCCCCCTTCCCGTGCGTCCGGAACCCAGGATGGACACTGTCTTCTCCCAATCGACGGAGGAATCCGATGAAGATCCAGAAAACCAGCATCCTGGCCGCCACGGCGGGCCTCGCGATCCTGGCCGCCGGCACCGCCGGCGCACAGACTCCCCGGAAACCCCTGATGGGGTGGTCGAGCTGGAACCTCTACTACGAGGACATCACCGAGGCGAAGATCAAGAAGCAGGCCGACGCGATGGTGACTTCGGGACTTGCCGCGGCCGGCTACGACCACATCAACATCGACGACGGATTCTTCGACGGACGCAACGCCGACGGCTCCCTCAGGATCAACGCGACGCGCTTCCCCAACGGATTCAAGCCGGTGGTGGAGTACATCCATTCCAAAGGATTGAAGGCGGGGTTCTACTCGGACGCCGGTTCCAACATGTGCGCCAATCTGTTCGGCAAGGAGACCGGCGGCAAAGGGACCGGGCTCCTGAACCACGAGCAGCAGGACATCGACATGGCCTTCAAGACCTGGGGCTTCGACTACATCAAGGTCGACTACTGCGGCGGTCGCCAATCGGGTCTGGACGAACAGACCCGCTACACGGCCATCTCCAACGCGATCAAGACGACCGGCCGAACCGACGTCGTCTACAACATCTGTCGCTGGTGGTTTCCCGGCGCCTGGGTGGCCAGCTTGGGCAACTCGTGGCGCATCGCCAACGACATCGGAGCGTCGTGGCCGCACGTGACCCGCATCCTGGACACCAACCGCTACCTCTCGGGATTCGCGAGCCCGGGCCACTACAACGACATGGACATGCTGGAAGTGGGCAATGGCGGCTGGTCGGACAACGAATACAAGGCCCACTTCGCCCTGTGGAGCATCCACTCCTCGCCATTGGTCCTGGGCAACGACATGTCGAACATGAAGTCCAGCGTCCTGGCCATCCTGACCAACAAGGAGGTCCTGGCGCTGAACCAGGACACCTTCGGACTCCAAGCCAACCGGATATCCGACGACGGCGCCGGCGGCGAGGTCTTCGTCAAGCGACTGGGCGGCTGGGCGGGGACCGAGCGGGGCGTGGTGATGTTCAACCGCTCCAGCGCGGCGCGGACGATGTCCGTCAGCTTCAAGGATCTGGACATCGAAGGCTCGGCGACGGTCCGCGACCTATGGGCGGGCAAGGACCTCGGCTCCTTCGAAGGGTCCTACTCGGTGTCGGTACCGTCCCACGGTGTGGCGGCCCTGAAGATCTCCAGCGTCAAATCCCGGCTGCAGGAAACCTTCGAGGCCGAATACGCCTGGATGAACAACTTCCAGTGGACCAAAAGCCTCCAGATGCAAGCCAACCAGGCCAAGCCCGTGGCGGATGCCGCCTGCTCGCGTGGCGCGAAGGTGGGAAGCCTGGGCAAGCTCGCGTCCAACTACCTGGAATTCAACAAGGTGTACGCCCCCCAGGCGGGCACCTACCAACTCACGACGATCTTCCTCAGCGGCGAAGCACGTTCTGCCACGGTCACGGTCAACGGCAAGGATTCGCTCCTGAACGGACTCAACTCCGGATCCTTCTCCAAGAGGGATTCGGTGGTGTTCCGGGTGGTGCTAAAGCAAGGCCTGAACACCATCCGCTTCTCCAACGCCACCGCCTTCATGCCGGACTTCGATGCGATCCGGATCAACGTCAACAGCGGCGTCTCCGCGACCGATCCTTCGACGCTGGAAGGCTTCTGGAGCCATCAGGTACGCCTGGAGCCGCATGGCGCCGGAGAACTGTGGATCCACACCGGATCACCCGTCCTTCGGGCCTCCATCGCCGACCACGCAGGCAGGACGCGTTGGGCGGGGACATCTTCCCGGATCCCCACCGCCAATCTCCGCGCCGGCACCTACCTGGTGCGTGTGCGGACATCCAACGGCGAACAGGTGAAGTCCTTCACAAAGCTCTGAAGGCCCCTCCATCCACCGATGGAATGCGGCGATTTGGTAGAAAGTTCAAACCACCGTTGCGCTTTCGACGCCTGTTCAACGCCTTTCGGGACCATCCTTTGCAGGAAACGTGAGGAAACAGCCAGGCGGGTCGCGCACGATGGACCTTCCCTGGCCTTCCAAGAGGAGTTCCAGATGAAGACCTGTTCGAAACCCCTTGCCTGTCTCCTGCTCTCGTCCACCTTCGCCGTGGCCGACAACCCCATCGTGCAGACCTATTTCACACCGGATCCCGCACCCATGGTCTGGAAGGACACGGTCTACGTGTACACCGGCCACGACGAGGACGTGACGGTGGACAACTTCTTCACCATGAACGACTACCGGGTGTATTCCACCACCGACATGGTGAACTGGCGCGACCACGGATCCCCGCTGGGCTACAAGAGCTTCAGCTGGTCCCAAGGCAAGGCGTGGGCCGCACAGTGCATCCCGCGCAACGGCAAGTTCTACTGGTACGCCACCATCGGCAAAGGCTCCGGGAAGCAACCCACCATCGCCGTCGCCGTCTCCGACCGCCCCACCGGCCCGTTCAAGGATCCCATCAACAAGCCTCTGGCAAGCCAGTCGTGGGACGACATCGACCCCACGGTCTTCATCGACAACGACGACCAGGCCTACCTGATGTGGGGCAATCCGAAGCTCTACTGGGTCAAGCTCAACGAGGACATGATCAGCTACTCGGGGAACATCAACGTCACGAACATGACCACGGACCAGTTCGGGACCCGACCCAACGGCACCGACCGCAAGACCACCTACGAGGAAGGCCCCTGGATCTTCCGGCGCAAGGACCTCTACTACATGGTCTACGCCGCGGGACCGCTCCCCGAACCCATCGGTTACTCCACCTCCTCCAAGCCGACCGGCCCCTGGACCTACCGCGGCGAGATCATGTCGGGCGCCAACACGGGCAGCTTCACCAACCATTCGGGCATCGTTGAGTTCAAGGGCAAGGGCTACTTCTTCTACCACACCGGGAAGCTCTCCGGCGGCGGTGGCTACAAGCGTTCCACGGCCGTGGAGGAATTCGATTTCAACCCCGACGGCTCGATCCCCAAGATCAGCATGACGAACTCGGGCCCCAAACCCGTGGCCAACCTGAATCCCTACCAGCGCGTCGAAGGCGAGACGATGGCCTTCTCCAGCGGTCTGAAGACCCAGGGGAACGACCAGAGCGGTGTCTACGTGTCGTCAATCTCCAACAACGACTACATCAAGATCCGGTCGGTGGATTTCTCCTCCGGCGGCGCCAAGACCTTCACGGCCAGCGTCGGCGCCACCTCCGGCGGAGGATCCATCGAGCTCCATCTGGGATCCACCTCGGGCAAGCTGATCGGAACCCTGCCGGTCACCGCCACCGGCGGCATGACCTCCTGGAAGAGCCTCACCACCACGATCAGCGGCGCCACCGGCGTCAACGACCTTTTCCTGGTGTTCAAGGGAGGATCCGGCGACCTGTTCACCCTCGACTGGTGGCAGTTCGAACCCACCGTCTCGTCTGTGTCCCCTACGCCGCTACCGAGAAGCCAACCCACCGACCACGTGGACGTGCGCGATCCCTCCGGAGCCATGCTGCGGAGCCGCGTCCCGCGCGAACGGGCGCTCTCTGGCCTGAAACCCGGGATCTACCTGGTCGACCAGAGGAAAGTCGTCGTCGCCTCCGACTGAGGCCCGCCATCCGGGGACCCATGTCCCCGGATGCCTGCTTGCGACCGCATCCAGCCGATTGAAACGTTCAAAAACCGAACCGGGAAACATCCCATGCATACCTCACGCGCCCAATCCAGTCGAATCCTGTCGCGCTGGGCCCTTCCCGCGGCCACGCTCGTCCTCCTGGCCTTCGCCTCCAAGGCCTCCGCCCAGACGAACGAATGGGACGGCTCCCCCACCGTCTTCGGGGTGAACGTCCTCAAACCCCACGCCACCTCCATGCCCTACTCCACGCTGGACGAGGCCAAGGCCGGCAAGCGGCGTTCCTCGCCCTGGTACCAGTCGCTGGCCGGCACCTGGAAGTTCTACTGGGTGGACAAACCGGCCAGCCGCAACACCACGTTCTTCCAGGACAACTACGACGTCTCCGCCTGGAAGGAGATCGCCGTACCAGGTTCCTGGCAGGTGCAGGGCTACGACCGCCCCATCTACACCAACGTGACCTATCCGTGGTCGGGAAGCGACAACATCTCGCCTCCCGCGGCGCCCAAATCCTACAACCCGGTGGGCCACTACCGCCGCGAATTCACCGTTCCCGCCGCTTGGGACGGCCGCCGCATCCGGCTGCACTTCGAAGGTGTGGAATCGGCCTACTACGTGTGGGTGAACGGGAAGTACGTGGGATACAGCGAGAACTCCTTCACGGGGCACGAATTCGACGTGACGGACAAATTGCGTCCAGGAGCCAACAACATCTCGGTCCAGGTGTTCCGCTGGTGCGACGGATCGTGGATGGAGGACCAGGACTTCATCCGCCTGTCCGGCATCCACCGCGACGTGTTCTTGTACGCCACGCCCAAGACCCACATCCAGGATTTCCAGATCAACGCGGACCTCGCCTCCAACTACAAGGACGGCGACCTGAAGGCCTCGGTCTGGGTTTTGAACACCGCCGCGGCGGCCTCCACCGGACTTTCGGTGGACATGATGCTCTTCGACGCTGCCGGCAAGCAGGTGGGAACCACCGAAAGCCAGCCGGTGGGATCCATCGCCTCCGGCGGCGAGAACAAGGTCGCCTTCCAGGTTCCGGTGGCCGCACCCGCCCTGTGGTCGGGCGAGAAGCCCAACCTCTACACGCTGGTGCTGGCGCTCAATGATGCCGCCGGTGCCGTGGTCCAGTACGAGAGCAACCGGATCGGCTTCCGGAAGGTGGAACTGAAGAAGGACGCCGCCGGAATGACGCGCTACTACATCAACAACCAGCCGATCAAGTTCCGGGGCGTGAACCGCCACGAGATCGATCCGGACCTGGGCCACGTCATGACCGACAAGCGCATGGAGGAGGACGTGCTCCTCATGAAGCGCCTGAACATCAACGCCCTTCGCATGTCGCACTACCCCAACGATCCGCGCATGTACGAACTCTGCGACAAGTACGGCATCTACGTGGTGGACGAGGCGAACCTGGAATCCCACGGCGCCTGGGACAAGGTCCCCAAGAGCTCCAACGACTGGCGCGGCGCCTCCGTTGAACGGATGTCGTCGATGATCCAGCGCGACAAGAACCATCCCTGCGTGGTCCTGTGGTCCCTGGGCAACGAAGCCGGAAACGGCGACGTGTTCACCTCGATGCGCGACTACGCGCACACCGCCGACCCCACCAAGCCCGTCCACTACGAGGGCGACTGGGCCAACGCGGACGTGAACAGCTGGATGTACTACGGCCACGACGCCGTGCGCAGCTACAACAACAACTCCAAGCCGATCATGCTGTGCGAATTCGAACACGCCATGGGCTCGAGCGTGGGCGACATGCAGGAATACATCGACGCGTTCTACGCCAATCCACGGTCCTTCGGCGGATTCATCTGGGACTTCATCGACCAGGGCCTGCGCCGGGGCAAGACGCAATTCTTCAACTACGGCGGCCTGTGGGGCGACCGCCCCAACGACGACAATTTCTGCGCCAACGGCATCGTCAGCGCCGACCGCGTCCCGGACCCGGAAGCCTGGGAGGTGAAGCACCAGTTCGCGAGCATCCTGGTCAAGGGAACGGATGTCGCCAAGGGTGTCGTTTCCATCGAGAACCGCTTCAACTTCAGCGACGTCTCGGAATACGAAGCCGTCTGGGAGCTGAAGGAGGACGGGCACGCCATCCAGACCGGCGAGATTCCCGCCGCCTCCCTGGACATCGGCCCGCTTTCCAGCAAGAACGTCACCATCCCCTTCACCAGACCATCCCTGCGCGCGGGATCGGTGTACCACCTGGACATCGACTTCCGCCTGAAGGTGGACGCATCGTGGGCGAAGGCAGGGCACAGCGTCGCCCACTACCAATTCGAAGCGAACCTGGGAACGCCGGCATCGCCCAAGATCGACGTCGCGAAGCTCCCCAAGCTTTCCGTCACGCAGGCCAACGGCCTGGTGAACCTCTCGGGCCAGGGATTCTCGGCCGTGTTCGACACCAAGAAAGGCACCTTGACCGGATACTCCCTGGGAACCACCCAGTTGATCAAGGAGGGACCGATCCCCAATTTCTGGCGGGCCCCCACCGACAACGACCGGGGGTACAACATGGCCGGCCAGAGCGGGAAGTGGCAGAACGCCGGTCGCGATCGCGTGGTCTCCAAATCCACCGTCACCACCGTCTCCGAATCGGAGACCCGCATCGACCTGAACCTGGGCCTTCCCAACGCGGGTTCCTCTTCCATGACGATGTCCTGGACCTTCTACGGCACCGGCGACATCGTGGTCGAGTACACGCTCTCGCCCGACGGCACCATGGGACCGATTCCGAACGTGGGCACGCTCATGACGGTTCCCGAAGGCTTCGAGACCCTGCGCTGGTTCGGCCGCGGCCCGTACGACAACTACATCGGCCGCAACCGCGGCAGCTACGTGAACCACTACATCCGCCAGGTGGACTCCACCATCACGCTCTACCCCGAGCTGAACGAGACCGGCCAGCGCACCGATGTCCGTTGGGCCGCGCTCACCAACAGCGCCGGTCTGGGACTTCTCGCCGTGGGATCGCCACTCATGGAGATCAACGCACAGCACCACTCGCCTTCGCAGCTCAGCTCGACGAAGTATCCATGGGACCTCACGCGCCAAGGCGACATCACCTTCCGCATCGACCTGCGGCAGATGGGCGTCGGAGGCACGAACAGCTGGGGAGCCAAGCCTCTCGACGCGTACATGAACTTCACCAACAAGACCTACAAGCACAGCTTCCGCCTGTCGCCGATCAAGGCCGGCAACCTGGACCTGGAACACCTGGCGCGGATGGGATTCAAGAACATCGCGACCTCCGACAGCGTTGTGGAGTACGAGACCCCCGTGGTTTCGGTGGCCAAGCCGCAGACCGTTCGGGAACGCCTGGAGGTTTCCGGCCTGGGATCCTTCGCGGTGGAGAACCTCCTTGCCATCCACGCACTGGAGGTGCGGGATCTGGCCGGACGACGCCTGCACGCGACCTCGGTGCGCGACGGACGGGCGACGGTTCCCGCGATGGGCTCCGGCCTGTACGTGCTGCGCCTGCTGGGGAAGGGAACGGCACGTTCCATGGTCGTCTCCGTTTCGCGCTAGCTCGCACCGCGAAGGACGACGAGACCGTTTCGTCGTCCTCCGATTTCTGCGAAGGCATTCCCGCTCCCCCGCCCAAGCCTCGGAGCGGTCATCCAGCAAGGGAACCACATGCAACCGATCCACCGTCTTCGCCTGCAGGCGTCCATCGCCGCGGCGATCTGCGCCCTGGGCGTTTCGGCGCACGCGACCACCAACCAGTTCCGCGGCGTGAATTGGGCCGACAAGCGCGACAACTTCCAGTCCGGGGTTCTCTACCTCTCGGGGCTCTCGTCCACCGACACGTACGCGTCGGCTTCCACCGTGGCCGACCGGATCATTGGACAGTTCATGTCCAAACTGGGAACCAACGCGGTGCGCATGCCCATCAACGAAGCCACCGTGAACCAGTTCTGGGGAACCTACACCGGCGCCATCGACGTGGCCCTTTCCAAGGGGCGGGTGGTCCTCTGCTACTGGGGCAAGGCATCCGGAGCCAATCCCCCGGACATGACCGCCTGGTGGAACATGTGGAGCACCGTGGTCGCCAAGTACGGGAAGAACCCCAACGTCTACGTGGAAGTCTTCAACGAACCCAGCGGCTACAACAAGACCGAACTCCTGAACCTCTACGACCAGTGGCTGAGGAAGTTCCCCACCTTCCCGCGCAAGCGGACCATCCTCGACGGAACGGGACTGGCCTGGGGCGTGACCGACGTCGGCTCCGATCGCCGCTTCGACACATGCCTCCTGGCGGTGCACGACTACACCTTCTTCGCCGGAAGCGACATGGTCACGGAGTCGAAGTGGGCCAACCACATCAAGGGATACGTGGGCGCCTACTCCGACCGCACCGTGGCCACCGAGTGGGGCGGCCCGATGTCCACCGGCTCCAAGAACGGCGTCACCTACCAACCCATGGACTACTCGAAGCCGGCGACGAACTTCTTCGAAGCCTACATCCGGGGGATCAGCCAGCAACTGCGCGACTGGCGCATGGGGAGCTTCTACTGGCCGGGCCTGCGCGACGACGACTGGTACAGCATGACCACCCGGACCGGATCGGGATCGAGCATCGAACTGAAGGTCTCCAATGTCTCGGGCCTGGCCCGCATGCAGTACTCCTGGACCGACACCCTGTCCGGGACCCGTTCCCGTCCGGGACCCGTCCAGGGATTGCGGGCGGACATCCGGGGATCGTCGATCGCCATCCAATGGGATTCCCCCATCGAGGGAACAGGCACCCTCCAGTTCGTGGACGCGCGTGGAGCTCTCGTGCGTTCGCTACCGATTTCCGTCACACACGCGGAAGGCGCCCGCCTGCAAGCTCCCCTGGAAGGTCTGGCCAACGGCGTCTATCGCCTGCGGCTGGTCTCGGGCGCGGCGACGATCGCCCAGACCCGCCTCCTCGTCGCGAGGTGATCGCCCATCACGGGAACACGAAGATCCCGTGGTGGAATGGCGAACGCCCTACGGAAGGACCACCTGAACCGCCGTTTCTGCGCCATCCTTCCGAAGACGCAGGACCATCAGGCCGCGACCCGATGCGGGGATCGCGAGCGAATTGGACCCCGCAACGGACTGGACATTTCCCGACCAGATCGTCCGGCCTTCCGGATCGAAAAGCGCGGCGCGAACCGGACCGGATCGGGTGGCGTTCCAGTAGGCGACAAGACGCCTACCCAACACCACCGCCCGCAGGCCGGATTCCATCGCGCCCGCGCGCGGGCCGATCGCTGCGGTTCCCCACTTCGAAGTGGTGGCAGTGGTCCATTCCATGTCGCCGGGAACGCTCGCCGTGGGCACCAGACGGATCGCTTGGACGTTCCCGGAGCCTTCTTCCGGCGCCTTCTCGTCGAAGGAATACGCCGTATCCAACGACCCGTTCCTGTTCTTGAAAGCGATCCAATCGATGTAGATCGCTCCGCGGTACGCCTTCGAATAGGACTGCAGCGCGAAGAAATCGATCTTGGCGCGGTCGGCCGGAACCAGGGCTCCCTTCACGGAGGTGTCGCTGGACACGGGGATGGAGTAGGTCTTCCAGGCGTCGAACGCCAGCTGCCCGAACGGACCTTCGCGCCAGGTCCAATCCTTTGACATGGTGACCACGCTCATGGACGCGTAGCCGTTTCCGGTGATCCCCGCCGAATCGTACGTGGTGGTCCCCTTGAACCAGGCGCGCACCAGGATGGAATCCACCTGCGACAAGTCGGCCTTCATCACCCCCAGATTGATCGTGGCGAATCCGGAATCCTTGGCGGAATGGAGGACGCGCATCGCGTTGTCGCCGGTGGCCACGGTGTAGTCCGCCGCGGTGTCGCCTGCGAGGGCGCCCTGTCCCGATGCCCGGCGCATGGCGTTCAGGAGCCCCAGGTCGTAGACGCCGCCTTCCCTGGGTTGGTTGCGCTCGAAGATGGTCATGGTGCCGTCGCCCTTGCCGCCCGCGTCCCAGGCCACCGGGATCATTCCGCGCGAGAGGGCCGCCTTGGTGACGTAGTTGTAGAAGTACCGCCGCGAGAGGATGGCCAGCCGCAGATTATCTCCCGTGGCCGACAGGCGCTTGAGGGCGCCGAATTCGCCCACAACCACGGGGATGTTCCGGTCCAGGTACTTGGGCTTCATCAGGTCGAACTGCGAATCCACGAAAGCTTCCTCGCCCCAGGTGGGATTGTGGACGGGATCGGTGGTGGAGTGGTACTGCTTCCCCCAGTAGAAGAACGGGTAGGCGGTGGTCCCCCAGTCGGCAGGCTGCGACATCAGGCAGAACTGGTAGGGATAGAAGTGGGCCTCCACCATGAGGCGGTCCTGGATCTTGTCGGAAGGAAGCGCGGTGATCCAATCGGCGGTGTGTTCGAAGGACGTGCTGGGGCCCGGCAGGATCAGGGTACGCGAGGCGTTGTTGCCTCCCGAGGCGCGGACCGTGTCGATGAAGATCTGGTGGAGCCCCATCAGCACGGGAAGGTTCTCCTGCTTGTCCACTCCCGGCTCGTTGGCGCCGGCGAACAGCAGCTGTTTTCCGTAGTCCTTGAAGGTGGCTGCGATCTGCCGCCAGTAGGCGCCCTGCTTGGCGTACATGGTGGCCTTCATGGCCGGACGGGATGCGGCGGAATCGATCTTCCCCTCCACCCATCCCCCATCCCAGTGGATGTTCAGGATCACGTACAGGTTGGCGGCGAGGGCGTCGTCGACCACCTTCTTCACCTGGGCCATCCAGGCCGCGTCGATCTGGTAGGTGGCCTGGTTGGCGTGCATGTCCCAGGCGGCGGGAATGCGGACGGTCTTGAAACCGGCCGCCTTCACGGAATCGAACAGGACCTTGGTGGGAACGGGCTGGACTCCGTTCAGCTCCATGGTGTTGCCCAGGTTCCAGCCCATGCCCATCTCCGAGGCCAGCGACTTGGCGGTGGGTAGATCCGCGGCGACGGACCGACCGGAACATGCAGCAAGGGCGATCGCCGCCAGGACGGCCCGGCGATGGAATGGATTCATGGACATGCGGCCTCCCGGATCGGATGGGTTCGTGACGAGAGGGGAGGATAGGAGGAGATCCCCCTTCGCGCGTCCCGTTGCACGAGAGCCCGCTGCAACAGCTTTCAGCGCAGGCGGATGTCGTCCAGCTCCAGGAAGGTCCCTCCCCCCAGCACGCTGAACTGGATCACCAGGACGCGCCGCGCGAAGGCCCCCCACACGGCCAGGGAATCCGGAGTGTCTTCCAACGCCTTCAGATCGCCGGTGGCCGCGCAGGTATCCCGCCATGTGGCGGACGACGGCAGGGTGGACACCATCGTGGGACGCACCCCGGAAATCGAATCCCGCTGGAATTCCAGGCGCAACGGACTGTCCGAACGGTAGGCGAAGCAGACCTCGCGACGCTGACGAAGATCCAACTGGAGATCGGTGAGGCCCAATGCCACCCAGGAGATGTCGTCCACCGTGGAAAACCGCGTCTGGAACACCCTGCCACCACGGACAGATTCCGTCACGAAGGCCCGCGCGATGGAATCCGGCTCCACCGACACCGGCCGTTCCATGACCACGCCCATCCACCACATGTACCACCGCGAAGCCCCGGGAACACCCGCGCTCAGAAGCGACCACGGAGAAGCCGCCTCGAAGTCGTCCACCCAAAGCGGCGATCCCGTGGTGTCTCCCGCGACCACGATGTTGGCCGTGCCGCGAAACGACGTCTCCCGGCCATCCACGCGCAGATCGCCCATGGATCTTGCCGGTCCGGCGCCGGGATCGAGCTTGAGCCGGAACGTACCGGCGGGAACTCCCCGCATGCGGAAGGCCCCGTCGCGGGGATCCACCACGGCGCTCTGGAAGCTGGAATCCAGGTACAACCGCTCGCGACCGTCGCCGGCGCGTTCGGGCCAGATCCCTTCCAGGGTCCGCAGGGTGTCCAGGACCAGAACTCGACGGATTCCATCCAATCCTCCGGAAGCGACCAGACGCCCTCCCCGGAGTCCCTGGTCGTCGCGGACCTCAACCAGGATCGCCCCTTCGGGCAGGTGGACCCTGCCGTCCGCTCCGCCCTGGATCGTGTCCACCGAAAGCGGGACTCCGCGTGCGGGATCCCACCCACGGGCCACCAACGCCACGCAGCGCGCCAAGGGGGCGCCGCGATCATCCATGGCCACCAGATCGCCGCCGTTGGATGTGGTGGTGGTCTTTCCCGCGAGGCTGGTGTCGCGTCCGCACGAAGAGGCCAGGCAGACGCCGACCAGCACGGGAAGGAACGCCGCGATCCCCCTTCGGATCCTCATCGGGGATCCTCCGGCAACCGCGAGAGCGGAAACAGCTGGATGTTCAGGTGGTAGACCCGATCGGACTTCGAGGAACCTTCCACCAGGCGTGCCACGTTCTCCTGGAACTCCCGCACCATGACCTTCAGGTCACCCAGGGTTTCGGCGTCGATGTTCATCGTCATGGTGGAGATGTCGCGTCGCGCGGCGGGCACCCGATCCAGACACCGCGAGGCCAGGTCCATGGTCTCCTTCTGGAAGTGTTTGATGGCCTCGGACTTCCACGCCTCGCCGGAATGGAGATGGTTGTCCAGGACCTCGTAGCCGGTGGCGGTGCGCCGGGCCATGCCCAGCCGCTCCAGCAAGAACAGGGAAGCCTTCACGGTCTGTCCGTCCACGGGCGGATTCAAGTCGGCTCCCAGGGCGTCGTAGTCGCCGTCGAACGCGTGGTAGTCCAGCATGGAACGCAACGCGGCATGGACCCAATGGCTGAAGTATTCGATCCGATCCTCCCCCACCACCTGGTAGGAGACGCCGCGCAGACGCATGAGCTGTTCGTGGAAGGCCCGCGCCTGGACCTCGTTTTTGGCCTTGTTGAACAAGACCAGCACCCGGAAATATTCCAGGGAATCGTCGGCGAGGCCAAAGGCGTGGGCCATGCGGTCCACCAGGTCGTCGCCCAGGTGGAGCTTCTTCTGGAACAGCCGCGTGAGGTAGCTGGAGTCCATGCCCACCTTGTTGCCGATGAACCGGTAGGAGAAGTACGCGAAGCGCTGCCGCCGCTCCTCGTAGGCGTCCTTCAGGAAAT
Source organism: Fibrobacteria bacterium (assembly GCA_035352895.1). GTDB lineage: Bacteria > Fibrobacterota > Fibrobacteria > UBA5070 > UBA5070 > UBA5070. The sequence goes on along the minus strand of DAOPYN010000061.1, from coordinate 9,412 downwards.
CCCGGTATTCCAGGTAGGTGAACAGATCCGGCATGGCTCCCCCCAAGTGTACCTCCCCGGCGCTCCGGTGGGGATCCAGCCCGGCCTCCCCATGGAACAGATGCGCTGAAACGGTTTTCAGCGATTTCCCACCTTCCTCCCATTGGCTGGATGGGGCGTGGGTTTTGTTGGAACTTCAATGACGACCGGTCGGATCCTCCCCGCAAACCAGGTCCAGGACACGAACTTTCCCACACGTCCAGGAACATTGTCCGCGTCCGTCAAAGCGAGGAACCCATGACCCAGCCACACCAGCGCACCCTTCTCGGGAACGGACTGCTCGCCTCGCTCTGTCTTGCGGGCCTGGGACAGGCGGCCACCGTGTCCAACCCCGTGATGTGGGCCGACATCCCCGACCCATCGATCGTGCGGGTGGACAACACCTACTACATGAGCCACACCACGATGCACTTCGCTCCCGGGGTGCCCATCATGAAGTCGAGCGACCTGGTGAACTGGAAGACCATCAACTACTGCTATTCCACGCTCACCAACAACGACAACATGAACATGGACAACGGGAAGAACGCCTACGGCAAGGGTTCGTGGGCGGCCAGCATCCGCCACAAGGCGGGCACCTTCTACGTCCTGGTCCCCTCCTACACATCCAACAAGACCCACCTCTACACCACCACCGACATCGAGAAGGGCCCCTGGAAGGAAACCCAGTTCCCCTTCTACCACGACCCCTCCCTGCACCTGGACGAAGACGGCCGGAACTTCGTGGTCTACGGCGGCTCGGACATCCGGCTGGTGCAGCTGAACTCCACCTTGACCGGAACCCAGTCGGGCGGGATCAACAAGATCATCATCAACTCCTCCGCGCTGAAGGCTCTGATCGGATCGAGCCCCATCCTCGTCGGGGAAGGATCCCACATCGAGAAGATCAACGGGTGGTACTACGTCTTCATCATCTGCTGGCCCAACGGAGGCGGCTTCGACGGACGCACGGAGCTCGCCTTCCGCTCGAAGACCATCGACGGAAACTACGAGGGGAAGGTGGTCCACTCCAGCAAGGGCGTGGCCCAGGGCAGCGTCCTGCAGGATCCCTCCGGCAAGTGGTGGGGATACCTGTTCCAGGACAACGGATCCGTGGGTCGATCCACCTGGATCATGCCGGTGACGTGGTCCAACGACTGGCCTTCCTTCAACGGAGGCACGTCCCCCACCACCTTCGGCATCGCCACCAATCCATCGACGGGGACGGGATTTGTCACCAACGACGACTTCAATTCCACATCCCTGAAGCTGGAATGGCAGTGGAACCACAATCCGGACAATTCCAAGTGGTCCCTGTCCGCCAAGCCCGGTTCCATGCGGATCACCTCCGGTCGCGTGGACGCCCAGGTGGTGAACGCCAAGAACACCCTCACCCAGAGGAGTTTCGGACCCACCAGCTCGGGACGGATCGCCCTCGACGTGAGCGGCCTGAAGGACGGCGACGTGGCCGGACTCGTGGCCCTGCAGGGCAAGTACGGGTACATCGGAGTGAAGAAGGACGGAACCACGAACACGATCGTGATGGTGAACGCGGGGAACACCACCCCCACCCAGGTGGCCACCGCGCCGCTGTCCGGCAACCGCGTGTTCCTGCGCATCGACATGAACTTCCAGAACCGCACCGACAAGGCCACCTTCTTCTACAGCACCGACAGCGTGAAATGGACCCAGCTGGGGAACACCTTGCAGATGTCCTACGAGCTCACCCACTTCACCGGCTACCGTTTCGGCCTGTTCAACTACGCCACCAAGTCCGCAGGCGGCTACGCCGACTTCGACTGGTTCAAGATCGGAGCCACCGTCAACGACAACATCGAGCTGAGCGGGACTTCCCCCGAAGCCCAAGTCCCGCTTCCCGGCAGGCTCCTCACCTATCGGTGGGACCGGGCCCGTTCGAGCGTGTCGCTGCGATACACCGTCCAGGAGGCCGGCAAGATCGGCTTCCGACTGGTGGATCTCGAGGGTAGGTTGATCGCCTCCACGCCCGCCCGCAGCCTGGAGACCGGCGACCACCTCCTGGACATGCGCGTTCCGGGACTGGCCCGGGGGACCTATGTCCTCCAAGGTCTGCGCGACGGCACCACCTGGGGCAGCTGGCCGATCTCCCTGTCGCGCTGAAATCGTTTTCAGCGGCGTCCCGGGAGGAAGATGGAATCCTCCCGCCAAGCTGGGCGATCGCACGCATCTTGATCGTCGCTCACCGACAGGATCCGCCGAGGGAGAGGGGACTCCCCTCCGGCGGCACCATTTGGAGTGACCGATGAAGATGGGTGCATGCATGCGAACGATTATGATCATGGTTGCGGTCCTATTGGCGCAATCCCAGGCCGCGAAGGTGCTCCTGTTCTTGAGCCCCTTCGGAAAGACCGGCGTCTGCCTCACAGGCGGGTCGTGGGGGTACAACGCCTGCACCGATTCCTCGTCCAGCCGCTTCAGGCTCAACGCCCGCAGTTGGATGGAGTTCGATTTCGCCACCTCGCCCACAGGCGGGATCGGCATCAACCAGGGCAACTGGGTGTGGCAGAGCACGGAATTTCGGGTGGACAGCCTGTTCTCCACCCGGGACACCATCTGGGCCATCCCCGACCCCTACCCCGTCGGGAAGACCCTCAAGCTCCTGACCGAACCTCCCAAGACCCGCACCATCCTGCTGTGGAATCCCTGGGAATCCGACGGCACCGTTCCGTGGATGCGCAACGCCGCGGGAGCCTGGTCCAGGATGTCGGCCAATCCGACCCTGCCTGGCTGGTACAGCTCCATGGTGGTCGGCTACCAGAACCTGACGTTGACGTTTTCCGACAGCGCCAGGACCAGGTACTTCGGAGCGACGGGCGTTTCCACCGTTGCCGCCCCTCTGGGGGTGGATTCCATCGGAAACGTCTCGGACACCGTGTGGGTGCGCGGGACTCCGGAGGTCGGCCCCGTCCGCGCCATCGCCACTGGCCGCCAACCCGAAGACAAGGTGGTGATGCTCCTGAACCCCTGGGGCGGGATCCATCCCATCCAACATCCCCGCATCACCATCGGCGGCAAGGGCCCCCTGGCCATGCATGCCGACGCCAACCACTGCGGATGGTACGGCTTTTCCCACTTCGATCGCACGCCCCAGGTGGTCTTCTCCAACGAGAAGACCCTGGCGAGCTTCGGAGCGGGTGGTCCGGGCTCCACCGGAACCATCGACCTCTCCAGCCTGCCTGGAGACACCAGCTGGGTGTTCTTCTCCGACGGCAAGGTCCAGACCACGTCCTCGCCTCCCGCCTTGCGGGGCGTCTGCGAATTCTCCTTCCTGGCCGCCACCATCCGCGACTTTCCCAGCGACCGTTCCAACCTGGAATTCGCCTGGGGACCCGGATGCGAACGCGGAGGCTACGGAGTGGTCAAGGGCATGGTGGATTCCACCCTGGGCCCAGACCGCAAGCCCGTCCGCAGCCGCCACGACACCGGTTCCATGATCCGCGAGGGCTGGTGGGAACGCTTCGGGAACCGCTGCACCTACGACACCATCCGACCAGCGGCGATGGCCCTGGTGGGCGACACGGGAATCGCCACCACGTGGTTTCGCACCGTCCAGGGAAAGAACGCGGAGACCTGCCGCGACATCCCTCTCCAGCTGGATTCGGTGGGCAAGTACTACGTCTACGACAACCAGAACTACTTCCCCATCGACGATTTCTCGCGCCTTTCCGACGGTTCGGCAAATCCGTACTTCGACCAGATCCCCGGAAACGACGGCAAACAGCACAACTACGGCTTCTGTCTGGAATCCCACGGGGAATTCGAATACCGCAAGGGACAGGTGTTCAAATTCACGGGCGACGACGACGTGTGGTTCTTCATCGACAACCGCCTGGTGGTGGATCTGGGCGGCATCCACGGCGCGGCCTCCGACAGCGTGCTCCTGGACAGCCTGGGACTCGTGGAGGACGCCACCTACCCGTTCGACTTCTTCTTCTGCGAACGCGACCCCGCGGGGTCCGACATGATGATCCGCACCACCATGAACCTGCGGACCAGCTCCAACTTCCGGCTCACCGACACCACGCGTCGGGCGGGGCTGCGGGACTTCCAATCGTTCGTCTCCACCACGGTGGGACAGGGCTGCCGCGCCAAGGCCACCGTGCTCCGTTCGGCGGTCCTGGCGAGGATCTCCGGACCATCCTTCCCCTTGCCCCGACACCTCCCCAATGGGCTTTCCTTCGGGGGAATCCAGGTGGACAGCGCCTCAGGCCGCGTGGTGGTGGATTCATCTTCTCTCGTGGGCCTGCTTCCCGGAACCTACACCATCCAATTCAAGGCGGGTTTCGACACAACCGTGGTGCGCCAGGCCACCTTCGAGGTGCCGTTTTCCGTCTTCCCCGCCTTTTCCAACGACAAACCCCTGTCCCTCGCGGTGGGTGGCGTCTTTCCGGTGGATGTGGTCGCACGCAATCCAAACGGCCTCGATCCCTCCTCCAGTCCCTTCCGCATCCGCGCTCCGGCCGGGCTCGCCCTCTTTGCCGATTCCACCTTGACCGTGCCCGTGGTGGCCACCTCGGCCCTGGCCACCGGCGCGAACGGCGCACCGCTTCGCTTGTGGGCCAAGGCGCTGGCCGCCGGAACCTGGGCGTTGGCCATCGGCAAGGGCGCCTCCGACACCGCCGACCTCTGGATGGATATCGCGGTGGCAGGCCACACCATCGCATGGGTGGACCCCACGGGGGCCAAGGTATCGCCCTCTCCCCTCACCTTGCAACCCGGCAAGGATGGCCTCCTGCGGGTGGGGATCTTCCTGGCCGACACGCTGTGTACCTCGTGCACGGAGGCCGTGTCCGTGGCAAGCTCGGACGCGAACCTGGTCCTCTCCGCCATCGCCGGCGGGCCTTCCACCGCCACCCTGACCCCGGTGCGCGGCGTGGCGACCCTCCATCTGGCCAGCGCGTTGCCGGTGGATTCGGCGAACATCCATGTGGCACTGGTGTCCGACCCCTCGAAGACCCTGGACTGGAACCCCGTGCGCGTCCTGGGCTGGCGACTGACCTTCGTGGATTCCACCGGCCTTCCGGTGGTTCCTCGGGCCGTGGTCCTGGATCCCCAGGAGGGCTTGCGCCTGAGGGTAGGACTGTTCTTCGGGGATTCCCTTTGCATCTCCTGCGCCGACCAGGTGGGGCTTTCCGCTTCGGATCCATCCATGACGTTTTCCGTCACCGCAGGTGGAGTGGCCTCCTCGGTTCTGCCTCTTTCCGCGGGAATCGCCACCTTCTGGGTGCGCGGCGCGGCGGCGCTTGTGTCGGGATCCGTCCATGCCACCCTGGCATCGGATCCGCGGGTGGCGGCGCTGTGGAAGCCCATTTCCGTCCAGATGTGGAGGCTGCGCTTCGCCAAGGGGAACACCGCGTCCGACACGTTGGATCCCATCGACCAGCAGATGGGATCCAACGCACCCGTGGAGGTGCGGATGTGGGGAAGGTCCGGCCCCTGCGACGTCTGCACAGGCATCCTCTCGTTGACCAGCCGCTCGGGGAAGGTCTTGTTCACCGACCCTTCCGGAGCTCCGATCGCCACCCTCGCCCTGGCCGCCGGAAGGGCATCCTTCCTTGTGGTGGGAGCGCAACCGGTCCGGTCCGACACCCTGGTGGTGACCACCGATGCAGGAATCTCCCTGGCCGGCTTCCCGGTGACCTTCCGGGTGGCCGCTCCGGACTCCGCACGGATGCTCGATCGCGACGGGGACGGACGGGCAGACAGCCTGGTGGTGCATCTGCATCGCCCCGGTTCCCCCTCCAACCGTTTGCGCGCCAGCTGGCCTGGCGCGGCACCTCTGGTGGAGGGAACGCGGACCACCTTCCTGGATTCCAGCACGATGGGAGTGGCCTTCGATGCGGCCTTCGCGCCCAACGCCACTTCGGCGGCATCGTCCGTGGCGCAGTATTCCTGGAGCGGAGACGACTGGACGTCGGTTTCCGTCCAGGACGGCATTGCTCCCGTCCCGATGCGCGCATGGATCTCGTGGGGCGACCGCACCCTGGCCCCCGACACGCTGCGCGTGGTGGTGTCGGAATCCGTCAAACCGCTTGCGGCGACCTCGCTGGTCCGATTGGGACCGGCCTCGGGAATCCCCGACCAGGCCGATGTCCGCCGGGGCGGACCGGATACCCTGCTCCTCCTATGGAATCCGGCCTCCCTGGCCACCTGCCCTGTGCCGGGCGACAGCCTGGCGCTGATGCCGTCGGTGGTGGACGCTTTCGGGAACGCACCTCTCCCTTGGAGCCGGAAGGTGGCCATCGAGGGCCGAGGCCGTCCCCCGCGCACGGCCACCTACCTCGATTCCGACGGCGACGGCCGCATCGATCGGGTGAGGCTTTCCTGGGCGAGCCGTCCGTCGCTTCCCTGGCAGAGCTACGATCTGGACCTGCCGGGAGCCCTTGGCACCCAGTCGCGGACCGACCTCCAAGCCCAGGCATGGCCCGGCGACACCCTGTCCGGCCTGATCCAGCTTGCCGAACCGTTTCCGTTCGGGTGGACACGCGTCCCCCCCGGCTCGTGGGTCAGGGAACGCGGTGGCCCCATGATCACCACCCTCGACGGTGCAGGGGCGGTGATCGACACCGCCTTCATCCGCCGCACCGAGCTTGTCGACGGCCACGACACTCTCCTGGTGCTCCCTTCCGAGCCGCTGTCGGGATCGCCCCGCTGGGACTGGGCACGGGTCCTGCGGATGCCTTCAAAGGCGGAATCCGGCATCCCTGTTCAGGTCCCGCGCTGGAAGGGCGACACCCTTCTGGTGGAATTGGGCGACGATTCCGCCACCAGCGTGCGCACGGGCGACTCCCTGCGATGGACGGATCGCGTCCTGGATGCGTCCGGCAATCCCGCTTCCGTCCGCTGGCGCCCCATCGGCGCCTCTCCCCGGCCCCTGTTCCTGAACCTCCTGCGCCCCAAGCCCCTCTTCACGCCACCCCAGGCGGGACCCTCCGACCGTTCCCTGCAGCTGCAGGTGGATGCGTCCGGGTCGTGGCGCGGCTGGGACCTGGACGGTACCTCTTCCGCGTCCGCCGACGACCAGCCCTGCGACACCGTCCACTGCAGCGGCCCCACGCTGGAGATCAACCAACCGGTGACCCTGTCGCTGCACATCTACGACCACACCGGGGTCTTCGTGGACTCGAGGCAGCTCTCGCTGGACCCTCGGACCCTACCCCGCGATGGCCGCGACCGCGTGCGTGTGCGCATCCTCTGGAACGGCCGCACCACCCGCCACACCCAGGTGGCCCAGGGGGTCTATCTCATGCGACTGATCCTCCGTACCGGACCCGCCCTCCACCCCGACCCCATGACCAACCTCGTCTGGAAGATCGGAGTCGTCCCCCCAAATCCCTGACCCACCCGCGATACATCGTCCACGCGCGGTCAAACCGGACATCCACAACCCGATCCATCGTGATCCACTGAACCCACCCCACCGTCGTGTGGGGCTCTCGGAGAGGATCACCGCGGCAGGGCCACCATCCCTCCGGCGATGCCCATCCCATCCACCACCTCCACCGCAAGCACCCCTTGGGGGGCCTGCGACACCGGCAAGGACACCTCGAAGACCCGCGTCTCCTGCGGAGCCGTCCAACGCGCCACCTCGCGTCCTTCCAGGTCGCGCACGACCACCCTGGCCAGCCCCGCCGTGGAGGTCACCTGCGCCTTACCGGACACGATCCGCATCGACACCCCAAAGCGGCGGCTCTTTCCGGCCGGGAGCACACCCGACTGGCCCAGGGACCACTCCTTCACGAAGTTCCAGATCTCCTCCGACATGTTGATGTGGGGTCCGGTGACGTAATTGTGGGACATGTCGGCGATGGTCATCAGCGTGATTTCGCTTTTCCGGCCGCTCTTGTCGCAGGGCCCCCAGTGTTCCCGGGTGACCTTGGACGAGGGCTTGGAGGCGGGATAGGGCCGGGTGGTGTCGGTGAGCGTGGAACACCCGTATTCCGTGGCCTTCTTGGCCAGGAAGGGCCGGATTCCCTTGAAGGCCACGAAGGTGTCCAGCTCGCCGTGGATGTGGAGGATGGGCACCGGACGGGTCTTGGCGCAACCGTACTGGCCACCCAGCGGATACCCTGCACCGGCGCCGATGGCGGCCACCTTGTCGGGATTCTTGCAGGCCAGATGGTAGCTCATCATGCCACCCATGGAAAAGCCCGAGCTGTACACCCGCGAACGATCGATCCCATACCGCGAGGCGGTGGAGTCGATGATCTTGAGGAGGAATTCGATGTCGGTGGTTCCGCTGATGTCCCACTGCTTGTCCAGCCCGTTTGGATACACCAGGAGGAACTTGGCGGTGTCGGCGATGGACTCCACCCTCGCCATCATCTTCTGCATGGAAGCGTCGCCGCTCAGCCCGTGCATGGAAAGGAACAGGGGCCGATTGGCCCCCAGGTCCTTGGGAGCGTACACGATGGCCGTGCGCTCCACCCCGCCCACCTGGAACGTCCACGTCTGAGCCTCGGCCACGGCCCCGCAAACCAGGCCCACCGCGAGCGATTTCGACCAGAACTTGGACATGGGAACTCCTTCGAGCAAGGATTGGTGGAAGAGTCGTTCCGCCCGGCCTCGTCCACAGCCTCCGGGCGCGACCTGAAAGGCTACAGACAATCACCATCCACTTGCGTTGACAGAAGTCGACTTGGCAACGCTCCACCGTGACCAATCCGCCAACGCCCGAAGCGCGAAGCACCACCTCACGGCAACGCCACCGTGGTCGCGAACCGGGAGGTCCCCCGGATCAGCGCCGTTGCAGCGAATCCAGGTTCCAGACCCGCACCGGTCCCCAACTGGACAGAGCCGGCGATCCATCGGCGAAAGGCGCCAGGAGCTCCTTGGCCGGGCCCGCCACCACCACCCGCATGCTGTCGGGCACGAACCACTTGCGGAACACGCGCAACACGGTGGAATCGGGAATGGTGTCCAGGGCGCGCAGATACCGCCCGAAATGGTCGTCGGCGCGCCCCCAGGCGGCGCTCTGGACCAGAAGGTCGGCGATCCCTTCCGGAGTATCGAACAAGCTGGGCACGGAAGCGACCATGCCCTTGCGAGCCTTCTGGAGCTCCCCCTGGCGGAATCCGGAATCGGCGAGCCTCCGGATCTCCTGGCGGACCAGTTCCAGGGCCCTGCCGGTGCTCTGGGTCTTGGTCTGCAACACGACGCCGATGGTGGACGGACGATCGTAGTCGGAACCGACGAAGCTGGAGACGTGGTAGGCGAGCCCTTCGTCGGAGCGGATCCGATTGACCAATCGCGACCCGAAACCACCCTGGCCCAGCACTTCGCTCGCGAGCATCAGAGGGTAGTAGTCGGGGTGGTCGCGCCGCACGAAGCGCAATCCCAGGCGGATCTGGGACTG
>DAOPYN010000060.1:0-24131 GCA_035352895.1 Fibrobacteria bacterium | reverse complement strand
GCCTGCGCATCGTCGAGGCCTTCCGCAAGTCCGAGAACCGCCCCGAGTGGATGGTGCTGGACGTGCTTCCCGTGATCCCGCCGGACCTCCGCCCGCTGGTTCCGCTGGAAGGCGGCCGCTTCGCGACCTCCGACCTCAACGACCTGTACCGTCGCGTCATCAACCGCAACAACCGGTTGAAGAAGCTCATCGACATCAAGGCTCCGGAAGTCATCCTGCGCAACGAGAAGCGCATGTTGCAGGAAGCCGTCGACGTGCTGTTCGACAACGGTCGCCGGACGGTTTCCGTCAAGGGCGAGGGACGTCGTCCGCTCAAGTCGCTGTCCGAGCTCCTCAAGGGCAAGAACGGCCGCTTCCGCCAGAACCTTCTGGGCAAGCGCGTGGACTATTCCGGACGTTCCGTCATCGTGGTGGGACCCGAGCTCAGGATCTTCCAGTGCGGCCTGCCCAAGAGCATGGCCCTGGAGCTGTACAAGCCGTTCATCATCCAGAAGCTGGAAGAACGCGGGATCGCCCACACGGTCAAGAGCGCCAAGAAGTACATCGAGAAGGAAAAGCCCGAAGTCTGGGACATCCTGGAAGAAATCATCCAGGACCATCCCGTCCTGCTGAACCGTGCCCCCACGCTTCACCGCTTGGGCATCCAGGCCTTCTATCCAACGTTGGTGGAAGGCAAGGCGATCCGTCTGCACCCGTTGGTCTGCGCGGCGTTCAACGCCGACTTCGACGGCGACCAGATGGCCGTGCACCTGCCGCTGTCCTTCGAGGCGCAGCTGGAAGCCCGCATCCTCATGCTGTCGGCGTTCAACCTGCTGCACCCGGCGTCCGGCCAGCCCATCACGGTTCCTTCGCAGGACATCGTGCTGGGTGCGTACTACCTGACCAAGCCCACCGGCCCCAAGCCGGAAAAGCCCGAACAGATCGCCAAGCTGCGCGTGTTCGGCTCCGTGCTGGAGCTGGAGCAGGCCGTCAACGGCGGTGGCATCCGCCCTCACGAGTGGATCAAGTTCCGTTTCCAGGACAAGTTGATCGTGACCACCGTGGGCCGAGGCATCTTCAGCCAGATCCTGCCCAAGGAGCTGGGACTGGTCAACGAGACCATGTCCAAGAAGCAGTTGGGTGTGGTGATCGGCGACGTCTACCGCAAGGCCGGCAACAACGGCACGGTGGAGTTCCTGGACAAGCTGAAGTCCACGGGCTTCCATTGGGCCACTCGCTCCGGCTCGTCCGTGGGCCTGGGCGACATGCTCATCCCCGACGACAAGTGGAAGATCGTCGACGAGGCCCAGAAGAAGGTGGACAACCTCCAGGACCTCTACGACAACGGCGTGATCACCGACGGCGAACGCTACAACCAGGTGATCGACACCTGGTCGCATGCGACCTCCGAGGTGGCCAACATCCTGTTCGACAAGCTCGCCAAGGACCAGGACGGCTTCAACCCCATCTACATGATGGCCGACTCCGGCGCTCGTGGTAGCCGCGAGCAGATCAAGCAGCTCTCCGGCATGCGCGGTCTGATGCAGAAGCCGCAGAAGAAGCTGACCGGCCAGGAGACCATCGAGAACCCGATCAAGTCCAACTTCAAGGAAGGCCTGTCGGTCCTCGAGTACTTCATCTCCACGCACGGCGCCCGAAAGGGTCTTGCGGACACGGCTTTGAAGACCGCCGACGCCGGGTATCTCACCCGCCGTCTGGTGGACGTGGCCCAGGACCTGGTGATCTCCGAGATCGAGTGCGGAACCGTCCAGGGCATCGAGGTGGGCGCCATCACCGAGGGCGACGACGTCAAGACGCCGCTGTCGGAGCGCATCATCGGCCGCGTGCCCCTCAACGACGTGCTGCACCCCCTCACCAACAAGGTGCTGGTGCCGGCGGGCACGATCATCGACGAGGCGCTTTCCAAGGCTTTGCAGGACGCCGAGATCGACAAGGTGCTCGTGCGTTCCGTGCTCACCTGCGAAAGCCGCCGCGGCGTCTGCATGAAGTGCTACGGACGGAATCTGGCAACCGGTCGCCCGGTGAACATCGGCGAGGCCGTGGGTGTCATGGCCGCCCAGTCCATCGGCGAGCCCGGCACCCAGCTGACCCTGCGCACGTTCCACATCGGCGGCGCGGCGACGCGTCTGACCGCCCAGGACAAGCAGAAGGCCAAGATCGACTCCACCGTCCGCCTGGACAAGGTGGAGACCGTGCTGCGCGGCGGCAAGGACATGGTCGTCATCAGCCGCACCGGCGAATGCGCGGTGGTCGACGACAACGGCATCACCAAGTCCCGCTACCCCGTGCCCTACGGCTCGGTGCTGCGCGTCGAGGAAGGCAAGAAGGTCAAGGCTGGCACCGTCCTGTTCGAATGGGACCCGTACAACTCCGTCATCGTGGCGAAGGAAGACGGCCTGGTGCGCTGGGACGACATCGAGGAGGGTCACACCCTCGAGGTGGAGGAAGACGAGAACACCGGCTTGACCACCTTCCGCGTCATCAACGACAAGAAGGGCAAGCTCCATCCGCAGCTTCTGGTGTTCGGCGCCGACAAGGACAAGCCCATCGGACGCTATCCGGTTCCGGCCAACGCGGTGCTCCAGGTGCGCGACAACACCAGGATCGGCGTGGGCGAGATCCTCGTGAAGATGCCCCGTCAGGCATCGGCCACCCGCGACATCACCGGCGGTCTGCCGCGCGTCGCGGAGCTCTTCGAGGCCCGCGTGCCCAAGGCTCCGGCCGTGGTCACCGCCGTGGACGGCATCGTGGAGTTCGGCGAGATGGAACGCGGCCAGCAGAACGTGATCGTCCTCGACGAGAACAACGCCCGCCACGAGTACCTGATCCCCCGAGGCAAGCACCTGTCGGTGCACTCCGGCGACCGTGTGCGCGCCGGCGACCGCCTCTGCGAAGGACCCAAGGATCCGCACGACATCCTAAAGATCGGTGGCGAGAAGGCCGTCCAGGAATACCTGGTCGATGAGATCCAGGCCGTGTACAAGCTCCAGGGCGTGACCATCGCCGACAAGCACATCGAGTGCATCGTGCGCCAGATGCTGCGCAAGGTGAAGATCAAGGATCCGGGCGACTCCCAGTTCCTGGAAAACGAGGAAGTGTCCAAGACGCGCCTGCGCCTGGAGACCCTCCGGATCCAGTCGATCAACGGCGATGTTCCCACCATCGATCCCCTCCTTCTGGGCATCACCAAGGCGTCCTTGGGAACCGACTCGTTCTTCGCGGCGGCATCCTTCCAGGAAACCACCAAGGTGCTCACCCAGGTGGCCGTGGCCGGCAAGACCGACACGCTGGAAGGCCTCAAGGAGAACGTGATCGTGGGTCGTCTGATCCCCTCCGGAACCGGCGCCCGCACCTACGGAAACATCCGTGTGCGCGACGAGGAAGCCGAAGTGGAAGCGGCCCGCCGCGCCCAGGAGAAGATCCAGGAAGACGCCCGTCGTCGCGAGCTGGAAGCCGCTCTGGCAGCCGCCGACGAGGAAGACGAACTGGAAGAAGAGCTCGAAGAAGAAGTCCAAGTGCAAGAGTAAAGGGTTCAACCCCTTGCCAAACAAGGGGTTGGACACCTACGTTTGACCGCCTCAAAAACCCAAGGAGCCTGAAGAAGGTGCCAACTATTTCGCAGCTCGTCCGCAAGGGACGGCAAAAGGTCCAGAATCGCACTGCATCGCCCGCCCTCAAGGCGAGCCCGCAAAAGCGCGGCGTTTGCACCCGCGTCTACACCACCACGCCCAAGAAGCCGAACTCCGCGTTGCGCAAGATCGCCCGTGTGCGTCTGTCCAACCGCCTGGAAGTCACCTGCTACATCCCGGGCGAAGGTCACAACCTCCAGGAACACTCCATCGTGCTGATCCGTGGCGGTCGCGTGAAGGACGTTCCCGGTGTGCGTTACCACATCATCCGCGGCACCCTGGACACCGCCGGTGTCGACGGGCGTCGCAAGGGTCGTTCCAAGTACGGCGTCAAGCGTCCGAAGCCCGGCCAGGCCGCGGCCAAGGGTGGCAAAGGCGCACCCGCCGCTAAGGGAAAGAAGAAGTAAATGGCTCGTCGCAAATCTGCAGAGAAGCGGGAACGCAATCCCGATCCGAAGTTCCAGTCGACGCTGGTCACCCAGATCGTCAACGGCATCATGCGCGATGGCAAGAAGTCCATCGCCGAGTCCGTGGTCTACGGTGCGATCGACGAGCTCCAGGCTCGCGCCTCCGGCGAAGAGGATGGCCTTTCCATCCTCAAGCGCGCGATCAACAACGTCAAGCCTTCGCTGGAAGTGAAGTCTCGTCGTGTTGGTGGCGCCACCTACCAGGTCCCGGTGGAAGTGAACCCCAACCGCCGCCAGGCGCTGGCCATCCGCTGGATCGCCGACGCCGCCCGCCGCCGCACCGAGCAGAACATGGCTCGTCGCTTGGCTGGCGAGCTCTCGCAGGCCGCCAACAACGAAGGCGCCGCCGTGAAGAAGCGCGTGGACACGCACCGCATGGCCGAAGCCAACAAGGCTTTCGCGCACTTCCGCTGGTAATCGGGAAAACGGGTTTTTGAGGAGAACGGGAAGAGGCTGCCGCAAGGTGGCCTCTTTTCGTGTTGTTCAGAAATAGGATGGATGTACGTCGCTTGGCTGGGTCGGTCTGTGGCCAACAAGGCCTTCGCGCACATACCGCTGGTCATCGGTAAAGCGGGTTTTTGAGGAGAAACGGGAAAAGAGGCTGCCGCAAGGTGGCCTCTTTGCGCATTGGGGAAGATATCGCAGCGGGCGAGCCACCCCCCGTCCAGCACGTCCAGGTCGGTCGGAAGCTGAGGATGGAACCGAGGCCCGGAGATGGTACACTGCCTTGGTCAATTCCATCGCCCAGGAACGAAACCATGTCCATTCGAAGCAAGATGCTCCTTATTCTGGTCCTTTCCGTGTTGACCGTGATCGTTGCAAGCAGTGTTCTGGTCTCCATACGCCTGATGGCCTTTGGTGGAAGGCAAGTGGAGCAGTTCCGCAGGGATGCCATGGAACGGCAGGTGGCTGCCATCCGCGAACAGGTGGAGACCGCCCTGAGCATCCTCAAGCCATATGCAGATTCCGTGGACACCCCGGAGAGGCGCGCACGAGCCAAGGACGTCATCGGAAGGATCCGGTTCGGAACGTCCGGATACATGTTCGTCTACGACTACGAAGGGTATTGCCAGGTGCTCACCACCAAACCCGCCTGGATGGGGACGCATCGGATCGACGAGAAGGACAAGCTGGGAAGACCATACCTGAAGCAGCTGATCGAAGTAGCCAAGCGTGGAGGGGATACCGTACGGTACAGCTTCGACAAGCCGGGAACGAGTGCCGTGGCAGACAAGATCGCCTACGCCAGGGGATTCGAAACCTGGAAATGGATGCTCGGCACCGGGGTGTACATCGACGACATCGATTCGATGGTGGCCATGCGCGACCGTGAAGTCCGCGCCAGCACGAGAGGGGTGATCTTGGGAATCGTGGGCATGTCGGTGCTGGTGCTGGTACTGGTGCTGACCGCGACCGTCGTGGTGTTGCGTCGGACCTTGGCTCCATTGTCCGCGCTCCAGGAGCGCATGGAGGAGGTCGCTCAGGGGGATGCCGATCTTCGGCGACGCCTGGAGATCGCAAGCGACGACGAGGTGGGCACGGTCGCGCGTGCCTTCAACCGGTTCCTGGCAACCCTGCAGAGCACCGTGGGGCAGGTTGGTGCGGCCTCCAAAACCTTGGCGGCGACCTCGGAGGAGTTGTCGTCCATGTCCCAGGGAATCGCCGGGGAATCCGGATTCCTGGCCGGAAATTCGCGGGAGGTTGCCAGCCTGGTCGGGAAGACGTCGACCGATCTTGGTGGCATCGCACAATCCGCCGCCAACGGGACTCGATCCATGTCCACCCTGTCTGCCGCGATCGAGGAAATGAGCGCATCCCTGAGCGAGGTGGCCAAAACCGGCCAGCAGGAACTGGAATGCGCATCCAAGGCCAGGGACAGGGCTGTGGCCGCCCGCGAGGCGATGGCCCGATTGGACCGGGTGATCGACGGGGTGGGCGGCATCCTGGATGCGATCGGCCAGATCGCCGACCAGACCAAGCTCCTGGCGCTGAACGCGACGATCGAGGCGGCGCGAGCGGGCGATGCAGGAAAGGGATTCGCCGTGGTGGCCGGCGAGGTCAAGCTGCTGGCCCAGCAGACAGCCAAGGCGACCATGGAGATCCAGCAACGGATCGCGCAGATGCGCCAGGGTGGGCTGGATGCGGTGGAAGCGGTTTCGGAGGTGGAGCAGGTGATCGGGGAGGTCCACCATCTTTCCGTGGTGGTGGGCGGTGCCGTGGAGGAACAATCGGCGACGGTCAAGGAAATCGCGCGCACCATCAGCCAGGTGGATCGCGAGGTGGCGAGCATCGCCTCCACAGTGTCGGAAGCCTCGGGCCAGCTGGGGGCGACATCGCAGAGCATCCGCGGGCTGGACGATGGCGTGGGCAGGATGGGTTCGGGGATCGTGCAGATGGATCAGGCGACCAGGGAACTGGCCAAGCTCGCCGCGGAACTCCACGGGTCCATCGGCCGATTCAAGTCCTGACTTCGCGCCTGCGGACCCGAGCGGACTCCCGGGCGTCTCTCAGTAGGGGCTGGTGGGCAGGGAGTCGCGCCAGAGGGTGGTTTCGTGCCCGGGAACGCCATCCACCGCCTGGATGCGCACATGCCAGGTTCCTGGGGGCAGGGAATCGAAGACCCAGTCCTTGGCGTCCAGTCGTTTCGATTCGGGGAGCCCCCGCACGGTGATCCGCAGGAACCACCCGGATGGCAGTGCGGCCAGAGCCGAGTCGTAGGATGTCCACGATCCGGCAAGACGTTCGCGGGGCTGCATGGCCAGGTCCGGAAGCCGGAAGTCGGAGTCGTGGACATGGATGGACCGACTGGATCCGTAGGCGCCCTTGCCGGTGGTCGCGTCGGCCAGAAGGATCATCCGCGGCTTGTCCAATCCCCGCAATTCGAAGGATCCGTCGCTTCCCACGCTGGAAGCCGATCGGGGATGGCCGTTCCACGCTTCCGGGACATCCTCGTCGATCACGGCGCGGATGGTTCCCGACCGGATGGGCAGGGAGTCGGGTGCCACCAGGCGTCCGCGCGCGGTGACCCCGTTGGTGGTCTCGGTGATGACGCCCTTGCCGGATTCCCGGTCGCCGAAAGAACAGCCCAAGGTCAGGAGTGCCAAGCCCAGTGGGCGCCAGTGGGGGATCATGGGGTCTTCTCCGCTGCGGTTCGTTCCGTGCGGCGCGCATCGGCCACGGGAAGCAACTGGATGTTGAGCTGCACCACGACATCCTCCTGGGGCAGATCGCGCGCCCAGGCGATGACTTCCTGGCGGAACTGACGGATCTTGTCCTTCAGCTCGTCCAGCCTTTCGCGGCTGGCCGGGAGGGTGAGGGTGGAGACGTCGCGTTCCGGCTTTGGGGTGGCATCCAACAGCTCGCCGGACAAGGCGATGGTCTGGCGTTGGAATTCCTGCACAGCCTGCCCCAGCCATTTCTCGCCGGATGAGACCGTGCCTCCCGTGGGGCGGAGGATCCCGCGGGGGTCGCGTTCCACAAGTCCCAACCGCAGGAGAAGCTCCACGGATTGCCGGGCCTGGTCGGGGGTGACCGTCTTGCGGAAAAGCCCCGCCAGCCGCGTCCAGCCCAGGCCTCGGAATTCCACCAGGCTCAGGAGGGTGCGCATGACCGGATGCAGCCAGCTCGTGAAGTACTCGTGGGTGTCGTCGGAAAGATTCCTCTGGAGATCTCCGCGCATCTGGCGAAGTTCCAGGAAGGCCTGGTGGGAGGTGGCGGGATCCGCCGCGGAATTGAGGCGCACCAAGGTGGCGAGATACCGGGTCTCGCGGGGCGCAAGCTCCAGGAAGTGCGCGACATCGGGGATGTGGCGCGAGGCCAGGTGCTTCTGCCCGGCCAGGACGTGGGAAAGGTGGGCGGGATCGATCTCCAGAAGCTGGGCAAGAGCCTTCTTGGTGCGCGAGGGATGGCGGCGCCGGATGTCCTTCAGCGCCACATTCAGCCACGGCCGGTAATCGGAGGCCTGGTGGAGCCCTTCCATGTCTGGAAGGTAAGTGGCAAAGCCATGGGTGCGCAATGGGGGATGTCAATAAAACTTGATCAGCAGGTCAATTCTGTCTTAGAAATTCTTGCAGAGGGATCAATAGGAGGGGGTAAAATTCGTGAATAGAGGTCAATGGTGTTCGAATCATGGCCCGTTCCCTGAGTGCCGCCGAAGGCGGTGTATCGATGGGCGGACCATGATCGCGGGTTCCGGCCAGGAAATCAGTCGCTGGGAGAGAGGGAGGAGCGATCATGAACAGGAAACCGATTCGTCTGGCATCGATAGCCCTGGCGCTGTGCACAGGCTCTGCGCATGCCCAGGCGCCCAAGCTGGCCAAGGTGGCGCACCATTGGCTGGCCAACACCGGAGGCACCAAGGAAGACCACATCGCCAACTTCCTGACCGACATGACCCTCTACACATGGAGTCAATCGCCCCAGGACAACCCGCTCCTTCTGACCGCTTCGTTCTGGGACGAAGGAGGATGCGGCTACTGCTCGTATTCCACCGGGAGGAAGGGGCTCCAGGTGGGAAAGGCCGAGTGGTGGAAGGATACGATCCATTCGGACCGCGCCTGGTACAAGGGGCTCAAGTGCGAGATCCGCAATTTCTGGGGGCGCAACTTCCTGGAGCACCAAGGCCCGCCACCGAAGGGCGACTCCGCACCTTGCGTGGTTTGCGCCAATGGCGACACCCTCCGCTCGGTGACGGACCCCACGGCCCTGGCCTTCGACAACCAGGGAAACCTTCTGGTGGCCGACAACGGCCCCGACCAGGACATCAAGTTCTTTTCCCTGGATCCACCCAGGCTCCTGCGCACCTTCGGGGATTCCGGCGGGGTGTTCGCCCCTTCCAAACCCGGAGCCAAGGCCAAGTTCCTGCCGGGCCAGGTGGGACCGCGCCGCTTCTGGGGCATCCGGGGGCTGGCGGTGGACAGTGCCGGGAACCTCTACGTGGGGAACACCGGCATGCCCATGCAGACCATGGGCGGGACCAACATCCGCGCCTTCGCGCCCGGCCCCGACAGCGCCCTTCTGTGGGAGAACCATGGCTTGGCCTTCGTGAACAACGCCGATGCGGACCCCGCTTCCAATGGACAGGATTTGTACCTGAACGCCAAGCGATTCCGGATGGACTATTCCAGGAAGCCGGGCGAAAGCTGGACCTTCCAAGCGGTCACGCTGGACCCCTTCCGTTTCCCAACGGACGCCCGTCTGACCACTCCGATGGAATCGGTGTGGGAAAGACGCATCGGAGGAAAACGGTTCCAGTACCACACCAACATGGTGGGGGACTTCGTCTACGTGGTTCGTTTCGAGGATGGCAGCGAGATCGGGATCCCCACCGCGTTCTTCTGCTCCTACGGCGACCGGACCACCGGATGGGGGGCCGACAGCGCGCCGAAATGGGAGCGCAACGAAACCAACAAGCGGCTTCGCTGGGCTTGGGTGGACGGAAACGGCGACGGCATCAACCAGCGCTCGGAATACCGGACCTTCGAGAACTGGAACAGCTACAACCAGGGACTGGACGTGGACGAGAACGGCGACATCTGGTTTGGCGGCAAAGGCGACACCAGCACCTACTTCCGCGCCGGCGGCGTGGCGCGGATCCGCGCCGGGGCGCTGGACGCCCGCGGAGTGCCGGCCTTCGACGTGGGGAGCATCGACCGCTGGAGCATTCCCCACACGGAAGGTCAGGGAAGCGCGATCCGGATCAAGCACCTGGTGGGAGGCGACCGGCTGTTCCTCGCCGAAGGCCGCGACGCGTGGTATTCGGCGGGCATCCACGTGTACAGGGATTTCACCGACCCCCTCGAACGAAAGAAGCAGTGTCGGATCGATCTGGGGTTCGACAGCAAGGGGCAGTCCGAAATCCATCTGGACCAGGGCACCGACATCATGACCCTGCCGTTTTCCTTCACCGCCGACAGCGAATTCGTGTACGTGGGATACATCGACAACGGGCGCTACTCGCGGCGCCGCGGCGAGGCGACCGTATATGCGGCGAGCACCTGCCAACCGGTGGGCTGGATGGCTCCGGATTCGCAATACCTGGGCGGATTCGGCGGGACCATCGACTTGGTGAACGGCCTGAACGTGGCGGTGCGCGACGACGGCAGCCGCGTGGTGCTGATGGAGGAAGATGGCGCGGGGAAGGTGCTTGCGTACCACTGGTGCCCGGACGGCAAGCCTTGCGCAGGAACTTCCGGCCCGCAGCGGTCCGTGGCGAGGAGCCTGCCTTGGCGGGCCTCGGTGGGTAGGCTGGATCTGCGTTTGGGAGCGGGAGAACGGTTCGAGGTGCGGAATTTGTCGGGTCGTTTGATGGGCCAGGGACGCAACGCATCCGGCGAGGCGATCCTGCAGGCTGTTTCCGTCAAACATGGCGGGTACCTCCTGCACATCCTGGGCGGCGCGCAGGATCGCCAATGGGTCGTGCCGGTGCCGTAGGGAGGTGTCATCGCTCGCCCTTCGATACAGCGGCCGTAGGCCGCCACTCAGGGAACGAGCGATGATCCGGCATGTGGCAGGCACCTGCACGGTTCCTCATGGTCCGTTCCCTGAGTGCCGCCGGAGGCGGTGTATCGAAGGGCGGACCATGATCGCCAACCGATTGGATGGCGCCGGTGGGTGTTTCCGACGGGAAATGTTCCCGATGTTGCGTTCCGGGTTCTTTTGTATTATGTTGATCTAGTACAAAAGAATGGAATCCATGGACGTTTCGATCGACGAAAGCAGCGCGATCCCGGTTTACCGTCAGCTGGTCCAGCAGGTGGTGAAGGCGGTGGGCGATGGGCGCTTGCGTCCTGGCGACCCGTTGCCCACCATCCGCCAGTTGGCGGTCGACCTGGACCTCACTCCCGCGACGGTCTCCAAGGTGTACCAGATCCTCGAAGCGGCGGGGATCGTGGCGACCGCGGGACGCAGGGGGACCTTCGTGCACGGCGAGGCTTCCGCCAACGTGGGACGGTTCCTGTCCAGGGAGATGGAGATCCGCTTCCGCGAATTCGTGGACGAACAGCTCCAGGCCGGCATCGCCTTCGCCGACCTCAAGCGCTTCGTGACCAAGGAACTGTCCGATTCCAACCGGAGGAACGCATGAACCTGACGATCGTCGCGTCGTGGATCCTGATGGGATCGCTGGCCTGGATGGGAACCGCTTCCCTGGACGTCCAGCGCAAGCAGACGCTGGCCAAGAACATGGACTGGGTGCTGGAAAACCCCGACTTCCTGCGCCGCCATCTCAGGGCTCCTCTGTGGCCCCTGTTCGCGCTGACCCTCTTTTGCATGGTGGTGATCGCCTTCGGGTTCTGGTCGCTGCCTTCGCTGGAAGCCGTCTACCTGAAGAACGGCACCATCCTGGCGGCCGCGGGAATCCTTTGCGCGGTGCATGGCTTCCAGGAAAGCCGGATCGCGCAGGCCATCCCCAAGCCCGATCGACGATCTGCTACCCTCCGTCCCAGGAGCCTGGAGAACTACGCCCCGAAGGCCTTCCGTTGGTCGGCCGATGCGGCATTGCTCCTGGTGAGCTTGGGTGTGCTGGTCGCATGGAGCTTGGGTGCCGTGACGGCGGCCTTCGCGGTGGCCGTGGCGATCTCCATCGCCACCCTGGTTGGGGTGGTCGCATGGGGAAGGTGGGCCACGTTGTCGGAGCGATCGCCCCACTTCCAGCAGGTGCGCCGCATCACCGACAAGGATCTGAGCGAGAACTACCGCAGATTCGCGGTGCAGCTGATGTTGTCGATGCAACTGGTGGTCGCGTTGCTCGTGGCCGTCCAGCTGGCCGTCCAGCTCGCGGGCTGGCAGCTGGTGCACAATCCGCTACAGACCATGCTGCAAGAGGTGTTCGGCGGCCAGAGAACCTTTCCCGTCCTGGTGCGCTACGAGCACTACGACGCGGTCGTCTCGATCCTGGCCGCCATCCTGGTCGCATGGCTTCCCTGGACGCCGGCCTTCGCCGACATCCGCAAGATCAACCTGGTTTCCCTGGCCAAGGAGGAAACACGATGAACCTGACAACGATTGTCGCCTGCGCATGGATGTCCATGTTCGCCGGCGAACCGGATTCGACCGCGACGCCGGATTCTTCCACGACGCCAACTTCGTCCGCGACGCCACCCGAGCGGGAGCCCCGGTTCGTGGTCGACTTCCTGCCGTCGCCGTTCCAGCTTGCGGGAGATCTGGGGGTGGAGTGGTTGTACCTGCCGACCGTCGGACTCGGTGCCTGGGCGAGCGCATCGGGAGGGGTGGGCGACAACTGGTTGTCCGGGCAGTCCAACGATTTCACCACCTTCCAGGCGGGATTGACTTGGCATCCTTCAGGACGTCTGCGCTCCAACGCCGTGTACGTGCGCTACTGCATGGTCGCCAGCGAGCAGGAGATTCCCGACGACGACAATCGAATCCATCGGCTGCGCTACGAGAGCAACCAGGTGCGCGTGGGCATGCTGGGACGCAACCACATCTGGAAGCGTCTGGGGTGGTTCTGGAACGTGGGGTTGGGATTCAAGGCCGGCGATTCGCGCGCATGGTGGGTCGGGGAGGTTCCCGAAAGCGGGGAAGCCCTCGCCAAGTGGATTCGCGTGCTGGGATACCTGGATGCGGGCTTTGGGCTCTCCATGGAAATCTGATGGCAACCTGAGGAGGATCGCACTGCAGGCCGGGTCGCATGCCCGTTGGGACCTCGGATGTTTCCCGCGATGTTTTCTTGGCCCTTTTCCACCCGTCGGCGGGAAGGGCATCCCTCGAGTTAGACTCTCGCCAGGCCGCAAGGGTCGCGGTCGGGAGGTGCTCGATGGGCAGGACCGGTTCGGTGGGGAAGGCGATGTGGCTGGGCGCGAACCTGGTGGCGGGGACGGCTTGGGCCGAGCCCTACACCTGGGGCAACGTGCGGTTCGACGGTGGCGGGTTCGTTTCGGCGATCGTCACCAGCCGCATCCAGAAGGACCTGGCCTATGCCCGTACCGACGTGGGCGGCGCCTACCGTTGGGACGCCACCGCGCAGCGCTGGATTCCGTTGATGGACTGGGTGGGCGAAAGCGTGCTGGGCATGATGGGAACCGAGGCCATGGCCTTGGATCCCCAGGATCCGGCCAAGCTCTACATCCTGGGGGGCACCGAATACTTCACCAACGGTCGCACCTGGATTCTCCGTTCTTCCGATTACGGCGCCACCTTCGACACCACCGAGGTGACGTCGTTGTTCAAGGCCCACGGCAACGGCATGGGTCGCCAATCCGGCGAGAAGCTGGCCGTGGATCCGCGCAACGGCAAGAACATCTGGTGCGGCAGCCGCCTCAATGGCCTGTTCCGCTCCACCGACGGTGGAAAGTCCTGGACCAAGGCCGACACCCTGGGATCCAAGGCTGGAGGCAGCCTGGTCAACGACAACGGGATCGGCTTCGTGGTCTTCGACAGCGCCAGCGGCTTGGCGGGCACATCCACCAAGACCTTCTACGTGGGAATCGGCAGGACCTCCAACAACCTCTACCGCACCACCGATGGCGGTGCCACCTTCACCGCCGTCCCCGGCGGACCTGCGGGCTTGATGCCCTTGCGCGCCGTGGTGGCGGGACGCAGCCTCCTGGTTTCCTACGCGGGTGGGCCCGGCCCCCACAGCGTGACAGGGGGTGCCATCTGGCGGGTGTCCATGGCCACCGGAGCCTGGACCAACATCACCCCCAAGGATGCGGACGGATATTTTGGCGACGGCTCGCAGGCGCGCGGTGGGGCCTTGGGTGGTATCTCTGCTGATCCTCTGGATACCCTCCACCTGGTGGCCAGCACGATGTGCCACTACGGCGGCCAGTGGCGCTTCGCCGATTCCACCGACGGCTGGGGCGACAAGCTCTTCGAAAGCAAGGACGGCGGCGCCACCTGGAGGATTCTGAACACCTACGCGGAAAAGAGTCGCACCGACTTCAATACCGACCCCAACGGCACCGAGTGGATCCATGGCAAGGCCATCCACTGGGCCGGGTCGGTGGAGTTCGACCCGTTCGACACCAAGCGTGTGTGGGTCACTTCCGGCAACGGCGTGTTCCGCACCGACGATGTTTCCGCAACCAAGACCATCTGGAAGTTTTCCGCTCGCGGCATCGAAGAGGTGGTGCCTTTCGAGGCGCTCAGCGTTCCCAACGGTCCCTTGCTCACGGCCATCGGCGACTACGACGGAGCCGCCTACCTGGATATCCACTCAAGCTACCCCTCCTACAAGCCGGAGGTGGGCACCACGCTTTCGTTGGGCTACGCCCCGACCACCCACAAGCTCCTGCGCGTGGGCACGCAAAGCGACTGGAGCACGGGCACCGAGATCAAGACGGATGTGGGATTCCTTTCCAGCGATCTGGGCAAGACCTGGACCCGGATTCCCAAGGTGCCCGCAGGCAAAGGGATGACGGCCATGAACGCCGATGGCTCGGTGTACTTCCATCGCGCCGAAATGGCCTCCAGCATCTACCGCTCCGCCGACGGCGGCAGCACCTGGGCCAAACTTTCCGGCATCGACGAAGGGCAGACCCAGAACAGTCCTCTGATCCCGGATCCGGTGGACCCCAAGGTGCTCTATGTCATGGACGCCCAGGGGAAGATGTGGGTCACCCCCGACGCCGGCGCGACCTTCGCCAAGGTGGGGTCGGTGCAGGACGAGTCCAAGGGCCTGTACCAGGCCAGTTCCGGCAAGATGGCGGCCATGCCTGGAACGTCGGGGGAGCTGTGGATCCCGCTGGACCAGATGCAGAGCTGGGTGCCGGGCGGATACACCAAGAATGGCCTGGCCTACACCACCGACGGCGGCAAGACCTACACCCGCATCGACACCTCCCTGGTGCAGATCTGCATCGCGGTGGGCTTGGGCAAGGCGGCGCCGGGGGCCGCCTATCCCACCATCTTCCTCTGGGGGGCGGCGGGCCATGGTGCAGTCGGCATGTACCGCTCCACCGACAAGGGCGCCTCGTGGATGCGCATCAACGACGCCGCCCATCAGTTCGGCGGCGTGGGCAACGGCCAGTTGGTGCGGGGCGACTGGAACGTGTTCGGGCGGGTGTACATGAGCTCGGCGGGACGCGGTCTGGTCTACGGCGAACCGGGCGGATCCAATATCCTCGAGTCCAGGTCCTTGCGCGCCACCTCGCTTCGCCGCGAAGGATCATTCGTGACAGGGAACGGTTTGGACGAAATCCGTCTGATGGATTTGCGGGGCCGTTTGGTGCGCCGCTCCCAGGTGGTCGCGGGCGTGTCGCGGTTGGACCTGTCCGGGTTGGGTGGCGGCCTCTTCGTGGCGCGCACGGCGACGGAGGCGCTGACCCTCCAAACGCTCCGGTAGGCGGGAGTCCTACCGGTAAGGCCGACGCCCCCACTTGATCTCGGCTGGCGGCTGGATCTCCACCACGGGTTTGGGCGGAGGGGATGGAGGCTGGGCTGGCCTTTGGGGTAGAGGCCTGGCCACGGGCGCGTGCCGGTGAGGGTGCGCAGGATTCGACGCCGGAGGTGGTGCCTGGAATCTTCCACCCCCCGACGATTTTTGGCCGGGCCTGGCATCCCCTTGGGGGCGATTCCCCTGTTGGGGCTGGAAGCGATTTCCTTGGGGGGCATCGAAGCGATTGCCCTGCGGAGCCTGGGAGCGATCTCCCTGTGGGTTGTGGGGCTTGGCACCATGCGGCGGATCCATGCGCGGGTTCCACTTCCTGGGCTCCAACGCGGCCTCCTTGGCTATGGCTGCGGGCGTCTTGCGTGCCAATTTCTGTTCGTGATCCCGGCGCGCATCCTCGATGGCTTCCATCACGCCTCCCAGGTCCAGGAGGCTCGTGGATTCCTCGAACCGGCCGGTCAGTTCCACCTGCGGGGTCAACAGACCATTCTGGTAGAGCGACCAGATCTCCTTGGCGTACCGCAGGCGCGACAGCTCCGGTGCGAACCGTGAGAAGTACCTGGCCATGTTGTTCACATCGCGCTCCAGCATGCGCTGGGCGTTGTTGTTTCCCGCCGCGTTCACCGCCTGCGGGAGGTCGATGATCACGGGCCCCTTGGTGTCGACGAGCACGTTGAATTCGGACAGGTCGCCGTGGACGATGCCCGCGCAGAGCATGAGCACGATCTGGTGGATCAGCTCCTCGTGGTAGGCGCGGGCCGTTTCCGGAGTGAGAGCGATGTCGTTGAGGCGCGGAGCCGGCTCGCCCGCGTCGTCCGCGATCAGCTCCATCACCAGCACGCCGTCGAAGAATCCGTGGGGCTTGGGGACCCGCACGCCGGCGGCGCTCAAGGTGTTCAGGGCCTGGACTTCGGCGGTGATCCAGTTGGTTTCGGCTTCCTTCTGGCCAAAGGACGACCTCTTGTTCAGGGCGCGGGCGCTGCGGCTGTTCTGGACGCGGCGTCCCTCCTGGTAGGCGGCGGCCTGCTTGAAGCTGCGGTGGCTGGAATCCTTGTAGACCTTAGCGCAACGGATGTCGTCGGCCAGGCGCACCAGGAACACGTCGGCTTCCTTGCCGCTGCGTACCTGGCCAATCACCTCGTCGATCACGCCGTCTTCCACCAGAGGCAACAGTCGTGGAGGGGTTCTCATGAAGCTCGATCGAAGATGGGTGACCTCTGGTCTGGCGTGGACGGTGCTCTGATCCGAAAGGTAACCCCGTGGAGCGCAGGATCGGAGGTTCCCGCGCTCCCGTGGTCGGGGGCCCTATTGCGAGTTCTGCATGCAGCGCAGCGGATGGGCGTAGTCCTTCTGGACGCCGCCGAAGTCGAAGTCGTAGTTGGTCTCGCCCCCGAAGGTGAAGCCTGCCGTGAAGTACGGGCCGCTTTCCTCGGTCCCGGTGAGCCAGAAGCCGTCGTAGCCTGCGCTCAGGAATTGTCCGGAGATCGCGCGGTAGCCACCGGGCAGGGCGTGGAATCCGAAGTAGTCCCAGCCGTTGTTCACCTTCCAGCCGGTGGTCGAGCGGACGGCGCGTCCGCCCCGGCCCTTGCTGACGCGGGAGTCGGCTTCGATGTTGGCGATGAGGGCCGCCATGGAGGCCGCGCGGGGGACGTGCCAGCCCTGCGGGCAGAGGCCGGGGTGGTCTCCAGGGGCCAGGCTCGCGCAGACCTTCGCGTTGCAGCTGTCGTGCAGCTTCATGACGGTCGCCCACTTGTAGTAGCGCCCGTAGCGGACTCCCTTGGTCAGGTTTTCGTTCACGGTGTCGCCGGGGCGGGCCGCGTCCAGTCCCTTGAAATGCCAGGAACTGTCGACCGCGTAGTTCAGGTTCTCCGCCATCCAGGTCTGCTTGTACACCTTGATGGTGCGGTAGACCTGACCGTCGCGGCGGTCGTACAGATTCCCGTAGGCCACGCCCGTCTTCCAGGGCACCGCATTGGAGGTATCGAAGCGGATCACGATCCCGGAGGTGTCCTTCCAGGAAACCGGGATGTCGACCACTGTTCTCCCCGACCACACCAGGCGCAGCGTGTCCGTCTGCACCATGGCGCGCGTCGAAGCAAGCGGAGAGGCCGTGGTGGGGGTGCGGCTTCCCGGAAGGGTCGAGAGGGTGGTGGTCTGGCCCTCGCAGGTGAATCCGATCCACGCGGCGGGAAGGACGGCGACCGGCAGGGGAATGCTGGAGTGGCCAGCCTGGAGGGGGATGCCGGAGAGGTTCGCCAGGGTGGCGCCGCTGGCGTCGAACACCCGGATGCCGACCGAGGCGGGCCGGACCAGATCCACCTCCAGGGTGCGGCCGTTCCACTGGAGCGATGGTGCCTGGGCCAGCGCCTGGATGCCCGAGGTGGAAGCCACCGACCATTTTCCCTGGGCGGTCGATTTGGCGGTCGCGCCATTGACGACCAGCTTGACGTCCGCGTTCGCCAAGGGCTGGAGGTTGCGATCGGTGACGGTGCCGGAAATCGTGATGGCGTTCGATGTGCCCGCGAGGCAGGCGAGGATGGCGAGGGATGTGTGGTGAAGCTTCATGCGTGGTCTCCATTCTCTGTGGGGACGCGCGTCGATGGCGGAGCGGTTGTCGGGCCAAAACACCTGTCGACGGCGGGTCGGAGTCCTTCGGGCCGATGCTCAGGAATCATCCTGTCGGCATTCACGCTCGCGGGTGCGAAGCACATCCTCGGTGTGAAAGTATCCAATTCTCGAGGCCTCGGAGGGTGGCGGTTTCAGGGAGCCATCGCCTGGAAGCGGCAGGTGGCGCTTCTTCCCTGCGGATCCAGCACCGTGACCACATGCCATCCCGGTGCCACCTGGGCGGGCATCTGGTGGTCTTCGGCGCTCTGGCCCAGGTAGGTTCCGTCCAGGTGCCAATGGAGGCGGCCGATTCCCGTGAAGGCCGCCCGCAGCACCAGGGAATTCCGGCGATCGTCCTGTCCGCGGGGAAGCACGATCCTCGACCCCGCGGCGGGGTAGGATACCACCAGCTGGTCGTCTGTTTCCGGAGCGCATCCTTGCGCCCACCGGGGCATGCCGGGTTCGGAGGCTCCGCGGCCCTGGAAGCCTTGGGCCTGCTCGGGCGGCAGGGCGAAGACCGTCCGCGGCAGGCCTCCGCGCGCGCACCCTTCGTGGACGTGGCGGCCCCGCGCATCCACCAGGATGGACTGGTGCCAGGGGCAGGGAGGCAACAGCAGCGGCACGTCCGGGACCGTGAGCGGTTCGCGGCGCGGGCAGGAGGTTCCGGCGGGGCGTCCGGAAGTCGGACAGATTTCCACAACCTTCCATCCGTGCGCCGGGCGGCGGAACCAGCCGTCGTGGGGGAACATCCCGAAGAGGCGGAACATGAGCGGTGCGGCCGCGTCGCGCCCGACAATATCCGGCATGCCCGATCCGTCGGCGTTGCCCACCCACACCGCGATGGTGCGCTCGGGAGTGGTGCCCACCGCCCAGGCGTCGCGGTGCCCGTTGCTGGTGCCGGTCTTCCAGGCCACCGGCCGCGCGCCTTCCCAGCTTCGCCAGTTGCGCAGATCGCCCGGCCGGTTCAGGTCGCGCAGGATGTCCAGCGTCCAGAAGGCGCAGGCCGGGTGCAGCCGGATCCGGGGAGGTTCGAGGGGTTCGTCCCGCAGGCAGCGCGGCGACCGCCACGGGGGCAACTCCTGGGCGTCGGCGGCCAGGTGTCCGTACATGCCCGCCAGATCCCATACGGTGGTCTCCGCTCCGCCCAGCACCAGGGTGAGTCCGTAGCCGCCCGCGTCGCGCTGGAGGGTGGTCATGCCCAGGTCCGCCAGTCGTGAACGGAATCTGTCCACTCCCGCGTGGGCCAACAGGCGCGCGGCCGGTGCGTTGAGGCTCTGGGTGAGGGCTTCGGAGGCGCTCGCCGCGCCGTGCCAGGTCCGGTCGAAGTTCTCGGGAAGGAATCCGCCCCACGACGACGGAATGTCGGGGACCAGGGTGGAGGGGAAGAGTTCGCCCTGCTCGAAGAGCATCTCGTAGAGGAAGGGCTTGAGGATGCTGCCCGAACTGCGGCGCGCCTGGGCGAGGTCCATGGATCCCGCCTGGACCAGGGAATCGGCCTCGGGGAGGTTGGGTCCGTAGGCCAGGACGTTTCCTGTCCGGTTTTCCAGGACCACCACCGCGGCGTTGGCGATGCCCTGGGAATGCAGCGACGGGGCGACCTGGGCGAGTTCCTCGTGGAGCTTCCGTTGCAGGTCAAGATCCAGCGTGGAGCGGAAGGCGCGGAGCGAACCGTGGCGGCTCTGCAGGGTATGGACCAGGCTCCCGGCCAGGCGGGGAGGCGTGCGCGCAGGCGCAGGCAAGGGTTCGGATTTGGCGAGGGCGGCATCCAGCCGGGCAGATCGGGATCGGAGCTTCTTGCGCACGGAATCCGCGCCGCGCCTGGGGGGCGATGCGAGGACGCGGGAGGCGAAGTGGAGGAGAGGCGGGAGGGGCATCTGGAGTGGATTGGAAAAAAATCCTCGTGCGATCCGCGGAGGCGGGCGGAGAGGCTGGCTACATTGGCGTGTCCAAGGTGCGATCCTGGCTCCAAGGCCTCCCGATGGATTCGCGCCCGATCTCCAACACCAGCCGATCTTCGAGGAGTCGCACCCGCGGATGAAACGAATTCCCTCCCTTCCTGTACTCCTGCTTTCCGCTTTGCTCTGTGGGGAAGCGGCCGCCGATTTGAACGCGTTGCCGTCCGCCTACGGATTCAAGGAACACCAGTTCCCCAATGCCCCCGATTCCGGACACTGCGGCCGGGCGGCCAATGTTTCTGCCAAGCTCGGGAAGGTCCAGTTCGCCCAGACCCACCTGATGGAGCCTTCGTGGCCGTTCTTCTATCTGGCGGGCGGGCGCCCCGCCTTGGTGGCGGTCCATCTTTCCGGCCAAGGGGCCTCGCCCGATGTGAAGATCAGCGTGCAGGTCAAAGGGGTGACGGTGGGGAATGCGTGCCTGGCCGGACCGGAGCAGATCCCTCCCGAGGCTGCGGATACCGCGCCGTCGCTGGATCGCCTCTACACCATGACCTTGCCCAAGGAATGGGTGATGCCCGGGATGTCGGTGGTGGTGGAAACGGGTATCGAGCGCAAGGCGTGGACCGCCGAGCAACTCCAGGTGAAGTCGCCCACCGAGGTGAACGTTCTGATGGCGAGGATGCAGTTTCTTGATCTGGACGATACCGCGTGGGAACGTTTGGTGCCGGAACCTCCAGATTTCCTGGCCGATCTCGCGGAAGCGCTGCCGGCTTCCGTCACCCGGTTGGGACATTTTCCGGTCACCATTCCCTTCGAGCGGATCGTGCTCCAGGGGCCCGATTCCAAGCCCCTGCTGGGTTGCCGCAAGGATCTTCCCAACCTGGACGGATGCGGGACGGTGATCGTCGACAACAGCACCGAAGTGAAAGCGTCGCTGCTGCGCTTCTGCGAATCGATCTCCAAGGCTTTGGGGGTCTACTACGAAGGGGGCTACTTCTACGGGCGTTCCAGTCTGTCCAACAGCGGGGGGCTTTCCAGGCTCGGAAACAGGGTCGCCCAGGGGACCGGCTACTACGGCTTCTTCCTGCACGAGCTGGGTCACTCCATTTCCCTACCCCATTGGCACGAGGTCTATGGGAAGACTCCCCAGGGCAATTGGGAGTACGAATACCCCTACGGAGGGCCCAACGGCGACGGTGGCGGGCGGGGAGAAACCTGGAATTGGGCGCAAACACGGAAGGCATTCGCTTCGCCGCGCTGCCAACTGAGCAACCACCAGGACGTCGGAGTGGAACGCAAGGACCAGATGTCCTATCTCGGAAACTCGTGCAGCGAGGCGCGCTCGGGGCAACCGGGGCCCTGGATAGGTTTTTCCGATTTCTCCGCCTATTCCATCCATTGGTTCCTCAACGGACAGGATTCCGCCTACCGTGGGCAGGTTCTGGATCGGGACACTCTTCGCGACTTCCAAGTTCCATCCTTCTTGGGCCAGTCCAGCCTGGTGCTTGGCCCCGAAGGACGCCCCACCCTGTTGCGACGGGAAACACAGCCCGTCGAGCAGGGCAACGTCCACAACGCGGGGAACGACCCAAAGCCTTTCCTCATGCCACTGCCCGCGGAGTCGAAACAATTCCTTGTGTATGGGCAGTACCACCCCACGCTGACGCAGGCCAGGTACGTCTACCCTCCGGTTCCCTTCCTGGGCCATGGGGTGGAGCTGATCGATCCCACGGATTCTGTCATCTTCGAGAAGCTCAAGAAGAGCTGGACCGGTCCATACGGAGTGCAATTCCTCTACCAGCACGACCTGACCTTCCGCTTCACCTACGCCGACAGCTCCACCCGAACGGGGATCTTTGCCACCGAAGCGGTGGACCTCGAGGAATTCAAGGACACCACACGGGATTGGACCTCAGACCTGATCAACTTCGCGATGGTGGTTCCCGCCGACAAGCCGCTGGTGAAGGTCCAGCTTCTGGGACGGCCGTTTTCGTCCTGCGATTGCTCGGGCCATCGAGGCGATGTGGCCCAGGCTGGCTCCACCATCACCGCACGCAATTTCCTGGACAGTGCCGTGGTCCTGCTCGAGCGGACCTTCCCGGGCGGCGTTTCGCCCACGGGGATCGCTCCGCACCCTGTCCGATCCATCGATCGGGAAGCCCTCGGTGGCCGGGTGACGGTCAGGGCCTTGGATGGAAGGATCGTTCGCAGCTTCCTGCTGGAGCCGGGAGGCTCGCTGGATCGCCGCGTTCGCGAGGCGGGGCCGGGCCAGGGAATCTGGCTGGTCCAACTGGCCACCAAGGCGGGGGGCGTGTCGCGCACGGTGTTGATCCACTAAGTGTGATGTCCCGGCGGAAAAGAAACTATCCGTTCGTCCTGAGGAGCCCATGGAATGGGCGTCTCGAAGGGCGATGTCAGTTTCGGAATTGTCGGGACGCTACACTTGTTGTCGCCTCCCGGGATCGATCGTCACTCGCCAAAAGCGACCAGGCGCGCGATTGCGTGTTGAGGGAGGCTTGGGGCGCCAGGAGACTGTCGGCCAGGGCCAGGGTTCCCGGCATGGCTTCCTTGGTGCGGCCTTGGCGGGCCAGCGTGTACACCGCCACGGCTTGGTCGCGCAGGACGGATCCGAACGTCTCGCCGGGCTCCACGTAGGAGATCGCCAGGCTCCGGCTGCGGACCAGCTCCTGCGCGGCCTGGCTTTGGCCGGCTCCCGGCGAGGCCGGCGACCACCATGTTCCCGCCAACTGCTTCTGGCGGAAGGAGGCTCTGGGATCGGGGGTGGCGTGGCCCGTGAGGCCAAGAAGGCATTCGTCCACCACGGCCACCGTGTAGGTCATGGGTTTTCCGGCGGCCTCGCGGACGGTGATGGACAGATTCTGATTGGGGCGCATCTCGGAGGGAGTCGACACCACCGGCGAGAGGCGCGAATAGGGATCGTCCACCGGAAGCGGAAGGATCCCGTAGAGCCGCAGCGGGAGGTCGTTCTTGCGACACTGGTGCGGTTGGATCAGGCTCACCAGGGCGCGGCCCTTGCCGGGACTGGTGAAGGCGAGGTTCGCCGTCTGACCCACGGAGTAGGAGGTCTTGTCGGACGAAAGAGTGAGGATGGACGCACCGGCCCCCACCTGCTCCTTGGGACGTCCGGCCCATCCGGGCCAATCGATGAACGCCACCTTGCCCGCGCAGTGGCCCGTGCTCAGGCTGGTGGCCACCAGGTGCAGGATGCCGTCGGCTCCGGACTTGGCGATCAGGCCCAGGTCCGAGGCGATCAGGTTGCGGTCGCGGATCTGGCCGGAAGGGGTCTTGCGGAAGAACTCCTCGGTGCAGGCGCTGGGGAGGTTCTCCGATCCACCGTCCCCCGATTCCCCATCCGATTCGCCTTGCCAGGATTCGGACCATCCGTCCCATCCCGATTGTTCCTTGGTCTTGTTTTCTTCCCAGTTCTCCAGCGGTGCCGGTTCGGTGGGTTCGGGAGTTTGGGTGTCGCCGGGGCAGGGGAAGATGGATTGAGCTTTGTGGATCCGGAGCGGAAACAGCTAGACCAAACCGGAGGGGGTGTGGAGGGAGGGGGGGGGCTCTTCCAGTGCCCCCAGAACCTAGATTGGAATCATGGCGTCCAGTTCCAAGGAATTCAACACCACCGGCCCTTGCCGTCCGGAGATGCACTACATGCTGCCTCCCGAGTTGCGCATTCCGGGTGCGGATTTGCAGCGGCTGATCGACAAGGAGCTGTATTGGGTGTTGCACGCGCCGCGCCAGACGGGTAAGACCAGCTTCCTGATGTCCTGGATGCGCAGCCTGAACGCATCGAATCAGGCTGTGGCCTGCTATGTGAGCGTGGAGGCCTGCCAGGGAATCGAGGACCTCGCCATGGCGATGCCGGCGATCTGTGGGGCCATCCGCAACTACGCCGGAGATTTTGGCGTTCCTGTTCCCACCAAGCCCCCTACGGGATCCGATCCAGCCATCCAGCTCACCGAAACCATCAAGGAATGGGCCGCGTTGTGCGCCCCCAAGCCCTTGGTGATCCTTTTCGACGAGGTGGACACCCTCTCCGGTGCCACCTTGATCAGCTTCCTGCGCCAATTGCGCGGGGGATTCGCCTCGCGGGGCGTGGGGCGGTTCCCCACGAGTGTGGCGCTGGTGGGCATGCGCGACCTCAAGGACTATCTGGTGGGCA
>DAOPYN010000059.1:0-24941 GCA_035352895.1 Fibrobacteria bacterium | reverse complement strand
ATCGGATGCGTATTTGACCGTATCGGGATGATGGACGACCGTGTCCTTGCGGGTCGAATCCCCTGAGCCGAGGAACCCTGTGGTCACATCCGCCCAGGCCAAGGGCCCGACGAGCAGCACTAAGAACGCAATGAGACGGCTCATGTAGCCCTGTAAACCTAGTTCCTTCCCGGTTTCCGTCACCGGCCACTCCAGAGGAAAATGGGGGAGCGCGAGCATGGTCGGGTCCAGCCTTCAGAGCAACAAGTCTTCGCAGGAAGGAAACGCCTGCGCTGTGATTCTCGTGTTAACATAATATTACTTATGCGTCATTGATTTGGCGGCCAACAGTTGGCGTCTCGTGCCCTTGACGTGTCCGATGCTACCCTTTGTGCAAAACACACAACTTCCTGGAGGCTGGTATGCTCCTCAGTCAACTGCTTGCTTTGGTTGCGTTCTCCGGTATCGGTGATTCGTCCGTGCTTGTGAACTCCTCCGAACCGAGGGCGGCAACCGATACGTTGGCTATACGCACTCCAGCGAACGAATCGTTGGTTCCCATTCTCCAATACGATTACACTTCCAAAACATTCCTGAACAAAACTGTGAGTGATTCTGCATTCAAATGGACTCAGGATACGAAATATTTTGGAGGATGAATCAATTTCCGGGCATGGGGAGATGTTCCTGTTGTTTGGCTTGATCTCCTTTCCACAGATTTGTTCACGTTTAAGAATGCTGCAATTCATCTGACATGCTATTCGCTAGAATTTACTGGAATTGAAGAGAAGTTTCAAAATTTGAAAATCACGGAATCTTATTTCTCGCACAATGTTGCGGCTCTCACCTTGGAAAGGTATGTTCGACTGCCCAATGTGGTCGTCGTTCCCCCTCCCAATCTGATGAGCGGATACGTGAAGGCGTCACCTGCCGTCTACACGCAGAAAGAGGTTACGGAAAAGAGGATGACGAGCGGCGATGAGCGCACCCTGTCTTCAAGTTCACACTGGACTCCATATCTGGAAGCTGGACTGAAAATGTATATCGGGTATGGGAGTTCCGTCGAAGGGTTTTATTGGGCCACAGTGAGTACCGGATACATCTTTGGTGGAGAGAACCTGCATAATATTGCCAGA
This sequence comes from Fibrobacteria bacterium, assembly GCA_035352895.1. Taxonomy (GTDB): domain Bacteria; phylum Fibrobacterota; class Fibrobacteria; order UBA5070; family UBA5070; genus UBA5070. The sequence continues at coordinate 23,826 of DAOPYN010000059.1, read as the reverse complement.
TTCGGCGATGGCTTCTTCGTGAATTTCGATTTTGCTTTCGGGTATTTCCGGCCAAAATACAACGCGAATGTCGATCGCATTGTCAATCTGCAGCCCTTGCGATTCAAGAACATTCCATTCTAAATTCATTGAAAAAGTGGCTCCTCCCGAGGAGCCACTGAACGAGGAAGGGGAGACGCTAGTCCACCAACTCCATTTCCCGGTGGCTGGCTCCCTTGGACTGGATGTCCACCAGACAGGTGCCTTTGGCCGCGACGGGGATCCCCAGTGCGCCTGTCACTCCCCCATTGGCGGCAAGCAATCAATCACCTTTTGCAGCGCTGATCAAGCCTGTGATGCTCATCCGCCGGACGTCCCGCCCGACGCTCCGGCGTTTGTTGTGATACCTTTTTCTCCTATGCGCTACGTGACGATCCTCTCCGCCCTTTTCCTGGCACCCATCGCCACGATGGCCGCCTCGTCCACCACGGCTTCCGACAGTGCCTTGGCCGAAGGCGATCTGGGTGGGGTCGCCATCATGGACGACCTTCCCTACGAGAACCTGGCCAATCCCGGAGTCCCGGCCAGGGCTGGTTGGCGGTTGTACACGGGCTACTCCCGGTCGGAAGGCGCCGACACCGGAGTTTCACACGGATTGTGGACCACTTCGGTCGGCAAGTCCTGGTACCTGGGGAACTGGACTCCCAACCTGAAAGCCACCTGGTCCTCGGAGGATGTTTCCGACGCCTCGGGCAATTTCGGAACCTTCCTCGCCGGCATGGATTGGGCCCCACTGGAGTCGGGTTCGTTCTACCTGCAGGCGAGCTGGACCACCCAAGAGGGAGAGGACGAGCAGACCGCGACCTTGGGAACCTGGTGGGAAATGCCTGCCGGAGAGGTCCTGAGCATCGGTTTGGACGGGTCCGGCGGATGGTCCTCGAGCACCGATTGGGATGGCCACGTCGGCATCGACCTGATGGCCTCCAGCGAACGATTTTCCCTGGATCTTGGCGGTGGATGGGATTATCGCCAGGTGAACTACATGGCGGTCACCGGGGTCTCGGGCGAAGACTACCAGAGCGTCTGGTCGGCTCTGGCGGACGGCCGCATCCTCTGGGGAGCCTGGTCCACGGGACCATCCTGGTCTCTGGAGTACTGGAAGGCGAAGGGGCTGTCCACGCAGACGACCACCACCACCCCAGCCACGCAGGGCTCCTCCTGGAAGAAGAACGGATCCCGCGCAGGAACCGCCACGACGGCCATCGTGCCGGCTGACGGCGCCTCCCTCACCCAGGAAATCGCATGGAACCTGGGCTGGACCCCGCTGCGGGGATGGAGCTTCGATCTGTCGGGATTCCGCACCTTCGGCGAGTCCTCGCTCCAGGTGAAATCCTCCGGTTCCTCCACGCAATCGAAAGGCCGGAAGTCCGATTCCCAAACGGAATTCATTCCGTCTTCCGAAAGCTGGGGCGGCAGCGCATCCCTCCGCATCAGCTGGTAGGACGCCAAAAGCTATCTTGCGCTCCATCATGAGCGCCCAAACACCATCGATCGACGTTCTTCCCGGGATCCCCCTGAAGGCTCGCGGCAAGGTCCGCGACATCTACGATCTCGGCGACACCCTACTCCTGGTGGCCACGGACCGCATTTCGGCGTTCGATGCGGTCTCCCCCACTCCCATTCCAGGAAAGGGGATCCTGCTCACCCAGATGAGTCTGTTCTGGTTCGAGCATCTGGGATTCCCCCATCACCTCCTCTCCTCGCATGTCGAGGACTTCCCGGCCATCCTGCACCCCTTCGCCCAGACGCTCCGTGGGCGCTCCATGCTGGTCCGGAAAGCCATGCGGTTCGATGTGGAGTGCGTGGCTCGCGGGTATCTGGTGGGCTCCGGCTGGAAGGACTACCAGCGGACGGGATCCGTGTGCGGGCATCGTCTTCCGACCGGTCTCCAGGACGGTTCCCAGCTCCCCCACCCCATCTTCACTCCCGCGGCGAAAAACGACATCGGCCATGACGAAAACGTCGATCGCGAGACCGCAGGCAGGATCTGCGGCCCCCAGATCGCCCAGTACCTGGAGGAGTCCACCTTGGACCTCTACGCCAAGGCTGCCGCCCATGCGCGTTCGGTCGGCATCATCCTGGCGGACACCAAGTTCGAGTTCGGACTGATCGATGGCAGGGTGAGCCTGATCGACGAAGTTCTCACTCCCGACAGTTCGCGATTCTGGCCGGCGGATTCGTACGCACCCGGCAAGGCGCAACCGAGCTTCGACAAGCAGTTCGTGCGCGACCACTACGAATCCCTCGCCTGGGACAAGAATCCGCCCGCTCCGGCGTTGCCCGCCGAAGTCGTGGAAAAGACCTTGGAGAAATACCGCGAAGCATACCGGCGCCTGACCGGCCAATCCTCCGCTCCTGCCTGATCGGTTTCCCTAGAAGGTCCCCTCGGTGGCGCGCTCCCAGCGCTCCACTTCCAGATCCAGACGCGCGCGCAGCTCCCGTGCCTCCGCCCATCGGCTGGCACGGCATGCCATGTCCAGATCGGCCGCCACGGTAGCGAACGACTGGGCGGACACGTTGGCCGCCGCGCCTTTGATCGCGTGGGCGATTCCAGCCGCCGCATCGGCATCTTCCTGATCCATGGGGCCGTCGAGCGAGGAGATCAACCGGCGCACGCTTGTGCGGAAACTGTCCAGGACCTTGGACAGGATCCCCTCGTTTCCCATCAGGCGTTTGAGGAGGTCGTTGCGGTCGAAGATGGGGACGGTTCCTTCCTGCGGCTCTTCAGGGGCCTGACGAGTGGATTCCGATGCGTTCCGGCTGGCCCAGCGGTTGACTGCCGTCTCGATTTCGCCGGGAGTCACGGGCTTGGAGACGTAATCGTCCATTCCGGCTTCCAGGCATCGTTCCCGGTCGCCCCGCATGGCGTTGGCGGTCATGGCGATGATGGGAATCCGGGGATTGCGCACCTTGCCCTGGCCGGCGCGGATGGCTGCGGTCGCATCCACCCCATCCATCACGGGCATCTGGAGATCCATGAAGACCAGGTCGTAGTCGGTGGCTTCCAAGGCGCGGATCGCCTCCGCTCCGTTGTTGGCGACTTCCACCTGATGACCCAGCGTTTCCAGGATCCCCACGGCGACCATCTGGTTGACCTCGTTGTCCTCGACCAGGAGGATGTGCGCGTGCCGTTTCCCGTCCGATTCGCCGGATGGGTGCGTGGACGACTTCGGGGCGGCCACCTCCTCGGAGCAAAGCGCGAAGGCGATGGTCAGTGTGAAGACCGAGCCCAGCCCCTCGACGCTCTCGACATCCAGTTCACCTCCCATCAGCTCGGCCAACTGGCGGGAAATGGCAAGTCCCAAACCGCTTCCGCCGTACTTGCGCGTGGTTCCCGCGTCCATCTGCACGAACTTCTCGAACAGCCGCGCCCTCCGCTCGCGGGGAATCCCGATTCCCGTGTCCCGGACGGCGAACCGGAGCGTCGCCCGATCTTCGTCGCGGGAGACCACCGCCACGTCCAGGACCACCTCGCCCCGTTCCGTGAACTTGATCGCGTTTCCCACGAGATTCGTCAAGATCTGCCTCAGTCGGACCGGATCTCCGCGCAGGCCGACGGGCAGCGTCGGATCCAGCTTCAGGAACAGCCCGATCTCCTTCTGTTCGGCCCGTCCCGACATCAACGCGTGGATCTCCTCCAGCAGGTCCGCGACTCGGAAGGGAATGGATTCCAGCTCGAGCTTGCCGGCCTCGATCTTGGAAAGGTCCAGGATGTCGTTGAGGAGAGTCATGAGAGTCTCTCCCGAACGCCGGACCGTCTCGGCGTACCGTCGTTGCCTCTGGTCCAGGGAGGTATCCAGCAGAAGGTGGATCATGCCCAGGACCCCGTTCATCGGGGTGCGGATCTCGTGGCTCATGTTGGCCAGGAACTCGCTTTTCGCCACGGACGCGAACTCCGCCTGGGCGGCGAGGGTGTTGGCCTTGGCCGTCTGCTCCTCCAGGATGATGTTGGTCTCCCTGAGCTCCGCTTCCGCCAGACGGTGGTCGGTGACGTCGACCATGCTTCCCACCATCCGCGACGGGGCTCCCTGTTCGTCCCGTTCCACGACGTTTCCGCGATCGAGGACGTGGATGATGCGCCCGTCCATGCGGACCATCCGGTGTTCGCTGTGGTAGGGCGCGCCATGCTGGAGGCATTGCTGGATCCGTTCGAAGACCGCATCGCGGTCGTCCGGATGGATGCACTCGCTGAAGACCTTCATCTCGTGTTCCAGGAACTCCAGGTCCATGCCGAGGATCTCGCACCATCGCGCATTGTGCCTCACGATCCCCGATGGGATCCTCCAGTCCCAGACGCCATCTCCCGTCGCCGCCAGGACCCATTCCAGGCGTTGCTGCCTGTCCTTCACTTCCTTCTTCTGGTCCATCAGCACGCGTTCCAGTTCGCCGCGTCGCTTCGCCAGCCGATGCATGGCCACGGACACGCCCGAGAACAGGATCGCTCCCACCAGGAAGGAAAGCGCGCCGAGATGTCCGGCGTTCGCTTTTTCGAACCTTTCGGTGGTCCATGCCTGGATGGCGAACGCCCTTCCGAATCCGACGAACGGATAGACCAGACTGTCCCTTCCCTTGGCGTGTCCATCGCTCTCGATGCGCACCGTGCTTCCCGATTCGGCGACCTGGAGGAAATCCAGGGCCAGATTGCTGTCCTCGCGCCTCGTGGCCAGGATCGTTCCGATCCGAAGCCCGGCCACCACCACTCCCGCCGCTCTGTCCGGATCCCCATGCTTGAAGACGGGTCGCATCAGCAGAAGGAATTGCCCGGTATCCCGTCCGGTTCCCTGCGGGAATGGACCCACGCTCGTCGGAAGACGGGTCGCGTAGGCTTCCTCGATTCCCTTCTTTCCCCTCGGATCGGAGGCCAGGTCCAAGCCAAGGGGCAGGTCGGGGTTTCCGCGGGAAGTCGTCATCGCGACGATCTGGTGCCGGGTGCGTCCAAGCATCTCGCAAAGTCGACCGTCGCGACCCCGTTCCCGCACGGTGAAGGTCGTGTCGACATGCGACCTCATCGAATCCTCGAAGGAGGCCCGACGGCTCGAATCCACGGGCACGACCCATGCCCAGGAACTCACCAAGGCGTTCTTCGCCAAGGCCCCGGTGAAGACATCGAATTCATCCCGATGCACCTCGTCGCTGGCGGTCATGTACCTCACCAGGGTTTCCAGCTCGAGCTCCCGCACCAGCCGCAGGCGCTGGGCGATCTCGCCGGCCTCGTCCACGACCTGATGCAGGAATGCCTGCCGGTAGTCCATCCGTTCCTGTCGATGGATCCTCCAGGACACAAGCGAGCACAGCACCAGACCCAGGAGGAAAAACGCGAGCGGCGCACGCACGGCATCTTCCCGCTCGTCCTTGGTGCCATCGAAATGGGAGGGATGGAAAGGTTGCGCACCGATCACCGCCAGGGCGATCAGGAGAAGCGCCATCACTGCGAACAAGGCGGCCTCCCCGGCCAGGCGGGAGAACCAATCCCTCGCGTCCAGCCGCAGGACCACATGGGCGATCGTCCTTCCCGCGACCGGGTCCCGAACGGCATCGACAGCGAGCACCTCCCGACCTTGCGGACCATCCCGGGGTCCCAGAGCGAAGGAATGGTGGCCTCCCCGGAACGCGATGCCGACCTTGTCCGGGTCCATCCCGGCAAAAGGCGAGGGGGAGCCCGGATCCAAGGGGTCCACCATGCGGAAAGGCTTGGAGCTCGAATCCACCACCAGCAACCGGATCTCGCGGCAGGACGGGTGGATCATGCGCAGGCCGTCCAACTGGCGGCGAAGCCGCGCTCGGAGCGAATCCGTTCCCTGGATGGACCCGTTTCCCATGGCGACGATCCGCTCCACGTTCAGGGAAGAGGAAACCAACTCCGCGGTCTGCGAGGCTTCGGCCCTCATCGCTGCCTCCGTGCTCCTCACGGACCAGCCTCCGATCGCCGCGCATACGCACAGGATCGCGAGAATCACCGGAATCCCGATGTTCCATCGGCCGGTGCGGAGCCATTTCGGCTTTATCGGCGAATCCATCGCGGCGAGTATCCCATTTCCCAGGGCACCAGACCCGCCGGACCGGTGTCGGGGAGGGACATCCGTCCCCCTTGGGGGGGCGCCAACTATCTTTTCGTCTCTTTCCGGACTCTTCACGCTACATCATCCAGAGGACTCGCATGAGCCGCATCGCATTGCTTTCCGTTTCCGACAAGACCGGTCTGGTCGAATTCGCCAAGGGACTCTCCAGCCTCGGCTGGAAGCTGGTCTCGACCGGCGGGACGCTCAAGGCCCTGAAGGACGCGGGATTGGCGGCCACGGCCATCGACGAGCTCACCGGCCATCCCGAGATCCTCGAAGGACGCGTCAAGACACTCCATCCCAAGGTCCATGGCGGACTCCTGGGACGCCCCCAGCTGGCCGACCACAAGGCGCAGATGGACCAGAACGGCATCTCCCCCATCGACCTCGTGGTGGTGAACCTCTACCCGTTCGAGGCCACCGTCGCGCGGGGCGCGGGCCTGGAAGAGGCCATCGAGAACATCGACATCGGAGGGCCGTCCATGCTGCGTTCGGCCGCCAAGAACCACGAGCGCGTCACCGTGGTCTGCGACCCGGCCGACTACGCCGCGGTGCTCGCCGAACTCCAGACCGGCGACACCACTCCGGCCACTCGTCAGAAATTGGCGATCAAGGTCTACGCGACCACCAGCCGCTACGACAGCGCCATCGAGCGGCACCTGGCCAAGACCGTCCTCGGCGAAGAGCGCCTGGACCTGCGCTTCGGCGCCGGGCAAGTCCTGCGCTACGGCGAGAACAACCACCAGAAGGCCAAGTTCTTCCTGGAATCCCCCGCCGTGCAGGGCGGCGAGCCGTCCCTGGGCAACTTCGTGCAGCACCACGGCAAGGAACTGTCGTACAACAACATCGTCGACGCCGACGCTGCCCTGGAAGCCGCCCGCGAGCTGTCCGACGCCTGCGGCGCGGTGGTCATCAAGCACCTGAACCCATGCGGATTCTCCACCGGTGCAAGCCTCAAGGATGCCCTGGTGGCGGCCTGGGCCGGCGATCCGGTCTCGGCGTTCGGTTCGGTCATCGCCCTGACCCGCAAAGTGGACCTGGCCACCGCCGAGGTCCTCAAGGGACGATTCGTCGAGATCCTCCTCGCTCCCGGGTTCGAGCCCGACGCCCTGGAATTCCTGAAGGCAAAAAGCAAGGACATCCGGATCCTGGAAATCGCCGACTTCGGGAAGGCCAAGGATCGCAAGGTGTACAAGCACGTGATCGGCGGCATGTTGGAGCAGGACCGCGACGCGGCCCTCCTGGAGAAGTTCGAGAGCGCCACCAAGGTCGCCTTCCCCGGATCCAAGCGCGCGCTTGCCGAATTCACCTGGAAGGCTTGCAAGCACCTGAAGTCCAATTCCATCGCCATCGGGTGCGAATACGCGCCGGGCCAGTACACCCTGGTGGGTGCGGGCATGGGCCAGCCCAACCGCATCGACTCCAACCAGAAGCTCGCCCAGCCGCGGGTGAAGGATTGGCTTTCCCGCGAGATGCCCGGTGCCGATCCGGCGAAGGCCATCGAGGGGATGGTGCTGTGCTCCGACGCGTTCTTCCCCTTCCCCGACAACGTCGAGGCTGCCCACCAATTCGGGCTGAAGCTCATCGTGCAGCCGGGAGGATCGGTCCGCGATGCGGATTCCGTCGCCAAGTGCGACGAGCTCGGCATGGCCATGGCCTTCACCGGGATGCGCCACTTCCGCCACTGATCGCCACGCGGCGCGTCGCGCCCGGACACGAGACGTCCTGTCGCGGAGCGCCGCGCAACCGAGGCCACAGATGATCCTGACCTTCCTCATCGATCTGATCCGGAAACTTCGGATCCCTATCCTCCTGTTGCTCCTGGCAGGCGGTGGTTGGTACGTCCGGGGGTGCTGGCGGGCCTCCTCCACCCAGTCCACCCTGGGCGATCTGGTGGCCAGAGGCGGGTTCGACTCCGCTTGGCTCGTGAAGCGCGAGGCGGGAAGCTCGCTGGACGCATGCCACCGCCAGCAGGCGACCTTGTCCATCGCGAGATTCGACGAACGAGCCGACACCGCGATCTTCCGCGCCCTCGACACCCTGAAGCAAAGCTGCTGGTACCCTGCCGACTCCACATTGGAGTTCGGCGCCATGGGGAACCTGAGGATCGCCTCCCACGCCCGGCTGGATACCAGCGACCGCTGGAAGGTGTACGCCAGCGCCTTCAGGATCGCGTCGGAATGCGTGAAGACCGATTCCACCCACCGTTCCTGCTGGCTGATGGGCTTCCAGGCGCTGGAAGCCATGCGGGACACGTTTTCCACGCGCTCCTGGGCCGGCATGGCCCGCAAGCGCTGGCCCACCGATTCGTCGTTCGCCAACCTCCAGGCCCTGGCCATGGCCATGGAGGGGAAGATGGACTCCGCGCATCCCCTCCTCAACCGCTCCTGCCCGGATTCCCTCCGCGGCGCCCAGGCCATTGAACTCTGCCGGAGGGCCAGGGCCCTCCTTTCCGTCCGGTGAACAAGAGCACCCTGGAGGATCCGTCGTCTTGACCCTGCCCCATCCTGCCGGAACCTTCCGGATCCTAGCCACCGAGGGAGCCGCCCGGACCGGCGTGCTTTCCACCGACAACGGGGACATCCGTACCCCGGCCTTCATGCCGGTGGGCACCGCCGGATCGGTGAAGTCCCTCTCCAGCGAGGAAGTCGCCGAAACCGGCGCCGACGTGATCCTGGGAAACACCTACCATCTCTGGCTTCGCCCCGGCACGGCATTCCTCCGGCAGTGGGGAGGGCTCCGGCGCTTCAACCGCTGGCCTCGCGCCCTTCTGACGGATTCCGGCGGCTTCCAGGCCTGGTCGCTCGCCAAGATCCGCAAGATCGACGACGAAGGAATCACCTTCGCGTCCCATCTGGACGGCTCCAAGCTTCGTTTCACGCCCGAGTCCGTGCTCCAGGCGCAACGCGACATCGGCGCGGACATCATCATGGCCCTGGACGAATGCACTCCCAGCGACGCCGACTTCCGCACCGCGGAACGCTCCTGGGAACGCACCCTGGCCTGGACGCGGACCATGGCCGATCTCTGGCGGCGCGACCCCACCGCGCACGGACACGGCCAGTTCCTGTTCCCCATCGTGCAGGGTGCCTTGCACGATTCCCTGAGGGAGCGCTCCGCCAGGGAGATCGCCGAACTGGACCTGCCCGGCAACGCCATCGGCGGCCTTTCCGTGGGTGAGCCCGAAGCGGACATGTACCGCATCGCCAAGCTCTGCTGCGACATCCTCCCGGCCTCCAAGCCCCGCTACGTGATGGGAGTGGGCACGCCCCGCAATCTCCTGGAACTGATCGATCGCGGCGTGGACATGTTCGATTGCGTCATGCCCACGCGCAACGCCCGCAACGGGATGGTGTTCACCTGGAACGGCGCGTTCCACTACAAGGCGGCCCGGATCGCCGACGATCGTCGCCCCATCGACCCCTCCTGCGGATGCGCATCGTGCCGCCTGGGGTATTCCCGCGGCTATCTGCGCCACCTGTACAAGGCCTCCGAGATCCTTCCCCTGCGCCTGGCCACCATCCACAACATCCACTTCTACCAGGAGCTCATGGAGGCATCCCGCAGGGCGATCCTGGACGGAAATTGGCGAGCCTTCAAGGCGGACACCTTGTCCCGGTTGGAAGGGGACGGGGAGCCGCGATGACCCGCAAGGTGGAGGTGGTGTACACGGGCGGAACCATCGGCAGCCAAGGCTCCGAGGGCGTCCTCGGCACCGGCTCCTGCCCACCTTCCCCGCTTCTGGAGCAGACGTGCATGGAAGATGTCGTCTGGAGTTCGAGCGAACCCTTCCGGATCCTTTCCGAAGACGCCACGCCCGCCCATTGGACGCTCCTGGCCAGGCATATCGCCGGATTGGACCTGCGGAGCCTGGACGCCGTGGTGGTGACCCACGGGTCGGACACCCTGGCCTGGACGGCCAAGGCACTATCCTTCGCCCTGGCGGGAATCCCGCGGCCCGTGGTGGTGGTGGGCTCCGACAAACCCCTTTCGGACCCATCTTCCAACGGCCCCGACAATTTCCGGGACGCGGTGGCATTCGCCCTGGCGGAATCCCTCCCCGGGGTGTACGTCGCTTGGCGCAATCCGGGAGAGTCCACATCCATCCACCTGGCAAGTCGGATCCTTCCCTGCGACCCCTACGACGACCGTTTCCATTCCGTCCACGGATGGATCCTGGGCACCATGGAACGGGGCGCGTTCCTGCGTGCGAACTTTCCGGAGAATCCCTCCCGAGGATCGCTGGCGCGCTCTTCCAGGGCGGACCTGTGGGACCATTCCCGGAAGCTCGCTCGGGACGGCCTCTCCTTCGATCCTAAGGTGCTGGTCCTGCCCGCCCATCCGGGAGCGGATCTGGCCCACATCGATCCGGCAGCCTGGCGTGCGATCGTCCAGACGGCCTACCACTCGGGCACCGCCGCGAGCCAGGATGGACCCGGATCCTTGCTGGATCTGTCCCGGCGCGCCGCATCCTCCGGGACGCCAGTCTTCCTTGGGCCGTGCAGGGATTCGCAGGCGGTCTACGAGAGTTCCCTGCGGCTGGGCCACGGAGGAATCCGCAGAGCCCCCCCGATGGAATCCACCTCCCTGGTCGTGAAACTCCAGTGGCTCCTGGGTTCCGGGATTCCCCTTTCCGACCTGGAACACGACCTGGCCTGGGAAATCCTCCCCAAGACTATCTTCCAGGCGTGAGCCCCTCGGAGCGAGACAAACGCCGTTGGACCCGTCTTCGTCCGGAAATCCTGACGGAGACCAGGATCCGCATCCTCGATTGGCCGGATCGACGGGTTTCCCTGATGGATCTCTCTCCGGGAGGGATCGGGCTCATCGTGGATCCACCCCAGGAAAGCCCCATCGACCACCCCCTGCGCCTGGAGATCAAGTTCGGCAAGCAGGAGAAGGTGGTCCGCCAAGGAATCGTACGGCATTGCCGCAACGGCCGGGAATTCGGGTTCGAATGGCCTTCGGAACCGACACCTTGGAATGGAATCGAGCGACGCAACCACCAACGCCTGGATCTGGAACACATGTCGCTGTGGGGGCGCATCCCCGTTCCCCACGCCCACCACGTATGGAGTCGCGTGCGGGTGCTGGAGATCGACGCCGAACTTGGATTGCGGGTCCAGACCGTGGGAGGACCGGGATATCTGCTTCCAGGACACGTAGCGCGCATCCATCTGGATCTGGCGTTCGCGGGTCCGCTGTCGTGGGAGTGCCAGGTCCTTTGGTGCCGCCCTTCCCACGGCCAGGGAACCTTGATGGGACTGCGGCTGCTGGATCTGGACGTGACGTTGCTGGAAGCGTTGGGACAGTGGCTGGAACTCCATCGCGTACGTTCGCCCTTGGCGCTACAACGCCTGGGATTCCGTCGGACCCTGCCTCCAGGACAATTCCGTTTCCGGAAGGTGGAAGCCGCCGAGGAACTCGCCGAACTGGACGGACTGCTCGCACCGAGGGAGCCATCGACGGACCGGATCCGCATCGGATGTTGGGAAGGCCCCCGGCTGGTGGGAGGCGCCGACATGGTGGTGGATCCAGGCTCGGACACCTGTTCGCTTGAATCGATCTACCTCCATCCCGAATGGTTGGTTCCGGATGCGTTCCTTGGATTGTGGGAGCAGGTGATCCGACATTTCCTGGGGACCGGCACCGCCCGGTTGCGCCTCCCCGAACAGGAAGGACTGGATCGGATCGTCCAGCTTCTGGGCCTCAAGCGCATTCCTGGCTCGGATGGATGGATCCTGCGCCGTGCCAGCGTCCTGTTCGGCTCGGGTATCGGCGCCATCCGGTGGCGCCATCTGTACGGCGAGGTCTCGGCCTTCGCCCGTGGGGGATTCGAAACATCGCGGGCATGGCGCCCTTGGATCGCATCTCTTCTGAGAACGGGTCTCTGGCTGCTCCTGCGGGATTGGCGCGAACCGAAGATCCGCCGATCGCTCCACCGCGAGATCGAACTCTGGGCTCGCCTCCTGGAAAACAGGCAGGGAACTCCCATCGGGTAGATTGCGTTCGATCTTCCGCGAAGATATACTCCGACAGGGAAACTCCTAAGCTGCCGGAAGGCGAACATGGATTCAGGAATCTCCGTCCGGTCCAGCCGGATGGGTGCAGGGCGTTCGAGAGGAATGACATTGGGCGAGGTCATGGTGGTGGTCCTGATCGTGGGGATCCTGGCCGGTCTCGCTGCGCCCAGTTTCCGTCGCAGCATCGCCGAATCCCGACTGGATGGCGACTGCGCACGATTGACGGGCCAGGTCCAGTGGTTCAGGATGCTCGCGACAAAAACCGGCAGGAGGGCTTTCCTGGAAATGGATGGAGCAGGTCGCAACTGGACCGTCTGGTTGGACAGCGACTCGTCCCTCACCCTGGACAAGACGAAGGACAGCCTTGTTTCGCGGGATTCCCTTGGAAAAACGGTGAGGTACGGGTTCGCCTTCGCCCCGCCCAGCCCGCTGGCGGTGATGGGTGCCAGCATCCCAACCGATGGTTTCGGGCAGGTTTCCAGCGACAACCACGCCGAGGATTGCCTGGCGGGAGAGGCCCACCCATCGAACACGGGAGGGATCGCCACCTGGGCCAACGGGACCGCCGCGGGACGGATCCAGGCCTGCGGAGGCGCCACCGCGGATCTTTCCCAGGGCGTGGTGTATCTCAGCACCACGGTCTCCGACGCCAAGGCATGCGCGATCGTATTCAACCACGTGACCCCTGGCCAGGAAAGCTTCGCCGTCAGGAGGTTTCGATGGATCGGTGGAGAATGGCGGCAATGAATCGATTTCCTTCGAGGATGGATCGGTCGGGATGCTCGCGGGGCTACACCCTGATCGAAGTCCTGATCGCGATGATCATCCTGGTGGCGATGTATCCGGCAATTTCCACTCTCGTGTCCGGTTCCCGCAAGGCGCAGGTCAGCGGCTTCCGCATGGAGCAAGCCTCCTCCGTCGCGGAAACCACCATCGATTCCCTCTCGAGGCTCCCCTCGGGAGCCTGGTCCACCGGTTCCGCCCAGACCGACATCGCGGGAGTGGTCTACACGGCTTCGTGGACCAGACCGGAGGGCGGCCCCCCCTGGATCTTCCCGGTCACCATCAAATGGACGCAGGGTTCCCTCCAGCACTCCGTCTCGCTCCCGGCGGTGCTTCGATGACGATCCGACGCGGACTCAGCATGATCGAACTCGTGGTGGCGGTGATCCTCACCGGACTCGTTTGCTGGGCCACGCTCAGCCTCTTTACCAACGAGAACACCGCCTACACCAGAACGCGCGAGAAGGTGCGTCTCCAATCCGACGCGCGGGAGGCGGTCCGATTGGTGCAGGAAGAGATGCAGAACCTGGGGTTCCGCACCGCGGTCTCGATCTCCTCGCGCATCCAGGGAACCATCGACACCTGCACGGACATCTACACCGACACGGCCTCCGGCGATTTCTCCTCGTTCGCCTACAGCAATTCCACGACGCTCGCGGGGGATTCGATCGGTTTCCGGTTCCACGAACTCCAGAACGGCTCGCTGGCCACCTGCGTGAACCAGAGGACGATCGGATACCGCCAGAAGGGATCGCAGCTCCAGAGGCGATGGTGCAACGGGACGTGCACCTCCGAAGCCTGGATCCCCCTCCTGGACAGCGTGGTCACCTTCCAGATCCGCTACGGAGTCGCTGCACGCCAACCCGACACCTCCGGCGGATTCAGTCGCTCCAGCCTGCTCAACCCGGCCGACTGGACCGGAGGAACCCTGACGAAATCCGGCTCCTCTCCGAACATCGCCATCAAGGGTTGGTCCACGTCCCTCCAGCGCGCCCTCTTCAAACAGGCGGTGGACACCCTGGATCCACTGCACACCTGGCAGATCTCCTTCGACGCCCAGGTGGACGATGCGTTCCTCGCGGACCACGACTCGTCCAGTCTCCGGGTGGGCTTCTTCCGCACCGACGGCACGGTCGCCTCGCCCTCCGACACATCCACGTTCCTCGCCGGAACCACCAGCGCCACGGTCCGCCACGTCGTGGTCCGTCTGGTCCCCGGGGCCCGCTCCGTCAACACCCGAGTCCTCGGAATCGAAGGGAAGCTCAGATCCACCACCATGGGTGGCGGTACCCTGACGATTTCCAACATCCAGATGGAACGCGTGGACCGCGGCATCCTGCGATGGACGGAGTCCCCCACCATCGCCGAGAAGAATCGCACCCGGGCCATCGAATTGAACCTCCTGGTCAAGGCCCAGGCAGCCACACGCGAAGCCTTTTCGGGAACCTTCGACAGCATTGCCTTGGGCCAAGGTGGCCTCTCCTACACACCCTCCGGTCGGGACGCCAACCGCAGCTTCGTGCTGTTCAAGCGCATCGTCCCGGTGGTGAACAATGGAATCTGAACTCGCTCCGGGAAGGGTCCGCCCGATGTCATCGGACCAGGACGCCCGTCCCACACACGAATCGTCAGCGGTGGTGAACCATGGAACCTGAACGCAACTTGGACGTCCCTCGTCCCGCCAGAAACGGCGTGGCCATGCTGGTGGTCCTGTCGATGGTGGTCCTCCTCACCATGCTGGGCTACATGGGCATGGAAATGGCAGGACGCGACACCCAGGTGTCCGGGACCTATCTGGACATCAATTCCCGTGACCAGGCGGTGAAATCGGCTCTGCAGCTGGCGATAGCGAGACTCCAGGCGGATCCGGCCAGGACCGCGGCCCAGCTCCAGGGGTTCGTCGCGGACTCGGCCAAGCCTCTTGGCTCGACGCGCCAGTACCTGAACCTTTCCCAGGCCACCTGTTCGCTGCAGGTGGACGATCCAGGATTCCACGCCTTGGGCACCGACGGCGACCTGACCGGAGTGAAGGTCCAGGTGGTGTCGGTGGATCTGGGCTCCGACATCTCCGGAAGCCAGGAGGGCGACGGAATCCGTCTTGTCCTCCGGTCCACCGGAAGAGGACGCAACGGCGACAACGTTTCGGCCATCACCTCCTACCAGGTGACCGGGGTCGATGTCCCCTCGATCCCCAACACCGCACCGCCCATGGGGTTCGCCATGTACCTCAACGGCGCTCTTTCCAACACCAATTTCGGCAACGACGTCTCGGGGAACGTCTACGTGAGCGGGGACGTCTCGACCAATTCCGCGGCATCCGTGACCGTCGACGGGAAGCTTCGCGTGGGGGGATCCTTCGCAAGCAACGCCCCCGTGATCGCCAAGGGCAACATGGTGGTGGGAGGCGATTTCAGCACAAACGGATCCGCTCCGGTCACCGCCAGGCAGAACCTGGTGATCAAGGGTGGATTCAGCACCATGAACGCCCCGGTGGATGTGACCGGGAACCTGGAGATGGGCGCGCCAGGAACCGTCAATTCCTGGAACGGACCCGCGACACTGAACGTAGGCGGACAACTATGGGACCGCAATTCCTGCAGGGAGATCGGTGCCCGCATGACCATCGGGGGAAGCGCGTTCTTCGACAATTGCCTGAAGGCGAATCCAGGAGCCACGACCAACAGCGTGGGGAACCTGTATGTGGCCCGGTCCGGCGGCGGCAACCTCCTGTCCATCAAGTCGGGAACCTGGAACATCGCGGGAGACCTGGCAAGCTGGAACACGGCCAACGGAATGGAGACCCAGAACGGTTCGGTGGTCAATGTGACCGGAAACCTGCTCCTCAAGGGCCCCCTCAACCACTCCGGCACGCTGAATGTCACCGGTACCACCCAATTCTGGGGGGGCATTTCCAACATCGCCAACGCCTCCCCCACGGCCATCGCGGTGGGTGGCTCCACGTTCCTGAAGGGCAACGGCCAGAAAGGCGATTTCAACGGCGGCGTGAGCCTGGGAGGCGCCCTCGTCACCAAGGGGACGTTGGATGCGAACTTCTCCAACGGCGGCTCGGCATCCGGTCGCTGGTCCTTCCAGGCGGCGGCGGGCTCCAAGTCGTGGAGTTACGAGAACGCAAGCGCATTCTCCACGGGCTACAACCCGCGCGTTTCGGGTTCCACCGCCACGAATTCCAGCGCGTACAAGGGCATAGCGGGGGCGATCCCGACTCCTGCCGACGCCATCTCCGCGCCGACCCCGACCGCTTCCACCGCCTATGCCGCGGATCCGCTCTCCAGCGAAGACCTGGATCTGTCGGTGACACGCTCCTGGAACCAGTGCCCACGGGTGGACACCACCGTCCTCAAGACCGTCTGGTCGACCCTGACCGACGCCATGGTCGGAGCCGCATCCGCCAACACGAACAACTGGACCGCCTCCGACCTCCAGAAGATCTACAACACCCACAAGCGTTCCAATGGATGGTTGGTCATGCGCTTGACCTCTTCCTGTTCGTTCTCCAACATGAATCCTCCAGGAGGCACGTTTTCCGGCAAGGCCATCTGGATCGTCGAAAAGAACGTGAACGTGAACGGGAACTGGCCCGCCTCCGCAAGCCCGTCCGACATCCAGATGATCTACGTCCGGGGATCGGGTTTCCTGGGAGCCTTCGGAAGCCCCGGCGACTTCGCGGGCTACATCCACTACGAAAATTCGTTCACCGGCCAGATGCTTTGGGGCAACGGGACCTTGCCCACCACCCTCACCGGCGCGATGCACCTGCGCGGAGCCTCGACGTCGCTGACCGGAAACGGCGGGAACAAGCTGAAGCTGGTGGGGAGCCAGGTGGTGCTCGACGACATCCAGAAGGCCTTCCCCGGCCTCCTGATCGCGTCCACCACAGCCTACGGGACCCCGATCGTCTCGGGCAGCACGAAACGAATCGTTCCCAGGGAACCCAGGCTCCTGTTCCGACGCATCGGCGAATACCGCTAGGAAGGCCGTACTTCCCATCCCACGACGCTCCGGGACTGGCATCCTCCGGCACCAGGAGGTACCATGGGAGGAATGGCCCTTGGCAACAGATTCCGTCTGACCACCCGCACCCGTCGGCTGTTCTATTCCATACTCGCCGCATGGTCGGCGTTCGTTTCCGTGCTGGTCCTGGGAGCCGTGCTCCCCGGCCCGTGGCTTCGCGTGGATGGCGTGCTCAACGATTTCCGGCACGACACCTGGAGACTGTTGTTGGGACCCGATCGCGAGTCCCCTCCCTCTCCGGCCATCGTGGTGGATATCGACGAACGCACGCTGCGCGAACTGGGAACCTACGGTGAATCCTACCGACCCCACCAGGCCAAGGTGCTGGATTTCCTGACGCGCCACGGCGCGGGCGCGGTCGCCTTGGACGTGCTGTTCAAGAACTCCGAACCCTCGGAAGGTCGACTGGATTCCCTGCTGGCCGACCTGCGTTCCGGCGGTCTTGCCGTCCCGAACGACACGATCCTTCGCAGGCGTCTGCTCGATCGATGGGATGGCACCGGCGCCCTCGTGGGCGTGCTGTCGAGTTCCCGTCGCGTGGTGCTTTCCGCCCAGCTGTCCAATCCGCAGGACTACGCGAACCCTTCCGACTGGGTAGGCAGGGCCAACCGGGCCTGGCAGGATTCCGTCTGGCCCGGGATCGCCCTGGCTCCGGACCTCCTGCGCACCCTTCCCGCCCGCTCTGCGCTCGACAATATCGCCCCCCGGCTCGCGAAAGCCGCGGGCGTGATGGGGATCGCCAACATCGAACCGGACCCGGATGGAACCGTCCGACGCATGGCGATGCTCTGGAGGTATCCGGATACGTCGCTTTCGGATACCCTCCTCGGGTCTTCCGGTTCCGCTCTTCCCCGGGCGTATCCGGGGTTGTCCCTGCGGACGGCGCTGGTCCTGGTTGGGCGTCGGGAACAGGACTGGACGCTGGATGCGGGCAGTCTGAACCTGGGCTCCCTCCTGAGGATCTGGAAGGATTCCACCGGGATCAGGACTTCCATCCCCGAATTGACCTGGCCCATGTGCCAGGCCATCGCACGGCATCGTCCCGTGTTCGACTCCATCGAGCGGGAAGGAAGGGGACGCATCGAGCCCACCGGGCGGATCTGGATCCGGAAGGATGCCTCCGGAACGCTTTCCGTGCGCCTGGCCCATCCCGACACCTTGGATCAGGCGACCGTCCTGGCGTTGGCCACCCTGGACGATTCAACCCTCGCGGCCCGCCCCGCGAAGGATCGGGACACGTTCCTTCTCGACGACTCCGTCGCGGTCGCCACATCCGGGGATTCCGTCGATCTCCTGCGACTGGTTTCCGATACGCTGCCCCCTTCGGTCGTGCGGCTCACCCGTCGGGACCTGTCCGACATCGTGGACGGAATCCGTCCACTGGCCCGAGCTGGCTGGATCGAGCCGCGACCCGGCCGGGACATCAGGATCTCCTCGTGGATCGAAGCCTGGTGGAATCCATGGCGGCGGCGGTTCGAGACCTCCCTTCCGGCTCTTCGCGGCGAATCGCTCCGGGAACTTGCCAACCTCGACTCCCAGACCGTGAGAAGGCTGGCCTTGGGGGACACCCTGAGCCTGGGACCGGACCTGCGGATTCCCCTGGACGGACAAGGCGCAGCCTTGGTGCCGTTCCAGGCGCCCTCGATCTGGGAAGGGATGGCTCCCGACCGGGCCTGGATCCGACACGTCTCCTTCGTGGACGTCCTGGAAGGCCGACTGGATCCCGCACTGGTGCCCGGCAGGCTGTTCGTGATCGGATCCGCCGCCACGGCCCTCTCCGACTTCGTCGACATCCCCATCCAGAGACGGTACCCAGGCGTCTGCGTCCAGGCGGCCACCTCCCTTGCCCTGGTTTGGGGAGACACGCCGACACCCCTCCCGAGATGGCTGGAATGGCTCTTCGCCCTCCTCCTGGCAACGACCTTGGGAGCGGCGAGCTCGCGACTTTCCCCATGGGGCACCTTGGTTGCCACGGCGGTGGGAGTGCTGTTGGCCTTCGCCGCCTCCCTGGCGGCCTTCGATCGCGGGATCTGGACGGGTCTTCTGGTACCCGTCTCCACCTTGCTGACGGGATATGTCGGGATCCTCGCCGTGCGCTACCTGCTGGAGGAACGCCAGAGACGATTCCTCCACGCGTCCTTCGGCACCTACATCAGCCCGCATCTGATCGAACGGATGCTGGAAAGCGGACGCCTGCCCAGCCTGGGAGGCGAGGAGCGCGAGATCACCGCCTTTTTCTCCGACATCCAGGGCTTCTCCTCCATTTCCGAGGCGCTCTCCCCCACCGACCTCGTCGAACTCATCAACGAATTCCTCTCGGTGGCCACCCGGATCCTCCTGGATCGGGGCGGTGCCCTGGACAAGTACATCGGGGATGCCATCGTGGCCATGTTCGGCGCTC
Organism: Fibrobacteria bacterium; assembly: GCA_035352895.1. GTDB lineage: Bacteria > Fibrobacterota > Fibrobacteria > UBA5070 > UBA5070 > UBA5070. The sequence goes on along the minus strand of DAOPYN010000059.1, from coordinate 4,489 downwards.
CCGTGGAATTGGACAACCACGCCCGATCGGCCCTCTCGACGGCCCTGGCGATGCAGGAGGCTCTGGCGAAGCAGCGCGCGAAGTGGAAGAATGAAGGATCAAGGTGGCCCGATCTGGTCCATGGAATGCGCATGCGCATCGGGATCCACTCGGGATCCATCGTCACCGGCAACATGGGATCGGATCTTCGGATGAACTACACGATGATGGGCGACGACGTCAATCTGGCCGCGAGGCTGGAAAGCGCCTGCAAGCACTACGGCGTGTGGATCCTGACCACGGCGACCACCATGGCCAAGGCCGGGGATGGTTTCCTGGCCAGGGAGATCGACAAGGTCCGCGTCATGGGCAAGACCGAAACCGTCACCGCGTGGGAAGTGCTGGGAACCGCGGAAGATTGCCCGGAATCCTGGGGCCGCTGCGTGGAGGTCTGGTCGCGAGCCCGGAGCCTCTACATTGCAGGCGACTTCGCCGGAGCGCGGGAGCTCTTCCTGGAATCCGAAGCCCTGGAGCCCTTCCGGGACGCGGCGAAGACAAATCCCAGCCGCGTCTTCATCCAGCGTTGCGAAGAGTACACCGCCTCGCCGCCATCCGAATTCTGGGACGGCAGCCACACCGCCAGGGAGAAGTAGCCCAAATGGATAGACGTCCCGTCATCGGCGTGTTCGTGAACGACCTGGTCGGATCGTACCAGTACGGCGTCTGGTCCGGGGTCGAAAAAGGGGCGAAGGAAGCCGGCTGCGACGCGGTGAGTTTCAATGGTGGCGAATTGAATTCCGCGATGCTCAACAAGGTGATGCGAAACGAGACGTTCAAGCTGGCCACGCCGGTCGATGTGGACGCGCTGATCGTGGTGGCGCCGGCCATCGCCAACGCCCTCACCCACGAGGAGGCGCTTTCGTACATCCGCGGTCTGGCTCCGCTTCCCGTCATGGTGGTCGGCATGGACGAGCCCACCCTCCCTTGCGTGATGGTGGACAACGACGCCGGCATGGAGGCCGTGACCGAACACGTGGTGGGCCACCACGGGCGCAGGCATCCACTGTACCTGGGCGGGCCGCTTCTCAATCCGGAGGCGGCCACGCGAAGACGGATGTTCCTGGCGGTCCTGGAGCGATACGGGATCGAATTCGATCCGCGACTGGATCTGGTGGGCGAATTCGATTTCGGGTTGGGCCGTCAGCGCATCCTGGACATCCTCGACCAGGGAATTCCCTTCGACGCCGTGGTCGCGGCCAACGACGAAATGGCCCTGGGGGCCATGGAAGCCCTCAGGGAAAGGGGATTGCGCATTCCCGACGACGTCGTCGTGACGGGATTCGACGACATCGAGGACGCGAGCTTCTCCACTCCCGCGTTGACCTCGGTCAGGCAACCGGTCTCGGACCAGGGATTGACCAGCATCCGCGTCCTGCTGGACCACCTGCGCCAAGGTACGCCCCTGCCCGGGAAGCTCCTGGAGCCCGCCAGTCTGGTGGCACGGGGCTCCTGCGGATGCCACTCCGCTTCCCTTTCAGAGGGGTTCGGTGGGCATTCCGTGGAGTCCATCGTCATGGCGAGTCCGATCGAATACGCCAAGCGGATCGCCAGGATCCTCGACAAACCTGCGGATTCTGCGCAGGTCGCATGGCTCGCCAAGGCGCTGCACGCGAATTCGACTCCCACCGCGGTGGAGGATTCCATCCTCGCCTTCGAAGCCTGCCTGAGCGCCATGTCGACGGTCGAAGACGACGCCGACCGCTGGCAGGCGATCATCTCCCGACTGCGGCGCGTCCTGCTGCCGTTGACCTCCCAGGATCCCATCGCCCTGCATTCCATGGAAACGGCCTTCCACCAGATGCGTATCCTTGCGCACGAACGCGCCGTGCAGAGATCGTCCTACAAGTCCACCCGCATCGAACGCTGGACACGCCAACTGCACCAGACGGGAAGCCAGCTGATCACCAATTTCGATGTCGAGAGCCTGGTCGAGACCCTGGCGGCGGACCTGGAACGCCTGCAGTTGTCGTCCTGCCACCTGCTTCTGCGCGAGCCCGGGGGCGACGCGGAGCATCTACGGCTGATCCTTTCCTACGCCAAAGGCGTTCGCAAGCCCTGTCCGCCCGAAGGGATCCTGGTGGATGCCCGGGGCCTGGTCCGCCAGCTCGTCTCGGCCGAGAACGAAACCAGCGCCGTGGCCGTCGAGCCTCTCTTCTTCGAGGCCACGCCGCTGGGATTCGCGCTCCTGGAGCTCGCGCCGCGGCGCGGGATGCTCCTGGACGCGCTGCGCACGCAGATTTCCGCCGCCCTGATGGGAGCTCGTCTGGCCAAGGAGGTTCGTGCACGTACCGAGGAACTGGAACGGGCCCTGGAAACCTTGCAGAAGAACCAGCAGCAGCTGGTCACCTCGGAGAAGATGGCGAGCCTGGGCAAGCTGACCGCCGGCATCGCCCACGAGATGAACACGCCACTGTCGGCGATGCGCAGTTCCCTGGACGAACTGGGCAAGCTGGTCCAGGAATACCGCGATTCCATCGGCGACAAGGAGGTGAACGAAGACGACCATCTCGCGATCGCCACGGACATGCTCAAGGCGGTGGAGATCGCTTCCCGCGCCGGTGACAAGGCATCCAAGTTCGTGCGATCCATCAAGAGCCAGACCCGCGACATGGGGGCCAAGGACAAACAGATGTTCGACGCGGTCCATGTGGTGGAGGAGACCGCGCTTCTCCTGTCCCACGCATTCCGATCGGCCCACTGCGAGCTGAAGCTGGACATCCGCCTGAAACCCGCGCTGGTGACAGGCATTCCCGATCGTCTCGCGCAGGTGATCACCAATCTCGCCACCAACGCCATCGACGCGATGGAACCCGTCGGCGGCACCGTCGACCTCCTCGTGGATGGGGATGCCCAGGAGGTCCGGATCTCCGTTTCCGACCACGGAACGGGAATCTCCCAGGAGAACCTGGTGCGCATCTTCGATCCACTGTTCACCACCAAGCCCGTGGGCAAGGGAACAGGCTTGGGTTTGACCATCATCCACGACATCGTCCACGGGGACTTCGGCGGGATGATCGAAGTGGAGAGCCAGGTTGGCGTGGGCACCACCTTCCGCATCCGCCTCCCGGCGGTGAAGGAGGCCTGACGATGGCTCGCAAGAACGCGCGCAAGGAGGGCACAGGAAGGACCATTCTCCTGGTGGACGATTCCCAGGAGATCCTGGAATCGACCCGATCCCTCCTGGAATTCGAAGGGCACACCGTCCTGACGGCGGACAACGGCCCGGCCGCCCTCGAGATCCTCCGCCACCAGGACGTGGAACTGCTCCTCCTGGACTACTTCATGCCGGGAATGACCGGAGAAGAGGTGGTCAAGGAACTGCGGACATTCAACCACCAGGTCCAAGTGGTCCTGCAGACGGGGTACTCCAGCGAAAGACCTCCCCGCGAAATGCTCGCCCGACTGGACATCCAGGGATATTGCGACAAGAGCGAAGGCCCGGAAAACCTCCTCCTGTGGGTGGACGTGGGACTCAAGTTCGCCAAGCAGGTCCGCACCCTGGAACTCAGCCGCCAAGGGTTGCGGTACATCCTGGACGTGACCCCGGACCTGCACCGGATCCAACCGCTGGAAGAACTCCTCCAGGGAATCCTTCTGCAGATCGCCGGGTTGGTGGGGACCGTCAACTCCTTCGTCGCGGTCAAGCCGGGGGCCATGGGCAAGTCGCCGGAATCCGACGCATTCCTCGCCATGGTGGAGGAGGAAAGGGACCTGGTCATCCATGCCGGAATCGGGCGTTTCGAGAACGAGACACGGGTGGACAAGGTCCTGGACCCCACCCAGGCCCAGGACGTCCGCGAATCGATGCGCCAGGGAGGAGTCCTCCGCGGGAACCGCACCACCACGGTTCCCTTGCGGATCGGCCCCACCACCATCGGCGTGATCTTCCTGGACAACGCGCCCTCCATTCCTCCGGAAAACCTGGAAATGCTCCACGTGTTCGCCAACCAGGCGGCCGTGGCCGTGCAGAACGCCCAACTCTACCAGATGGCCACCTTGGATCCCCTCACAGGCGTGTACGCCCGCCGGTTCTGGGAACAGATGGCGGTGCGGGAGATCCGGACCTGCTTCCGCTTCCGCCACCCGGTGACCATAGCGGTGTTCGATCTGGACCGGTTCAAGAACATCAACGACGAGCACGGCCATCTGATCGGGGACAAGGCGCTGGAAATGATGGGGCGCATCCTGCGTTCGTCCTCCAGGTCTTCCGACGCCATCGGCCGATTCGGAGGCGACGAATTCGTGGCCATCCTCCCCCGCACCTCCCAGGAAGGTGCCACCGTCTTCGCCAACCGGGTGCTGCGCGAACTGGAATCGCAGGAGGTGGCGGGATCCCAAGGCACCTTCCACCTGCGCTCGAGCATCGGGTTGTCCACGCTCCTTCCCCACGATTTCGAACTGAACAACCGCCGACTAAAGTCGGCGGGTTCGCCACAGGGACTGAAAGTCC
>DAOPYN010000058.1:0-25663 GCA_035352895.1 Fibrobacteria bacterium | reverse complement strand
CCCATCGGCGCGATGATCACGGTTGGCCTAAGCGATGATCGATGCCCCCCCAACACCGCTCGCTCCTGCCGCGACCTCAAGGTGAAGCACAACAAGTGCACCGTACCGGCCACCGTGACGGAAACGACCAAGGGCAGCGGCAAGCACGTGTGCTACGACTACCAGGGCTGCACCAACTACCCCGTCAAGTTCTGCACCTTCGACGGCGGACACGACGATCGTCCCAAGGATGCCGGTTCCGGCACCACCTGGATCCACGACCTCACCTGGAGCTTCATCAAGCAGTTCTGATCCGGGAAACGGTCGTCGCCCTGTCTCTGAAACAGTTCGGATGTTGGACATGGATGCCGCCGTTCCCTGAGTGATCAGCCGCCCTTCGATACAGCGCCGCAGGCGCCACTCAGGGAACGGCTGATCGTATCGAAGGGCGGCGGCAATCCGGGAGATCGCCTGGACGCAAATCTTCGTCTAGGGAACGTTCAGAAAACCGGACTTGGCTCCCCAAGGACCCGTTGCGGTGACCAGGTAGACGCCCGGTGCGGCCTGGGGGAAACGGAATCGGCCCTGATCCGACGAGGTTTGCAGCACGACGCTTCCGTCGAGCCTGCTCACCGAAACGGAGCCGCTCCACTGCGCGTCGCCCAGCAGAACATCACCGTCGCGGTAGGTGGCAAGGAGGCTGCGAGGACCTTCCGCGATCCGCGGTGTCGCGCTGGAATTTCCCGACCTCGTGAAGCGTTTGAAGAACGACCACACCTCCTCGGTGGTGTTCACCTTGCGGATGGTGTCCATGGGCCATTCGTGGCCACCGGTGATCATGGAGTCGTAGACGACCTCGCTTCCCTGCGCGCAGCGGTAGGTGGTCTTGGCCACCATGGAATTCTTGTTGGTGGCGGGGTAGGGGCGCTGGGTGGTCTTGGTCGACTTGTCGCAGTTGTTCAGCTGGATCCAGGTGTCGATGTCCTTCATGAACGAGGCCACGTCGGAGATGTCGTTGGTCCCGAACATGGTGAGGATGGGGACCGGTCTCCCGATGGGGGCCGAGGTGGAGAAGGACGGAACATGTCCAGACACCGGGGCCACCGCCGTGAAGGTTTCCGGATGCTTGTACCCCAGGCCGTTGGAGATGAATCCTCCCTGCGAGAAACCCGTGCAGTACACCCGCTCCCGATCGATCTTGTAGCGGCGGTCCACCGTGTCCAGGAGAGCCAGGAGGAACGGGTAGTCCGAGGTGTCCTGCATGTTCCAGGAACCGCTCACGGCGCTTGGATAGATGGCGATGAACTTCTCCCGGTCGGCGACCTTGTTCCCCTTGGTGTCGTTGGCGAAGTTCGCGCCGCTGCCCCCGTAGCCGTGCACGAAGTACACCACCGGAGGCTTGCTGATGCCCGCCGGGACATAGACCACCGCGTTGCGGGACTTGCCACCGTGGTTGAAGTTCAAGGTCACGGTGTTTTGCGCGCCGATCGGCGCGATCAGGCCGAGGATCGCCGGAAGGGTGGAGAGGGGGCTTCGTGGAGTCATGGATGGATGCTTCCTTTGCCTTGCGGCGGGGGAGGTGGACCGCCGGGATGGATTGCTCAGAAGATGGACGGGAGAAGCCAGGATCGGTGATCGTTTCCATTCCGGACGCGGATCAGGAGCAATCCATGGTGGTGGGGGATCGCGATCTGATCGCCAAACCCCTGGGAGATCCAGCGACCGTCGGGAGTTCCCACCTGGATCCAGTCCTGGGGAGAGGAGAATCGGAGCCAGGAGCGATCGCTTCCCTGCACCAGATTCCAGGTTGGGACCACGCCGCCCCGACCGCGATCCACCGAGGATTTGGGAAGCGCCTGGAGCATGGCGGTGGCGTAGCGTTTGCCGAACTCGCGGTTTCCCGGCGAGGTCAGGTGGTAGGCGTCGCCGCCAGGCTCCAATCCCTTGGACGACACCACCCAGCCGTTGGGGACCGTCTTGGCCGCGGTGGCCACGTAGGGGTTGTGCGCTCCGCAGCAGGCCTTGGAATCCTGGCGGAGCTCTCCGATCAGCACCGGTACGTCCGGGAACTTGAGGTCCTCCTTCAGGTCGCCCACGATCTTGGCCACTCGTCCCGGCCAGCGCGTGCGGGCGGTGTCGGTCCAATCCGCCTCGCCCTGGTGCAGGAGGATGCCGGCGATCTGACCCTTCTCCTGGGCGAGCTTCAGCCGTTCCAGCATCCAGGGGTAGGCGCCCGTCCAATGGTTGTCGGGAGGGATGGAAAAGTCCTTGCGGCGGCTGGAGGTCACTCCTTTGCTGAAGAAGCTGATGTCCACGCCGGACACCGCGCAGGGAATCAGGGCGATCGTGTCCTCGGGAAGGGAATCCGCGAGAACCTTGCCGAACCAGTCTCCCAGGCCGACGCCGGTGCCGCAGGAATGGAGCGCGGGGGCGGCGGTGGCCCACTGGTTGTACTTGCGGCCGTTCTGGGTGCAGTTGTCGTAGGACAGGACCTTCACCCGGGGATTGGTCTTGCGGTCCTCGGCGTCGGAGGTGGAGCCTCCGTGCATGTTGGATTGCCCGAACAGGAGGAAGACTTTCCAGGGGCGGGTGGGGGCGGCTGGGGAGGAGGTGGCCGCAAGCAGCAGAAACGCTGCCAGCGCGGATACCCTCGCGAACTTCGATTTTCCGGAATTGGTTCCCATACAGGATCCTTTTTCCGATCTTTCGGGTGGAACTCACCCAAATGCATCGGCGTCGCTTCGAAAGCGGTGGTGGCTTGTATTCCATCCGGAAAAACTCAGCCCTCGTGGACGTGATTCCGGATATTACGGATGATATAGGCGTTGCGAACCGATGTCGAAGGGGATCCCGGAAGGCGCGTTTTGTGGAAACATCAAAAAAGCAACAGCGATCTCCCTGGCCCGGCCCTGGTGTGGGAATGATTTTTGGATCATGGATCGTTCCATGTCGCCTATCCCTTGTGCTAAGATGGTGTAAGAATGCGCTCGATCTTCGAATATCTGGATTATCGGGATTTGTTGCGGGACGCGTTCGAAGAGCGCAAGGCGAAATCGCCGTTGTACGGCTACCGGATGATGGCCGAGACCCTGGGGCAGGACACCAGCAACATCTTCCGGATCCTCCAGAAGGATGCGCACCTTCCCGCCCGCTGCCAGTCCCGCGCGATCGAATTCCTGGGGCTCACCGGAAGGTCCGCGGAATACTTCGTGCTCCTGATCGCCTACGCACGCGAAAGGGATTCAAAGGCCCGCCACGACATCCTGGAAAAGGCCATGGCCTTGCGGGACGTGGCCTGCCGGGATCTGGTGGACAAGGAGCTGGACTACTTCCGCAACTGGTGGATCGTGGCGATCCGTTCGATGGTGGAGGTCATGGAGGGGCGCGTGCAGCCGGCGGCCATCGCCAGCCGCCTGCAACCTTCGGTCTCGGAAGCCGAGGTGACCAAGGCGCTGGACCTTCTGCTGGAGCTGAACCTGGTGAAGAAGGCGAGCTCCGGGCGCCTGGTGCTTTCCGAACCCCATCTGAACGCGGGCGGGCCCGAGAAGACCGAGGCCGTACGCCATTTCCAAAGACAGATTCTGGCGCTGGCGTCCGAATCCCTGGAACGTTTCCCCCGCGAACAGAGGGACGTTTCCACCCTGACCTTGGCCGTCGACCAGGCTGCCTTCGTGGAGATCCGAGAGATGTTGAGGGAGTTTCGCCAGCAGATCCAGAAACGGGTGGAGGAAGCCGCCCATCCGGACCGCGTCATGCAGTTGTCCATGGCCTTCTTTCCGCTGGCCACTTCCGGGGAGTCCTCCCCATGAGAAGGCTTCGCCCGCTTGTGCTTTCGCTCGTCGGGGGCGTCCTGTGGTCGTGCACCGAGGACCGCATCACCGGCAACACCACCCAGACGGAGAACACCGCCTCGGCGCGGAGCATCCTGGTGGATTCGCTGCTTCCGATCTGGAACCGCCCGCTGTGGTACACCACCGTGGGCACGTTGCGCTTGGACTCCAGCAACTTCGATTTCAGCCAGGTGGATTCCACGGGTCGCGAGGTAGACGTCGCACGCACGGACAGCACGCCCATTCCCTTCGACATCGTGGAATGGGACAAGCCCGGTCGCATGGGCCGCATCCTGGTGCGCCTGGAGCCCTCTCTCCTGGCTCCGGGGTCCCGCTTCCTGCTTCGTTGGAAGCGCAGGCCGGAGACGCGAACCGATCCCTTGGCGGTCTGGCGGGAGATCCCGGAAATCCAGCGGTTGCGCCTGGGATCCGTCCTGGTGGACGATTTCGAGAAGCCCTCCCATCGCAGCCATCTTCCCGATAGCGTCACCTGGTACACCGTAGCTTCCGATTCCACCGTCACGGTCTCCAGTCCCTCCTTCGTCGCGGGTGGCGGCAACCGTGGAACCGTGGTCCGCATCACCTACAAGGTCCCGAGCGGATCCGGGAAATGGGCGTTGATCGGCATCGTGCCGGGCCACAACGCGGTTCCCTGCCGGATGCGGACAATGGATTCCCTGGTGTTCTGGGCCAAGGGGTCGGGGAAGGTGTCGTTGGCCTTCGATCGGCTGCCTCCCTACGCGAAAGGCAAGGCCTGGACGCATCGGATGCTGGACACCGTCTGGACCCGCTACAGCATCCGCCCGCAGGATCTGGAGCCTCCCGAGCCGAACACCGATATGGTGGGTTGGGAAGCGGTCCGCGACCAAGTGACCAACCTCACCTTCCTGGTTTCCGGAGGGACCGATCTCTACCTGGACGACATCCGCATCCACGGAATCGACGTCGACGACCTGAGGTAGTCGTGGTTTCGGAAGCGGTCGACCCGTTGTCGACCGCTTTGAGGTTTTCACAAAATCCATCCCGGAACATGGCCGATATTTCCCTCGTCGCGGGCCTATTCTCCAAGCGAGGAAATACGGCCGAAGCCGGACAGGTTCCGGATCGGGCCGTCGCCGGTTCGCCGCTTGTCGTCGATCAAGGTTCGGAGAGGTAGGATCCATGCAATCTGTGTTCGAATATCTCGATTATCGCGAATACCTGAGGGATTTCCACGAAAAGCGCAAGCAGGAGGTTCCCCATTGCACCTACAGGACCCTCGCGGACTTCTTCGGGATGGACACGGCGAACCTGTTCCGCATCCTCAAGGGGAAGGCCCATCTGCCCGTGAGATCGCATTCGCGGGCGATCGATTACCTGGGACTCTCCGGCAAGGCGGCTGAATTCTTCCTGCTTCTGATCAGCCATTCCCGCGAGCGGCATGCGGGGATGCGCAGCGATCTGCTGGAGAAGGCCATGGTGCTGCGCGACAGCGTCCTGGGATCCGATCGTCCATGCGGGGAGGAAGGGGGGCACGTGACGGAATCCGTCGAGTCCGTCTCCCGGATCCGTCGGGATGTTTCCATCCTGACCTTCGCCGGTGACCAGGAGACGTTGGCCGACATCCAGGACATCCTGCTGGAGTGCCGCAACCGGATCCAGAGGAGGATCGAGCGGACCGACTCGCCGGATCGCGTCCTTCGACTGGAAATGTCCATCGTCCCGGTGTCCCGGTCGGTTTCCCTTCCCGCCGACATGGATTCTCCGGAACACCGGCTTTCGCCGCTTGCCGCCCAGGCGACCTGACGAGGCTGGATCCCGGGGGCTTCGGCCCCCTCAACGTCGCTTGGCCAGGAATCCGTCCACCGCCTTGGCGATGGATTCCGCGATCCGTTTCTGGCGGTCGGCGTCGCCGAGTTTGGCCAGGTCGGATCCGTTGGATAGGTAGCCCATCTCGATGAGGACCGAGGGCATCATCGAGCCCACCAGGACGAAGAATCCCGCCTGGCCCGCTCCCGTCCGTTCCTTGGCCACCACGCCGTCCTTCTCCATGTGGTGGACCACATCTCCCGCGAAGCGCTCGCTCTCCTTGGTGTACTGGTTGAGCTGGTGTTCCAGCAGCATCCATTCCACCGGGGTGAGGGCGTCCTTCTTCTGGCGTTCGCCGGTTTCGTACTGGATCGCTTCGTTTTCGCGTCGCTCGATGGCCTTGTCCGCTTCGTCCTTGGCTTCCCGCAGAAGGAAGACGATGAATCCGTTGACCTCGTCGCGCCGCTTGGAGTTCAATGGAAGGCTGTTGCAGTGCAGCGAAATGAACAGATCCCCCTTCGCCGCGTTGGCCTTCTGGGTGCGTTCGGACAGCTTCAGGAAGGAGTCGGTGTCGCGGGTCATCACCACGCGCACGCCCTTGCGCTTCTTCAGGGCGTCGCGGAGTTTCCTGGCCACGGCCAAGGTGATGTCCTTCTCGTGCAAGGTCTTTTCGCCGCTCTTGCCCAAGGCTCCAGGATCCTTGCCGCCGTGGCCCGCGTCCACCACGATGGTGAACGACTTGGAGTCGCGAACCATGGGCGGTTCCGGTGCGACGACCTCCTCCTCCGGTGGAGCTTTCGTGGGTTCTTCCGCTGGAGGTGTCGGAGTCGCTGGGGGAGGGAGGGAATCCAGGGTGGGCCCGGCGGTCTGCTCGGCGGTTGCGGGTGTGTCGGAGGGAGGGGCTGATTCGGTCTTCGGGACCACCTGGAGCCGTTCCAGGAGGTCGACTGCCGCTGACTTGGGAAGGACCAGACGGGATTTGGTCACCCGCGGGGGAAAGACCAGGGGCCGTGTGCGTCCGGCCATGCGGGCGAAGGGGTTGCGATCGAACACGACCAGGACGGAGTCCTTCTTCCCTTCCAGGCTGGCTCGTAGCTGGCCCCGCTCGGAATCGATCTTCAGATCGCCTTCGTGCGTGGTTCCCGCCAGGATCCTCACCGAAGGGATGCCGTAGACGACCGTGTCGCGGACGGTGACTCCCGCCCACGCGCCCGCCCATAGACCGAGGATCACAAGGAGGAAGCGCATAGGGGTTTCCGTTACCGGAGGGCCTTTTTCATGGCCCGGTCGATCTCGCGCTTGTGGTCGGCGGCGATCTTGGTCTGTCGCTTGTCGTGCTCGGCCTTGCCCTTGCAAACGGCCACCTTCACCTTGGCCCACGAGTCCTTGAAGTAGACCTCCAACGGGACGATGGTGAGACCCTTGCGGTCCACCGACCTCGCGAGCCCTTCGATTTCCTTCTTGTGCAGAAGGAGCTTCCGCGCACGGGAATGCTCGTGGTTCCAGCGGTTTCCCGCGGTGTATTCGTCGATGCGGACGTTGTAGAGCCAGGCTTCACCCTTGGAGATGGCGACGTACGAATCCAGAAGCTGGCATCTGCCGTCGCGCAGGCTCTTCACCTCGGTGCCACAGAGCATCAGTCCGGCTTCGTAGGTCTCCAGGATGAAATACTCGTGCCTGGCACGCCGGTTTTCGATGTGGACTGCCATCCGCGGCCTAACCGGCCGATTCGGCGGGGGAAATTTCCGTGGTGGCGTTTTCCAGGACGCGCTGGATGTCCTTGTACTGCACGTCGCCTTCGTTGAGGAGGGCCTTCAGTTCACGCGAAGCTTCGAAGACGGGCTTGATGCCGCCCTCCACTTGCACGAGCTCGCCGGTCCGCGGATTGCGCGCCGTGCGGGCCTTGCGGGGGCGGACCTTGAAACGGCCGAATCCTCGGATCTCGATGTTGCGGCCATCGCGAAGCGTGGTGGAGATCGCGTCCAGGAGTCCTTCCAGGACGGACTTCGTTTCCGCTTGGGTCAGCCCGGTGCGCCGAGCGATTTCTTCGACGATGTCCTTTTTCGTGACGTTGGCCATAAGCGTTCCTTCACAGTATAACCAACCATTCGGAGGTTGTCCAAGTCCTTTGTGGAAGCGGACTTGTGTATGGAAGCATTTGTTTTGGGCAAGAAAAGGAAAAGGGGCCATTCGGCCCCTTGCAAACGGATTCGTGCGAACTTCCTGGCCTGTTGTTACAGGCAGGCGGGGAACTGGACGCCGGTGTTGTAGTTCTCATCGGCCTTCAGGGTGGTGGGCAAGGTGAGGCGCACCTTGCGGTCCGAATAGTCGATGATGGTGATGGTGGCGCCTTCCGCACGGCGGGAGATCTGCCAGGCGCCGTAGGTGAGGTGGGTGGCGGAATTGGAGCCCACCATGACGTCCTTGATGGGCAGGATGGTGTTCTCGATGTAGATCTGGTCGGCGTTGCCCGGCTTCATGCGCACGATCAAGCTGCCGGTGACGGGGCACTTCACGTACTTCCAGGTGGTGCCGGAGGGATTGCCCACGCTGTACCCAAGCTGAGAGAAGGCTGGATAGCTGACGTCCAGGTGCCCATTGGGATTGGATTTGCAGGGCGCGTTGATGTCGTTGGGGCACTCGTCGGTGACGGTGGCGACGATCTTCTTCCCGTTGGCTCCCGTCAGCTCCACGCAGGCGCCGCACATGCCGACGGTGTGGAAGTCGCTGGTGGAGTTGCCGGGAATGGCCACGAAGTACTGCGGAGTGGAGATGTTGTCGATCTTGTCGGAGCCCTGGCCGGAGGGTTCGTAGCCGTGGAAGCCGCACGCCAACGCGTAGTGGTCGCCTTCCTTGTAGGAACCCTGCCCGAACCAGTAGTTGGTGAAGCTGCCCGACCCCGGATTGGGGCTGGGGGGCAAGGTGCAGGCGGTGGGGCCGGCAGTGGTGGTGTCGCGCATGGTCATGGCGATACCGGTCTGGGTTTCCGCTTTCATGGCGAAGGTGGTGTCCTGGAATCCCGTCTTCTTGAAGATCAAGGTGGGATAGGTCGCCGCCTGCCTGGCAGCAGGCTCCATCCGTCCGGACTGGCCGGCTTCGGGAACCCAGTTCACGCTTCTCTGGTAGGTTCCTTCGCTGTGGGATACCTGCAGGAAGCCCACTTCGCGACCCACGGAAGTGGAGGGAAGGGTCAGCCGGGCCTTCCCCTGGTTGAAGTCGGTGGTGGAGCTCCAGACTTCCTTGCCGGAGGGCGTGAACAGCCGCACCAGGGCGGAGCCGCTCACGGGGAGTTCCAGTTCCAGGGTCTTTCCGGTTTGCTTGAAATGCATTCCGCGGGAGTCGCCGCGGAGGATCCCGGCCACCGATTGGATGACGAAGGTGCCTGACGCGTCGGAGGTGGCGGTCAGCTTGGCGCTGTCCTTCACGGTGATGGAAACGCCCTGGAGTGCGCTCCCGTCGCTGCCGTTCTTCACCACCCCGGTGGCTTTCATGGCATGGGCGGAAGTGACGACCAGTAAAGCCGCCATGGGCAGACTCAAAACGCTGGCGGACTTGGAAAATCGATCGACGGGCATGCAACATCTCCTGAAGGGTCAGAATCTCCATGGGCCGAACCCGGGTGTCGGCGAATCCGCAAGGTAGCCCGGTTTTGGCGGTCCCGCATCGCCTTTGTAGGGAGGATCGTTGACTCGAGTGGTCTCCAGAGTCCAAAAGGCATCCGTTCCGGATCGGAGTACGTTTTCTCCATTGGTCCGCACAGGGGCTGTCTATTGGGGAATCGACGGGGATAGTTTTCCCTTTGTCGCGCATCCAATCATCACCCGGTAGGGACTTACCTATGAACACAAGACTCCTCCGCGCTTTCCTGTTCGGTTTGGGGTTGGTCGGGGCCATGTCCGGCTGCGATCAGCGCACCGAAACCGCCAATCCCACCAGTTTCACCGCCCAACCATCCGGCAAAGTGGCCTTCCGGCTCTCCGCCGAGGACATCGCCAAGGTCGGTGTGGGAGTGGATTCGGTGCGCATCGAAGCCATCCGCGAGGGATTCCCGGTGCAGGTCGCTCTGGGAAGCCTTGTCCACGACGTTGTCCTTTCCGATCTGGCCTCCGGGGTCTGGACCCTCCGCGTGGCCCTGTTCGATGGAGCCCAGGCCATCCATTATTACGGCGAAGCGGTGGTGAACGTTCTACCCGGGCGGACCGTCGACGCCGACATCCACCTCTCCAAGGCCACCGGATCGGTGCGCGTGAAAATCATCCTGGATCCGGATCCCGGTCTTCCGGTCGTGGACACCCTGACCGTCGGGTACGGCAACCAGACTCCAGGTTGGACGCCCTTGAAGGCATGGCGGACCTCGGCCGGCGTCTACCTGGTGGGGAATCTCCAGGTTCCCTGCGAGGAGCCGGTGTTGACCTTCGACGCATCCGGAACACGGTCCACGGTGGAACCCGTGCTCCAGTCGGCACGGAGTCTTGTCATGCCCCTGCCTGCGGGCGACCGATCGCGCTGGATCCTCGGCAAGAAGGTCGACAGCGTCCTGGTGTGCGACGCGATGCTCCGGGAACGCACCTACTTCGTGCCCTGGCAGGCCTCCGGTTCCCTCACCTTGGTGACATCCACCGGCGAAATCGTCCTGCCCGACTCCGGTCGCGTGCCTCCCGCGGACACGATGCAGATCCACATCCAGCCCACGGCGAACGATATCAAGCCCGGTTTCGCTCCCATCCTGGCCGTGCGGCGCGACGATTCCACGGTGTGGATCCTCACCCATTTCACCTGTCAGAAGCCGGTCGTCGTCGACCTCCCCGATTCCGGGACCCGGTGGGTTTTCGGCAACGATCCCACCGTCGTCGGGACTTGCACCGAGCACGCCGACCAGTACGCATGGGTGGTCCTCGACAGGCCCGACTGCGGCACCATCCAGCTGGAAGATGCCGCGGGCAAGGTCCGGTTCCTTCCCGGTAGCGCCTGCGTGGTTCCTCCTCCACCGCCACCGTTGTCCTTGCCGGACACCGTGCTGGTCAAGGCCATCGACGGGATCATGTACAGCCGCAGCTTCGAGGCGCGCGACGGGCTTCCGGTGGACAAGGTCTGGCGCGATGGCGCAGCCATCTGGGTTTCCACTCGGTTCGATTGCAACGTCGATCCCCAAGTCTTCTACAACATCCACATGGTTTTCGGTGCGGACACCTCCAGGGTGGCCTCGCCGTCCCCGTCCGCTCCGAAGGCGATCGAGATGACCCTGGTGCGGCCCCTGGTCAGCACCGAGATCGCCTGCCCCGAAAAGCCCCACGTGGTGCGGATCCCCTTCGGTCCCGAACAGGATGTGCTGTTCCGCGGTCTGATGGATGGGAAGGCGACGCTTCTTCCCGGAACGACGATTCCTGTCGTTGTTGATTCGTCGTTCCAGCGGTACACCTCCGGCAACGAAGCGGGATCCGGTGTCGGTTTCGAGTACGTCCTCTTCGCCGACGGTCGGGTGGAACGCACCCCGACGCCGGGACTCGTCACGGTGGATACCGTGGTCGTGCCGCAAAAGGCGGTGCTTTCCGTCGACACCCTGGCCAAGCTCGTCGCCCTGTTGCAGTCCCCACGAGTCCGCCATCCGGATGGCAGCTGCCTGGTGGCCGAACCCGCCATCACGAGGGATTCCTCGGTGCAGACGGATCCGGCACCGTTGCTGAAGAGGATCCCCTCGGTCAAGTACCGCACCGTCGACTACGCCAACGGGACGGTGTCCGCCCAGAAGTGGGACACGATGCTCAATTGCGTGCCTCCGCTGTCGTGGAGCCAGCTCGATGCGGTGGACCGGTCGTTGGTGGCCGCCTTCTCCGGCATCTGATCCCCGCTTCCGCCGACGATTCGGACGAGGCTCGCGCCATGGCGCGGGCCTCCTTCGTTTCAGGCTTCCCGAAACCCCAGGCGGCAAGCCAGATCCCAGGTGCGACGGGGGAGGACCTCGGGATGCCTCACGGGGCGATGCCGCCATTCCAGACGGGTGGGGTATTCCTTGCGCATCCGGTCGAAGTGCGTTCCCCGTTCCTTGTCGGGAAATGTCAAGCATTCCCGCAGCACCGCATCGTCGCGAGCGGGGGAGTGCGCGGCCAGAACCAGGCAGGACAGGGCGTCCCAGGGGTCGGAGTGCGGATCCACGGCGTGTCCGGAAGGGGTGGAGGGAAGAGCCTTCGCCTCCAGGGGAACGGAATCGGGTTCGCTCGGGATCCAGGGGGGGAGGTCCAGAGCCTGTCCGAGGGCCTCGCGCACCATCCGGGTTCCCTCGATCTTTCCCTCCAGCGAATAACCCGCCACGTGGGGGCTGATCAGGTCGGCCTTCAAGGCGAGGTCCACCGGCAATGCGGGTTCCGGATCGAAGACATCCAGGGCCAGGTAGACATCCGGTCGTCGCGAGGCGAGGGCCACCAGCGCAGGCGTGGAGAAGGTGGCGCCTCTGCCTGCGTTGACCAGCCCCGCACCGAAGGGGAGGTGTCCAAGGTTCTCCGCGAGGAGCCCTCGGGTTGGCCAGGGACCATCGTTCACCAGGGGGAGATGGGCCAGGACCAGGGGGAGGGCGAGAACATCCTCCAACGGATGGAATCCGGACGACCCTTCCCGGGCTTCCCGGGGAGGATCGTTCTTGAGCACCTCCCAGCCGAGGGATTCCAGCAAGGCTCCCATGGCATTGCCCACGCGGCCTGCGCCGACGATGCCCACCTGCCGGAGACCGGAAAGGTCCAGTCGCCTCTGGAAATGTCCCCAGGCCAACGTGGAAAAGACCCATTCCGCCACGGATCGGGCGTTGCACCCCGGCGCGCTGGCCCAGCGGATGCCTTGCGATTCCAGCCAGGGAATGTCCAGATGGTCGGTGCCGATGGTGCAGGTTCCCACGAATCGCACCGCGGAGCCTTCCAGGAGCGCGCGGTCCACGCGGGTGACGGATCTCACCACGAGGACTTCGGCGTCTTCCACCTGGTTTGGTCCGATGCTCCTGCCTGGGACTGGACACACCTCTCCGACCGAGGCGAACGCCTCGCGGGCGTACGGGATGTTTTCGTCGACCACCACCTTCACGCGATCGCCTTTCGAATGGCTTCGCCTCACAATTTGCACATTTGCCGGCTACGATGACCCAAAAGATCGCCGTACTCTGCTCCGGAGGAGGTTCCAACCTCCAGGCCCTCATCGACCGTGTCGGTTCCGGTGACCTTCCCGCCCGCGTCGAATGGGTGGTGTCCAACAACGGCGATGCCCTGGCCTTGGAGCGTGCCCGTCGCGCCGGAGTGGAAGCCATCCACCTTTCCGCCCGCACGGAGGGGTCCCAGGAAGCCGCCGACCTCCGGCTGCTTTCCCTGATCCGCGATCGCGGGATCGACGTCCTGGTCCTGGCGGGATACATGAAGATGCTTCCGGCGGGAGTGCTGGAACTCCTGCCTGGTCGGGTGGTGAACATCCATCCCTCCCTCCTTCCCTCCTTCGGGGGCAAGGGGATGTTCGGGCACCACGTCCACGAAGCGGTCCTGGCTCGCGGGGTGCAGTGGACGGGTGTTACCATTCACCTCGTGTCCGAGCGCTACGACGAAGGGCCCATCCTTCGGCAACGGGTGGTGGCGGTCCAGCCGGGCGACACTCCCCAGAGCCTGGGGAGCCGGGTTCTGGCCATCGAGCACGATACCCTGTGGCGCGAGGTTCGCGACCTTCTCGAAAGGATCCGCTGAGTGTTCGATTTCTTCCTGCAAACCACTTCGCGCAACGGTGATCCCTGTCTCCAACTCGCGGGCTCCTGCCGCGAATACAGCCTGGATCGGTTCAACCAGGCGATGAAGGAAGCCACCGCCCAAGCCGAAAAGACCGTCTACCTGGATCTTTCCCAGACCAAGCTTCTGGACTCCGCTTCGCTGGGAACCATCGTGTCGCACTTCAATCTCCTGCGAAGCAAGGGGAAGAGCCTGGTCCTGCTCAATCCTTCCGCTTCCTGCAAGCACTTGCTGGAAATCACCTCTCTCAACCGGGTGCTGGTCATCGAGACCGATTCCCCGACAGCATGAAGGAAGAACCTGTGGAAACGCGTGAAACCCTGCTGGCCCCACGTCACCTCGCGCTCGGCGCGCGGATGGTTCCCTTCTCCGGTTGGAACATGCCGGTGCAGTACAAGGGAATCGTCGAAGAGCATCGCGCGGTGCGCCAGCAGGCGGGGCTGTTCGACGTTTCCCACATGGGGCGGTTCGTGTTCTCGGGACCCGGCGCCCTGGCCCATCTGGAATCGCTCACCACCAACCGGGTGGCTTCGCTCGCCGTGGGCCAGTTCCAGTATTCGTCCCTGCCCAACGACCTGGGGGGATTGATCGACGACATCCTGGTGGGCAGGATCGGGGACAGCGAATACCACGTGGTGGTCAACGCGGGGAACCTGGTCCGCGATCGCGCCGAGATGACCGCCTCGCTCCCGGCCGGCGTGACCTTTTCCGACGAGAGCCTCACGCATGGGATCATCGCGCTGCAGGGGCCCGCGTCGCAGGCCATCCTGAAGTCGTTGGCACCGGACCTGGACACCTCCGTGGGCACCTACCGTTGCACGCACGCGACCTTGCCGGGTGGACGGATCCTGGTGTCGCGCACCGGCTACACCGGCGAGGACGGATTCGAATTGTACCCCCGGTTGGAGCACCTGGTGGCGGTGTGGGACGCCCTCCTGGAGGCGGGGGCTCCGCACGGTCTGGTTCCGGCGGGTCTGGGCGCCCGCGATTCGCTCCGCCTGGAGTCTGGCTATTCCCTGTATGGACACGAATTGTCCGAGTCCACCACCCCGTTGGAGACGGGTCTTGCCTGGATCTGCGATCTGTCCAAGGAGTTCCGCGGCGCCAAGGCGCTGCGCGAGCAGAAGGCGGCGGGAGTCCCGCGTGCGATCGTGGGGATTTCCATGGAAGGCAAGGCCATTCCCCGCCAAGGGTACGTGGTCAGCGACGGCGTCCGCGCGGTGGGAACGATCACTTCGGGAACCCAGAGTCCCGTGCTGGGGCGCGGCATCGCCTTGGCGCTGGTGGAAGCGGGAAGTCTGCGGAAGGGGGCCACCGTCTACGTGGAGATCCGCGGCAAGAAGGAACCCGCCCAGGTGGTCGATCGCCGATTCGTCCGCCGCGCCTGAGATGGCCAAGCCCAAACCCAGGTCGGCCCCTCGCACGGCCACCAGGACCCGATCCAAACCGGCCGCATCCGCCCATCCGCGGATGCGCATGCAGATCGCAGGGGCTTTCCTGATCCTTTGGGCGGTCTGGGTCTTCCTGGCCGTGGTGCTGGGGGTGTTGCGCGAATCCGACCACCCCCTGGGACCCTACCTGGGCAAATTCGTCGCCGAGCGGATGGTTTGGTTCACTGGAATCCTTCCCGCCTTGACCGGTCCCATGGCCTTGGCGGCCACGGGCTCGCGGCTTGCGGTAGGGCCCCATCCCCTCGTCAAGCGCATCCATGGCGGCGCCTGGTTGCTGTGGGCCCATCTGGTGCTGTTCCTTTCCGTTCCCGGACTGGGCGCCAAGGATCTGTCCTTCGGGTATCTGTCCCGCCATGGTGGGGCGTTGGGACAGTTCCTGATGGAGAGCCTTTTCCTGCCCGTCTTCGGGAGCCATCCGCTGGGACCCGTGCTCGTGCTGGTGGCCAGTCTGGGAGGAACCTTGTTCTTCCTGTTCCGCTACACCCCGCGGCAGGCCCTGGTGGCCGGAGCCGTCAAATCCAAGTCGATCTGGGAGCGCGTAGTGGCCTGGGCGCGCGAAAGAAACCAACGGCGGGAATCGGAAGAGCCCCCGCCCGCTCCGGTCCCGGCGGGCGGTCGCACGGTGCCGCGCGCGGTGGAGGAACGTGCCGAACGCGGATTGGTGGCCGGTGGAGCCCTGGCCATGAGCGTGGAGCCCAGAGGGCGCTTCATGGACCGGCAGGTGCGACCGGAACCGGACACCGGAATCCTGCCCTTGGACGATTCCGCTCGTGTCGCGCCGCGTCCCCGCGCCGGCCGCACTCCTCTGGTGCCCGGAGCGGTGCTGGCCGGTGGCGCCGCCGCCGCCGGAATGGAGACGCCCGCGGCCCTGGGCGGCAAGGCCTTGGAAGTCTACAACGGGCTGTCCAAGTGGCGGCCGCTGCAACCCGAGGACCTGGTCGGATTGGATCCGCTGGAAATCCGCGAACTCAAGCGCCGCGACGAGGAAATCCGCCGCGCCTTCATGCTCAACGAATGGGAGGATCGCGAAGTCCAGGCCCAGGTGAGCCGGCGCCCCAAGATCGCTCCCGAACCCGCGCCGGAGCCTGTGTCCGCCGGGACCGTTCCCGAGCGGACGGAATCCGACATCGTGGTCCCTCCCGCCCGCCCCGCAAGACCCGCGGAGCCGTCGGATGCGTCCCTACCCAGGATCCGGCCTCCCGCGCCACCGCGCGAACCCAAGGCATCGGTGCGGCAGACCACCGAGCAGGCGTCCAGCCGCTACCGCATCCCGGAGGTTTCCATCCTCCCGGATCCTCCTTCCCAGGAAGCCGAGCTCGACGAGAAGGAGCTCCAGGCCACCGCCGAACGTCTGGTCATCCAGCTGCGCAATTTCAACGTCCAGGGCAAGGTCCTGCAGATCGAGCCGGGCCCGGTGATCACCCGGTTCAAGGTGGAGCTGGCCCCGGGGACCCCGGTGCGCAAGATCGCGAACCTTTCCGAGGATCTGGCCCTGGCCCTGCGGGCCAAGCGCATCCGCATCCAGGCGCCCATTCCCGGCGAGGCCATGGTGGGCATCGAGATCCCCAACCTCCATCCGGAAACCGTCCACATCAAGGAGCTTCTGCGCTCGCCGCAGTTCCGCGATCCCAAGCTGAAACTTCCCGTGGTGCTGGGAAAGGACACCGCGGGCCATCCGGCCTTCACGGATCTGGCCCGGGCTCCGCATCTTCTGATCGCGGGACAGACGGGATCCGGCAAGTCGGTGTGCATCAACACCATCCTCAGTTCCTTCCTGTTCAGCCAGTCGCCGGAGCGGCTGCGCATGATCCTGATCGACCCCAAGGTGGTGGAGCTTTCCACCTACGCCGAGATCCCGCATCTGATGTGTCCGGTGATCACCAAGCCGGAGGAGGCCGTCCAAGCGCTCAAGTGGACCGCCGTGGAGATGGATCGCCGCTACGACGTGCTGGCCGCCGCCGGAGTCCGCAACATCGCTGGTTTCAACGACAAGTTCGAGGCGGGCACGCTCCCTGCGGGACTCGCCGAGGAGGATGCGGGCCGGATGCCCTACCTGCTTCTGATCGTGGACGAGTTCGCCGACCTGATGATGGTGGCCGGTAAGGAAGTGGAGACCAACGTCGCGCGCATCGCCCAGAAGGCCCGCGCGGTGGGGATCCACATGATCCTGGCCACCCAGCGACCGTCCACCAACGTGATCACCGGCGTGATCAAGGCGAACCTGCCCACCCGCATCGCCTTCCAGGTGGCCAGCCAGATCGATGCCCGCACCATCCTGGACAAGCAGGGGGCCGAGGATCTCCTGGGCCGGGGCGACATGCTTTTCCGCGGCATCGAGGCTCCCGAACCCACTCGCATCCATGGGGCGTTCGTGACCGACGCCGATGCCGAAGCCGCCGCCTTGGCGGCCAGTTCCCAAGGCGTGGTGTTCCCCATGATCGAGCGGTTGGACGTGGGCGAAGACGACGGCGACGGCGATTCGTCGGATGCGCCCGTGAAGCTGGATGCGAAGTTCGGCGAGGCCGCGCGAATGGTCGCCCTGACGCGCCAGGGGAGCGTGTCCATGCTCCAGCGGCGTCTGGAGATCGGCTTCGCCCGGGCGGGCCGATTGATGGACCAGCTGGAGCGGATGGGGATCGTGGGACGCGACCGCGGTTCCAAGGCGCGCGAGGTGTTGCTGGACGAGCTCCAGGTCGAGGACCTGGTGCGGCGCTTGGAAGAAGGACCGTAGACCTCGACCTGGGCCTGCTGCTCGGCGTGGTACAACTCCTTCCCAGGGCAGCATATCGGCGTTTGATCGTTTCCCGTGCGTTTCGGATTATCTTTGCGACTTCATGAATTTGGATTCCCGTGGCACGACCACGTCCCAGGAACGTCCGGTCGCATTCTTTGATTTTGACGATACCTTGGTCTTCGCGGATTCCATGCTGCACTGGCAGCGTTGGTATGCGCGCCGCCGCAAGTTGTGGGGTGTTGCCCTCTGGGTATGGGGCATCCTCCCCATACGCCTGTTCAAAGGCCCCCTGTGGATGAAGCGGGCCTACATGGCCACGTCCAATCGCGAAACGGTGCAGTCGCGGGCCAATCTGGTGCGCCAGTTCTCCCGGGAATTCCTCTCCCAGACCGGACTTGCCGAAATGCTGGAACGGATCTGGATGCACTTCAACCAGGGCCACCGGATCGTGGTGGTCACGGCCTCGCCATCGTTCTACCTGGCCCATCTGGAAGATCTTCTTCCACCCCACGACCTGGTCGCCACGGAACTGGAGTTCCAGGGACGGCACCTCTGGAACCTGCCGGGATTGGTGGGCGAGAACGTGAAGGGGGAGGGCAAGCTGCAGGTGCTGAAGGATCGTGGATTCGATCCCACCGCTCCAGGCACCTACGCCTATTCCGACCACATTTCCGACGCGCCTCTGCTGGAGGCCGTGCAGTTCGCCTTCGCCGTGCGCCCCGACGAGGAACTGGAATACCTGGCCCGCCAGAAGGGATGGCCCATCCTCAAGCCGGTGGAGCCTTGGAGCGAAGACAAGACCCGCCTGTCCAAGGGGTTGTGGCTGGTCTTCGGTCCGGTCGGACCGTCCTGGCCGCATACCCGGATTCCACTGGGAAAGCAACGCAAACGATTTTGGAAGCGTTGGTCGGAATTGATCGTGTCGGCGTGGAAGGAAGCCGCCAAGGAGAATCGCCAGGGGTTCGGCGAAATCTGCCGCGAACTGGAGCGACTCTCCACGCGCATGAAGGGCGCGGCTCCGCGCATGGCACGTGCGCTGATCCAAAAACCGCTCATCCAGCTGGGGCACTCCGCCCAACCTGCGCTGGACCGAGTCTGGGCCACCGGTCAGAGTCTGGCCATGACCCCCGCTGGATTGGATGCGCTCCAGAAAATGGTGTACCAGTCCGCCGGTTGCGAGGCTGCCAAGCTGGTCCTGGCTCCCGTGGGCAGCGACGGCTTGTACCAGACCTACCGGATCCGGCGCGGCGATCGTTCCGACCGCATCCTGAAGCTCCTGCTGCCGGGTGCTCGCGAGGCGGTGGTCAGCGACCTGGAGAACGGGGGGCACCGTTCCCAACTGGCCCACGACCCGCATCTTCGCCGCGCATGGGAAGGTCTGCTGTCCGAATTCCAGCCCCACCTGGAATCCGAATGCGACCTGGAACGCGGGGTGGCCATCGGTGCGCGCCTGCGCGAATTGTTCCCGGACACAGGCACGGGGATCTTCATTCCCCACGCGGATCTTGTCCGTTGCGACGGCTACGAGGGATTGGTCCTGGAGACCGCCAACGGGTTCCCTCTGCCGGCCTACCTCGCCTATCTGCGCGAAACGCGCCGACTGAGGGATCCCAAGCAGGAGGCCAACTCGGACTACGACGCCTTCGCCGCCATGATCGCAGACGCCAAGCCCCTGCCGCAGGGACGGGAATTGTCCGGGCGGATCTGGAAGCTCGTCTCGCGCACCTGGTTCGAGTCCGCCCTGTGGCTCACGCTGTCCGGGACCGAGGACGTTTCCGTGGTGCTCGGGAAGGACGGTTGGCTCCTGTCCATGTCCGACTTCGCCGGCTCCGTCCAGTTCCCGGACTGGTGTCCCCACGCCCTGCGCGACTGGAACGTGGTCTGTCCGGAAGGCTCTTCCGACCTGGTGGATCTGTGCAAGGCGATGGGCTGGGGCGACCACCACCTGGAGGCGTTCCGCGGGAAGCACCGCTCCCTGGTGGAGATGGTCTGGCATCCGGTCCTGGCCGGGACCGAACAGGGCGGGTTCGCCTTCGACGACTGGCGTCTGGATGGCAGGCTCAACAGCCTTCTGGGCGCCGGCCACCAGTACGAGAATTGGCCGATTCCAGAGCCCTGCCGGCGCGTGTTCCGCACCCTGTGGTGGCTTCGCCGCTGCCTGGCCGCCGTGGGAGTGGCCGACTGACCGATCCTCCATGCGGAGTCGGTCGCACAGTCCCGCCGGGGTTTGTACGTTGGCCTCCCATGAAGAAGATCGTCCTGGCCGCTCCAAGGGGTTTCTGCGCGGGTGTCGAACGCGCCATCGAGATCGTCGAGAAGGCGCTCGGCAAGTTCGGGGCGCCGGTCTACGTGCGCCACGAGATCGTCCACAATCGCCACGTGGTGCAGCAGTTGCGCGACCAGGGAGCGGTGTTCGTGGAGGAGCTTTCCCAGGTTCCCCGCGGGGCTCCGGTGATCTTCTCCGCCCACGGGGTCTCCGAAGGCGTCTTCCGGGAAGCGGAAAGCCGCTCGCTCACGGTCATCGACGCCGCCTGTCCCCTGGTGAAGAAGGTGCACACTTCCGTGAAGCGCCACGCCGGAATGGGTCACTGCGTCATCCTGATCGGGCATCGCGGGCATCCGGAAGTGGTGGGAACCATGGGACAGCTTCCGGAGGGGGGTGTTGTCCTGGTGGGCTCCGTGGAGGATGTGAGGAGGTTGGAGCTTCCCGACGAGATGGATCTCGCCTACACCACCCAGACCACGCTGTCCGTGGACGAGACCCGCGAGATCATCCTGGAGCTCCAGAAGCGTTTTTCCCGCATCAAGGGACCTTCGCGCGGCGACCTCTGCTACGCCACCACCAACCGGCAGACCGCCGTGCGGCAGATGGCCGAGCACGTGGACGTCCTTCTGGTGATCGGTTCGCGTTCCAGCTCCAACACCAACCGCCTGCGCGAGCTGGGAGAGAAGCTGGGCATCCCCAGCTATCTGCTCGATTCCGCCGACGAGGTGGAGCCTGGATGGATCCGCGACGCGGCCACGATAGGAATCACTTCGGGGGCATCCGCACCCGAATCCATCGTGCAGGGAGTGGTGGAGCGGATCCAGAGCCTGCATCCGGGTACCTCGGTGGAGACCTGGGCCGGAGTGGAGGAAAACGTCCATTTCCCTCTGCCCAAGGAGCTGATCTGAATAGCGCCTATGACAGAATGTGTCAAAACATTCCGTCCTGGATCCGATGATCCTCCAACGAAACATCGGAGGGGCTTGCCATGGATCCCATCGCGTGGGATCTTCCTTGGCATGGAGAATCACAAAGGCTTGCTGGTTTTCGGAAGCACCACCGGAAGTACGCGGATCCTGGCGCTGGCCGTGAAGAGTGGACTGGTGGAAGCGGGGATTCCCACCCTGGTCCGCAACGCCCGGCGGGCGAGGGTGGTGGAGCTCCTGAAGTTCCCGCTCATCTTCTTCGGCTGTTCCACCTGGGAAGACGGTTGCATCCAGAGGGATTTCCGGGAATTCATGCAGCGTTGGGGAGGTCTGCGCCTGGACGGCATCAAGGTCGCCGTCTTCGGGGCCGGTTCGCGCGCCTATCCCCGCTACTGCCAGGCGGTGGACGACCTGGAGCGGGAATTGGTCGATCGGGGCGCCATCCTCCTGGGGCCATCCTTCCGCGGGGATGGTTCGGTCTACGGTCTGCGACCCCAGATCCAGAAGTGGGCGCAGGACCTAGCCGTCCATGGAACCTGACAGTCCGTTCTCTTTCCCGGATCGCGGGGTTGTTCCCCTGGGCGGATGGTTTGTATCGTTGCGTGCCTATGCGTAGGAACCTACTCGCGATCTGTCTTCTTCCGGTTTCCGTCTTCGCCTTGGACGAGAAGCCACTCTTGTCGGCCCAGAGCTTCGAGGGAGGCTTGCGCCTGACCTCGGTGGGCACCTACTACGTGGTCGACGACAACGGCGACTTCCAGGATGCGGCCGTACCCACCCTGCCCACATCCACCAGCATGGAAGCCACATTCAAGTACGGCATGTCGGAGAACTCCGATCTGGAAGTGGTGCTGCCGTGGGTCTACCGCGACAAGGATTGGGCCCTCCTGGAAGGGCGCAAGAAGGAATCCTACGCCGGATGCGACCGGCTGAGCCTGGCTGCCAAGATCGGGATCCTCAAGTACCCCGCCGGCCTGATCGTGGGCTTCGATGTCCCCGTGGGCCACACCAAGATCGTGGGCTTCGATCCCGATTGGGGATTCTTCGGAGGGGTGTGGGGCGGCTACCGCAAGGGAATCTGGTGGGCCGACGGCGTGTTTTCCTGGGGGGTGACCCCGGAGAACGCCAGCGGCTTCAAGCCGGGCGACCGGCAGAGCATGGTCGCCAACGGCGGCTTCCAGCTGGAAGGTGGCGTGGCTCCCCAGTTTGGCTTTTCCTACCAGCGGGTCGGTCAGGTCCAGCAGGATGGCAAATCGCAGGGCTTCGAGACCTCCTCCTTCCAGGTGCTGCCCGGCGCGGTGCTGGAGCTGGACGAAGACTGGCGCCTGGACGTGAAGATCCCCGCGGTGCTGGCTGGCCGGAACGCCTTCGTGAATGCAGGCCTGTCCGTGCACGTGATCGGAAATTTCGAGCCCTGAGCAGGCTCTTCGCGTCGAGTTCTTCGAATCCCAAGCACTCGAATCGGAACCGCCTGCCAAGAAAATCACCCCGAGCTTGTTGCGGGGTGCTGAATGAACTAGATTGGCTTCCGTGACCCAACGACCTTGCATCGCGATCGTCGGCCGGGCCAACGTAGGAAAATCGTCCTTGTTCAACCGGCTTCTGGGGCACCGCGTCGCGGTGGTGCACGACAGGCCGGGGGTGACACGGGACCGACACTTCCGAGAATGGGAATTCGATGGGCGCCGGGTCGATCTGGTCGACACGGGTGGCTTCATCGACGAGTCCCTGGATCCGTTGGCTGATCAGGTTCGAAAACAAATTGACCTGGCACTGGATGCCGCCGATGTCGTGCTGTTCATGATCGACGCACGCACCGGAATCACCTACGACGACATCCAGCTGGCCCGCGCGGTCCAGCGCAAGGGAAAGACCGTCCAGCTCATCGCCAACAAGGCCGAGCGTCCCCAGGATCGCGAAGCGATCGGGGAGTGGATGAAGCTGGGCCTGGGGCCTGCCGCACCCGTTTCCGCCACCGCCGGCTACGGCCTGGACGGCCTGCTGGAAATCCTGCGCCGCCTGATCCCGGCCTCCCGTGGGCGCTATGTCCCGGAAGACAAGCTCCGCATCGCCATTTTGGGCCGCCCCAACGC
Organism: Fibrobacteria bacterium; assembly: GCA_035352895.1. Lineage (GTDB taxonomy): Bacteria > Fibrobacterota > Fibrobacteria > UBA5070 > UBA5070 > UBA5070. Next base: position 2,845 of record DAOPYN010000058.1, on the reverse strand, counting down.
GGGCAAGAGCACGTTGGTCAACCGCCTTCTGGGCGAAGACCGCATGATCGTTTCGGCCGTTCCGGGCACCACCCGCGATTCGGTGGACGCGGAATTCGTGTGGCAGGGGCATCGCTTCCAGGTGACCGACACCGCGGGACTTCGCAAGAAGGCGCGCGTGCACGACGACGTGGAGTACTACTCCAACATGCGTTCGCTGGAATCCATCCGCCGTTCGCACGTGGTGATCCTTCTGGTGGACAGCACCGAAGAAGGCCTCCCGGAACAAGACCTGCGCATCCTGCGCCAGGTGGAGGAAGCCGGCAAGGGTCTGGTGCTGGCCATCTCCAAGTGGGACGCCCTGGAGAAGGACCACAAGACCTTCGACATCCTCTGCAAGGGCATGCGCCAGCGTATTCCTGCCTTGGCCGAAACCCCCATGGTGGCGTTTTCCGGCCTGACCGGCCAACGCGTCCCGCGCCTCCTGGAAGAGGTGTTGGCCGTGCGCGAAGCCAGCCTCAAGATCCTGGGTCGCGAAAAGGTGATCGAGTACTTCAAGGAGTGCCTGGACACCCAATCGCCTCCCTACGCCCACGGCCGCCCGGTGATCCTCACCCGCTGCTGCCAGGTGCACGTGGATCCGCCCATGTTGGCCTTCGAGACCGAAACCCCTGACCTGGTGGCCGAATCCTACCGCCGCTTCCTGCGGGCCCGGGCCATCGAGCGTTTCCATCTGGCCGGCGTGCCCTTGCGCATCAGCTTCCGCAAGCGCCTGGAACTGCGCACGGACGAAGACCTGGCTCGGTTTGGCGGCGAAGGCCCGGAAGGCGCTCCGGAAGCCCCCAGCGAGGACTGATCCGCCGGTTCGCGAGAATCACCAACCTCCCCATCCGCAACCCGGGTGGGGAGGTTTTTTGTTTGGGGGGTGACGGAAAATGTCGGGCGATGAACGGGTATTCGTGAGCAAGGAGTATTTTAAAAGGGGATTCAGTGTAGCGGTGTAAAAATCATACTGCATTGGGATAATCAATCTCGGGTTTTTAAATCGATGTATGGAGAATTGTAAAATGTCTAATCCTAGTGGTGCTTATAAATTGGGTTTTTCGTATTATTATGAGTTGTATCTGGATAATACCATTGTTTGGTTTTTCTCGAAATTGTGGGGTATTGCAAGAGAATATCCTGGGTATCCGCATGATGGGGGGCTGCTAGATGCTTATGACTTTATTTTGCATATGGTTCAGCATGTTTCTCAGGGTGTAGATAATGTTATTCTGTATGATGAGTCTGGTTCAGAAAGCGTGATATGCTTCTCTAATGGGGTCTGGATAGATCGTTTGCTTGATTTAAACGACATGGAAAAAATTGTTGTAGATAGAGTGGCGTATCAGTCGAATGACTTGTTGGAGTTTTTGACTTACTTGCGTGGGCGTATTGACGCGGATTTTCCTTCTACGGATGATTGGATTCGCTTGCTAAATAAATGGAACTCGGAGCGGGTTTGCGTTGTCTCAAGTGTTGTTTTTCGATTAGAGTCGAATCTTTCGCAGGACATCATTGAAGTGTTGAGGCGGAACTTGCAGTGGCTAATTTTTCAAAGGTTTCCTGATTCGACTGTGGCTGTAAGGATGAAAGTCACTGGATTCGGTTGGGTTTGCGTGCCAATTGAAGATCTTCGGAAAGCCCAAAGTCTTTTTCAATCAATGAATTTGGAGTATTGCGGATTTTCTGTGACTGTTCAAAAAGCGTCTGATAGTGTTTATGGTATTTCAGGTGGCGCTTGTAGTGCAATTATATTCCCTGAGTTTAATGGTTACAGAATTTGGTCTCAGTCACCAATACGACCTCTTCTGAAGGATGGATCACTTGGGGATTTTGTTCACAATCCTGATGCAGAGATTGTTCCCTTGCCTTGTGAATGGGAGCCTGTGTTTGAATAGTATGCGTTTCAGGTAGCGAGTGGAGAACGCTTGGCCCGACCGGAATCGAGAGCCTCAAGAAGCCGTTCGGGGTTTTGGAAGAGGTGTAGGTCAGATGCGACAGAAATTGTCGAAATCGAGGGGGATCTGGCAATCTTGGTGACAGAGCAGTTCGGCCAACAAACACCGACATTGATTTGCCGGCTCAAGAGTATCTTCATGTGGATAGGAGCTTGTCCATTTCTGGACGAAGCCTTTTTGAAGGGGTGAGGTTTTGAAAAAAAATGAATGGGTGTGGCTGAGATGATGATGCGCGATAACCCGGCCAATTTAATTACTTTCCAGGCATCATGTTTGTTTTTTAGAAATTACAAGCCGCGTGATTTTCGCGAGGAAATAGGTAGGCTTATGGTAGAGTTTGGGTCTGCTGCGCCGAATGGTTTAACTGTGCTTAGTGTAAGTTTGCATTTGAAGTGGGAAAAGAATTTGTTCCATGGGAACATTGTCGCCTTCGGTGAGGAGGCTAAGCGATATGTCGCACGAAACCTTTGGCTAGATCGAATGATGAAATACGCAAAGGATTTGCCTCCTCGTTCAGTGGTCTGGCTGGAGCAGGGTATCTTCTATTACCTCGATGATTTTGAGGTGATTCTGCCGCCATTTACTGTGCAATGCGGCAATCTGTCGGAATCATATCACAGTTCTACTGAGGTTATCGGAGCGACACGTGCCCAAAAGACCTACGACCAATTGCTGCAGGAGCCTTGGCGACTAACTCCGGAGGATTATTCTTTTAGAATGGATCCGGATTTTGATTTTGGGCGATTTTAAATATTCTGTCTTAAGCTCGACATGCTCCCCCCACTTTTCGGTCCACAGGTAATTTGAGTCATTTGGACTCGGAAAGGCAGTGGAGATGAAGAAGTCGAGGTTTACTGACGAGCAGA
>DAOPYN010000057.1:0-26098 GCA_035352895.1 Fibrobacteria bacterium | reverse complement strand
CTTGGATTGCGCGAGAGCCGTGCCTGCGAGGATCAGGATCGCACCCAGCGGGCGTATCCAAGCGGTTGCGCGGTTCATTTTGTCCATCCGTCTACCCCCAGCATCTTCTTCTCGGCGGCGCCGAGGCCCTTCAGGGCGGATTCGGTTTTCGAAGCGTCTGCCTTGGCGCTGGCCACGACCAGACCGATCTTCCCGGAAGCGGGAGTGGTCTGCAGGTTCGCCTGCGAACGGCCCTTGATGTCGTCCGCTTGTCCCGCGCCGACCACGATCGCGTCGGCACTACCGAAGGTCAGAAGCGGGAGCAGGTCTTCCACCTTGGTGACGATCTTCAACTTGGGGAGCTTTCCGAGCATTCCCTGCACGTACCCGTTCATGGTGCCGCGCTCGAGCACGCCCACCACGCCCACGTTCATGCCGGCCACGGCGGCTAGGTCCACCGGCTTGGTGGATACCAGCACGGCATCCTCCAGCGGAGATCCTCCACGGGTCCCCTTCAGGAAGGGCTTGTAGCCGGAGAATTGCTCGGCCAGCACCTTGGGAGCCAGGATCACGTCGGGAGGGGTCTGACCCACCATGGCGGTGAAATCCGCCAATCGTCCGAAAACGGTGATCTCGCTGCCGGGGCATTTGGCCTGCAATGCGCTCTGGACGGCATTGGGTTTGGCCATGCTCGGGTAGAAGACGTAGATCTTTTCCGCCATCGCCTGGCTTGTCAGCGCGATGGCGACAAGCCAGGGAACGGCTCGTCTAAGTTTCATGCTTCTGCCTCCGTGAGAAACCGCGTCGAGGGGATCGCGATGGAAATGGGGATTCGGATGCGGAAGGTGGTTCCGCATCCGGGGACGCTCTCCAGGTGGATCTTCCCGCCCAGGGATTGGATGGTGTCGCGGACCATGTCCAGGCCGACGCCCCGGCCGGAGAACTCGCCCACCTTCTCGCGGGTGGAGAATCCCGACCGGAACAGGAGGTCCAGGAGGTCGCCGTGGGAAGCGATCCTCGCCTCCTCCGGGTCCATGAAGCCCTTCTCGACCGCCTTTTGGCGGAGCGTTTCCGGGTCGATTCCGACGCCGTCGTCGGAGAAGGAGATTTCCAGGATCTGTCCGTGCCGCGTGTATTCCAGCACGAGTAGGCCGGTCTCCAGCTTTCCGACGGCGATGCGGTCGGATGGCTTCTCCAGCCCGTGGTCCAGGGAGTTGTTCACCAGGTGGACCATGCAGCGGTGCAGGATCCGCAGGATCTCGATGTCGATCGGACCGGATCCGGCCATCGAGAACGTCGCCTTCTTGCCCAGCCTGGCGGCGACCTTGCCGATCACTCCGGCAAGCGACCTGGCCAGCCGGCCGAATTCGATCTCCCGCAGGGCTGCCGCGCTGGCTGCCGCGGAGGAGATCAAGGCCAGGGTGCCCTGGGGCCACCCGAGGGCGCGACCCGCCTGGTGGACGTCCCAGATGGTGGCCGCCACGCTTTCGATGTCGGACAACTGCGCCATCACCGACGGAGTCGAACGGGCGACCTTGTCTTCCGCCGACTCGTCCTTCTGGCCCAGCTTGCCGCGCAATTCCTCCAGGCGGCGCACGTAGCCTTCCGCTTCGGCGAGGCCTTCCTGGATCTTGGCCACCTGCGTCAAGTCCGCCGTGGCTTCCTCCCATTCGCTCCGTTCGCGCAGCTGCGAGATGTTGTCCTCGATCTCGAGGGCCAGCTTCTGCAGCCCCTTGAACTGGAACTGGCCCGAATTGCCCTTGAGGGTGTGCACGGTGCGGTAGAGGGTCTCGATGAACTGCCGGTCGCGCGAGGCGGTCTGCACGACCTTCTCCGCCTCGCGAAGGAGTCCGGAACTGTCGTACACGAAATCCTGCACCTCGTCGGGCTCCAGGTTGACGATCTGCGTCACCAGCTCCACGTTTTCCTCGTGGAGGCGCGACAACTTCTTCATCTCCGCTTCCACCCGCCGCTTCTCGGTGACGTTCTCCACCATCAGGAGGAGCCCGTCCAGGGAGCCGTCCTCGGCGCGCAGCGGGACCCACTTGGGAAGGAGGATCAATCCGCGTTCGTTCTCGGTTTCGGAGATGGGGCACAGGCCCACCAGGTCCTTGAAGGGGATGACTCCCCACTTGTCGTAGACCACCTCGAGCCAGAAATTGGTTTCCATGACCATCTTCCCGCCAAGGCCAAGGAGTTCCACCATGTGCAGGCCGGGAATGGGCGCGTCGCGATCCAATCCGACGGTTTCCGGAGTGATCCTCGCGTAGCCGGGGCGGACCCTGCCGTCGCGTCCCACCGTGACCAGCGCGGAGGGGAACGCCTCCAGCATGGAGGTGACGCTCCGCTTGGCGGCGGTCGCTTCGCGAGCGGATTCGCCGAGGGCCTTCAACGCCGCCTGCAGGCGTTCGCCCAGTTCCAGCCCCATCAGGTTGAGCACGAAGTAGCAGTCGAGTTCTCCCGCGGCTCCCGATATGGACATGAAGCCCGCGGGGACGTCCGGGTATTCCAGCTCGCCGTACACCAGCACGGAAGGGAGGAAGGTCAGGGCGTCGAATTCGCGTTCGAGAAGCGGGATCGCCTGGCCCACGGAGGTGTTCAGACACTCCTTGAGGAATCCACCGAAATCGGATCGCATTTCCCTGAGATCGTCAGGTCCCATCCCGTCGGACCAGGCTCCCAGGATCTTGGCTGCGGTCTCCTCGGACAGCGAGAGCGCGAATTCCCCTTGGATGGCTCCGGTGAAATGGATCATCACGGCCATGCCGCGCGCCGGAACGAATTTGGTCTCGGCCAGGGATCCGGCCTGGACGTCCAGTTCCGAACCCACCATGTCCCTGATGTTTCCGGAGACGCTCGTCGCGAACGATTCGACGATATCTGTCAGTATGCTCACGGTGGGATCCCCTCGTGGTGGAGGCTACTTGAAGGCTTCGTCGACGGACTGCTTGAAGTCTTCCACGAACAGCGGATCGGCGAACTTCAATGGCTTCTCCACGTAGCCCTTCGCTCCGCGGTTGAGGCACTCGAGCACGGTGTTCCCCTTGACCGCCGAGATCACCATGATCCTGGCGTCCGGAGATTCCGTGAGGATTTCGTGGATCGCGGTCTTCCCGTCCTTGTTCGGCATGGTCAGGTCCATGGTGACAAGATCCGGCTTGTGCTTGCGGTACAGCTCCACCGCTTCGTTCCCGTCCTTGCCGATGGCAACCACCTGGAATCCCAATTGCGAGGTGAAGAATTCGGCGATCTGCTTGGAAAGGAACGTTGAATCGTCGACGATGAGCACGGTCTTGGGCATGGTCTCCTCCGATCTCTGGAGATACCGCTCCAGGTGGTGTTGCAACAGATCATACGGCTTGCATTCGTCGGGAGTCAAGGAGTAAGATGGGGCATCAGACACTCGCGAGGGAGGCTTGAATGGATATCGACATCGGGGAGCTCCTGCCGGTGGTGAAGGGAAAGGCGAAGGAGGCGTTCGAGACAATTCTTGGACTCCCGCTGGTGCCCGAGGAGCCATGGAACGTCGTCAACCGGGTGGAGAATCCGTGCGATTTCGGCGCCACGGTGGGATTCGCCAACGAGAGCTGGCAGGGAGCCTGCACCCTGGGCATCTCCGCCGCGGACGCGGTGATCCTTCTGCCGGATCTTTCGGAAGACATGCTGTTCGACGTGCTGGGAGAGATCGGCAACACCGTCTGCGGACTCCTGTCCGCCGACATGCAGTTCACCGGATGCTACGGGATCCTCGAACAGACCCCGCCGTTGTTCTCGCGAGGAGGGGCGTGGCTCGCCCGCTCGACTGGCGTCCAGGGCATGCTGGCGGCGGGAAAGGGACGGATCCTGTTCGGGTGCACGGTCCGCACTTCCGGGCCACGGCGCTTCCCCCGCTAGGCCGGCGGAATCGCGACCGACATGGAAACGGCTCCCCGCCCGAGGCGGAGAGCCGTTTCCATGTCGGTACCTTCCGGACCGCGGCCGGTCATTCCAAGCGGAGGATCTTGTCGAGGTCGACCACGCAGGCCAGCTCGTCCTTCTCCTTCAGGATGGCCCGCAGGAATGAGCCGGAAACGCCCTGCACGTTGGATGGAGGGGGTTCCATTTCCGAGGCGGACACGGTCTTCACGTCCTCGATCCCGTCCACCAGAAGACCGATGTCCTCCTCGCCGGAACGGACCACCAGGATGCGGGAGTGCCGGTCCTCCGGAACCGCGCCGATCCCCAGGCGGACGCCCAGGTCGATGATGGTCATGATCTGGCCGCGGAGGTTCACCACCCCGCGCACGTGGGATGGCGCGTGGTGGACCGGAGTGATCGCGCGCAGGCCGGAGATTTCCCTGACCCTGCCGTTGTCCACGGCGCAGAGGATGTCCCCGACGGTGAAGACGGTGAGTTCGACCTGTACCGGAAGGTTCGTGGTGGCATCCGCGCTCATGGCTTGGCGTTCCTTTTCTGGAGGAAGGATTCGACGGTCCCCAGGATCTTCTCCCGGTCGAGCTTCACCAGGTAGCCGTCGACTCCCGCGTCGCGACCCCGCTTGGCGGAATCCTCCCCGGAGAGCGAGGTCACGGCGACCACGGCGAGGTGCGGGAAGGACTTGCTCGCGCGGATCCGCCGCGTGAGCTCCAGACCGTCCATCACCGGCATCTCGATGTCGGTGAGCACCATCTCGATGCCTCGCGAAGTCTCCAGGATCTCCATGGCTTCCTTTCCGTCGCAAGCCTCCTCCACCACGTGTCCGCTTTCCCGCAGGAATCCGGAGATCTGGCGCCGGTAGAAGGGGGAGTCGTCCACGACCAGGATCCTCCGGGACGGCACATCCTTCTCCGAGGCCCGGATCCAGTTGGGGAGCTGCGAACGTACCAGCTCGTACATGTCCACCAGGAGGGTGGTCTTGCCGGAGAAGATGGCCGATCCCAGGATCCCGCTCTGGCGGAAGGTGGACTCGTCGAAATCCTCCGAGGATTCCACGATGTCCACGATCTGGGAGACGAGGAGTCCCACTTCCTTGCCGCCGATGGCGTGGACCACCACGAAGTACGTGTCCAGTTCGGGAAGCGCTCCCACCCGTGCCGACTCCGAAAGATCCAGCAACGGCAGGCTGCCTCCGCGGTACTGGACCGAGCGGCGCCCTCCCAGGTTCTCGATCGAGGTCTTTTCGATGACTTCCAGGCGGGAAACCAGCGCAAGGGGGATGGCGTACTGCTCTTCGGTGGCGACGTGGAACAGGAGCATCGACTGGGTGTCCCTGGCCCGCAGGCGGGACATCGTCTCCTCTTCGCTTTCCCGCGAACCGCCGACGTCGGACAATTTCCGCTGCTTCGTGATCCCCACCACGTCCAGGATGGGGGCCACGCGTCCGTCGCCGAGGATGGTCGCTCCCGCGTAGCATTGGCAGGATCGGAAATGGCCGCCCAGGGGCTTGACCACGATCTCCTCCGATTCGTGCAGGTGGTCGACGATCAGGCCGTACTGGAAGGATCCGGCGGAAAGCACCGCGATGTTCACCGCGCTGGCGGAATGGAACCGGCGGTCCTTGCCGCGCCGACGCTCCTTCTCCTCCGGTGTCTCCCTGGATTGCGGGCCACGCCGGTCCTCCAGGCGCGCGCGCCGCTCCTCGCGGTATTCGCCCGATCCCGGATCCTTGTAGGAGCGTTCCAGACCCATCACCTCGGCGAGTTCGGTCAACGGCAGCAGTCGACCCCGCAACCGCATCACCAGTGCCTCGCCGATGCGTTCGATCCGGTTGCGCACCTCGCTCGCGGGAATCCGCACGAGCTCCACCAGGTTCACCTGGGGGATGGCGTAGGTCTCCTCGCGGACGGAGACCAGCAGGCTCGGGATGATCGCGAGGGTCAACGGCAACTTGACACGGATGGTGGTTCCCACCCCCTTGCGGGTCTCCACGTCGATGATGCCGCCGAGCTTGGTGAAGTTCGTCTTCACGACGTCCATGCCGACACCCCGGCCGGAAATGTCGGTGATCGCCTTGGCCGTGGAGAATCCGGGAAGGAAGACCAGTTCCACCAGCTCCTTCTCGGACATCCTGGCGAGTTCCTCCGCCGGCACGAGCTTCAATGCGCCCGCCTTCTCCCGGACCGCGTCGGTGTCGATGCCGCGGCCGTTGTCGGAGACCGAGATCACCACCTTGCCGGCTTCGTGGTAGGCGTGCAGATGCACCACCGCCTGGCGTGGCTTGCCGGAACGCTCGCGGACGTCGGGCAGTTCGACGCCGTGGTCCACCGCGTTGCGGACCAGATGGGTGAGCGGATCGCCGATCGCCTCGATGACGGCCTTGTCGAGCTCGACGTCCTCTCCTTCGACGTCCAGCCGGATCTCCTTGCCGAGCGCGGAACTCATGTCGCGCACGACCCGTTGGAACTTGCCGAACACGATGGAGATCGGCTGCATGCGGGTGGCCATCACGGCCTCCTGCAGTTCCGAGATGATCATGGACAGGCTCTGCGAGCTCGCTTGGATCTCGGCGATGTCGCGCCTGGACACTTTCTGGATCAGCTGGTTGCGGGACAGGACCAGCTCGCCGGCCAGCGTCATGAGCCGATCCAGGGATCTCACCTGCACCCGCAACGTGCTGCTTGCCTGGGACGATCCGCGGTTGGGTTCGGCGATGTTGTCCTTGGCCTGCTCCTGAGGAGGCTCCGATGCGGGATCGGTCCGGGCCGGGGGCTCCGCGACGGGGGGCGGGGCGGTCTCGGGTCGGGAGATCCGCTGCAGGTGTTCCAGGGGCGCGCGGCGAGCGGGAAGATCCACCGGGGTCACCCGCTCGGGGTCCAGTCCGGTGAGGAGCGAAACCATCTCGCGGTCTAGGACGGTCGCGTAGAGGACGGAAAACGGCAGGCTGTCCACGGAGCCGAGGGGAAAGCCTTCCGTGTCCCTGTGCAGCTGGGCTTCCACGATCAATCCGGTCTTCTCCAGTTCCTTCAGCACGTCCAGGGGGGTCTTGCCCCGCTGGTCGATGTCCACGACCAGGTCGAACCGCATCAGGTAGATGTTCTTGCCGCCCTTGCGCGCGATCTCCAGTTCGTCGGCACCCACCTCGAAGACCGCCTCGCCCTCGGGGTTGGCGATGCGCACCTTCGTCGGGGCTTCCGCGGAGGGGGTCTGCACCGACTGCAGCGCATGGAGATGCCTGGAAATGTCCACTCCTTCGCTTTTCGACGGGTCGGCGATCATTTCCGAAAGGGTGTCCGCCGCGCGCAGAAGCGCCTCGACGACGGCTCTGCGGGGAATCACCTCGAAGTTGCGGATCCGGTTGAGGAGATTCTCCATGGCGTGGGAGATTTCCTTGATCCGGTTCAGTCCGAAGAATCCCGCCGCGCCCTTGATCGAGTGGATTCCGCGGAAGACCTTGTTGACCAGGTCCACGTCCGAGGGGCCGGTTTCCGTCTCGATGGCAAGAAGGTCGCTTTCGATGTCCCGCAGGTGGTCCCTGGCTTCTTCGAGGAACAATTGGAGGGTTTCGTCGTTGTCCATGGTTGCGATACCTCCGGTCAGGCGAGCTCGAAATGGCGGTCCAGCCCCATCAACCGCAGGAGCTTCAGCATGTCCTCCGATGCGCCGGTGACCTTCAATCGGGCTCCGCGGGAGCGCAGGAGGTTGTGGCAGGCGATCAGGGCTCCGATGGCCGAGGAGGAAAGCGACCTGCAGTCCTCCAGGTCGACCTCCACGCCTCCGCCGGCGTGGACCGCGTCGTTCAGCGCCTTCTGGAGGCTTTCCGATTCATCGATCCCCACGTTCCCTGTCGGGCTGATGCGGATGGATCCTTCGAGCGCGGTCTTGCCGATCATGTCTCTCCTCCTGGCGAGACATAGTGTGCCCTTCCTCAGACCGCGAATGCAAGGACAAGAACGTCGTCGGCTCCGGCGGCGGGGGCCATCTCCCTGGCGAGCTGGCCGGGCAGCCTCTCCAGGGGCACGCCCCGAAGCCCTTCCAGGGTTTCCGCCAAGGTCTGAAGGGATTCCTCCAGGCTCCGTCCCGGCTTTTCCAACAATCCGTCCGTGTAGGTCACCACCACGTCGCCCGGTTGCACCTTCCGTTCCACGAGTCCGAACTGCGCCTCCCGGAAGGCGCCGAGCACGTCTCCCGGGCAATCGAGCAGGGAGACGCCCCCTCGCGCCTGGAGGAGGGCTGGAGGGGGGTGGCCCGCGCCGACCAGCCGGAGAGAGTGGGTGTTGCGGTTCAGTCGCGCCAGGCAGCCGGTGAGGAACCGTCCGGAGGGAAGCCAGTCCACCAGTGCTCCGTTGATCATCCGCAAGGTGTCTTCGGGCGACCAGGCGGGGCCGGAGTTCTGGCGCAGCAGGGCGGTGGCCGCCGAGGCCACCAGACTGGTTCCCAGGTCGTGTCCCGAAACGTCGCCGACGAAGTATCCGTGGACTCCGGGTCCGATCTCCACCACGTCGTAGAGGTCGCCGCCGGCTTCCTGGACAGGCTGGAAGTGGACGGAGAAACGCGCTTCGGGATGCTCTTCGGGGCGGGTCAGGATGCTCCTCTGGGCCGCCACCAGGCTTTCCAGGCGCTTGGCCTGGCCTTGGGCGAGGGCTTTCAGCGAGAGCGAGAGCTGCAGGTGGATGCGGACCCGGGCTCGCAATTCCTCCAGATGGAACGGCTTGACCACGTAGTCGACCGCGCCCAGGGAGAACCCGTGGAGCTTGGCCGAGACCTCTTCCAGGGAGGTCAGGAAGATCACCGGAGTCGTGCGGCAGCCCTCCAGTTGGCGGAAGCGCTCCAGGACCTGGAAACCGTCCAGGCCCGGCAGGCCGATGTCCAGGAGCACCAGATCTGGCGGGGTGGATCGGGCCGTTTCCAGCGCCTGTTCACCGCTGGTGGCCAGATCCACCAGAAGTCCTTCGTTGCGCAGAGCGGTGGCGAGAAGATGGAGGTTGGCGCGCTCGTCGTCGACCGCCAGCACCCGTGTGGAGGTCATCCCTCGGCGAGCGCCTTCTTGGCGATCTCCACTTCGCGGGTCAGCCGGGCGACGTGGTCGGCCAGGGCGGTCCAGTCGGCCGACGGGGATTGGAGTTCCAGTTCGCGGGCGACGGAAGCGAGGCGGACCGCTCCCACGTTGGCCGATGCGCCCTTGATGGCGTGGGCGGCGCGACGCAGGCCGTCGGGGGTCTTCTGCCGGAAGGTGTCCACCACGGCCTGGTGCAGCGCGTCGACGTCCTCGAGCCAGATCTCGCGGATCTCGTTCCACAGCTCGAGGTCGCCTTCCAGGCGCCCCAGCGCTTCGTCCTTGTCGATGACATTCCCTTCCATCTCATTGCCCTCCGGCCAGCAGCGTCTCCGCCAAATCAAGACTGGACATCGCCCGTCCGACAAGGTCTTCCACCCGTTCCAGGGAGAGTCCCAGCGAATCCCATGCGGAATTACGGAAGGCCTTCCCCGGTGGACAACCCCGGTTCCAACCCGCTCCGAATCCGGAGCAGATTCCGTTGGCGATGTGCACCACATGGATGGTGCTTCCCAAACCGACATTCGGCAAGTCCATTCCTGCCAGATCGTGGTGGTGTTCGGCGACGGAAGGCATCGGTTCGGGCAGGTGCCAGTTCTCGCGAAGGAAGATGGCACCGAATTCCGCGTGGTCGATCCCGAAGACTTCCCGCTCGATCTCGACGATCTCCGCCTCCGATCCTTCGGACGCGTTTTCCGTCAGGCGGTCCAGGAGCTTCTGGTAGTCCTGGGGGGCCAGGGTCGCCAGGGCCAGGGCGCCGATGTCGTGGATGAGGCCCCCCATCCACGCCTCCTCCTTGCGGGAGGCGCCCAGGGAGAGCTCGTCGCAGAGGCTGGATGCCAGGGCCGCGACCGCCAGGGAGTGTCTCCACAGGGCGCGGGTGGGGAAGTTGGAGCCCGCCTGGAAGGAGCGGGGCAGGGTCAGGGCGAATACCAGCCCCCGCACCGCGCGGATTCCCAGCCTTTGCAGGGCGGTCCCCAGGCTGGTGAGGCTGGTGCTGCCCCGCGAGTAGTAGGCGCTGTTGGCCATCCGGATGATCTGGCCCGCCAGGACGGCGTCGGTTCCGGCCAGCTCGGCGATGCGGCGCAGGTCCACCTCGGGGTCGGACAGTTCGCGATCCAGGCGCAGGAGCACCTCGGGAAGGGCGGGAAGCCCCTTTCCATCGCCCAGCCGGGCGAGAAGCGTTTCGCGGTTCATAGGATGTCCCCGTCCAGGTTCAGGGCTTCGACCACCTTCACCAGGAGTTGCTCGGAGGTGAACGGCTTGGTCAGATACTGTTTGGCGCCCTCCTGGATGGCCTTGATCATGCTTTCCCGCTGGGCGATGGAACTCAGGATGATCACGGGGATGTCCTTCCACCGCGGATCCTTCTTCACGGTTTCCAGGAATGTGATCCCGTCCATGCGGGGCATTTCCATGTCCAGCAGGATCAGATCCACCGGGCCTGTCCTTTCCAGGAGCGCCAGGCCTTCCAGGCCGTCTCCGGCCTCGAAGCATTCGGCCCCGATGACATCCAGCATCTTCTTCACCGCGTGGCGGATCGAGTTCGAGTCGTCGATCGAAAGGATCTTCATGGCTACCTCGAGGTCTTTCTCACGTAGACCGTGCAGTTCTTGTGGAGGAGGGGATCGAACTCCTCCGAGAGGCCTCGCATGGTTTCCGTGGCGCCCAGCACCAGCGCGCATCCAGGACGGAGGACCTGGCCCATCCTGTAGAAGAGGTCCCTCTTGAACTCCTCCTGGAAGTAGATGGCCACGTACCTGCACAGGACGAGGTCGAACGGCCCCAGGCCGGCCATGGGATCCATGAGGTTGAAGCGTCGGAACCTGACGCGCGACTTGAGTTCGTCCGAGATCGCCCAGATGGACCCGTCTTCGCGGAAGTGGCGCCTGCGACGTTCGTCGGACAACCCCCTGCGGATCGCCAGGCTGTCGTAACGGCCGGAGATGGCCAGAAACAGCGCGGCCGAGCTGATGTCCGTACCCAGGATCTCCACCGAGGCGGCCAGATGCGCTTGGCCCATGGCCCGGGCGGTCTCGTCCACCAGCATCGCCACGGAGTACGCCTCCTGTCCCGTGCTGGAGGCGGCCGACCACACCCGTACGGGTCCCGATGCCGCCTTCCGCAAAAGCTCCGGAACGGCCACCTCCTTCATGTAGGTCCAGAAATTGTCATCCCGGAAGAAGTAGGTCTCGTTGGTGGTCATGGCGTCGACGATCCGGCCCTTGAGCTTCCCGGTGACGTCGGCTTGGGCCGCGGCGTGGAATTCCAGGAACGATCGGCACCCCAGTTCCAGGGCGAGGTCGGTCAGGCGGGTCTCCACCAGGTACTCCTTGCCGGGTTCCAGGTGGATGCCGCAGTTCCGTTCCACGAAGGATTTCATCAGTTCGAACTCGCCGCCCAGCAGTTTCATGGCATCCTCCGGGAGAGGATCTCGACGAGACGGGGAGCGATCGACTCCAGTGGCAGCGTCTCGTCGGCGGCGCCCAGGGCGTGCACGGCTCCCGGCATTCCCCAGACCACGGACGTGGCCTCGTCCTGGATGATGGACCAGGCACCCCGTTCGCGCAGATTGCTGGCGGCTTCCGCCCCGTCGGAGCCCATTCCGGTGAGGATCACCGTGATCACGGAGCCTTGGACCGCCTGGGTCAGGGAGCGGAACAGCACGTCCACCGAAGGACGGCAGGAATGGACGGGCGGTTCCTGGTGCAGCGACAGTCGCAGCCTTCCCTCCGGGGTCCGGCCCACCACCATGTGCTGCCCTCCGGGGGCGATGTACATGGATCCAGCCTCCAGGATCACCCCTTCGGCTCCCTCCCGGACGCCGATCGAAGAGTCGCGATCGAGCCGTTCGGCCAGGGAGGCGGTGAACAGCGGCGGCATGTGCTGGACGCAGACGATGGGGACGGGAAAATTTCCCGGCAGCTTTGGAATCAGCTTCTGGAGTGCGTTCGGCCCCCCTGTGGACACGCCGATGGCCACCAGGTCCACTCGGGCCGGAGGGCGTCGGGTGGAGGAGACCGGCGGTCGGGGTGTCGGAGGCGGTGTCCGTCCGACGGAGGGCGGCGAAGCCGTGGGAACGCGGGCCGGGGCGGCCGAGGTGGTCGGCGCGGGCGCTGGACCTGGCGTCGCCGGCGCGGGGCGTCCTGCGGGTGGAAGGGGGGCGCTTCGTCGTCGTCTGGAAGCGGCCAGCTCCAACAGCGGCGCAAGGGTGGTCTCGAGCGCCGCGAAGCTTTCCGCCGGGCTTTCCCCCTGGGGTTTGGCCACGAAGTCCAGAGCTCCCAAGGCGAGTGCCTGCATGGTCAGGCCGGTCTGGTCGGCGTCGACCCCCGAACACATCACCACGTCGACGTCGTTCCACCGGGAACGGATCCGCCGCAATGTCTCGATGCCGTCCAGGATGGGCATGGAAAGGTCCAGGAGCACGAGATGGGGGTGTTTCTCCTCGATGGCCGCGAGGGCGGCCTGGCCGTCGCCGGCGGTCCCCACCAGGTTCGCCCGCGGCCAGTTGCGCACGGCCCGGGACAGGATCATTCGGTAGGTGGGCGAATCGTCGACCACCAGGATGTCGAGGCAGTCCTTGGAGCTTGTCTGAGGCATCGCGCCTGATCCTACCATGCTCCCGCCCAGGGTGCCCGCGGGGCCTCCTGGGATGTATCTTCGATGGTGCCTGACCGCTTCCGGGACCTTGTGCTTTGACCTAACACCCTTTTCGTCATGGCCCGACTCCGGAGGGCTAGAGGATGCCCGCCTTCGCGTGGGAACCTCGAATCCTCCGATACGGCCAAAAACTTGATGGAGAGGATCAAAGAAATAGCCCGGTGTAAGTCGGCAGGCTTTTTCAGTCCAGCGCCAGTGCCGAACCGTCGGGCTGGATCCGGCACAGGATCTTCCGGCCGAACGCGGTCCGGACCCTCACCGTCCCGCCCACCACGGCGTTCCCTTGCGCGGTGCCCTCGATGGAGACCCGCGCGCCCGATTGCTGGGAGGTCACGATCAGCTTCTGTCCGGGAGTCACCGCGGGAACGGGTTCCCACCGGTCCATCCGAAGCGGCTGGTCCATTCCCGCACCCGTACGCAGCCGAAAGGAGGGGAGTGCCGTCGGATCGGGCGGGGGCGCCAGGCGTGCGGAGGATTCCGTCCACTCCCAACGAAGCGCGGAAGAGTCCCCGGGGGTCCCCCGTTCCATGCGTCCCTTGGCGTAGGGAGTCCACTCCTTCCGCGAAAGCCGCACCGCGATGCGGTGGCTGGACAGTGGGGCGCCGTCCGGCCCTTCCCATCGGAGCACCAGGATCTCTGTGCCGGAAGGCCGGTTCCCGCCGTCGCGGTCCAGCCGCCAACCGACGCTTCCGGAAGGTCCTTCGATGCGGTCGGGCAGGGAGGACGTGTCCAGATGGATGCGGGTCCTGGGGCTTTCCAGCGCCCGGTAGATCTCGGCGGCCTTCGACCGCAGTCCGGTGGCGTCCACCGCCAGGACGATCTGGACCAGCGTCGCGCAGAGCATGGATCAGGACTTCAGGTTGTTGGCGGTCTGCAGCATGTTGTCGGAGGTGGTCACCGCCTTCGAGCTGATCTCGTAGGCGCGCTGGGCGATGATGAGGTTCACCATCTCCTCGACCAGCTGGACGTTGCTGGATTCCAGGTATTGCGTGGCCAGGCTTCCCGAGCCATTCTCGCCGGGCGCGCCCACCACGGATCGTCCCGAGGCTTCGGTCTCCTGGTACAGATTCTGTCCTACGGAGCGCAGGCCCGCGGCGTTCACGAACTGGGCGATCTCCAGCTGGCCGATTTCCGTGGGATCGCTTTCACCCTGCATCACCACGGTCACCCGGCCATCCGGCCCCACCAAGGGGTTGGACGAATTGGCGGGAACCTGGATCCGGGGTTCGGTGTAGTAGCCGTTGGACGTCACCAGGAAACCGTCGGCGTTCACCTTGAAGGAACCGTCGCGGGTGTAGGCGGTGGTCTGGTCGGGCATCTGCACCTGGAAGAAGCCTTCTCCCTGGATGGCGACATCCCAGGGGTTTCCGGTCTGGGTGAGGTTCCCCTGCGTGAAATTGCGCGGATTGCCCACCGTCTTCACGCCCAGACCCACCTGGAGGCTCTCCGGAAGGCGCGTGCCTTCGGAGGTCGTCCCCCCGGGTTCCACCATGGTCTGGTAGAGGAGGTCCTGGAACTCCACCCGGCTCTTCTTGTAGCCGGCGGTGTTGACGTTGGCCAGGTTGTTGGAAATGCTGTCCACCGAGAGCTGGTTGGCGAGCATTCCGGATGCGGCTGTGTACAGGGAGCGTAGCATGGCGTGGTTCCTTAGACTCTGCCGACCTGGTTGATCGCGCGATCGAGGGTGCTGTCGATGGCGTGCATCACCTTGGAGTCGGCTTCGTAGTTGCGGAATTGGCTGATCATCCGGACCATTTCGGCCACCACGTTCACGTTGGGGCCTTCCACGAATCCCTGCTCGACGCTGGTGTTCATGGATGCTTCCATCGGCTGGGGGACGGGATCCGTCGGAGAGGCGGCGAAGGGGACGTACCGCCCCGCCCCTTCCTGGCGCAGTTGGTAGGGCTTGGGGAAATCCACGATCCTCAGGCGCCCCACCTCTTCTCCGTCGGAAACCACCCTGCCGTCGGCGGTCACGCTGTTGTGCAGGCCCTTGACCTGGATGCTGTTGCCGTTCTGGTCCAGCAAAGGGCTGCCCGTCGGGTCCACCAGGGTGCCCTCGGCGGTGAGCTTCATGCTGGCCGACCTGAGGTATCGTTCTCCCCGCGGCGTGGCGATGGCGAGGAATCCATCTCCGCGCAAGGCCACGTCCAGGGGATTGCCGGTGGAGACCATGGGGCCGGGCTGCCAGTCGGTGCTGACTTCGTCGGCGCGCTGTTCCTCGCGTTGGCGCATGTAGTCGTCCACGTCCCGACGCGATTCCACCGTGGCATGGGTGGCCAGACGGGAGATCTTGAATCCTGTCGTCTGGGCGTTGGCCATGTTGTTGGAAGTGATCTCCTGCTTGCGCATGGTGAGCATCATTCCCGCGCCGGTGGTGAACAGTCCGTTGACCATGACCGGTGCTTGACGCGAGGCTTGTGCCAAACCTTTGGGCGGGGCGGGAGGGGGGGGAATGGCCTCGCCCAAGCTGGCTTTGCCTCCCGGGAGGGGCAAAACTTGCCCCCGCTCCGGGTGGGGGAGGCCCCGATCACCGACCGGTCGGCTCCTGGGGCTGGGGGGCGGAGCCTTTCATCTGCGCCTTCTTCGCCTCGACCTTGGCCTTCAGTTCCACCTTCCGGGCTTCGATCTTCTTCACCCGGTCGCGCAATTGGGCATGCACGGCCGTGTCCTTCACCCTGGCGATCTGGGAGTCGCGCTTGGCGACCCAGTCCCTGCGGAGAGAGTCCATCTTGGCTTGGAACGCGGCGGCCCTGGCCGGATCGAATTCGCCGGCACGGATGGAATCGGCGATCGCCTTGTGTTCGCCGAAGACCCGGCGACCGGTGTCTCCCATGTCGCCGTCGTGATGGAACGCGGCCGAGTCGAGCCTGCCGAATCGCTCACCCGTGTCGCGATCCTGGCGGAGGCTGTCGAATTTGGCGCGGAAGGCGCCCGAGTCCATCCTGGGTTCCGATCCGGAAGTGGGGAGGGTGGGCCGGCCTTCGATGGCGATGGACAGGGAGGCGGCGACCAAGGTCAGGGTGAGGATCGTCTTCATGGTGGTTCTCCTTCGTGGTGGTTGGGTTTGGATCGATCGTTCCGATGCGCCCCATCCGTTGCGATGAACGTGCCAAGATCGGCGACGCAACCGATTCCGCGGAGGAGTCCGATGAATTGTGGAGGAACGGGGCGGATTCCACGGATTCGCGGGGCGGATCGCCACGAAGGCGATGACGTGACGGATTCTGACAAAAACGGAAAGGACCGGAGGATGGATCCTCCGGTCCCGGGAGTCTTCGAACGTGCGCCCGATTACGGAGCGACGGAAGCGGCTTCGGGCTTGGTGCCCTTGATCGCGGCCTTCTTGGCCTCGATCTTGGCCTTCGACTCGGCCTTCTTGGCTTCGATCTTCTGCACGCGGTCGCGGAGCTTGGCCTGCACGGCGGTGTCCTTGACCTTGGTGATCTGGGAGTCGCGCTTGGCGGACCAGTCCTTGCGCAGCGCATCCATCTTGGCCTTGAATTCGGCGGCCTTGGCGGTGTCGATCTTGCCGGCGCGGATGGAGTCGGCCTTCGCCTTGTGTTCGCCGAACGCCTTGCGGCCGGTGTCGCGGTCTTCGCCCTGGTGGCGGAAGGCGGCGGAATCCATCTTGCCGAAGCGAGCGCCGGTGTCGCGGGTTCCGCGGAGGCTGTCGAACTTGGCGTGGAAGGCGGCCGTGTCGATCTTGGGAGCGGTGCCGGGAACCGGCATGGTGGGCTTGCCGTCGATGGCGAAGGACATGGAAGCTGCGACCAGAGTCAAGCCGAGGGCGAGGATCTTCTTCATGAGTTCTCTCCTGAGTGGTTTGGTTGCGGAACCCGTGTTCCGTTGTCCGCTGTCATTAGCGATCGTCGTGCCAATCTCGGTAGGCCGAAGCGCGTCGGCGAATGTGGTATTGCGCTTAGGGGGAAAGGGGACGATGCCGGCGTGGTCCTGGGGCGAATCGCCCGAATTCCGGACGGATCGCAACGGGTGCGTCCAGTACGAACCCGATTGGGGGAAAGAGGCGAAGATGTCCAGTGGACAGCAGCCGATCCAAGGAGACGAAAACGCCTCAGCGCTTGATGTGCGGATCGACCTTGATCTCGCCGGGGTGTCCAGGGAATTTGGTGGCGGTTTCTTTGTTCCCTTGGCGCTGGGCGATGGTTTGCTGGATGCTGGTACGGAGGTCGTCGTGGTTGCTGTTCTTCGCATCCGAGCCCGGGTCGGGCAAAAGATCTGTCGGATCGGGGACGTCGGAATCGCTCGCCGATTCCACCCTTCCGGAGGAATCCACCTGGACCGTCTGCCCGCGACCGACCGGGTATTCCGTGGTGTCGGCGCCAAGCCCCTGGACGCCAACCACTCCCTCTTCCACCCATACGCGGCTGGAAGAGTCGCTGGCGACCTGGCATTCGAAGATGGTCCCATGGACGCCGGCGATGGCCGAGGGCATGCGCACCTGGAAGCCGACCAGGGGCCCGGCCCACTTGCGGACCTTGGTCCAGACCCTGCCGAAACCCAATCGCACTTGGGTGGCGGCCTTGTTGGAAGCCAGCTTGAGCGAGTCCTGGAGCAGCACCAGATCCAGTTGGCTGTTGGCGCGAAGGCGCAGGACGCTTTGGTTGTCGATGATCAGTTCGGCCATCGACTGGGGGCCTGTCACGATCCGATCGCCTGCTTGAAGGAATTGGTCGGCCACAAGGGGACGGCTGGCGCCGTCAGCTTGGATGCATTGGACCGAGCCGGCCACACGCGTGACCACTGCGCGACGGGACGCCATCTGGATCTGTTGGAGGGGAGGGAGGCCGCGTCGATCCAGGCTCTTGCGCAGACGCAGTGTCTGGCCTGCGACCAAAGGAGCTTCGCGCAGTTGTGGATTGTCGCGCAGGACTTGTGTGGCGATGTCCGGGGTCCAGGCGCCGAAATTCCGCAAGCCGATCCAACTGAGGGTCTGGGAGGGTCCGGAAACCACCTTCAAGAAAAGACTGTCAGGTTCGGGAAGTGTCGTGTCCCGAGCGATGGTCTTGGTGGGGGAGTTGGCCGCGGGAGCATGGTGCCTTGCTGCCTTTGCTGGAGCGGTCGCGAGGAGAGTCAAACTCAAGATGAACGACGCGAGCATGGAAGGAGTATAGGTTCCTAACTCCAGGAATGAAAGAGGGTTGCCCCTCTTTCATTCCTGTGGAGGATTGGAAATTACTCGACGCCTTCGATCTGGGGCTTGGCGTTGAAGGTGTAGCGCAAGCCGATGTTGATCTGATGGAGCTTGGTCGAGTAGCCGCTCGCGTCGATGTAGGGAGTGAACGGCAGGCGGTAGTTGCCGACGATGTCCAGATGGCGACTGACCTTGACGGCGGCGCCCAGCTCGGCGAGCACGACGTTCTTGTCGTCCTTGATGGAGGTGGAGCCGGAGCTCGAGGCTCCGGAGACGTTCGACTCCGTGGAAACCGAGTTGTCCAGCGCGATGTCGTAGGCGATGCCCAGGCCCAGTCCGAAGACCTTGGTGGGCTGGAACTGGAATCCGGCGCCGATCGACTGGAAGTAGGATACCACGTTCACGTCGTAAATCGAGGTGGATGTGCCCCAGCGGGAGGCGAAGAATCCGGTGTGCGCATCGAACAGAACCTGGCGATTGACTGGGGTCTGGATGCCGATCGCGCCGGTGAAGCCGATGTTGGTCTCGCCGGAGGTCCCGGATTGGTTGCTGAGCACGGGGATGGTGGTGACTTCGCGGGCTTCGCCGTAGAGACGAACCTTCTGGGCCGCGGAGGCGAAGGTGGCGCCAAGAGCGAGGACGAGGGCAATGCGCTTCATGGGATGTTCCTGTTTGGATGAGGGCCGTGGAATGGAGTCCGCTCGGTTGCGTGGACGATAGGATCGGCCTGCCCACAAAGCTGACTCCGTCATGGGGCTTATGTCAATGTCCCAAAAATTGCCGACACTGGCAAGTGGCTTGGTGAAACGGACGGCGGAGTGGACAGGATTTTCCGCAGGATGCAGATTCCTGTTCCCGGCCGCGCAGGATTTCCCCGACGCGCCGAATCGAAGGGAGCGGCTCCATGGGTTTGGGAGATGCGGGTGGAACCAAAGGGGGAGCGGGAAGCTTTTTCGGCGGAGTGGGATTGATCGGTCTCGGTCTGTACCTCCTGTTGCGCAACATCTTGGTCACCTCGCGGTTTTCGTTGGGGATGGGGTTGTTCAGCGTGCCTCTGGGCGGGCATTCCCAGGCGATCCCCGCAGGGGTGTTCCTGTTGACTGCTCTGGTGGGGCTGGTCCTGGTGTTCTTCGATGCCCGGAAGATCGTGGGGTGGATCGTTCTAGGAGGATCGGTCGTGGCTTTGGTGGCTGGAGTCCTGATCGGACTGAACCTCCATCTTCGGCCCATGAGCTTGTTCGAGCTTCTCCTGATCCTGGCGGTGCTCGGAGCGGGACTGGGACTTTTTTTTCGATCCCTGCGAGAACAATAGCCGGACTGTTGCTTTTTGTGATTTTCCGGTGTATGTTACCGGTAACATGATTCCGGTAAGTGCAAAGCTGAAAAGCTCCGACTACCAGCGGCTCTTCCGGCAGCGGATGACGCAACTGGGGCTCGTGCGCAAGGATGCTTGGATCCTGCCTGAGCATGGAGCCGTCCTTGCAGCGGTGGCAAAAGCGCTGCAACGGCCGGGAACCCGCATCTATATCGAGGAGGGAAACCAACCAATGGCAAAGATGATCGAGAGCGCGCAAGCCCTCGCCGGCATGCTCACCGAACAGTTCGCCCAAAAGCCCGTCAAAGTCTCCCTGATCCAAGGCGTGGATCCAGCGGTGCTCTGCACCATGGAGGACTTGGGGGATCTGCAGATCATCGTGGCCGTCTCCGGCAACGTGATCATCGTCCAGGCCGAGCTGTGGCCGGAGTCGTTAGTCAAGGACACCGCCACCTTCAATCGACAGGTGATGCTTTCCGAGAAGCTGTTCGGATTGGCGAACATCTCGTTGGATCGCAACTCCGAAGGCGTCATCCACTACGTGGCCTACGGTGCCCTCCGCGCCGAGTCGGACATCGACGACGTGGCCTACGAAATCGAAGCATTGGGAACGTCCGTGGTGGAAATCGCCGAAGCGTTCCGTCCTTACCTCAAATCCTGAAGGAGATTCGATCATGGGAATCCTCTCAAAAATCTTCACGGCCGTCCGCGGTCACGCTTCCGAAGCCGGAGAAGCCATCGTCGACGCCAACGCCCTGACCATCATGGACCAGGAAATCCGCGACGCCGACAACGAGATGCGCAAGTCGCGCGACAACCTCGCCACCGTGATGGCCAAGCGCCAGCTCACCGCCGACAAGCTTGCCGCCAAGCAAGCCAAGATCAAGGAATACGGGGGCTACATCCAGGCCGCATTGGGGCGCAACGACGAGGCCCTGGCTACGGAAGTCGCCGCCAAGCTTGCCGATCTGGAAGGCGAAGTCGTGACCGAAGAAGGTCTGGTGAAGGAATACGACGAATCCATCGTCAGCCTCAAGAAGTCCATCCTGGAAGCCGAGGATCGCATCAAGCGACTCAAGGTCAAGGTGGACGTGGTCAAGGCTCGCCAGCACGTGATCCAGGCACAGCGCGCCGCCAGCACCGCCAACGTGGGTGCCAATTCCCGGGTGGGCGCCGCATTGGAAAGTCTGGACCGCATCCAGAATCGGCAGGCCGAGCAGAGCGCCAAGATCAAGGCCGCCGACCAGCTCGCCCGCGAAGGGACCACCGCTGGACTGGAGGAGCGACTGCGCCAGGCCGGCATCACGCCGGGAGCGAGTTCCGCCCAGGACGTCCTGGCCAGGTTCCGCAAGCCCGCGGGCTGATCGGATCCCGCATCGAAGGGCGGCCTCGGAATCACGAGGTCGCCCTTTTTCGTTTCCTCCAAACGGGATGCGATCCCTTCGGGTCGGTCCACTTGGAACTATCCTTTTTTGGGCCGTACAGCCCCACTCCACCTCGGAAGGCTTCCACACCCATGTTCGGAAATCTTTTCGGAAACAGACAAAACGAGCCGCGCCCGCGACATCCAGGATTGCCCACTCCGCTGAATCTCAGGCCGGGAGGCATGGTCCAGTTCGACGCGATCCTGTCGCGAGTCCTGGGGCAGACGGGCAAGTACACCCTGGAGTTTCCGGAGCCCGGCAAGATGCACCGCATCCAAAGCCAGGGCGAGTGCGACCTGGGACAAGGCGCCAAGCTTTCGCGATTCTACCTGCAGGACGACTACTGGCTCCAGGTGAAGTGGACCGGAGGAACCGCTGACGCGGACATCGTTCCCGACGAGGTCCATCTGTTCGGGTTCGGCGACGTGTTCACTCCCGCCAACCAGCAGGAATTCGAGGACTTCGCGGCAGGATTCGGACTCGCCACCTTCAGCTACGACGACAAGACCTGGGATCGGGTCTGGTCGCCGGGCAGTCGCAAGGCCGCGGCGGCGGAATACCCGGAGAGGGTGTATCCGGCGGACGATGCCGCCTACGGCGCCCAGCACCAGGACATGCTGTATTCCAGGGAGATTCCCGGAGGCCGGGAGGAGTTTCTCCTGGTCTCCATTGAGACCGGCGACAACGGCGATGTCAACGTGGTCCACAGCGTGGGCATCCCGCTGAACATCTCCGACTTCCAAGCCACCTGAGCCGGGCCACCGGCACGACTTCCATCGCTCCAACCATCAAGGAAGGCTCCTTCATGCATCCCGCAACTCTTCTGGCCACGGTTCCCCAGTTCCTGGCCTATCTGGGCTCCGCCTTGGCGCTGACCGCGCTGTACGTGGCCATCTACGTCACTGTGACTCCCCATGCGGAATTCCGCCTGATCCGGTCGGGCAACCTGTCTGCATCCATCGCCTTCGGCGGCAGCATCCTGGGGTTCGTGCTCCCGCTGGGCTCCACCATCGCCCACTCGGTGTCGATCGTCGATCTGGGTGTTTGGGGACTCATCGCGTTGGTGATCCAGATCCTGGCCTTCTTCCTGATGCGGCTGGTGATTCCCGGGCTTTCCGGGGACATCGAGGCCGACAAGCGCGGTCCGGCCCTCTTCGCTGCCGTCGTGTTCCTGGCGGTGGGCATCATCAACGCTTCCTGCCTGACCTGGTGACCCCCATGAAGCGCAGCCGCGTCCTCAAGCTGTCACTTCTCGGCACCGCTCCCCTGGCCCTGGTCGCTTGCGGTTCCAAGGATCGCGATCTCACCTACGAGTCCGTCCAGGACTGTATCGAAGAGGGGAAGGTGACCCCCAAGGCCTGCTCCACCGCCTTCGATGAATCGTTCAAGGTCCACTACCGCCAGGCTCCCCGCTTCTACTCCGAAGGCTCGTGCCTGACGGAATACGGCAACTGCCTGCGCTACCAGGAAAACGGCACCAGCTTCTGGATCCCCGCCTTGGGAGGATTCCTCGCCGGTCGCTACGTGCACAGCTACGGAAACACCCGTCGGCCGTACATCATCACCCACGGAGACTACGGGTACCGCCCCCTGTACCGCAGCCGGGACGACTGGGATCGCGGTACCTGGAGCACCTGGGGTGGGGGATCGGGTTCCGGTGGATCGCTGACCACACGTACTTACGGAAGCAGCCGGTCCTCCTGGGGGACTGGATCATCGAGCAGTGGAAGCAGCAGCCGGATCAGCACCTCGTCGGTTTCGCGCGGGGGCTTCGGAGGCTCTTCCAGCGCCCGCGGCGGGTGGGGCGGAAGCTGAGGCGAGTCGATTCGCCGGCCCGCCACGACTGGCGGGAAACGGCACGCGATTGCGGGTTCCAGTTCCACACCATCGAGGGCGACCTCTACTGGGACGAATCCGTGCGGTACGAGTTCTCCCTCGAGGAGATCGAACGCGACCTGGAAGAGCCCACCCAGGAACTCCATGGCATGTGCATGGATCTGGTGGACCTCCTGGTGCGGACACCGGAGCGGTTGGCGATGCTGGGGATTCCCCGGTCCCAATGGGATTTCGTCTGCGATTCCTGGAAACGGGGAGACCCCCATCTGTACGGCCGCATGGACTTCTCCTACGACGGGAACGGTCCAGCCAAGCTGCTGGAGCTCAACTACGACACGCCCACCTCGCTCTACGAGGCATCGTTCTTCCAATGGGTGTGGATGGAGCAGATGCGCGATCGGGGCGATCTCCCCGATGGCGTGGACCAGTACAACCGCATCCACGAGGATCTGCTGGAGGTGCTGGCCCACTTGCGTGCCTTGGCAGGCGTAGCCCGCCCGGACGAGCCCGCCTTCGTGTTCACCGCCGTGGCGGAATCCGACGAGGACCGGGGGACCACCCAGTACCTGCAGGATCTGGCCAGCCAGTCCGGATTTCCCACGCGCTTCGTGGACATCTTCGACATCGGAGTGGATGCGGAAGGGCGGCTCACCGACACTTCCGATGAAGTCATCCAGAGGATCTTCAAGCTCTATCCGTGGGAGTGGCTTTTCGCCGAGGAGTTTTCCAAGCACCTGGCCACCACGCCCACGGCCTGGCTGGAACCGCCGTGGAAGGCGATCCTCTCCAACAAAGGCGTGCTTCCGCTTCTGTGGGAGCGACATCCCGGTCATCCCAATCTCCTGGAGGCCCACTTCGAGGAGGCGCCCGACCACGCCTTGCCCGCGGGCTGGGTCCGCAAGCCAGTCCATTCCCGCGAGGGTTCCAACGTCCGCATCCGTCCTGTGCGGGGAGCCGAGATCGTGGTGGACGGGCCCTACGGCGATGGACCTGCCGTGCGCCAGGCCTACCACCCCTTGCCCAATTTCGATGGGCGCTACGCTCTGGTGGGCAGTTGGGTGATCGGCGACCGGGCATCGGGGATCGGGATGCGGGAAGACTCCACCTTGATCACGCGGGACACGTCCCGCTTCGTGCCGCACGTGATCCTCTGACGCCGCCAAGGTGTATATTCGTTCCCATGAACACGGTCCTGGCCGCCCACCTCCGAATTATCGCCTCCCATAAGGGAGGGGTGCGCTAGCCACGACTTTTTGCAAGCCAAGGCCCGCTCCCGGTTCCGGGGTGCGGGCCTTTTTCGTATGGAGGGGCGTTTCCCGAGATCGGGGAGCGCGGTCCCACCATCGAGGATACCATGGACATCAAGCTTTTCGATACCACCCTCCGCGACGGGAACCAGGCCCGAGGCCTCTCGTTCTCCCTGGAGGACAAGCTCGCCATCGCCAAGCTGCTGGATGCCTTCGGGATCCATTACATCGAAGGCGGATGGCCCAATCCCACCAACCAGCTGGACGTGGACTTCTTCCGCCGTGCGCGGGAGATGGAATGGTCCCATGCGCGCATCGCCTGCTTCGGATCCACGCGTCGACCTGGCAAGTCCGCATCCGACGATCCCGGCCTGAAACACCTCCTGGACGCCGGGTCCCCGGTGGTGACCATCTTCGGGAAGTCGTGGGATCTGCACGTGGACCATGTCCTTCGCGTGGACCGCGGAGAGAACCTCGCGATGATCCGCGATACCTGCCAGCACCTGAAGAAGGCTGGGCGCGAGGTGGTTTACGATGCCGAGCATTTCTTCGACGGATTCAAGGCCAACCCCGAATACGCGGTATCCACGCTGCGCGCGGCGGCCGAGGGGGGCGCGGATTGGCTGGTGCTGTGCGAGACCAACGGGGGGATGGCCCTTCCCTGGGAGCTTGAGGAAGCCGTCCGCGAGGTCGCCCGCGAACTACCCGGAATCCGTCTGGGAATCCACGCCCACAACGACACGGGGGCGGCGGTGGCAAACTCGCTGGCCGCGGTGAGGGCCGGTGCGCTGCAGGTCCAGGGGACCATCAACGGAATCGGCGAACGCTGCGGCAACGCCAACTTGATCACCATCCTGGCGAACCTCCAGCTGAAGATGGGTCATACGGTGGTGCCGGATCTTTCGGGGCTGCGCGGGCTTTCGCTCGCGGTGTGGGACATCGCGAACCTCTCGCCGGACATCCGCGCTCCCTACGTGGGGGATGCGGCGTTCGCCCACAAGGGCGGCATGCACATCGATGGCGTGGTGAAGGTGGCGCGTTCCTTCGAGCACGTGGACCCTTCGGTGGTCGGAAACGAACGCGAACTCATCGTCTCCGACCAGGGCGGAGGGGCGTTGATCGTCTCGCGTCTGGTGGAGCTGGTTCCCGAACTGGACAAGAAGGATCCTCGGGTTTCGGAGATCCTCGCCGAAGTCAAGGACCTGGAAAGCGCGGGGTGGCACTTCGAGGTCGCCGAGGCTTCGTTCCATCTGCTGGCGGCCAAGCGCTTGGGCCTGTTCCATGCTCCCTTCCAGGTGAACCACTACCGGGTCACCGAGGAGATGGGTGCCGTGGACACGGAAGCCACCGTCCGCGTGGTGGTCGGATCCGAGACGGCCCATACCGCCGCCTTCGGGGAAGGCCCTGTGGGCGCGCTGGATGCGGCCCTTCGCAAGGCGGTGGTGCGGTTCTTCCCCGAGCTGTCCACGGTCCGCCTCACCGATTACAAGGTTCGCGTCCTGGAAGGGGCCAGCGGAACGGGGTCGCGCGTGCGGGTGTGGGTGGAAAGCACCGATGGCACCCGGACCTGGGCCACCACGGGAGTGAGTGCCAACATCATCGAGGCTTCCTGGCTCGCCCTGGTGGACAGCCTGCTGTACGCCCTGTTCCGGCGCCGCCCGAAGGGAAGCTGAGCCTTCCCGGTACGCCATCCCGGCTCCGCATCCGGGATGGATGCCATTGCGTGACGGAAAATGTCTTCAGGCCGCGCCCTGGTCTTCGTCCTCTTCCACTTCGGTGTGGACCTGCGGCGAGGCCAGGAAGCGGTCGATCGCGTCGAAGGTGGCCTGGTTCCCGTCCTGATGGTAGGTGGAAACCTTCTCCTGGAACCGTTCGAGGTCGTACAGGAAGGACTTCACGTGGTCGGCGTGGAAGGTCTCGTGGCGACGGCCGTAGCCCATGCGCTCCACCTGGGCGCCGTTGAGGAACTGCTCGAACTGTCCGCCGATGGGAAACGACAGGATGGGTTTGTGCAGGTACACGGCTTCCGAGATGAGGCTGTACCCGCCGTTGGTGATCACGCCCTTGGCGCTGGCCAGGTCTTCGATGAAGCCGTCCTCGGAGAACTTCTTGAGTTGGACGTTGCCGTGGTCCTCGTCGCGGTTGAATCCGTACACCAGGAACTTCTCGCGCCACACCGACTGGAGCCCCGGGACGATGTCGTCCTGGGACGAGGAGGTCTGGTAGACCAGGATGTGGTCCTTGCGGCTCTCCCTGGCCGCGAGGATCTTGTCGCGGAGGATGGGGGTGATGATCTCCGTGTTCTTCTTGGTCGGGGTCGCCTCGAAGAACGCGCTCACCAGATACCGGTCGCAGTAGGGCACCTTGGCCTTGATGATGCCCTTGGCCAGCAGGTAGCTGTCGTGTTCGGAATCGGGAATGGCCACATCCATGCGGCAGCGGTTGATCACCTGCATGTTGTCCACCGAGACCAGCGGGACGCTGACAAAGCGCTTCATGTCGGCGGGATCG
>DAOPYN010000056.1:0-26764 GCA_035352895.1 Fibrobacteria bacterium | reverse complement strand
AAGTTTTTTCGACCCGTCTGATGCGGTAAGCCGCACATCGGCAACCACTTTCACGCCCAGCGTCAAACTCAACCATCTTTTTTGACTATCCCAAAGGGATACCACGTTGGCCACGCGGAATTCCACCATCGCACGCTGCACCACCAACCGGGAACCGTCGGCGCCCACGAATTCCCGCCTGGTTCCAGGCACACCTGCAATCACCTTCCAATCCACACCTCCATCGTAGGTGGTGCGAGCCAGATCCGATTCGCTGACCCATGTCTCGACGACTCCCACCAACACCCCACCGGCATCGAAGCTCCAGGAGATGATGCGAGGCACCGAGGCATCCCGTATACTCTCCCACAATGCTTGTTGGACTGCGTCGGTAATCATCAGCGGACGCATCATCGAAAATACCCTCTCGGTAGGAGTCAGCCAACGACGGACGCTTCCTGTCTCCAGGCAGTTGGTCTGGAACTGGAATCCGCCCTCGATAATCACTTGGTAGCGACTCGCTGTAGCCTTGACCTTCGCTTCCAGATGATCCTTGGTGGATGGAGCCAGGGAGACAGTTCCCAGGGTACATTCGTTCTTCTTCTCCACTCCCCAGGTCTCGTCGAAGGATGTATTCAATCCATGCACGAACAGCACGGGCCTCCCCAACACGCGTTCGCCGCCTGTGTACGGTGGAAGCGTCACGGTCTTTCCCCGCCATTCATTCTTCACCCTGTCGATGGGGAATTTCTTCCATCCGTTGCGGAACCCGACTTCCCGTGCGCCATAATCCGAGAAGTGGAAAATCACGCCTCTCATCGTCCAGTTTGTGGTATCAACTCGAACGGGATCGGGAATCTCCGGAAATTGGTGTGAAGGGAAGGTCTGCGTTCGTGTGCTGGTACAGCCGCCATCATAGGCCACCTCGCCACGCTGACCAAAATCGTTGTCCTCCCGGAATTGAATTTCACCCTGATAGGTGACTCCATTCCCACAGGTTATGCTGTAGGGGACTCTGAAATAGATTCGAAAATTTTGTCCATCACCAATCAAGTTGCAGGCACCACCGATCCATTCGGTGGCTACACCGCCAACCACGCCTTGCTGGTTGATGTGGACGCTCATCGGCTCCATGCAGGTGTTGATCACAGGAATGTCGTCGGGATGTGCGAGCACTCCATTCGATGCATCCTGGTTGTGGAAATCCGCTGGCCATCCGAAACTGGACATTGCCAGAGTGAGCATCGCGCTCAAAGAGATCATGACGACTCGCGTGGCGAGAAACCTTCGTGTGGACATTTGGGGGGAACCTTTGAAGCTGGCCTTTTCAAGGTAGAGCCAGGTGCGGAGAAGGGGATTTGACTGGATTGAATCTAGCCCCCCCCCCTCCCCGGTTTGTCAAGTGGTTTTTCCAAGACCTTTGCCATCACCCCCTCCTGAACCGCTCCCTTTGGTAGCGCTCCAGGAAGGCACGGTGCTCGTCGCTCGCTCCCGGCGGCCAGCGCCCCAGGAACGATCCCACCGTTTCGCCGCTCTCGCGGCGGAGGCCGTGCGCGGCCAGGTCCGCTTCCACACGGGCAAGCTCGCGCACCCAGACGGATTCCGTCGCGAGGGAACCCTTCCGGAGACGGCGAACCCATAGGAACACGCCCGCGAGGGTAGCGGGAACCAGTGCCCAGAGCCAGCTCCACGAAGGTCTCGCCCGCAGGGCCAGGGAATCCATCCATCGCTGTGGGGCGTCCAGAGCTGTGCGCCAATTTCCGTCGCGGATTCCGTGCCAGGCGAGCACCGCCCGGGCGCGCAGGATCTCCAGCCAGCCGCCACGCGAGTCGGCGGCCAGGGAGTCGTCGGAGGGCGGGGTGGGATCGAAGATCCGCCAGCTTCCGGTGGAATCGCGCCACGACACCCACGCGTGGGCGTGGGAGCGGCGGAAGGTGGCGATGCCGGGCGCGGTGCGTTCGGGATCGGCGTAGCCGGTCACGTAGCGGGCGGGAATCCCCTGCCGACGCAGGAGCAGGACCGAGGCCGTGGCGAAGTACTCGCAGTAGCCGCGCCGATCTTCCAAAAAGACGGACAGGGGATCGCGCCCGGACTTCTGGGGCACCACCAGCGCATACCGGAAACCGTCGGCGTACCACGACGCCAGGCGTTCCACGGCGGCCAGATCCGTCCGATCACCTCCCTCGCGCCCGGAGACGGCCCACGCCGAGTCCAGGACCTGGAACAGCTCCGCAGGCACCTTGAGGTCGGATTCCGTCAAGGACGTGTCGTGGAACCGATCGGCGAACCACCAGATGCCCCGGCTCCACGACGCCCCCCGCAGGGAAACGGCTCCACCGCCGTTGACCTCGGCGGAATCGGCCACGGCTGCCAGGCAGGCGGCGCCGGCCGGAAGGGGAGCCAACCCGAAGGTGGAGGCGGACACCGACATCCATCCGGCCGGATTCCCCGCGGGATCGCGCTCGTCCAGGCAGAAGACGTCCGCATCGCGCACCATGCGGGGATTGGACAGCGTGCGGGACTTGGGCTGCGCGATCCACGAACCCTGGTGGTAGAAGGCGTGGACCTGGCCCTGCAGGTAGCGGGGGACGGAGTCCGCGTAGAGGGTCAAGGCGATCTCCTCGCCTCCGTTGCCGTATTCCGACAGGAAGGAGCCCAGACGCGAAATGCCGGAAAAACCCATGAACGCCCGCTGATGGGCGTTCCAGTGCCCGTCGGAGCCCCAGCGGCCCGCCGTGCGCGCCTGCACCCAGTTGGCCGCCAGCGCGAGCGCTCCGGCCAACGCCAACGCTCCCGCGAGACGTCCGACCTTCCGCACCCCACGGGGCCCAACACCTTCCGGCGAGGCCAGGAACACCAGGACCAGGACCAACTGGAGGACCGCGGCCACCGCCTGGTGCCCACGCCCGCCCGCCGAACCGATCGCCATGGCCAGGAGGGAATTCCAGACGATCACGCCCCTGCGCGCGCCGTTTGACCAGCAGGCGGCCTGGAGCGCGGCCAAGGAAGCGAAGAACCATCCCGCCAGGATCCACGGCTCGCGGGAGCGCTCGTCCAGAAGCCGAAATCCCATCGCCATGGCGAAGAAGCCCGCCAGGAACCAACCCCACCACCCTTGCCAGCGCAATGGCTTGCGGACCGCCACGGCCCAGACCAGCGGCACCAGCGCGAAGATGGCCAGAAGCGGCGTCCGTCCCGCCGCCAGCAGGAATCCCGCGGGCAGCGCGGCCACCAGGACGGGCAACAACCGTTCGCGGCGGTCGCTCAAAGGCGGATCCCTCCGGCGGCGATCTCCCCGATCCCCACGCATCGGATTCCGTCATGTTCCGGGGCGCCTTCCCAGTCCACCAGGAGCCTCCGTCCGATGCGGGCTTCGGATCCTTCCGCGCCCACCGCCGCCCTTCCGGGGGCGATCCCCACCATCAGGATGGCGTCCAGGGGTGGATGCGAAGGCGCCCAGGGAGACGGCTTGGGAAGGCGATTCCAGCCCGCCACCCGGGGAGCCAGGGCCAGGGCCCTTTCCACGCGCGAAATCGGGGAAGGACCCGACAGATCCACCTCGGCGTCGTCCACGAACACCCGCCCCAACGCCGAGCGCGCGTGGAGCCAGCGGGCCGCCGCCGCGCACAGCGACACGGCGCCCTCGCATAGAGCCTGGCGCGACCACGACGCGCATCCGGACCTGAATACCAGACAGATCCCGTCGCCTCGTTCGGCGCCGAACTCGCGCACCATGGGGTCGCCCGTGCGGGCGAAGGCCTGGTGGTGCAGGTCGCGGGGATGGTCGCCTTCGCGCCAAGGCCTGGCCCCCAGGAACTCGCCGCCGCGACCCGCGCGCCGGACCAGGTGCCGCGCGAAGGAGCGCCCGTCGGGACCCCGGACCAGGAAGTCCATGCTGTGGATTTCCAGCCAGGCCGGCCCCACCAGCACCTCCAGCGGCTCGCGTACCAGACGCCGCGAACGGGCCAGCCCCAGGGGATCCTGGCCGAACACGGTGACCCCCTCGATGCGCTCGGGCCCCCTCCGCAGCGCCTTGATGGGGATTTCCGCCGATCGTCCCTCAGCCTTTACCGGCGCACCGTCGCCCTGGGGCAGGAGCCCGTCGGAAGTCCGGAACACCCACGCCCCGGCCCCCGACGGCAACGACCCATCGGAAGATTCGAGCACAGCACGCACTTGGAAGATCTCCCCCGACCGCACCTCGCCGGGCGGCATCGTGCGCACGGCGATCCGGGGGCGCCGGATGGTCCACAGGAGCGCTCCCGCCAGAAGCGACAGGGTGGCGACGAACAGGACCCCGCCCATCCATCCCCGGGAAAGGAGGCTCAAGGGGAACAGCCCCAGGCATGCCGCCGAAAGGATCTTTCCCGTCGGGGAAAGACGCTCGCGGAAGAACTTCCACGACCGCGTAAGCGGATCGTTGCGGTCGGTGCCGCGCGGATAGGTCTCGCGGAACCACCGCCAGATCCGGAGGATTCGGCGGAGACCCCTCAAGGCGGAACCGGGACCGATCGGCGCAGATCCTCGAGGATCCGCGACACGATGGACGGATCCTGTCCATCCCGCGCGTGGATCCGGTGCCCCAGCACGGGCGGAAGCATGGTCTGGACGTCGTCGGGAAGGACGTGGTCGCGGCCCTCCAGGAAGGCGTTGGCCTGGGCCGCGCGGGCCAGCACGATGCCCGCGCGCGGGCTGGCGCCCAGGCGAAGGTCGGGTCGGTTGCGGGTGGCCCTCACCAGGGAGACCACGTAGGCTTCCACGGCCGGATCCACGTGGACTCCCCGCACGGCCTTCTGCCAGGCCAGGACGGTTTCCGGCGTGCACACGGGGACCATCTGGTCCAGGGGGCGCCCGTCGCGATGATCGGTCAGGATCCGTCGTTCCGTGGTCTCGTCCGGGTATCCCAGCACCAGCTTCAGCAGGAACCGGTCCAACTGGGCTTCCGGAAGGGGGAACACGCCGTGGAATTCCACCGGGTTCTGGGTGGCCAGCACCAGAAACGGCGAGGGAAGCGCGTGGGAACGTCCGTCCAGGCTCACTTGGCGCTCCTCCATGGCCTCCAGGAGCGCGCTCTGGGTGCGCGGACTGGCGCGGTTGATTTCGTCGGCCAGAAGCACCTGGGCGAACACCGGCCCGGGGCGGATCTCGAAGTCGCCCGTGGACGGCCTCCAGACCGCCCCTCCCGTCACGTCGGTGGGCAGCAGATCCGGAGTGAACTGGAGTCGACGGAAATCGGCGCCGATGGCAGTGGCCAGGGCGCGGGCGAGCGTGGTCTTGCCGGTGCCCGGCACGTCCTCGATGAGGACGTGTCCGTCGGCCACCAGAGCCACCAGGAGAAGGCGGATTTCGCGATCCTTGCCGAGGAGGACCTTGCCGAGGGAGGCCTGCAGGGGTTCCAGAGGAGAACTCATATCCCTACAGGATACGATTTCCTGGCCATCGGCTCGCCCTTCGATACAGCCCTTCGGGCCACTCAGGGAACGAGCCGATGCCATCGATGCAGGCTACGCTCGGAGGAACAGGCCTTCCTGGCGCAAGCGATCCACCAGGGCCGGGCTGGATCCACTCTTGTTGAGGGTGTACAGGTGCACGCCCTCCACGCCTTCGGCCACCAGGCGACGGATCATGTCCAACGCCTGTTCCACGCCCACGCGCGCCACTTGCGCGGTATCGTCTCCGGCCGATGCGAGGGCGGCTTCCAGTTCAAGCGGCATGGACTTCACGAAACGCTTGGCCGAAGCCAGGTTGGTCACGGGCATCAGTCCCGCCACCAGGGGCATGGTCACCCCCTCCGACCGCGCGCGATCGCGGAAGCGCAGGAACAGGTCCACGTCGTAGAAGAGCTGGCTCACACCGAACACCGCTCCCGCATCCTGCTTGCGCCGCAGGTTCATCAGGTCCGCCTGGGCGCTTACCGCTTCCGGATGGACCTCCGGGTAGAACGCGCACCCCATGCGGAATCCACCTCGCCGTTGGACGTGGCCGATCAGCTCCTGGGCGTAGCGGAAGCCGTCCGGATGGGCCACGAACTCCGTCTGGCCCTTGGGAGGATCGCCGCGCAGCGCCATGAGGGTGGTGATGCCGGCCTGGGCGAGCTGGTCCAGGATCCCGTCGATCTCGTCGCGGGAATGGCCCACGCAGGTGAGGTGCGCCATGGCCGCCAGCCCCAGGTCCTGCTGGATGTCGCGGCACATCTCCAGGGTGCGCGAACGGGTGGAGCCGCCCGCGCCGTAGGTCACCGAGACGAAATCGAGCTTCAGGGAACGCGTGCGCTCCAAGGTGGCACGCAGGTCCACCCAGCCTTCTTCGGTCTTGGGAGGAAAGAACTCGAAGGAAAGCGTGGGCCGTTGGGCAGTTGGAATCGGCAGGTTCATGAACATATCATAATATCATGATATGATGATTTGCAAGTGACTTCCTCCTCTTCAGCCCCACCGGTAATCCGGACCAGATGGTATTCTTCCCTGCAACCGACATCCATCGCGTTCCATCCGCGAACGCCTGTCGCGGGATCCCCTGCGGGATCCCTTCGTCTTGGGTTCCAATCCTTCCTGGAGAACTGGCCATGTGCGAGAGCTGTCCATCCCGGTCCCGCCGCACCTTCCTCAAGACCATGGGTCTGGGGGGGCTCGCCGTGGCGATCGCTCCCAGGAGCCTTCTTGCCGGACACGGCGAAGAGGCCAAGGCAGCCAAGGCGACCAAGGCCACCCACGGCTCGGCGGGGGTCACCCCGGACGAAGCCCTCGCCCGGCTGTTGGAGGGGAACAAGCGCTTCGTCGCCAACAAGAGATTCCACCCCAACGAAGGGTTGGAGCAGCGCGCCAAGCTCGCGAACGGTCAATGGCCTTTCGCGGCCGTGCTGGGTTGCGCCGACTCCCGCGTTCCTCCGGAGATCCTCTTCGACCACGGACTGGGGGACATCTTCACGGTCCGCGTGGCGGGCAACATCGTGGAGGACGCCGGTTCCGGATCCATGGAATACGCCGTCGAGCACCTGGGCGTGCCTTTGATCGTGGTGCTGGGACACGAACGCTGCGGGGCCGTCAAGGCCACCATCGAAGCCTTGGAATCGAAGGGCGAGGTTCCCGGCCACATCGGCGAACTGGTCAGGAAGCTGAAGCCCGCGGTGGAAGCCGCCACGTCGCAGCCCGGCGACAGGATGGACAACGCGGTGCGCGAGAACGCCCGGCGCATGGCCGCCGAGCTCGCCAACTCCGAGCCCATCCTCAAGGAGAAGGTGAAGGAAGGCAAGCTCAAGGTGGTGGCGATGCGCTACGACCTGGACTCCGGGATCGTGGAACTGCTCTGAGGCCAGGGACTCCGATTTGCTTTATCCGGCAATTTGCCGTACATTCCCTCAATGACCACAGCCACGGCAAGACTCGAAGCCAGGATCACTCCGGATCTGCACCGGATGATCCAATGCGCTGCCCAACTCCAGGGCCGGAGCCTCACCGACTTCGTGGTTTCGGTGGTCCGCGAAGCCGCGAGCAAGGCCATCGAGCAATCGCATGTCGTGGAGTTGTCGCGGGAAGACCAAGCCGCCTTCGCCCAAGCCATTCTCCATCCCCCTTCGCCCAACGACGCCCTGAAACGAGCCGCGAAGCGGCACAAGCGCTCGGTCGCCCTCGATTGATCTGGCGGATCCGATCACTCGACCTCGAGCTTCCGCGACTGGACTTCCGTTCGGGATGCGATCCCCTGGACACGTATTTCCGCGAAGTGGTGGGCCAGGATATGCGTCGAGGCCTCACCGCCTGCTTCACCGCGATGGACCCCGATGGTCGCACCGCCGGATTCTACACCTTGGCTTCCTGCGGGACCCTGATGAACGAACTGCCCGAAAGCCTCGGCAGGAAACTCCCCCGCTACCCAACCCTGCCGGCGGTGCTCCTGGGACGATTGGCCGTCGATCTTCAATTCCAGGGGAAAGGGTTGGGAGGAATCCTCCTGGTGGACGCCTTGAAGCGGTGCATCGAAAGCGACATCGCGGCCTACGCTCTGGTGGTCGATGCGATCGACGATTCCGCCTCCCGCTTCTACGCCCACCACGGCTTCCAGCCCTTCGCCCACCACGCGGCCAGGCTGTTTCTGCCCCTGGCGACGGCCAAGCGTCTGTTCCACTCCGCGTAGGGATCAGGAGGCGTCCTCTTGCGAGGAGCCGGAACCGGACGAGGCGTCATTGCCGGGTTCCGCGGCGGCTTCCGGCGGCGCTCCTGACAATTTCCGCACGAAGACGGACTTGGAGCGCTCGGAAACCAGGAAGTAGATGGACCAGCCCACCAGCCCGGGAAGCCGCCCCAGGGTCTGGGCGAGATCCCGCAGGGAGTCCTGCGCCCCCAGCACGAACCCCATGCTGTTCACCGACAGCTCCACCGAGAGGATCGTGGCGAGGAGCGCCATGTTCAGCGCGGGGAAGGACGAGCGGCGGCGGAAGAACAGCACGGCCAGGAGGATGGAGGCCGGGATCCACGCGCACTCGGTGGTCAGCGCCACGAGCGCCAGCAGGGAAGCTTCCGGGGCCGCGATGAACTGGTCGCTCCACTGGTAGGGGTCGAACATCCACTCGCCGTTGACCAGGGCGTATCCGTGCATGAACGGAGTGGCCACAAGCCCCAGGGCGTAGAGGACCCACCATCCGCTGGCGATCCCGGGACCACGGGAGGGCTGGACCGGCGGATCCCATCGCCACGCCAGCACCGAGCCCAGCGTCGCCAGCACGAGCACCAGCGTCACCAGGAACGACACCGGCCAGTTGATCTTGCCGATCCAGGTCCGCCGGTCCAGGGTGAGGGTCCAGTTGGCTTCCGACTGGATGGAATCCATCGCCCGGGCCCACTCCCCGATCCGCTCCGCTTCCACGTGGTCGTCGGTCGTGCGCCAGGTCCAGTCCAGCGCGAAGGTGTCCCGAAGCGTGGTCCGATGAAACCGGTAGGACAACGGGCCCAGGTCCAGAAGGGTGGAATCCACGTCCGTCTCCCAGCCGTCGGCGGGCAGCTTCACGCCCACCTGCACGTGGTAGCGGGCTGGGTGGAACACGGCCAAGGGCGAACGGCGGTCGGCGGTGTCCACCGGATCGACCGCGGCGTCCTCCATCAGCGGCGACCCGACGGCGAACTTCCACACCCGGTCGGAGACGACCGCGTACCAGAAACTGTCACAGACGAACCGGCTCGTCCAGCGGATCTCGCCGGTCAGGGAATCGTCCACCATCGAAGGCTCGTCGTCCCGCTCCAGCTTGGGCCAGGCCTTGCGCAGGGATTTCAGCTCCTGGTCGATCTCGTCCTGCAGGCTGGACTGCGCGATCCGCGCCCGGAAGCCTTCGGCGACCCTTCCCCGCCGGACCACCTCGCGCACGAGCGTGGCGGGCCTGGAAGGACCCGCGGAGGCGTCCCACGTCTCCACCAGTTCGTACTCGGGCTGGACGGATTCCGTCTTGGGGACGAGGACCAATCCCTTGGAGGCGGGTTCCAGCACCAGCGACCAGCGGAAATCCGGGGGCGGGATGCCCTCCAGGGGGCCGCGCTGGTCGCGGTCGGTGGGATCCAGCACCCAGGCCCGCCCCCCGTGGCGCACGGTCACCACCACGTGGTCGAAAAACCACGGGCTGGGCAGGCGTTGGTCCAGGGTGCGGTCTCCCGAGGTCAGGACCAGCGTGGGATGCGCCTCGATCCCCATCCGCCGCAGCAGGGACGCCATCAACAGGCTCTTGTCCTTGCAGTCCCCTTGGCGCGCCTTCAGGGTGACGCTCCCGGCGCGCGGCACGTGCGATCCGATCCCTCCTTCGTAGCCCAGGTAGCGGATGGAGTCCTGGAGGTAGCGCAGGACTCCGGCGATGCGCGCAGGGGCGTCCGGATACCTGGCCTGGAGCCGCGCGGCCAGCTCCACCACGGCCGGTTCCGGCCGATCGATCCCGGCGTAGAACGGCAGCTGGAGCCGGGCGATGCTTTCCCAGTCGGGCAGGTTGGTCCAGTCCACGGTGGGAACATCCGACCACCAGGCGGGTGTGTTGTCCGGTTCGTCGGCGGCCTCGGTACCGGAAAGGTCCCAGGTCAGGATCCTTCGCCCTCCCTGGCGGACCTCCTGGGGTTCCTCGGCGCCGTGCAGGACCTGGATCCGCAGGGAATCGGACCGCTCCCAGACCAGACGCGAGCGCAGGCGCTCGGCCACCCAGGGAAGTTGCAGCTGGAAGGACCCCGACGCCACCTGGGCCAAGGCCGGGTGGGAGCCTTCGATGGTCCAGGCGTAGTCCAGCACGTCGCCGGGACGCAGATCCTCCAGCACCAGATGCAGGGTCCGCCAACCGTCGATCTGCCCTTCCTCGAGGCGGTCTTCCCGCGAAAGCAGGCGAATCCTGGACAGATCCAACCGATCCAGCACCTTGCCACCCCGCAGGATCCGCGCCCAGTGCAGGGTGACCTTCTGCCAGCTGGGATCGAAGTCGGTGGAGAACCCGTCGAAGATCCGCGCGCCTTCCAGACTTTCCAGCAGGAACACCCGCCGCGAAAACCGCGCATGGCGGCCCGGAGCCTCCAATACCTGCTCGTCGTGCAACAGCGCGCGGTAGCCACCTTCGCTTTCCACCTCCTCGCTGGCACCGGGCGGATCCTGGAGATCCACCCATGCCCCCACCGGCCCCACCGACCAGGGAGAGGCAAGGGCCGGGGACACCAAAGCGACAAGACAGAGGATGCCGGAGAGAAGGCGGAGCATGAGCGGGAAACGTAGTGAAGACCGCCCATCCGAAATCCCGAAACACCCCTGAAGCGATTTGGCAACACTTCCCACCCAGGTCCGAAAAATTGGTGCGATGACAATGGATCAACAGCGCCATTGTTCGCAGTTAGGTGCGATCCATCCTTCCTTTTCTGCCGGAAAGCCTTCCCATGAAACGACTTGCACGATTCCTCGCCACCCTGGCCGCCTCCGCCAGTCTGTGCGGTGCCCAGGACTGGAACCTCTCGGGCAAGGTGGTGGACGCCGAGGAGGGCAACGGACTGAAAGGGGTGACGGTCAGCCTGAAGACCACCGGTCTGAGCGTCATCACTCCCAAGAACGGTACCTGGGTGCTGGGCTCCGCGTCCAGCATGCTGCCCCGGTTTTCCACCCCGTCGCGCAGCGGGGCCACGCTGGTCCTGGTGAAAGGCAAGCTGTCCCTTTCCCTGGAGGGAGTGGACGCCGCCGGAAGGAGCCGGGCATCCCTGGATGGATTCGCCTCCCGCGAGAAGCCGGTCCTGGCCCTGCGCCAGGCCGCGGTGGTGGACTCCCTGGTCTTCGAGAAGGACGGATACTACCGCAGGAGCATCCCCCTGGAGGGGATCGTGTCCACGGGACGGGTGGATTCCATCCGCCGCATCCGCTACGAGGGCTGGGTGGATTCGTCCCACTCCAACCGCAAGGCGGATACCCTCAACGGCTTCACCGGCAAGTTCCGCTCCATCACCTTCAAGTGGTCCAAGCAGAACTGGGACCGCATGATGAAGGCGATGTCCGATTCCTGCGGACCGTTCGGCAAGAGCGGCGGCTTCATGGGCGGGACCAGCAAGAACTGCCAGGACGGCCAGTACGACCTCATCGAGAAGACCGCCCTGATCTGGGTGCCGGTGGACATGGAGACCGACGGCCAGGTGTGGCGCAACGTCGCCATCCGCCTGAAGGGGAACGCATCGCTCCAGACCGCCTGGACCGCGGGCAAGTACGCCCTGCCGGTGCGGATCAACATGGACAACCTAGAGGACTCCTTCCCCACGGCCAAGGACCAGCGCTTCTACGGCTTCCAGAAGCTCAGTTTCTACAACTCCGAGCAGGATTCCACCTCCATCCGCGGACCCGTGGCCGGCGAGATCTTCCGGCAGTTCGGGGTTCCCGCGCCGCTGTCGGTTCCGGTGAAGCTCACCTTCAAGTTCGGGGACACCACCAAGGAGGTGGGCCTGTACGAGATGGTTGAAGTTCCCGACGAACCCTACCTGACCCGCAACTTCCAGAACGATTCGGGCAACCTCTACAAGCCGCTCTCCAAGCTGAACTCCTTCGTGGACAGCGAATGGCTCGACGAGGACATCCCCGGCGACCGCGCCGACGCCAAGGCGCTGATCGACGTCATCAACGCCTCCAACCGCACCACCGATTCCGCCGCCTGGCACCGGGCCCTGGAAGCCAAGCTGGACGTGCAGGGCTTCCTGCGGTGGCTGGCCGCCTCCACCGCCATCATGAACTGGGACGCCTACGGAAACCTGGCCCACAACTACTACCTGTTCAACGACCGGGGGACCTTCCGGTTCATCACCTACGATTTCGGGTGGAGCTTCGACTACCAGATGGCCACATCGGGGATCGTCTCGCGAACGAGCATCTGGTACGACGCCGCGGCGGGAGGCTTCATGAACCTGGGCCCGTTCCCCCTGGTGAAGAACACCCTGGCCGACAAGAACTACTGCGAATCCTACCGCAAGTACATGACCGACGTCATCGCCGGTCCCGCCAGCGCGGCGAGCTTCCAGACCAAGGTGGACAAGTACGCATCCTGGGTGTCGGCCGCTTCGCCCAACACCAAGGCCATTCAGGGCCTGCGCGGGTTCATGACCGGCCGGGTCGCGGAAATCCAGAAATCGCTTTCCGCCAAGACCTGCCCGATCCCCATCAAGTGATCCGTCACCATTCGATACGATCAGCCGCCCTTCGATACAGCGCCGTTGGCGCCACTCAGGGAACGGCTGATCGCATCGGATGGCAGCTTTCCATGCTCCTCCATGCGGGTTTCCGCAAGGTCACACCAGAAGCAGACGCAATCCAAACGCCAGGATCGCCGTGCCCAGGACACGCGGGACCCAGCGGGCGGCGGCGGCGCTTTCGCGCAGGATCCGCCCCAGGCGCGCACCCATCCAGGTGAAGAACACCAGGTAGCTCGCGGAGATCAGGGTGAAGACCGTCCCCATGCGCAGGAAGGACTGCGCCACGGGCAGGGTGGGATCGGCGAACGGCGGGAAGAACGAGACGAAGAACAGAACCGCCTTGGGGTTCAGGAGGGTGATCCCCAGCGTGCGCGGATACCAGGAAAAGCGCCTGGCCACGCCGGCTTCCACCATGGCCAGTTCCAACGGACCGCGCAGGACACCCACCCCGATCCACAGGATGTACAGGGCCCCGCCGATGTGGACGGCCCGCTCCACTCCGGGAAACCGGGCGAACAGGGAGGCCAGACCCGCGGCCACAAGGGTCATGATGACGATGTCGCCGGTCACCAGACCCGCAACCGCCTGCAATCCGGCCTTCCGCCCGCCGGAGAGCACGGCGGTCAGGATGGCGATCTGTCCGGGCCCGGGCAGAAGCACGATGGCCACCGACGCTCCGACGAATTCCGTCCAGTTCGTCAAGCGGCGCCCCCTTCAGAGGGCATCGTCGCCGAGCTCGAGGTTCCAGTGCGGGATGCGGACGTCCATGGACGAGATTCTTTCCGTTCCTTCCCACACCACCAACCGGTAGGTTCCGCGCGACAGATCCCGGAAGCTCACCCAACCATGGTGGTCGCTGGTGGATTCGGCGCTGTCGGGCCCCTCCAGCCGCACCCGGGCGCCGGGAAGGGGAGCGTCGCGTTCGTCCACCACCTGCACGGTGAAGCTGAAGAATTCGAGGTCGTCCGATTCCACCACGTGCCGCATCCACTCCTGGTAGGCGTGGTCCTCCCAGGAGAGGACCTCTCCCGAAGGCCTGGGGTAGTAGGTCCGCTCGAACAGGAGGATCTCCAGACGCTCCTGGTCCACCTCCGAGCCGTCGCGCATCGGATGGGGATCGCGATTGTGGGAGCTTCCCAGCGCCACCGGGGTCATGCCCTTCCAGAGGGCGGTCCCTTCCTCACGGCAGTAGCTCCACAGGAGGACCTGACGCGCGGGTCCGTCCAGGTGGCCCGTGACGGGGACCTGAAGGAGACCTTCCTCGTTCACCTTGCGCTTGAACTCCAATAGGGCGT
Organism: Fibrobacteria bacterium; assembly: GCA_035352895.1. Classification (GTDB taxonomy): domain Bacteria; phylum Fibrobacterota; class Fibrobacteria; order UBA5070; family UBA5070; genus UBA5070. The sequence goes on along the minus strand of DAOPYN010000056.1, from coordinate 12,819 downwards.
CGCGGGTCTCGGTGTCCATCATCCCGGCCGCCTGTCCGTGGTAGTGGCCAAGATGCCCCAGGATCAACTGCGCTTCGCGAACCCCCCAACGCCCTTCCGTCCGTCCCGGACGGAACCAGGGAAGCCATTCCTTCCATTGGTTGGTGAGCAATCCCGTCACCATCCTGGCGCGTTCCAGGGCCAGGCCTTCGCGCTGGCCCGGCGCGACGTGCGCGACGACCACCACCTGGTCGAAGGGCCGGACGGAATGGTATTGGACCGCCTTCCTGAGGCCTTCCAGCGCCTGGGGAAGCAGGAAGCACTTGTCCGCGTCGAACAGGTTCCCCAGAAGGCGCAGGCGGCGCACCACCGGGGTCCCGCCCACGGCGACGATCCCCCGGATCGCCTGGGTCAGGGAATGGGACAACTCAGGATCGCTCCGGAGGGAACCGCCCCTCGGAGACGTCCCGATGGAATCCGGAAAGCGCCTCGCGCACGATCCCGCGCAGATCCACCCGCGCCGGGGCGAAGGGGGGCTGGCGGGTGGACAATCCCAATAGGTCGTGGAGGACCAGAACCTGTCCGGCACATCCCGCGCCCGCGCCGATCCCCACGGTGGGGATGGACAGAGCCTCGGTGATCTCGCCGCCCAGGTCGGAAGGGATGTGCTCCAGGACCAGGGCGCAGGCGCCCGATTCCTGCACGCGCAGGGCCTGGTCGCGCACCTCGCGTCGTTCCTCGGGAGTGCGTCCCACCTGCTTGAGGGACACCGCCGTCTGCGGCAGAAGTCCCAGATGCCCCACCACCGCGATCCCTTCCCCGACGATCGAGCGGATCACCTCTTCCCGGCATCCTTCCAGCTTCACCGCGTCGGCGCCCGCCTGGACCAGGAAGCGGGAATTGGCCACGGCCAAGGCCGGGGTCGCGTCGGCGCCGTAGGGAAGGTCGGAGACCACGCAGGCGTCCGGGGCGCCCTTGCGCACCGCGCGGGTGTGGTGGAGCATCTCCATCATCCCGATCTCGCCGGTGCGGGAAAGGCCCAGCATGACGTTGGCCAGGGAATCGCCCACCAGGAGCACGTCCACCTGGGCCTCGTGGGCGATGCCGGCGAAGGTCGCGTCGTAGCAGGTGATCATCGACAACGGCCGGTTGCGGCCCCTGCCGAATCTGGAGAAGAGTTCGACGGCGTTCATGGTGGATCTCCCGGTAACGGAGGACAAGGTAGGTCTTGGGCGGAGGGGGTGGGCATCCCGAAGGCCACCAGCTCCCGGGCGGAAAGCCGGGTCCCCGCCGGAATCCTGCCCGGATGCAGGAGCGGTGCGAGGCGTCCCACCAGTTCGCGTACGTCGCATCCGGCCTCCCGGAGCGAGGCGATGGATCCCGATCCGATCCGCTTGGCCATGCGTCGGCCCTCCGCGTCGCCCAGCAGGCCGTGGTGGGCGAAACGCGGCACGGAATGCCCCAGGAGCCGATGCAGGTGCGCGTGCAGATGCGCGAAGGGCAGGAGATCCCTTCCGCGCACCACCAGGTCGATCCCTTGATCGGCGTCGTCCACGCACACCGCGAGGTGGTAGGCGAACACGCCGTCGCCCCGGCACAGGACGGGATCGCCCAGACGCGCCAGGGAATCCAGGTTCCGGATCCCCTGCCAGAGGTCCTCCAGGCATGAAGGGACGTCGGGAAGCGGAAGGCGCCAGGCATCCCGCGCCCCCGCCTCGGAGGCGGCGCGCCCACGACATTTTCCGTCGTAGACGGGGCCGCCGGGAAGGTCGTCCCCGATCCGCTCCACCTGCGGGGCGTCGGTGCGCAGGCGCGCGCGGCTGCACGAGCAGGGATAGAGAACTCCCTCGCGGCTCCACGCCTCGCGGATCGCGCGGTAGCGCTCCTGCCGGGACGCGGACGACTGGAAGAATCCGCTGGCCAGATCCGACGGACCCGAGGGCCCCTCGTCCCAGTCCAGGCCCAGCCATTCCAAGTCGCGGAAGACCGCCTCGATCCACTCCGGGCGCGAGCGGGTGGAATCCACGTCCTCGATGCGCAGCACCACCGTCCCCCCCGCCGCGCGCGCGGCGAGCCAGGCGGCCAGAAACGAGAACGCGTTCCCGCCGTGCAGGGCTCCGGACGGGGTGGGCGCCAACCGCGTCCGGAAGCTCAACGCCGCACCTCGGACAGGAATTGTCGCGATTCCAGACGGGGCCGCAGGTGCGAGTGGCGGAGGATGTGCTCGAACCAGATCTCCTCGATGCGATCGGCCTGCTCCACCGACCACTCCCCCGAGGGCTCCGATCCGCGGGCGCTGGCCTCCACCGCCCGCGCCAGGGAACCCTCCAGAGGTCCCTGGTGGGACCTCGCGCCGCAGCGCCCGCACAGGAAGCCGCCGTGTTCCAGGGAAAGCACGCGGGATCCCCCGATCTCCCCGCAACCGCAGGCCGGGCAATGGTCCACCGCCATGGCCCAGCCCATCTCGTCGGCGAAGCGCCCCAGGAACGCCCAGAGCACCGCCGGACGGAATCCGTCGCGATCCAGCGATGCCAGGGCCGCTTCCAGGACGGCGAACAACCCCGGATGGGACTGCCCCTCGCCGGAAAGGCGCAGGACCGTCTCGGCGCACACCAGGGCCGCCGCCATGGCGGAAAGATCCCGGTGCAGACCGGATCGCGGCTCCAGGCAGACCGCCTGGGTCAGGGTGTGCAGGTCGCGCCCCGGCTTTGAGGACACCACCAGCTCGGCGAGCGAAAGCGGCTCCAGGCTGCCGGCCATGGGCGACTGGGGGCGCCGCGCACCACGTGCCAGGAGGGAAAGGTTCCCCGCGTCCTCGGCGTGCACATGCAGGATCCAGGACGTGTCCTTGAAGGCGATGCGCCGCAGGATCACGGCGCGATGGGTCTGGAGGGCCAAACGCTCAGCCCGGAGGCCACCCCAGTCGACGACCGCCCAGCAGGTGGAAATGGAGGTGCGACACGGTCTGGCCGCCGTCGGCGCCGACGTTGGCCACCAGGCGCCAGCCGTTGTCCAGCTTGTGCTCGCGTGCGATGTCGGCGGCCAGGGCCACGCACGCGGCCACGATGCCGGCATCGTCCGGTCCCAGGGCGGCCAGGGACACGATGGGCTTGACGGGAATCACCAACGCGTGGAAGGGCGCCTTGGGATCGATGTCCTCGATGGCGAAGCAGTCCTCGCGCTTGGCGATGAACTTGGCGGGGATCGCCCCCTGGTGGATCTTCTGGAACAGGGTCGGTTCGCTCATAGGGAAAAAAGATAGGCCATCGCGCGTCGGTTTCCGGCTTGCGGGATCACCGCGACGCGCGCATCGCCTCCTGCGCCCGCCTGATCTCCTCGCGCAGATCCGCCAGGGCATCGCCCAGCACCTGGAGGTCTCCCTTGCGGCAGGCGTGGTCCACGACGCTCGCCGCCTGCGCGGCGGTCCTGGCTTCCAGGTTGGCCATGGTCCCCTTGAGTCCGTGGGCGATCCTCTGGCCTTCCGCGAAATTCCCCTGGTCCACCACCTCCTGGAGTTTCGCCAGTTGGAGGGGGACGTCCTGGTCGAACATGGACAGGAGGGTGCCGATCAGTTCCTCCTGGCCCAGGAGCCTGCGCAGCAACGCCGGGCGATCGAAGACCTCCCTCTGGTCGGGGGTCGAAAGCTGCGATGGCGGCTCCTCCGGAGCCAACGGAAAGGCCGAGATCGCCACGGGAGCCCACCCCGGGATCCAGCGCATCAGGATCCGCTCGAAACCGTCGCGGGTCACCGGCTTGGGCAGGTAGTCGTCCATACCGCATTCCAGGCACTTCTCGCGATCTCCCTTGAGCGCGTTGGCGGTGACCGCCACGATGGGAATCGCGTGGTCCAGCACCGGCGAGGACGGATCGCGGATGCGACGGGTGGCCTCGTACCCGTCCATCACCGGCATCTGGCAATCCATGAACACCAGCCGGAAACCCGTCTTGGACAGTCGTTCCAGGGCTTGTTGGCCATCGGCGGCCATCTCCAGTTCCAGCCCCAGCTTGCGGAGGATCCCCATGGCCACGGCCTGGTTCACGGGATTGTCCTCCACCAGAAGCACCCGCAGGACCTCCTGGCCGTTCGCCTTCCGACCGTCGAGGCCCACACAGGAGGTCCCAGGCGCATCCGAGGGAAGAGGGGGGAATCCGGAAGAAACGGGAGATGGAGTCGTCGGCAAGTGCGATGGATCCGCTTTCGGATGGGAAGCCGCATGCCTGGTCACGTCCTCCAGGAGAACCACCACCTGCTCGGCCTTACCCTCCGGATCGGTGGTGGGAAAGCAGAATACCTCGAACCAGAGGATCTCGCCGTCCAGGGAAAGCGACAGCCTGACCGGATCCACGGGCGTTCCGCTCCAGAGGCATTCCCTCCATGGGCCGGGATGGCTCGCATCGAAGCCCGTACCCCGCTGTCCGTTCCGCCACTCGAGGGAATCGAAGGGAATGCCCACCAGTTGGACGCTGGTGCGACGGGTCAGGCGACGGGCGGCGGGATTGGTCCACTCGACCACCAGCTCGCGGTCGAGCACCACCACTCCCTGGCGAAGATGACGCAGAATGTCATCGCCTCTCCGGCGCTGCTCCTGGAGCTTGCGGATCCGGGACTCCAGCTGGGCCTGTTCGGCGCGCGACCGTTCCAGCTCCGCGCGGGTTTCCTCGTGGGATTCCCGGCGGACCGCATCCAGTTCCCGTTGGTGGCGCGGTCGCGCGAAGCGCCTTCCCAGAAGGAGCCCGAAGGCGATCGCCGCGGGAACGATCAACCAGAAGACCCAGGGGCCCAGGATGCAGGACTGGCTTGGCACGGTGGATGGATTGTAGCATCGACCACATCGCCCGTCCGCAAGGAGCTTGTCCATGGGCAGCGAAGGCGCCCCGACCCCCGGATGGGCACCGGGGAACCTGGAGTACCTTTGCACCCACGATGATCCGTGCCTGGCACATCCTGGTGTTCTGCCTGGCGGGGTGCGTTGCCGCCTGCCAAGGGTCCAAAGCCCGCCAAGCAAGACTCTCCGAGCGCATCGACTCCATCTCGCGCAAGGTGGAAGAGATCCGCGGGGAGCGTTTCAGGTCGCGCGTGGAAGGCCGGGTGCTGGCCCGCGCCGACCTCCTGCGCATCTACGATTCGGCGAGCATGGACGAATCCGATCCCGCCGACAGCGCCTGGGACCGGATGATCTGGACCCTCGGGTTCATCGACAGCCTGGGCGCCCTGGACGGGGTGGCGGACTCCGTGGACCAGGCCTCCATCGAGGCCTTCTACACGCGCGGGGTCCTGTGGGTGGTGGACGACATGCTCGATTCCTCGAGGCTGGACCTGACCATCGCCCACGAGCTCGCGCATGCCCTGCAGGACCAGCGATGGGATCTGCGCAAGCTCTACCGCAAGCACCGGGGCCTGGATCAGAGACTTTCCCTGCAGTACCTGCTGGAAGGCGAAGCGCGGTTGGTCGAAACCCTCTACGAGCACCCCTCCACCGATCCTCGCGAGGTGCTGGGGTATCTTCCGCAGCTTTCCATGGAATCGTTCCGCGACAGCCTCCGCGCCGTGGGCGGATTGGATCCGGAGTTCGTGACCCTGCCGACCTACCACACCTACGAGCAAGGCGCCCGCGCCTTGGGGCTGCGCCGCATCCGAGGCGGCTGGAAGGCGGTGGACGAATGGTTCGCCGATCCTCCTCCCACATGGTGCTTCCTGCATCCCGATTCCGCCTGCATCGCGCCCGTGGATCCGGATCCATCCCCCTTGTTCCCCTCGTCCAAGGGCTGGTGGCTCCTGCGCGAAGGACGCATGGGAGAGCACTACCTGAACATCCTCCTTTCGCTGTGGCGGGAATCCCACCTCTGGTTTCCGGATTCGGCCATCAAGGCCCGGGAAATCCTGGCTTGGTCCACACGGGAGCCCGATCCCGACTCCATCTCCGCGCTGTGGCGGGGCGACCGGTTCCAGGTCCTGCGCGACCGCGAGGGCAACCTGGCCCTGGCCTGGCGGACCATCTGGAAGGATTCCGCCGCCGCCCGGGCGTTCCAGGACGCCTACCTGCGCGTCCTGGTGCGCAAGCAACGCGACGATTCCCTCCACACCCTCACGGACCGGCGAGTGCTGTTCCACGATACCCAAGCGGGAGTCTGGGACCAGGTGGAACGGTCCGGCAGGGAAGTCTGGATATCCGAAGGTGTCCCTGGCCTCCGACCCTTCCAGTTTCCCGCCCACATCGATCCGAACACGTTGCGCACCCCCCGATCCGGACGCTGATTCCTCCCGTGCGGGGCGACTGGTGCAGTTTCCCGCCTGCCAGAGGCGAGGAGGTTGCTACCTTGGCCTCCTCCATGGTCGACGAACTCCACGAAGAATGCGGTGTCATCGGGATCTGGGGCCTGCCGCGGGCCGTCCACGCAACTGCGATGGGACTGCACGCCATGCAGCATCGCGGCCAGGAATCCTCCGGAGTGGCCGTATCCGACGGTCTGGACGTGCGCCACCTGCGCGCCATGGGGTTGGTCAGCCGCCTCACGGAACAGCTGTCCTCGCTTCCGGAAATCCCCGGTTCGGCGGCCATCGGGCATGTGCGCTACAGCACCGCCGGCGGCTCCCTGCTGCTCAACGCCCAACCCTTCCTGATCCGCCACAAGCGCGGCCCCCTGGCCATCGCCCACAACGGCAACCTCATCAATGCCGGTCAGCTGCGCCGCCAGATGGAAGAGCTGGGACACATCTTCCAGTCCACCTCGGACACCGAGACCATCCTCCACCTGATCGCACGCCACCCCGGCGACGACCTGGACGAGGCCGTGCGCCATTCGCTCGCGCAGGTCAAGGGAAGCTACTGCGTGGTGCTGTTGGCCCGCGACCGCCTCTACGTCGGCCGCGACCCCCTGGGGATCCGCCCCCTGTGCCTGGGCCGGTTGGACAAATCCTGGATCGTGGCCTCGGAGTCCTGCGCCTTCGACCTCCTGGGCGCCACCTACGTGCGCGACATCGAACCGGGCGAGCTCCTGGTGATCGACGAGAAGGGACCGCGCAGCCTCCGGATCGCCGAATCCGGCAAGCCCGCGCACTGCATCTTCGAGTACGTCTACTTCAGCCGCCCCGACAGCCTCATCTTCGGGCACTCCTGCGACAAGATCCGTCGCCGTCTGGGCAAGCAGCTGGCCCACGAGGCCCCCGCCGAGGCCGACGTGGTGATCGCCGTCCCCGACAGTTCCAACACCGCGGCGCTGGGTTTCTCGCAGCGTTCCGGGATCCGCTTCGAGATCGGGCTCCTGCGCAACCACTACGTGGGGCGCACCTTCATCGATCCCACCCAGGCCGGTCGCGAGAGCAAGGTCAAGCTCAAGTTCAACCCCATCTCCGGCGTCCTGAAGGGCCGTCGCGTGGTGCTGGTGGACGACTCCATCGTGCGTGGCACCACCCTGCGCAGCCTCTGCCGGATGGTCCGCGAGGCGGGAGCCTCGGAGATCCACGTCCGCATCAGCTCCCCTCCGGTGCGCCACCCCTGCTTCTACGGCATGGACTTCCCCACCGAGGCGGAACTCCTGGCCTCCAACATGAGCGTCGAGGACATGCGCAAGTACCTGGGCGTGGAATCCCTGGGGTACCTGTCCATCGAAGGCATGGTGGCCGCCGCCCGCGAGCTGGAAGGCAACTTCTGCACGGGTTGCTTCTCCGGAGCGTACCCGGACGAGGAGCTCAACAAAGGGCACCGCGACCAGATCTCCATGGGCCTTTGAGTGATCCCCAAGCATGGATGGCGGGCGCATCCGGTTGTGCTAGTTTGTGATCCGACCGTTCCGAGTTCCAGGAGTCTTTCCATGAAGTCGTCCCTTCTGCTTTGCGCCTGCACGGCGTTCTCCCTTCTGGCCAGCTGCGATTCCGGATCCAGTCCAACGCAGGTGGAAACCGTCACCGTCCGCGACACGCTCCTCCTCAACGATCGTTTCGCCAGGAACGCCAAGGTCGTGCACGGACGCTGGACCATCAAGACCTCCACCGACAGCGCGGATACCTGGATCTACCAGGACACCAACAAGGTGACGGCCTTGGTCCAGTGGGCCAAATCGACCAGCTGGACGCTCGAGGGCACCGAAACCGCCACCGGTTGGACCCTGAAGTCCAAGGACCAGGAAAAGGTGATGTACCTGAAGGTGCTCGAAGAAAAGGATCTGAAGGTCAACAAGCTCAAGCTGACCATCATCGCCAACAGCGAGCTGGTCGCCGGAGAGCCGACCGCCGAACGCAGGCAGTGACCGCACCCGCGGGCAAGCGGCACGCCCTGCGCGTCAACGCGCCCACCGAGCATCGCCTGCGCGACGGCTTCCCCTGGGTGTACCACGACGGCATCACGGAAGGCGGGGAATCCGCCGTTTCCGGCGACCTGGGAATCGTGTTCGACCGCAAGGGACGTTTCCTGGCCGCGGGCCTGCTGGATCCGGATTCACCCTTGCGCCTTCGGGTGCTGCAGGCCTCGAAGCCCGAGACCATCGACGGTTCCTGGTACTCGCGCCGCCTGTCCGAGGCGCTGGCCCTGCGCGGCCCGCTTCTGGAACGCGCCCGCAGGACCAACGGATTCCGGCTGGTCAACGGCGAATCCGACCGTTTCCCGGGGCTGGTCGCCGACCGCTACGCGGACACGGTGGTGGTGAAGCTCTACACCACCGCCTGGATCCCGCACCTCGCCGTGGTGCTGGATGCCCTGGTGGCGGTCTTTCCCCACGAGCGGACCGTCCTGCGGCTGAACCGCTCCTGCATCCGCTCCAAACCGCTCCTGAAAGGCCATTTCGACGGCCAGGTGCTGCGGGGACCGGCCCTGTCCGGACCCGTGGTGTTCCAGGAGAACGGTCTGCGCTTCGAGGCCGAACCCGTGGTGGGCCAGAAGACGGGGTTCTTCCTGGACCAGCGCGACAACCGCGCGCGCGTGGGCGATCTGTCCGGCGGACTGGACGTGCTCAACGTGTTCAGCTACACCGGGGGCTTCTCCCTGTACGCGGCCCGGGGCGGGGCCCGTTCCGTGACCAGCGTGGACATTTCCCGTCCCGCCACCGACGCGGCCGAGCGCAACTTCGCGCTCAACCGCACCGACCGTTCCGTGGCCGCCTGCCGCCACGAGGGAGTCTGCCAGGACGCCTTCCAGGTCCTGGAAGGGTACGCCCGCGCCCGGCGGCAATTCGATCTGGTGATCCTGGATCCCCCCATGTTCGCCCAGTCCAGCGCCCAGGTGGACCAGGCCCTGCAGGCCTACGCCCGGCTCACCCACGCGGGGCTCTCCGTGCTGCGTCCGGGGGGGATCCTGGTGCAGGCCTCCTGCTCCAACCGCGTGTCCCCCGGCGACTTCTTCCGCTGCATCCACCATGCGGCCGACCAGGCCGGCCGCCCCCTGACCGAGATCGAACGCACCGGCCACGCCCTGGACCATCCCGTGACCTTCCCCGACGGAGACTACCTCAAATGCCTGTTCGCGAGGGCCTGACCGCCTCCCGTAAGGAACGCCTTGTCCTTGTCGCCTACCTGTCCGTGTGCCTGTTCTGGGGAGCCACGTACCTGGCGATGCGGGTGGCGGTGGAGCGTTTCCCTCCGGACCTGTTTGCCGGAATCCGTCATGGACTGTCCGGGCTCGCCATCCTCGCCTGGTGCGTGGCCACCGGGAAGAAGTTCCCGTCCACCGCCTTGGGCTGGGCGCGCGCGGCCGTTCCAGGGATCCTGCTTCTGGCCATTCCCAACGGGATCATCATGCACGCCGAGCAGTGGGTCCACTCGGGGATCACCGCCGTCCTGCTGTCCATCACCCCGTTGATGGTCGCCGTCCTGGAGCTTCCCTTCGACCGTTCCAACCGCCTGGGGTTCGTCGGAGCGCTCCTTCTGACGACAGGTTTCGCCGGAACCGCGATCCTGGTCCTGGCCGGAAAGGACCTGGGCTCCATCGACCTGCTGGGTGCCGGGCTCATCCTTCTGGCGGCCCTGTTCTGGGCGGTGGGCACCCTGTACTCCAAGTTCGCCCGCTACGAGGGCGACCTCTCCGCCCGCGTGGGGATCCAGATGGTCACGGCATTCCTGGTCCTGGTGCCCATGGGGACCTTCCGCGGCGAGTGGGCGGCGGCGCAATGGTCCACCGAAGCCGCCCTGGCCATGGCCTTCCTGGTGGTGTTCGGCTCCATCGTGGGCTACACCGCCAACATGTACGTGCTGGTCAAGTGGCCCGCATCGCTCGCGCTCACCTCGGCCTACGTCAATCCCGTGGTGGCGGTGATTTTGGGCGTGCTCCTCCTGGGCGAACGACTGGACGGAAAGTCGCTCCTGGGCATCGCGATCACGCTGGGATCGGTGGTGGGCATGCACCTGTGGCGCTACCGCAAGGCGTAGGCGACCGGTACGTTTCGGAATCCGGATTCGGCATAGCCACCCTCAATTCGGCGGATCGGTCGATGCCCCTGGACCCGCACTCGAAAATGGGAACCCGCTACGCTCGTTTCGGCGGGACCACCTTCAGCGTGCACCCCATGGTCCCCCTTCCACCAGCGGCAACGCGCGGGGAGCTCGGATAACCGGGCTCCCTGTTCGTTTTCACCAGACCTTGCGCCACCAGGCCAGGCCGGAGAGGAGAAGCAGGACGCCCGCGACCACCCCACCCAGGATCCATGCGCGGATCACCACCGGATTGTGGAAGCGCAGTTCCACCATGTGGGCTCCCGCCGCCACAGGAATGGCCCGGAAGGAGAGGTTCGCCCGCAGCACCGGAGCGGCCACCCCGTCGACGGTGGCGTTCCACGCCCAGTACCAGTTGTCGGCCACGAACAGGAGCGAGGGCGTCTTGGGTTGGACCTTGACGACGATCTTGCCCGGCTGGTAGTCCACGATTTCCGCCGGGGACCCCTTCAGCGACGTGTCGCTGGAGCTCGCCGGGACATTGCCCTTGTCCTCGTCCAGAAGCACCACGGTGGAGCGGTGGTCGAAGGAGGAATCCAGGATGGTGGCGATCACCTTGTCTTCGTCGGCGAAGGTCCAGCGCGGCGCCACCCAGGTGCGCGGCAGCACGCTTCGGTTCACGTACAGGCCTTCGCGGCCCACCGAATCCTTCTGCAACAGAAACTGCACGTTCAGGATGTCCAACAGCTTGGCGCCGTGGACGGCTCCGGTGGGTCTGCCGTTCTCCAGCACCATCTGCACCCCCTGCAGGGGGTTGGACTGGGTGTAGCGGCTGTACCACTTCAAGCCGATGTCGGAGAAGCCTCCGGCGTTCTCCAGGTGGTAGAAGTCGTGGAAACCGGTCTGGAAGCCGCCCAGATCCATGATGCGGAACTTGCCGGGCACCGACTGGAGGGTCTGGCAGCTCATGCAGGGCTCGAACTCGCGGCCGACCTCGGTGGTCTGGATGAACCGGTTGTTGGTCCCCAGGAGGTCCACCAAGGCAAGAAGCAGCCACGCGCCGATCGCGCCCTCGCGCTTGAGGCTTCCCGCCGAAAGCTGACGCAGCACCAGCAGGCTTCCCGCCGACACCAACGCCGCCCGGAGGATTCCAAGACGGAATCCGTCAACGGCGATGGACCAGGGCTCGGCTCCCGGACGGAGCGCGGGGAAGATGGAGGTCCAGATGGAGAAGGGCAGGCTGGGCACCAGGAAGAACAGGACGCCCAGGCCCCCCACCACCGCGGAGGCAACCAGCAGGTTCTTCTGCAACCGCGCGGAGCCCTTGCCTTCCAGCCGATCCAGGGCCTGCAGCAGAGCTCCCACCCCCAGAAGAAGTCCCGCCGCCAGCCAGAAGAGGATCATGGACGGCGCCCGGAACTTGCTGACCCCGGGCAAAAGCTCGTAGCAGAGCTTCAGCACCGGCGTGTGCGCCCCCAGACCGAAGAGGATCGCGAAGACTCCGAACCCGGCCGCGGTCCAGGTCCGGGTGCTGCCGGCCAGGAAGAGCGCGGCGATGCCCAAGGTCAGAAGCGCCATACCGGGCGCCTCGGTGTTGGACTTGAATGGATTGCCGCCCCAGTAGGTGATTTCCTGGAAAGGCTTGTTCGGATAGGCCACCTGCAGGTCCACTCCGACGAATTCCGGCACGGCCAGGGCGGGAACGTCCTCCCAGTGGATGGACCACGAGCTGGCGCGCTTGAAGCGGTCCTCGTCGGACATCTTCTCTTCGCCGCGCACGGACGACTTGTCGATGAAACCCATGGCCGGCATCAGGATGGGCGCGCCCAACCCCAGGCCGAAGGCGATGGCCACCCAGAAGCCCACCCCACGCACGAGCATGGTCTTCATTTCCTTGCGCAGGGCCCACATGCTCGCCACCCACAGGAAGAACACGCCCCACAAGGCGAAGTACACCAGCTGCACGTGGGTGGAGTAGAGCATCCAGCCCAAGGTGGCGGAAAGCAGGGCCGCCCAGCGGAGCTTGCCGGTGTCCATGTAGCGCAGAAGCCCCAGGAGCATCAGGGGGAGGATGGACAGGATCCAGACCTTCCCGATGTGCCCTCCGTAGATGAGGGAGAACATGTACGGGTTGAACATCCACAGCACGCCCATGAGCACCGCCGCCATGCGTCCCAGCGAGAATTGCCTGCGGGCCAGGAGGTACGCGGAGAATCCCGCCAGCACGATGTGCAGCCACATGGAGATGCCCACGCGCTTGGCGCCGATCCCCAGGAGCATCAGCACCACGGAAGGAGGATACACCCCCTCGCCGGGAAGGGATTCGAACATCGGGGTGCCGCCCAGCTGCGACCCCCACCACACCGGGACGATCCCGTTGCGGAGGTATTCGGCGTACACCGACCAGCTGGCCAGGCCGCGTGTCTGGTCCTGCGCCACCAGCATGGGGTCGCCGTCGATCTTGCTGCGCCCCCCCACGA
>DAOPYN010000055.1:0-26898 GCA_035352895.1 Fibrobacteria bacterium | reverse complement strand
CGTGAGGGTGGACGTACCATCGGCGCCGGCACCGTCACCGAAATCATCAAGTAAGCGATCATGGCAGCCACAAAAATCAGAATCCGTCTTAAGAGCTTCGATCATCGCATGATCGACAAGTCGGCGGCCGACATCGTTCGTACGGCCAAGAACACCGGTGCCCGCATCTCGGGTCCGGTGCCCCTCCCGACCAGCCGTTCCGTCTACACCGTCCTGCGTTCGCCGCACATCGACAAGAAGTCGCGCGAACAGTTCGAGACTCGCGTCCACAAGCGCTTGATCGACATCATGGACACCACCCCCCAGACCATCGACTCGCTGATGAAGTTGGATCTTCCGGCCGGCGTCGAGGTCGAGATCAAGGTCTAAGTCATGAAGGGCATCCTCGGTAAAAAGCTCGGAATGACCCAGGTCTTCCTGGAAGACGGAACCGCCTACGGCGTGACTGTCATCCAGGCGGGTCCCTGCAAGGTCACCCAGGTCCGTTCGCAAGAGAACGACGGCTACGAAGCCGTCCAGATCGGCTTCGGAACCACCAAGGCCAAGAACGTCTCCAAGGCGGAGCTCGGTCATTTCGCCAAGTCCGGCCTCGAGTCCGCTCCCCAGTACGTGGTGGAGCTTCCCTACGAAGGCGATGCGCCTTCCGTGGGATCGGACATCACCGTGGGCATCTTCGAAGGCGTCAAGAAGGTCACCGTCAGCGCCACCTCCAAAGGTCGCGGCTTCGCGGGTACCATCAAGCGTTACAACTACCAGCGCGGCCGCGAGACCCACGGTAACGTGAACCATCGCGCCCCTGGATCGGCCGGTATGCACACCTACCCCGCCCGCACGATTCCTGGAAAGCAGCTCCCCGGTCACATGGGCGCCGCCGCTTGCACCACCAAGAATCTGCAGCTGGTCAAGTACGACGCCGAAAACAACCTCCTGTTCGTCCGTGGAGCCGTGCCCGGCCCCATCAACGGACTTGTGATCGTGGAGAAGATCTGATGGCGAAGGCACCTCTTTTCAACCAGGCGGGAGCCAAGACCGGCGAGATCGATCTCCCGGACGAGCTCTTCGCCCAGCCGGTGAACGAAGCTCTGCTTCATGAAGCCGTGGTGATCCACCTGGGCAACCAGCGTCAGGGCACCTCGATGGGCAAGAACCGTGCGTTGGTTTCCGGCGGCGGCAAGAAGCCCTTCAAGCAGAAGGGTACCGGCCACGCCCGTCAAGGCACCACCACTTCGCCCGTCAATGCGCGTGGTGGCAAGGCTTTCGCACCAGTTCCGCACCTGTACACTCGCAAGCTCAACCAGAAGGCCAAGCGCGTCGCGCTGGCTTCGGCCCTGAGCCTGCGCGCCAATGCCGGCAAGGTCGTGGTGTTCGAGACGCTGGCTCCCGCCGCTCCCAAGACCAAGGACTTCGTGAAGGTCCTCGAGAGCGCGGCGATCGCCGGTTCCAATGCACTGATCCTGGTGGACGCCAACAACCAGAACCTGACCCTGGCATCGCGCAACGTGCCCCAGGTCAATCTGCAGCGCGCGTCCGACCTCAACGTGTACGACGTCCTCCAGTCCGACACCCTCGTGCTGACCAAGGCGTCGATCGAGGCCCTCAAGGCCCGCAAGGAGGCCGCATGAGCCACGTGTCCGACATCATCGTCCGTCCTCTCCTCACCGAGAAGAGCACGTTGGCTCGCTACACCGGCAGCCTGTACACTTTCGAAGTGAGCCGCAACGCCAGCAAGACCGAGATCGCCGCCGCCGTCACCAAGGCGTTCGGTGTCCAGGTCGAAGACGTGCGCACCGCCAATTTCCTTGGCAAGGTCAAGCGCGTCCGCAAGGGCATCGGCTCTCGTTCCGATTGGAAGAAGGCGTTCGTCAAGCTGGCCGACGGCCAGACCATCGATGCGCTGGAGGGAGTCTGATCCATGGCCTTGAAGACCTTTAATCCTCTGACTCCCGTTCTGCGCACCAAGTCGGTGTCGGACTTCTCGGAGCTCACCACCGACAAGCCTTTCAAGGCTCTGACGGAAGGCAAGAAGCGCACCGGCGGCCGCAACGCCCAGGGACGCATCACTTCCCGTCGTCGTGGCGGCGGCGCCAAGAAGGCCTATCGCAAGATCGACTTCCGTCGCGACCGCATGGACGTGCCCGCGGTGGTCCAGACCATCGAGTACGATCCCAATCGCAGCGCTCGCATCGCTCTGATCATGTTCGTCGACGGACAGCGCCGCTACATCCTGGCCCCCCTGGGTCTGAAGGTGGGCGACAAGGTGATCACCTCGGCGACCGCTCCGATCGAGCCGGGCAACGCCATGCCTCTTGAGAAGATCCCCCTCGGCACCCAGGTCCACAACATCGAACTGACTCCCGGCAGGGGTGGACAGATCGTGCGGTCGGCCGGCGGCGTCGCGGAGATCGCTTCCCGTGAAGACGGATACGTGACGGTCAAGCTGCCCTCCGGCGAATACCGCAAGGTGCTGGGTCGCAACTTCGCCACGATCGGTCAAGTCGGCAACCTCGAGCACGAGAACGTCGCGCTGGGATCCGCTGGTCGCAATCGCCACATGGGACGCCGTCCCAAGGTTCGCGGTGTGGTCATGAATCCCGTCGATCACCCGATGGGTGGTGGCGAAGGCAAGACTTCCGGTGGTCGTCAGCCTGTCAGTCCTTGGGGCAAGAAGGCCAAGGGCGGCAGGACCAGAAACAACAAGCGCACGGACAAGTTCATCGTCCGCTCGCGGCACGCCAAGTAACGGGGACCCAGAATGTCTCGTTCTCTCAAAAAAGGCGCTTTCGTCGACAGCCATCTGATCAAGAAGGCATCGGACGCCCTCTCTTCCGGCAAGAAGACGCCCATCAAGACCTGGTCCCGCCGCTCGACGGTGGTCCCGGATTTCGTGGGTCTGACCTTCGCCGTGCACAACGGCAAGCAGTTCCTGCCGGTGTACGTTTCGGAGAACATGGTCGGGCACAAGCTCGGCGAGTTCGCTCCCACGCGCACCTTCAAGGGGCACACCGCCCAGAAGTCCGAAAAGGGAGGCAAGAAGTAACATGCAAGCTCTTGCCAAGTCCACTTTCGTGCGCTCCAGCTCTCCGAAGCTGCGCATCGTGGCCAAGCACATTCGCGGCGTGGACGTGAACCAGGCTCTGGTCACGCTCCGTGCTCTCTCTCGTCGCAACAAAGGCGCGTACCTGCTGGAGAAGACCCTGAGTTCGGCCGTTGCCAACTTCCAGGTCAAGAACTCCGAAGGCACCGCCGATGTCGAGCGCCTCAAGGTCAAAACCGTGATGATCGACGAAGGTCCTCTGATGAAGCGGATCCGTCCGCACGCTCAGGGTCGCGCGTTCCGCATTCTCAAGAAGATGAGCCACATTACTGTGGTTGTGTCGGACTAAAGGGAGCCAGAAGAATGGGTCAGAAAGCCATCCCAACTGGACTTCGCCTCGGAGTCATTCGCACTTGGAACTCCAAGTGGTACGCCGAAGGCAAGCAGTACCAGGACCTCATCTACGAGGATCTCCTGCTCCGTCGCTACATCAAGAAGCGTCTCCAGCACGCCGCCATCTCTTCCGTGGGCATCGAGCGCACGGTGAAGAAGGTGACCGTGAACATCTTCACCGCCCGCCCCGGCATCGTGATCGGCAAGAAGGGCGAGGAAGTGGAGCGCCTCAAGGGTGAGATCCAGCATCTCACCGGCAAGGAGATCTACATCAACATCCGCGAGATCAAGCGCCCCGAAACGGACGCGGCTCTCGTCGCCGAGAACATCGCCAAGCAGCTGGAAAAGCGCGTCGCTTTCCGCCGCACGATGAAGAAGGCGATCAGCACCTCGATGCGTCTGGGTGCCGAAGGAATCAAGGTGGTCTGCTCGGGACGTCTTGGTGGAGCGGAAATCGCCCGCACCGAGAAGTACCGCGACGGACGCATCCCGCTGCACACTCTGCGCGCGGACATCGACTACGCCACGGCAACGGCTCATACCACTTCCGGTTGCATCGGAGTGAAGGTCTGGATCTGCAAGGGCGAGATCATCCGTCGCAACCGCAACGCCGACGAAGTCGGCCAGGAGGCATGATCCCATGCTGAGCCCAAAGCGCGTCAAGCATCGCAAGGTCATGCGCGGCAACATGAGCGGCATGACCACCCGTGGCGCGAACATCTCGTTCGGCGACTACGGTCTCCAGGCCATCGAAGAAGGCTGGATCACCAACCGTCAGCTGGAAGCGGCCCGTATCACCATGACCCGCCACATGAAGCGCGGCGGCAAGGTGTGGATCCGTGTGTTTCCGGACAAGCCCTTCACCAAGAAACCCGCCGAAACCCGAATGGGCTCCGGCAAGGGTTCCGTCGAAGGATGGGTCGCCGTGGCTCAGCCCGGTCGGATCCTCTTCGAGGTCGGCGGCGTGGACGCGACCGTGGCCAAGGAAGCCCTCGAACTGGCGGCCCAGAAGCTGCCCATCAAGGTCAAGATCCTGGGAGCTGACATCCTATGAAGATCCAGAAAGCCGAGGAAATCCGGCAGCTTTCCGTCGAAGCTCTCAAGGAGCGCTTGGCGGAGGCGAAGGACGCCTTGTTCCAGAAGAAACTCCAGCACAGCTTGGGCAAGCTCGAGGATACCTCGGCCTTGCGCGAGGCCAAGCGAGAGATCGCACGGCTGAACACCGTCATCACCGAAAAGGTCAAGGGGAACCGATGAGCGAGACGCAAGTCGAAACCGTCGCGACGGAAGCGCGTGGGCGCCGCAAGGTCCTCGTTGGGCGCGTTGTCAGCGACAAGATGGACAAGAGCATCACTGTGAGCGTGGAACGCAAGAAGCGCCACCCGAAGTACGGGCGAGTCGTGACCCTCTCCACCCAGGTGATGGCGCACGACGAACTGAACGATGCCAAGGAAGGGGATCTCGTCGAGGTCATGGAGACCCGCCCCCTGTCCGCGCGCAAGCGCTGGCGTCTGGTTCGCATCGTCGAGCGGAAGCGCTGAGGGGTAACGAAAAATGATCCAACAGCAATCCAGACTCGTGGTGGCCGACAACTCCGGTGCGCGCGAAGTCATGTGCATCAAGGTTCTGGGCGGTTCCAAGCGTCGCTACGCTTCGGTGGGGGACATCATCGTCGTCTCCGTCAAGCAGGCGACTCCTGGCGCGCCGGTCAAGAAGGGCGCCGTGCAGAAGGCCGTGATCGTCCGCACCCGTTCGGCCGTGCGCCGCGACGATGGTTCGTACGTCCGCTTCGGCGACAACGCCGCCGTCATCATCAACGACTCGCGGGAACCCAAGGCGACCCGCATCTTCGGACCTGTGGCTCGCGAACTGCGCGAACGCCAGTTCATGAAGATCGTTTCCTTGGCTCCGGAGGTGATCTGATATGGGCCTGAAGGTCAAGAAGGGAGATCGGGTTCTCGTGCTGTCCGGCAAGGACAACGGGAAGACCGGGCTCGTGATCAAGGCGTTCCCGGTCGAGGGCAAGGTCCTCGTCGAGGGCGTCAACCAGATCAAGAAACATGTGCGTCCTTCGCCTCAAGATCCCAAGGGTGGGATCAAGACGATGGAAGCTCCCATCGACGCATCTAACGTGATCCTGCTCGGCAAGGACGGCAAGCCCGTCCACGTTGGCTGGAAGACGTCCGAAGCCGGAAAACGCATCCGCGTTTCCAAGGCCTCGGGCGAGTCGGTCTGAGAGGTGGCAGGGAAATGAGTCTGCTCAAGAAGAAATATTTCGAGGAAACCGCTCCGGCCCTCAAGGAAGCGTTCGGCCTGAAGAACGTCATGCAGGTTCCGCGCCTGCAAAAGATCGTTCTGAACATGGGCGTGGGTGAAGCCACCCAGAATCCCAAGCTGATCGAGGAGGCCGCCAAGACCCTGGGGGCCATCACCGGACAGAAGGCGATCGTGACCCGGGCCAAGAAGGCGATTTCCAACTTCAAGCTGCGCGAGAACCAGGCCATCGGCGCGAAGGTCACCCTTCACGGCGACCGCATGTACGAGTTCCTCGAGAGGCTGATCCACATCTCGCTTCCTCGTGTCCGCGACTTCCGTGGCGTCTCCCGCAAGGGTTTCGACGGCCGCGGCAACTACACCTTGGGCATCAAGGAACAGATCATCTTCCTGGAAATCGACTTCGACAAGGTCGAAACGATTCTGGGCATGAACATCACCTTTGTCACCAGCGCCCCGAACGACGAGCAATCCTTTGCTCTCCTCGAAGGCCTGGGGATGCCCTTCCGCAAGAACTGAGGGAACGATGGCAAAACGTTCATTGATCGAAAAACAGCGGAAGACCCCCAAGTTTCGGGTCCGCAAGTACAACCGTTGTCGCCGTTGCGGACGCCCTCGTGCGTTCCTGCGGGATTTCGGCCTTTGCAGAATTTGCTTCCGTGAGCTCGCGCTCGCGGGAGACCTGCCTGGTGTCACAAAGGCCAGCTGGTAAACCGTTCCGGAGACCATAAGAATGGCTAGCAGCGATCAGATTGGCGACTTTCTCACAAGGATTCGCAATGCCTCGAGCGCGGGACACCGCACCGTGGATATTCCGAGTTCCAACCTCAAGCGGGAAATCAGCCGCGTTCTCCAAGAGACGGGGTTCATCCGCAAGTTCGTGGTCGTCGACGACGGCCGTCAGGGGATCATCAAGATCCTCCTGAAGTACAACGGCAGAAGCCCTGTGATTCAGGGACTCGAAAGAGTCTCGACTCCAGGACGCCGGCTGTACTCGGGCGTTGGCGAAATTCCTAAGGTCATCAACGGCCTCGGATACGCCATCCTTTCCACTCCCAAGGGCGTCCTCACCGACAAGCAGAGCCGCGAGGCCAATGTCGGAGGGGAAATCCTCCTCAAGGTCTGGTGATCCCATGTCTCGTGTAGGTAAGAATCCTGTCGGACTGCCGGACAAGGTGAAAGCAACCTTGAACGGGCGCTCCCTGAAGGTCGAGGGCCCCAAGGGCGCCTTGAGCCGCGAAATCCATCCTCTCATCGACGTCAAGATCGAAGGCAACCACATTGTCTTCACCCGTCCTGACGACCTGGGGCCCACCAAGGCCCTGCACGGTACCCAGCGCGCCCTGGCCGCCAACATGGTCAAGGGCGTCAGCGCCGGGTTCAAGAAGGAACTGGAAATCATCGGTGTCGGTTACCGCGTGGAGCAGAAGGGAACTGGCATCACCATGTTCCTGGGCTACTCCCACCCGGTGAATTTCACGCCCCCCAAGACGATCACCGTCAAGGTGGAAGGCACCAACAAGATCATCGTCGAAGGCGCCGACAAGCAGGAAGTCGGGCAAGTGGCATCCGTGATCCGCGGATACCGTGCTCCCGAACCCTACAAGGGCAAGGGCGTCAAGTACAGCGACGAGACCATCCGCCGCAAGGCCGGCAAGAAGTCCGGGTAAGAGGTCAAGACCATGTCGAAGATCGCCGCCGAAAGGTTCAAAGCCCGGGTCGCCCGCCATGCGCGGGTACGGGCAAAGGTTTCTGGCACCACCGAGCGTCCGCGCTTGGCCGTGCGCCGGAGCCTCAAGCACATCTACGCCCAGATCGTGGACGACGTCACGGGTCGCTCCCTTGCCCAGGTCGCATCGACTTCCGAGGAAGTCCGCGCCAAGGCCGGGGAAGGTACCAAGACCGACGTCTCCAAGATCGTCGGCGAGCTCATCGCCGCCAAGGCCAAGGAGAAGGGCATCTCCTCCGTGGTCTTCGACCGCGGCGGCTATATCTATCACGGTCGCGTCCAGGCTGTCGCCGAGGCCGCCCGCTCCGCTGGACTGGAGTTCTAAGCATGGCCAACGAACGCAACGAACGCGAATCGGCAGTCGCACCCGTCGAGGGCGAGTTCCAGGAGAAGGTTGTCGCGATCAATCGCGTCGCCAAGGTCGTCAAGGGTGGTCGTCGATTCGGCTTCAACGCCTTGGTGGTCGTCGGAAACGGCGCCGGCAAGGTGGGCATCGGATCCGGCAAGGCCAATGACGTCGCCGAAGCAATCCGCAAGGGAACCGAGAACGCGCGCAAGCACGTCGTGGACATCCCCCTGCACAAGCACACCATCCCACACGAGACCTTCTCGAAGTTCGGCGCGGCCAAGATCATTCTGAAGCCCGCTTCCGAAGGTACCGGTGTCATCGCTGGCGGCGCGGCTCGCGCTGTGCTCGAGCTCGCCGGCGTGCACAACATCCTGACCAAGTTGCTGGGATCCACCAATCCCCACAACGTCGTCAAGGCCACCCTCAAGGGTCTTCGTTCCGTGCGCATGCGCAAGGATTACGAAGAGCTTCGTCGCTGAGGATCCCATGTCCAAGACTCTCGAAATCACGCAGACGCGCTCCACCGCGCGCTGCACGCAGCCCCAGATCAAGACCATGGAGGCCCTGGGCCTCCGTCGCATCCGCCACGTGGTCACCCAGCCGGACAACGTCCAGACGCGCGGGATGCTGCGGGTCGTGAACCACCTCGTTTCCGTGAAGGTAGTCGAAGCGTGAAACTGAACCAGCTCAAGCCCCAGCCCGGGGCGAAGAAAGTCGCCAAACGGCGCGGACGCGGCGAGGGTTCCGGAAACGGTTCCACCGCAGGCAAGGGCAACAACGGTGCGAACGCCCGTTCGGGCGCCAAGCACAAGCGCGGCTTCGAAGGTGGTCAGACTCCTTTGCAGCGTCGCCTGCCCAAGCGTGGATTCAACTCCCCGGTGGAACAGCCCGAGGAAGTGAATCTGGCCGTCTTGCTCAAGTGCAAGGGCAACGAATTCGATGGCGCCGCCTTGCGCAAGGCCGGGATCATTCCCTGCTCCTGCGCCAAGACCAAGATCATCGGTAACGTCAAGGTCGACCGCGCACTGACCGTCAAGGTCAACGCCATCACCGCCGGTGCCCGCAAGGCCATCGAAGCGGCCGGCGGCAAAGTCGAGCTGGTCGAGGCCTGACCGTGCGTTTTTTCCAGAGCTTCGCCCAGATTTGGAAGATCCCCGACCTGCGCACTCGCGTGCTGTTCACGTTGGGGATGCTTCTGGTCTATCGACTCGGCGGTCTGATCCCCATCCCGGGGATCGACTTCGTGGCTCTGCAGCAAGCCGCAGCCGGCAGTTCCAACGACCTCTTCAACATGTACAACATGTTCGTGGGCGGTGCGTTCAGCCGTGCGGCGATCTTCGCACAGGGCATCATGCCCTACATTTCCGCCTCGATCATCATGCAGTTGATGGGGACCATCATTCCCACTATCGGCAAGTTGCAGAAGGAAGGGCAGGAAGGTCGCAACAAGATCAGCCAATACACTCGCTATCTGACCGTGGTGATCTCCGCGGTCCAGGCGGCGGGCGTGTCGGTCTACCTGTTCTCCTTGACGGGAATCAACGGGCAGCCTGTGGTTCTTGAAGCCTTCCGTGCAGGCGCCGGAAAAGTGCTGTTCACCGGGATCACCATCCTCACGCTCACCACGGGCACCATGTTCGTGATGTACCTGGGCGAGCAGATCACGGCGCGCGGCATTGGAAACGGCACCAGCTTGATCATCTTCATCGGTATCGTAGCGAGACTCCCCCAGGAGGTCGTCAACGAAACCAAGCTCGTCCTTTCCGGCGAGCATGACGTGGTCAAGGCGGCATTGATCCTGGCCATCGTGTTCGCGATCATCGCATTCATCGTACTGGTGGATCAGGGCTTGCGACGCATCCCTCTGCAGAACCCTCGCCGCATGGTGGGACGCAAGTTGATGGGAGGCGCTGCCAGTTACCTGCCTCTGAAGGTGAACACGGCCGGTGTGATTCCGGTGATCTTCGCGAGCTCCATCATGTTCATCCCGTCCACCATGGCCACCTTCCTCCCGAACATCCAATCGGTGCAGGAAATCGCGCAGTACTTCCTGCCGGGCCATTGGCTGTACGCGATCGTCTTCAGCGCGCTGATCATCTTCTTCGCCTTCTTCTACACAGCCGTCCAGTACAATCCATCCGACATCGCCGACAACCTCAAGAAGTCCGGCGGCTTCATCCCAGGCATCCGTCCGGGAAAGAAGACGGCCGAATACATCGACTACGTGCTGACGCGGATCACCCTTCCGGGCGCCATTTTCCTCTCCATCATCTCGGTGGGTCCCTACTACATCAAAGACAGTCTCGGAACGAGCTTCTACATGGGGGGAACTTCCGTCTTGATCTGCGTGGGTGTTGCTTTGGAAACGCTCCGCCAGTTTGAATCGCATCTGCGTACACGGCACTACGAGGGGTTCCTCGAAAAGGGCCGTATTCGTGGCCGGCGAGGATACTGAGAAATGGCCAAAGAAGAAGGAATCCAAGTCGAGGGCAAGGTTGTGGAACCGCTCCCCAACGCCATGTTTCGCGTGGAATTGGAGAACGGACACCTCATCCTGGCCCACATCAGTGGAAAGATGCGGAAGCACTACATCCGTATCTTGCCAGGCGACAGGGTTTTACTAGAATTGTCCCCCTACGATCTTTCGCGTGGACGCATAGTCTACCGCCACAAGTAAGGACGAGTTCGATGAAAGTCAGGGCATCCATCAAAGTCCGCTGCACGGAGTGCAAAATCGTCCGCCGCAAAGGCGTCGTGCGCATCATCTGCAAGAAGAACCCGCGTCACACGCAGAAGCAAGGGTAACTCGAAATGGCTCGCATTCTAGGTATCGAAATCCCGAACCATAAGCGTTCCGAGTTCGGGCTCACCAGCATCTTTGGCATTGGCCGTACGCGAGCCAAGCAGATCCTCGAAGGCACGGGCATTGGCCTGGGCAAGAAGGTCGGAGAACTCACGGACGAGGAGATCGGTAAGATCCGCGCGTACGTGGAAGCCAACTTCCCTGTCGAAGGCAACCTGCGCTCCTTGCTGGGCATCGGGATCAAGCGTCTTCAGGACATCGGTTGCTACCGTGGGATCCGCCATCGTCGCGGTCTCCCGGTCCGTGGTCAGCGCACGCGTACCAACGCGCGCACCCGCAAGGGCCCACGCAAGACCGTCGCGAATAAGAAGAAGTAACCCAAACAAACAGGCAAGAAGAGCAAAATGGCCGAAAACCTCGAGACCCAGGCCCCAGAGGTCGCCGACGTCCCCGAGCAGGGGGAAAAGCGTCGCAAGGGCAAGAAGCGTGCGGATTCCACGGGCGTGATCCACGTTCTGGCTTCCTTCAACAACACCATCATCAGCATCACCGATCAAGCCGGCAACGTCTTGGTGTGGGGCACTCCGGGCAAGGCCGGCTTCAAGGGCTCTCGCAAGAGCACGCCCTTCGCAGCCCAGGTCGCTGCGGAAGCCGCCGCCAAGATCGCTTTGGACATGGGGGTTCGCCGTGCGGACGTCCTGGTCAAGGGCGCTGGTTCGGGTCGCGAGGCAGCCGTTCGCTCCATCAAGGCGACTGGCCTCGATATTCTTTCGATCAAAGACGTGACCGGTATTCCGCACAACGGATGCCGTCCCCGCAAGCGCAGGAGGGTCTGACACAGTGGCTGTCTACCGCGGACCAGTTTGCCGGCTCTGCCGGCGCGAGCACGAGAAGTTGTTCCTCAAGGGCGATCGCTGCTTCACCGAGAAGTGCGCCATCGAACGCCGCAACGTCGTTCCTGGCCAGCACGGCATGCTCCGTCGCCGTCAGGCTTCGGAATACGGCACCCAGCTGCGCGAGAAGCAGAAGACCAAGCGCTCCTACGGAGTCTTGGAAAAGCAGTTCCGCGGTTACTTCGAAGAAGCCGCCCACTCGCACGGTGTGACCGGCGAGAACCTGCTCCAGCTTCTGGAAATGCGTCTGGACAACATCGTCTACCGCATGGGTTTTGCCCCCAACCGCAATCTGGCTCGCCAGCTTGTCCGTCACGGGCACTTCAAGGTCAATGGTCGCAAGGCATCGATCCCTTCCATCCGCCTCAAGGTTGGGGATGTGGTCGACGTCGTTGAAGCCTCACGTAGCCTCGCCGCCATTCAGGCTGCGCTGGCCGGCGCGAGCCGCCGTACCGAAGTCGAATGGGTTTCCGTGGACAAGGTGAAGTTCGCTGGTCGCGTTCTTTCCCAGCCCGTCCGCACCCAGATTCCGACTCCGGTCAACGAGCAGCTCATCGTCGAGCTCTACTCCAAGTAAGGGACTCCGAAATGAAGTGGAAGGCTCTTCAGATGCCGAAAGGGGTCGTCAAGGACCCCAACTCGAGCGAATCCTTCGGGAAGTTCGTCATCGAGCCCCTGGAACGCGGCTGGGGAATCACCGTAGGGAACGCCCTGCGTCGTGTTCTCCTCTCGTCCTTGCAGGGTGCTCGGGCTGTGGCGATCCGTATCGACGGAGCCCCACACGAGTTCGGAACCATTCCCGGAATCAAGGAAGATATCACCGATATCGTCCTGAACCTCAAGCTCCTGAGGCTCAAGCTCCACTCCGACCGCGACGCCCGCCTCAAGCTGGATGTCACGGGCGAGGGTGAGGTTCGCGCTTCGGCGATCGAGGCCAATCCCGAGGTGGTCATCCTCAATCCGGATCTCCATATCGCCACCCTCGACAAGAATGCGTCGCTCTCCCTGGAGATCCGCGTTTCGTCGGGCCGCGGATATGTTCTGGGTGACGACCTCAAGCGTCCCGAGGATCCGATCGGCTGGATCTACCTGGACACCCATTTTTCGCCGGTCTCCAAGGTCAACATGCTGGTGGAAGACACCCGTGTGGGTCAGAAGACCGACTTCAACAAGCTCACTCTCGAAATCTCGACGGACGGTTCGATCACTCCCGAGGACGCCCTGGCCTACGCCGGCAAGCTCCTGGTGGACCACTTCGAGCAGTTCATCAATTTCGAAGGCGATCTCGAGCAGGCCGACACCGTCGACAACGACGGCGAGCGCGAGAGGATCTCCGGAATCCTCAAGATGCGCGTGGACGAACTCGAACTTTCCGTGCGTTCCAGCAACTGCCTGCGGATGGCCAACATCCACACGATCGCCGACCTGGTGCGCAACACCGAGCAGGACATGCTCAAGTACAAGAACTTCGGCCGCAAGTCGTTGGTCGAGCTCAACGAGGTCCTGCAGGGGCTTGGTCTGGGCTTCGGCTTCGACGTCGACCGCTACCTCAACGACTGAGGATCAAGAGATGAAGCACGGAGTCAAATTCAACCGCCTGAACCGGAACGCCAGCCATCGCAAGGCGCTGCTTTCCAACCTGGCCACCTCGGTCCTCCGTCAGGGACTCAAGGAAAACCAGATGGAGCGTTCGGTGCGCACCACCATCGCCAAGGCCAAGAGCGTCAAGCGCGTGGTCGAGCGTCTGGTCACCTACGCGAAGAAGGGCGATCTTTCCGCCCGTCGCGAGGCAGCCCGCGTGATCCACGACCACGAGGTTTTGCAAGGCCTGTTCGAGACCATCGGACCTCGCTACGCCGAGCGCCAGGGTGGCTACACCCGCGTGCTGAAGCTGGATCTGGACCGCGCCGGCGACAACGCCGAAATGGCCATCATCTGCCTGGTGGAAGACAAGGTGGAAAAGCGCACCTCCAAGCCCAAGGCTTCCAAGCCCAAGGCTTCCAAGCCCAAGGCCGACAAGGTCGACATCACCGAGGCCGCCAAGAAGGCCTGATCCTTTCGGACAGGAACGCATCGAGCCCTCGCTCCCGTGACCCGGGAACGAGGGCTTTTTCATTCCGTACCCGATATCACCAAAGGGACGTTGTCCGATTGGCAATCGGTTCTGGAGCCATTTCCAGGCACCGCCGTGCCTGCGAACAGTAGACTGTCCAAGTATGGACGAAGGTTTCGCATACTCCGATTACCGCGACCTCCTGTGTGCGGCCTTCGAACGACGCAAGAGCGCCGATCCCCAATATTCCTACAAGATCCTGTCCGAACACCTGGGACTGGATACCGCCGGAGCCTACCGGATTCTCCACAAGGAACGGCATCTGCCTGGTCGCAGCGTGTCGCGCGCCATCGAATTCCTGGGATTGACCGGCCGGGCGGCTGAGTACTTCGTGCTGATGACCTCCTACGCGAGGGAACGAGGAAAGGGGGCCCGCCAGAAGATCCTGGAAAGGGCCATGGAGTTGCAGGATGTTCCGCGTCGGCGCCTGTCCGACCAGGAACTCGCCTTCTTCCGCGATTGGTGGATGGTGGCGGTGCGGTGCGCGGTGGAAGTGCTGGATGGACGGGCCAATCCGGAAGAACTGTCCCGGAGGATCGTGCCCCCGGTAAGCCCGGAGGCCATCCGCGAGGCCATCCAGGTGATGCTGGACTTGGGGATCGCCAAGCGATCACCAGGAGAACGGCTCCACTTCGTGGACCGGCATCTGACCGCCGACGCCGCCGAGGGGCGCGCCGCGGTGGCCCAGTTCCAGAAGAAGATGCTGGAATTGGCGTCGGACTCCGTCCATCGGTTTCCTCGAGAAAAGCGCGACATCTCCACCCTGACCCTCACCTTGGACGAAGCCGCATTCCAGGATGTCCGGGAAATCCTGCGGGATTGCCGCAGAAGAATCCAGCAGCGAGTGGGGGAAGCCAAGTCTTCCGATCGCGTGTTGCAGGTGGCGATCGCTATCTTCCCTCTGATGCCAGCCGAGGGAGACACCTGATGCGGGAGACGCGTTGGTTCGTCCTGGGGACGATCGGTGTCTCCTTGGTGGTCTGGTCGTGCGGAACCGGACCTTCCACCGGCGGGACCATCGAAACGGAGAATCTCTCCCGGGCCTACAGCGTGGATTCCGTGGTGGGCTTGGGGCGCAAACCTGGGTTTTCCGCGGTGGTCGGGACCATGCGCTTCGATTCCACGAATTTCGATTTCCAGAAGGTGGCCCCCGACGGTCGCAACCTGCGGGTGGAAGAGCTCGACGGCACACCCATTCCTTTCACTCTCAGCCGGTGGGACTGGGCGCGGCGATGGGCGCGACTGCAGATCCGCTTCCAGGGCGCCTTGCTGGAGGGGGGACGCAAGTTCCGGGTGACCACACGCGACACATCGGGGGATGTTTCGGATTCGGCGGCGGTCTGGCACTCCATTCCGGAATCCTACGCGCTCGACTGGACTTCGGTCCTGGTGGACGACTTCGAAGGAGGCAGCCTTCGATCCCTTCTCCCCATCGCGTCCACCTGGTACACGAACAAAGCCGATTCCGCCTCCATCACCACCCCCACGTTGGTGGTGGCCGGCGGCACCCGTCCAGGGAACGCATTGCGGTTCGACTACAACGCCCCGGTCTCGCGCCACGACTACGTGTTGGTGGCCGTGAATCTGGCCTCGCACCCCGTGAATTTCCGCAGCCTCGATTCCATCGTGTTCTGGGCCAAGGGATCGGCGATCCTGTCGGTGTCGCTGGACCACAAGTGGAGCGGAGGCGGATCCAAGACCTGGATGCACAACGACCTCACCAGCGAATGGACGCGCTGGCGGGTGCGCCCCAGCGATTTCGATACGGTCGTCCCGGGGAGCACCAACGGCAACCTGGGCTGGGAAGCGGTGCACGACTCCATCACCGACCTGACCTTCTTCGCGACGGGATCGGGCACGGTGATGCTCGACGACATCCGCATCTACGGGCTCGTGCCGGACGATTTCAAGTAGACCAGGCACCTTCGCCGCCGCCCTTCGATACACTTCGCTACGCGAAGCACTCAGGGAACGGCGGCTTGTTTTTTGAGTTGAGCTTGACCAACCGAAGCTCACGAAACAAGGTGAATCGATGCGATCAGCCGTTCCCTGAGCGCCGCGGTGAGCTTGTCGAAGTGTGCCGCCGTAGGCGGTGTATCGAAGGGCGGCTGATCAGGGAATTTGACCACTGCCCTGTTTACGGCACCATCGAAACCAGCGTCGCCTGGATCAGCGCCCCGGAGCGCACAACCTGGACCACGAACGGACCGTGCACGCCTTTCAGATCCACTTCGTCGTGGTGTGTTCCCGCAGGGACGGTATGGGTGCGCACCAGCCGTCCGTCCAGATTGCGGATCCGGACCAGGGTGGGCACGTCCACCGGCGAAAGCTCCAGATCCAGGAAGCCGCCGCGACGCGCCATCTCCACGAAGGGGCGACCGTCCAGGGCGCCGGTGCGATCCGCGGCGGTCACCAACGGGGTCTTGCGCAGAAGGCGCACCCCGTAGAGCCCGCCCACCATTCCGCTGCTTGCCTGGAAGGTCACGGTGACGGTCTTCTTTCCCGTCACCAGGGCGTTGGCCAGGGCGTATTCCACGTTCACGAATTCGCTCTTCTTCCAGGTGCCCACCAGGGACTGGGTGGCCACTTTCTGTCCGTCCACCAGGATGTCGAAGGTGCGCGCGCAGGTGGTTTCGTTCCCCCAGTAGCGGACCCACAGGGAGAGGTCGGTCTCGTCGTTGGTGGAAAGCTCCCAGCTCACCGAAGCCCCGGCCCCGCCGGTGCACGACCCACCGCTCCGCAGGCTCTCGCCGTTGGCGACACTGGCTGTGGTGTTGGTCTGGACCATCTTGTGGTCGACTTCCGGCTGCTGCTGGCCGGGAACCAGGCGATCGATGGTGCGGCCTTCCAACGCCAGGGCCGCAGCCTGCGCCTTGGAGAGGCTGTCGAGGGTGGCCTGGTTGGTCAAGAGCATCCAGTACATCATGTAGCGGGCGTCGTGGATCTTGTAGAACGGCTCCAGGACCAGGCCCGTGTCGCGCTTGTTGGCAAACAGGTACGGGGCCTTGAAGGTCAGGGGCTTGCCCGGCACCGGCACCAGGCGCGAGGCGATGGAGTCGGGCTTGGCGGCCAGCATGGGGGCCTGGGTGAGATCCAACTGCGTGCCGCTGGCGATGTGGGCCCAGCGGCCGTCGCCGGCCACCAGACCGGTCAGGCTTTCGGTGCCGGTCTTGGCGCCCAGGACGATGGGACCCCGGAGGATGGCGTAGTAGTTGGCCACGTTGGGGAGCTGCTCCACCGTGGTGCGCATGGGCATCAGCACCGTGACCACCTCGCCGCCGTTCCAGGTGCGGTTCAGTTCCACGTAGGTGGATGGCGACGAGGATTTCACCACGGTGTCGGAGCCCACCAGCACCTTGAATTCGCCCGCTTTCACCCAGGCGGGATGCCGCACCAGAAGACGGAATTTGACCGGAGCGGCGGTGGAGACCGTCAGTCGCGAGGACTCCTCCTCGGGGAAGCGCGTGGCTTGGACGATGGTCACTCCCTTGGCCTTCCAATTCAGTTCGGAAGCCATGAACAGGTTCACCACCAGGGAATCGCCCAGGTGCATGTAGGTGAACTGCGCGTACTTGGCGGGATTTTCCATGCCCGAGCCCACGCAGCACCACATCGCCGAGTTCACCGCCGAATACACCCGGTAGTGGCGGGGGCGGGCGGGCGTGAAGTAGACGTAGCCGCCGTGGGTGGGGTGGATGATGGACAGCATGTGGTTGAAGAGCGATCGCTCGTAGAAGTCGGCGTACTTGGCCTGCGGGGAGATGCGGAACAAATCTTCCGTGAGCTTCAGCATGTTGTACGAATTGCACGACTCCGGGCCTTCCGGGACGTTCACGAAATCCGAATACTTGGCCTTGGAAGGGAAGTATTCCTGGCGGCTGTTGGCGCCGATGGCGATGCTGCGGTTCGAGGTGACCGTGCTCCAGAAGTACTGCGCGCCCTTGGCGTAGGTGGCGTCGTTGGAGACCTCCGCGACGCGGGCGAACCCGATCGCCTTGGGCACCTGGGTGTTGGCGTGCTTGTCGTCGAGGTTGTCGGTGCCGGCGGCCATGGCGTTCAGGAGCCACTTGTGCGACCACTTCTTCGCCGCGTTCAGGTACTTGACGTCTTTTGTCATCGCGTAGGCGTCGGCGTAGACTTCGTTCATGCCGCCGTATTCGGTGCCCATCATGGATTCCATCTTGGAATCCGTGAGGCCGTTGGTGATCGTGATGCCCCAGTCGCAGAGCTTCAGGAACATGCTCTTCGCGGTTTCGTTGCCCGCGTACATCCACGCGTCGCGCAGACCGGCGTAGGTCTTGTGGATGTTGTACCAGGGAACCCAGTAGCCGTTCTGGCCGCCGGCGTCGCCCCCCTTGATCTTCAGCCACATCGCCTTGCCGTTGGGCACGCCGCTGAGGTATCCCACGAAGTTCGCGGTGGTGCCGTTGGCGTCCTGGGCGCGCTTCATCTCGGAGATCACGTACTCCATGCGGGCCTTGATCCGCTCGTCGCCGGAGGCCGCGTACTCCATGGCCAGGGCGCTCAGGTAGTGGCCGCCCACGTGGCCGTCCAGCCCGGCCCAGTTGGGGAAGGCCGCGCCCTTGGCGGCCAGTCCCGCCTCGGCCAGGAAGGGTTGCATCAGACGGTCGACGTTGTAGGCGAGCAAGGTCTTGGCGTTCAGGTCCTGGCGATCCTTGAAGGGACCGTCCAGGAGTTTCACATTGCCCAGCGGGAAGAGCGATGGGTAGAGCTTGTCCTGGGCCTGGCTCGCGGCCGTGGCCAGAAGGCAGACGAGCGTGCTGGAAAGGAGCGTCTTCATGGCATGGACTCCGTGGCGATGGCGGTATTCCCTCCTCCGGACCCAGGATGGGGGAGCGGAAGGGGGGTGGCCTGTCCCGAGTGAGGATGCGACTTGGGGCGCGGGATCTCCACGGGATTCGGGGAGGGCATCTTGTCATTCTGGCAATCCGGGCCGGAGGGGATCTGCGGGTGTTGCCAAAATGGCATCCAGTCCAGTGGGGAACGTGGTCCCGCGCACCGGAGACCGGCCCTAGCTTCCCGGGAACAGGAAACATCAGGATCCGATCGACGAGGGGAGCGACCATGGGAAACTCGACCACCACCAGCGGCAGGCAATCCCTGTGGCCCCTGCTGGCCGCCGCCGTGGCCTGGACCGTTTCGCTCGCGCCGGACGCCTCGGCGCTCGCGATCAAGACCGTCGCCGATGATCCCGACGGAATCACCGCCACTTGCGACAAGGGCGTCCTGAAGATCAGGATCTGTCAGGCCGACATCGTCCGCGTCGCCTACACCACCGCATCAAGAATCCCCGAACGCCCCTTGAAGATCGTGACCAAGGAGTGGGGGACTCCGGTCTTCGCAAAGACGGAGACCGGCGACACCGTCACGCTGCAGACTTCCAAGCTCAAGGTGAAGATCGCCAAGTCCACCGCCAACGTGACCTTCGCGGATCTTGCCGGGAACGTGGTGCTGTCCGAAACCGCCAAGTCCCTGACCCCCGCCACGGTGGAGGGCGTGGCCACCAACACCGTGCGCGGCGAATGGAACTCGCCCGCCGACGAAGGCCTATTCGGGCTGGGCCAGCACATGGCCGGCAAGTTCAACTACAAGGGCCAGACCGAGGTGATGGACCAGGACTACGGCACACAGGGGACGGCGGTGCCCATCCTGGTGTCCACCAACGGGTACGGCCTCTTCTGGGACAGCTACGCCAAGGTGAACTTCTCGGGCAACGTGGCCTCGAACACCCGCTATGCGCTCTCGTCGGAGACCGGCGACGTACTGGACTACTACTTCTTCTACGGCCCCGAGATCGACCAGGTGGTGTCCGGATACCGCACCGCCACGGGAAAGGTGCCGCTGTTTCCCAAGTGGGCCTACGGACTGATCCAGTCCAAGGATCGCTACATGTCCCAGAAGGAGATCCTCGCGGTCAAGGACGGATACCGCAAGAACAAGATCCCGCTGGATGCGATCGTGCAGGACTGGCATTACTGGGACGGCGCGGGGCAGCAGGGCTGCTACTGCTTCAATTCCAGCTACGGCAACGTCAAGAGCACCGTGGACCAGCTTCACGCCGAGAACATCCACACGCTCATCTCCATCTGGAGCGAATTGGAAAAGGGGAGCGCCAACTACGCCACCTACGACGCCAAGGGCTGGCTGTGGCCCTCCGACGGCAACACGCGGTTCATCGACGCCTACAACAAGGATGCCCGCGAGACCTTCTGGACCAACATGCGGAACGCATTCTTCGATCCCAAGGTCCAGGGCTGGGACGGCTGGTGGTTCGACAACGACGAGCCGTTCCCGTACCCCGACGGCTTCAATCGCCGCACCCTCATCACCGCCATGGGCAAGGGGGTGCTCTTCTACAACAGCTATTCCTTCCCCATGACGGAGATGTTCTACCGCAATTGGAGGTCCGAGATCCCCGGCAAGCGCGCCGTGATCCTGCACCGCGCCAACTTCCCGGGCCAGCAGGCGCATTCCACCATGCAGTGGAACAACGACATCGCGGTCAGCTTCACCACTCTCAAGAACTCCGTGACCAGCGGCCTGAACTCCACCACCACGGGCATCCCCTACTGGACCACCGACATCGGCGGCTACTGGGGCGCCAACGCCGACTACACCACCGCCACCAACCAGGAACTCATGGTGCGCTGGCTCCAGTACGGGGCGTTCCTGCCCATCTTCCGCATCCACGGCAACATGAAGTCCGGCCAAGGCAAGGAGCTGTATTCCACCACCTTCACGGCGGCCACGCGCGCGAACCTCCTGATCGCCGACAAGCTCCGCTACCGCCTGATGCCCTACACCTATTCGCTGGCCTGGATGACGACGAATTCCGACTACACCCCCATGCGAAACCTGATCTTCGACTTCCGCACCGACCCCAACGTGAAATCGGTGGGCAACCAGTTCATGTACGGACCCGCCATCATGGTGAGCCCGGTGACCACCGAAGGAGCCACCTCGCGCCAGGTCTACTTCCCGGCCGGCCGCTGGTTCGACTTCTGGACCGGCCAGCTGCGAAACGGCGGCGTGACGCTCTCCACCAACGCCCCGCTTTCCAGGATTCCTCTCCATGTGCGGGCCGGGTCCATCGTGCCCATGGGTCCCGACATTCAGTACGCCACCGAACGCGCCGATACCATCGAGCTGCGCATCTACCCCGGCGACGACGGCAAGTTCACGCTCTACGAGGACCAGGGCGACGGCTACGAATACGAAAAGGGCGCCTTCGCCACCATTCCCATCGCCTACGTGGACGAGACCCGCAACGTGATCATCGGAGATCGCCAGGGAAGCTTCACGGGCATGGATGCCAAGAAGGTCTTCAACATCGTGTTCGTGTCCGACAACCACGGCACCGGCATCGAGACCACCACGCAGCCGGACGATGTACTGGTGTACACGGGCAGTCAGGTGTCTTTGCAGACCATGGGCCTTTCGCGGCGGGCTTCCGCGGGCGCGCTGGAAGCCACCTTGCGCAGCACGTCCGATCGGCTGGCCCTTCCGGAAGCCTTCCGGGGGAAGTCCAAGGACATCGAGGTGCGCGACCTTTCCGGAAAGCGGGTGCGGACCCGCACCGGATTCGTGCCCAATACCTTGGATCTGCGGCGCGACATGGGCCTGCCCGCCGGGGAGTATCTGGTGCACCTGCGCGCGACGCGGTAGCAGGCATTCCCCCGCGCGGGCACCGCCCGTCCCAGAGGTGGGGTGCCCCGCGGACTTGTACACTTCTTCTCCATGTCCAACGCACCCACCCTCCGGCCTCATCTGGCCCAACGCCTGGAACAGCTGCCGGGCGCGCCGGGGGTGTACATCATGAAGAACGCCGACGGCGAGATCATCTACATCGGCAAGGCCAAGATCCTGAGAAACCGGGTGCGCAGCTACTTCCAGGGGCGCGCGACCGACCACCGCGCCGCCATGGTCCTTTACAAGCACGTGGTGGACATCGAGTGGATCGTGACCGACAACGAGCTGGAAGCGCTGATCCTGGAAGCGAACCTGATCCGCCAGCACCGGCCCCGCTACAACGTGCTGGCCAAGGACGACAAGCACTTCCCGTATCTGCGGCTCACCACCGGCGAGGCCTTCCCCAAGCTGGAGGTGGTGCGCCGGGTGACCAAGGACAAGCACAGGTACTTCGGGCCATACACCGACGCCCAGGCCATGCGCCGGGCGCTCTCCCTGGCACGCGAGCTGTTCCGCGTGCGCGACTGCGACCTCGACTTGTCCACCAAGCGATTGGAGCGCGCCTGCCTGAACTACCACATCCACCGCTGCGACGGCCCCTGCGTGGACGCCATCACCCAAGAGCAGTACGAGCCGGTGGTGAAACAGATCGTGATGTTGCTGGAGGGCCGCAACCGCGAGCTTCTGGCCCAGCTGACCGACGAGATGAACGCCAAGGCCCAGGCCCTCGATTTCGAGGGGGCCGCCCGTCGCCGCGACCAGATCGCATCGCTGGAGAAGCTGGGAGTGTCGCAGAAGATGGACCTGGGCGAATGCGTGGACCTGGATGTGCTGGCCCTGTC
This sequence comes from Fibrobacteria bacterium, assembly GCA_035352895.1. Lineage (GTDB taxonomy): Bacteria > Fibrobacterota > Fibrobacteria > UBA5070 > UBA5070 > UBA5070. The sequence continues at coordinate 4,758 of DAOPYN010000055.1, read as the reverse complement.
CCGCGAGGGGCGTTGGGCCTGCATCGCCCAGTTTCGGGTGCGTGCGGGCGCGGTCATGGAGCGTTCCCACCGGATCGTGCGATGCCCCCTGGAAGAAGACGACCACGAGATCATGGAGCGCGCCCTGCTGGAGTTCTACCCGGAAGGGATCCAGCCACCGCCTCCGGAGATCCAGGTATCTGCATTGCCCATGGATCTGGAACTTCTGGAAGAGCACCTGGCCCGGCTGGCCGGCCGCAAGGTGCGGATCGCCCAACCCAAGCAGGGCGATCCGTTCAAGACCGTGCGCATGGCGCTGGCCAACGCGAGGATGCTCCTGGTGGAGCACTTGGCCCATCTGGAATCCAAGAACCGGATCTCCCAGTCGGTGGCGGCCTTGCAGGAAGCGCTGGGCCTGCAGAATCCCCCGCGACGGATCGAGGGCTTCGACATCTCGCACCTGGGCGGGACCAAGACGGTGGCCTCCATGGTGTGCTTCGTGGACGGGCGCCCGTTCAAGTCCGGGTACCGGCGCTTCCACGTGCAGACCGTGGAGGGGATCGACGACTTCGCCTCCATGCGGGAGATCGTGGGGCGGCGCTTCCGCCGGTTGCGGGAAGAAGGCGGCGAGCCCCCCGACCTGGTCCTGATCGACGGCGGCAAGGGACAGCTGGGCATGGCCTGCGAGGCGATCGCCGCGGAAGGATTCCCCGACCAGCAGCTCCTGGGCCTGGCCAAGCGCATCGAGGAGGTGTTCCTGCCGGGACGGAGCGATCCCATCCTGATCTCGCACCGTTCTCCGGCCCTGAAGCTCCTGCAGCAGGTGCGCGACGAGGCCCACCGCTTCGCCATCACCTTCCAGCGTTCGCAGCGCACCGAATCCATCGCCTCCTCCTGGCTGGACACCGTTCCCGGGATCGGTCCCACCCGCCGCTCGTTGTTGTTCCAACAATTCGGTTCGGTGGCGCGCATCCGCGAAGCCTCCCAGGAGGAACTGGAGCGGATCGTGGGCGCCAAGGTCGCTTCCGTCCTGCGCGAAGCCATTGAGAAGGACCCTCCACCGGCACACGGGAATTGACCTACACTTGAGGACCGGGAGAGGAGCCTGGTCGATGCCGAATCGACGGCTCCGTACGGGAGCATTCGGGAGAAGCGCATGAGATACGGTCATTTCGACGACCTCGCTCGCGAGTACGTGATCACCAGACCGGACACGCCCAAGTCGTGGATCAACTATCTGGGGTCGCGTCTCTACGGCGGGATCATCACCCAGAACGCGGGAGGCTACAGCTTCTACAAGTCCGGAGGCACCGGGCGGATCCTGCGCATGCACTTCAACAGCGTTCCGGTGGACCAGCCGGGACGGACCATCTACGTGCGCGACGACCACTCGGGCGATTTCTGGTCGACCAGCTGGCAGCCCGTGGGCAAGCCGTTGGACAAGTACAAGTCCCGGGTCCGCTACGGCCTGGGGTATTCCGTGTTCGAGTCCGAGTACGACGGCATCGCCACCATCCTCACCGTGTTCGTGCCCAAGGGACAGGCGTTCGAATACTGGGCGCTGCGCGTGGTCAACCGCAGCAATCGTCACCGGAAATTGTCCATCATCTCCTACGCCGAGCTCGCCAACAACTGGAACTACAGGCAGGACCTGGAGAACCTCCAGTACAGCCAGTACACGGTGCAGATGAGCGTGCACGACGGCATGATCCGCTGGCGCAACTGCACCAATCCGGGCTACGACGAGGTCTGGTTCGGGCTGGCCGGCGCCCCGGTGGTGGGATTCGACACCGATCGCGAGCAGTTCCTGGGACCCTACCGCACCTTCGCCGCGCCCGCCGCGGTGGAGAAGGGGCGGCTGGGGCATTCCATCGCCGTGGGCGACAACGGCTGCGCCAGCCTGCAGGCCAACATCGAACTGGAGACGGGCGAAAGCCGCGACCTAACCTTCATGCTGGGGATGGGATCGCCCATCGAGAGCTGGCGTGGCCTGCCGCCGGGAGCGGACATCCTGGAGGAGTTCGGGACCCCCCAGCGCCTGGAGAAGGAGCTGGCCGCCACCAAGGCCGAGTGGACCGAGGTCCTGGAGCGCCTGCAGGTGGAGACCCCCGACACCGAACTGAACTCCATGCTCAACGTCTGGCACGCCTACCAGACCCACATGACCTTCAACTGGTCGCGCGGCGTCTCCCTGGTGGAGGCGGGCGACCGCGACGGGTTGGGCTACCGCGACACGGTCCAGGACATCCTGGCCGTGACCCACGCCATCCCCGCCCAGGTGGAGGAACGGTTGGATCTGATCCTCACCGGGCAGACCTCCGCCGGCGGCGGCCTGCCCCTGGTGAAGCCGCTGTCGCACAGCCCGGGGCACGAGAAGCCCCCGGCCGACGAGCAGTACCGTTCCGACGACACGCTGTGGCTTCCGTTCACCGTGTCGAATTTCGTCTACGAGACCGGGCGGCTGGACTACCTGGACAAGATCCTGCCCTACGCCGACAAGGGCGAAGCCTCGGTGTACGGGCATCTCAAGCAGGCGCTGCAGTTCTCCATCGACCACAAGGGTCGAAACGGCCTGGTCCAGGGACTGCACGCCGACTGGAACGACTGCATCAAGTTCGGGACCACCGGGGAATCCCTCTTCACGAGCTTCATGTTCCTGAAGGGGTGCCGGATCGTCGCGGATCTGGCCCGCCGCCTGGGCCGCGAGGAAGACGCCCAGTGGGCCGAATCCGAGGCCGCCGAGATGCACAAGTCGATCCAGGCCTCGGCATGGGACGGGAACTGGTTCCTGCGGGCGATCTCCGCCACCGGCGGCACCTTGGGGTCCCACCGCAACCCGGAAGGTTCCATCTACCTCAACGCGCAGACATGGGCGGTGATCTCGGGCGCGGCGTCGGCTTCGCAGGCCCGGATCGCGATGGATTCCGTGAAACGCCATCTGGCCACCGAACACGGTCTGCTCCTGTGCGACCCTCCCCATACCCATCCCGACCCCCACATCCAGTTGCCGCTTCTGGTGTACCCTCCCGGCCACAAGGAGAACGGAGGGATCTTCTGCCATTCCAACGCATGGGCGGTGGTGGCCGAATGCATCCTGGGCGACGGCGATCGCGCCCACGAGTACTACCGCAGCTACCTGCCGGCCCGCTACAACGAGGCCGCCGACATCCGCCAGGTGGAGCCGTACGTGTATTGCCAGTTCACGCACGGGAAGTCCTCCCCCCGGTTTGGCCAGAGCCGCAACCCCTGGCTCACCGGAACCGCGTCCTGGACCTACATCGCGGTCACCCAGTTCATGCTGGGAGTTCGCCCCGAGTTCGATGGACTGCGGATCGACCCCTGCATCCCCCGCGATTGGAAGGGCTTTTCCATGACGCGCTACTTCCGGGGCAAGAAAATCTCCCTGTGGGTATCCAATCCCAAGGGCGTCTGTCGCGGGGTGGGGCGGATCATCCTCAACGGCGAGCGCCTCGAAGGGAACATCATACCCGCAGCTCTTCTCCAGGATCGGAACATCGTGAGGGTGGTGCTGGATGGCTGAATTGAACTTGCGCAACGTCTCCAAGTCCTTTCGGGGGCATCCGGTCGTCCAGGAGGTGAGCTTCCCGGCTCGCTCCAACGAACTGGTGGTGCTGCTGGGCCCCTCGGGCAGCGGCAAGTCCACCCTGCTTCGATTGATCGCGGGGCTGGAGGAACTGGAGGAAGGGGGAATCTTCCTGGACAACCAGCGGGTGGACGAACTTTCCCCCCGCGAACGCAACGTGGCGATGGTCTTCCAGCAGGAAGCCCTCTACCCGCACCTGACCGTCCGGCAGAACCTGGAGTTCGGGTTCAAGTTGCGCGAAGCTTCGGCGGAAGACGCCAAGGACCGCATCGAAGACGAGCTGGAGGCTTTCGATCTCCATGCCGTGGCCGACCTCCGGCCCGACGCGCTGAGCTTGTCCCAGCGCCGCAAGACTTCCCTCGCCCGCGCCTTTGCGCGGGATGCCTCGATTTTCCTCTTGGACGAGCCCCTGGCCAACCTGGACCCCCGCGAGAGGTTGGATCTGCGCCTGCGCCTGGGGCGGCGGCGGGGGAACTTCAACGGCCCGGTGGTGTACGCCACCCAGGACCAGACCGAAGCCATGACCCTGGCCGACTGGATCGTGGTGCTGGACCAGGGCAAGGTTCGCCAGATCGGGCGACCCATGGATCTGTACGAGGATCCTTGCGACGAATACGTGGCGTCCCTTCTGGGCGCCCCCCCCATCAATCTCCTGCAGGTGCAGGTGGCTCCCGACGGAGCGGTGATCCTGCCGGGATCGGATTGGGCGCTCTTCCTGGATACCCCGCGGCGTGAGGCGCTCCGCCGATCGGGACTCATGGAAGCGAAACTGGGGGTCCGCTCCCAGCACCTGCGCATCGTGGGGCCGGAGGAGCCGGGGTGGCTCGCCCAGGTGGAGTGGATCGAGACCCTGGGCAACGAAGTCTTCGTCCACTGCCAGTTGGGTGGGGTGACGGTAGTGGTCCGCACCCGTCCAGGGTACGCCCCCCCCCTGGGGCAGTCGGTGGCGGTCCAGGCCCACCCCACCAAGTCCATTTTGTTCGATCCTCGGACGCAACAACGAGTTGTCTGATTTTTTTTGATCAGAAACCTTGACGCGCTCGAAGTTGCTGCGTAACTTTGCTTTCCCTTCCGGTGACGAAGTCGCCGAAACGGGCCGAACCCCTCGAAAGGTTCGATTTCTTTGACAGGTTGGGCGCTAATCAAGGCGCGATATGGAAGGCTTTGCAAGGTGT
>DAOPYN010000054.1:0-27552 GCA_035352895.1 Fibrobacteria bacterium | reverse complement strand
CCCGAGACCGCGCGCGATGCTGTCCCCCACCGCCTGCATCACGGTCGCGGCGACGAGCGACACCAGGACCAGGGACTGGACGTAGCTCTTGGAAAAGGACAAGCCGTGGAAGGTGGCTCCGTAGGTCCATGCGACCAATCCGGAGAGGACCGTGGCCAGGAGGCTCGCGTAGACCACCGACAGCAGGATGGAATCCTGCGATGCCGCCTGGACGGAATTCAAGTCGAACACGGATCAGTCCTTCCGGGGGCAGGGATGGGCGGCCAGCGAGCTGTCCACGACACCCGGCCTCTTGGCGGCGAAATCGAACAGGGAGGCGAGCCTGGGTTCGGCCGCTGGATTGGTGGAGTTCGCAAAGCGACGGATGAAGGCTCCCAACCTTTCCGTCGATCCGTCGCCGGTGGTGACCATGGCGCGAAGCTGGCGGGAATACTCCTCGCAAAGGGTGGAATCGGCGAGGATCTTTTCCACCAGGGGCCAGGACCCCGCAGTCCCGGGATACCAGACGCCGCGAGTGCGGGAACCACCCGCAGGGAAGGTCTTGTCCAGGTCCAGAGCCATCCAGTGCACGGTTCCCTTCAGGCCGTAGAGCCCATAGTTGCCGGATTCCCGTCCGTACGATCCGTTGTCGCCGAGGGCCTGGGAAACCGCCATCCACCGGACGAATCCATCCACGTCGAACACCTTCCGCAGGGAATTGCGCCATGCGTCGGGATTCGTCGTCCGCTCGTTGGAGTTCAGCGCGGCCAGGAAGGCGATGACGTCCGTGTGGGACCCGTCGTTTTCGCCCTCGGAGAACTCGCCCTTGACGTAGGTCCCCAAGGTGGAACTGGGTTCGTACTGGTTCCCGGAGCCGTCCGCGAACCATCGCGAGAGAATGGGGCCATCGGGCACCTCGCGAAGTGCGTAGAGTCCCAGATCCAGGGTATCGGAGCCCCGGGCCAGCTTGAGGTCCACCACCGCCCCCTGGAGGGCCGGAACGCCCTGGGAACGGTAGATGGCCGAAGCGACCTGATGGCGCAAAGCCGACGAATCGCCGGCCAAGCTGGTCAATGTGAGTTTCTTGAATCCGTAGAACCTCTGGTTCTTGATGGAAGGGACATCGTCCTCCCACTTGTCCATCGTCAGACGGAAGGGATAGCGGTTGGTGCCCTTGGTCCACGTTTCGGCAAGATCGGAATTGGAACGAAAACGGAAACCGACCGACGCCCAGACCTGCCCGTCGGCCAGGAGATTCCCCTTCCGCCAGGCGGAGACGGCCGGCGAAGCGTCCAACTGGCTTCCCGTGCAGACGCCATTGCCCCCCATGGCACCGCAGACCTTGTGCAAGGCCTGGGTCATGTTCGTCCAGGTGCTGTCCGGCATGGCGATGACCATGCTGCGGATGGCCGGAGGGAAGGCGCCCGTGGTATCGGACGGACGCTCGCCATGGGAGGATTCCACCCACTCCGACCCACGGTCGACGTCGGGCTTGGAGGTCTTCTCCTCCTCGGGGACGTTGGTGGACTCCCCGCAGCCCCAGAAGAGCAGGGGAAGGGCAAGAAGGGCGCACCGTCCACGATGGATAGGACTCATTTCATTTCCTCCGTCAGCACTTTCTGTCGCCTTTGGATCCGTCCGAGTTCATGTCCGAGTCGACTCGGTCCGAGGCATAAAATCATACCACCCGTCGTGAAATGCAGGTGAAATCTTCCCCCTCCGTTGCCCACCGCATCAACGGAGGCCCCGAAGTGCTTCAGACACCTCCTCGCCGAACGAACCCGCCGTTCAGGGGACGGCGGTGCGGACGGCGCGGAACCCTTCGTTGTAGGAGAAATAGACCCGGGCTTCGAAGGTGCGGTTGGATGCCCTGAGGTAGTTGGCGGAGTTCGCCCAATGGCCTCCGCGCTTCACCATGCTCCCGATATCCCCGGTCGCCGTCTGTGGATCGGGAGCCGAGAGAGGGTCCACGACCTGTCCAGCCTGGTAGCCTTCGAACTTGTGGTCGTCCCAGCACCATTCGGACTGGCTTCCCAGCATGTCGTAGAGACCATAGGCGTTGGGCTTGCGGCTGGCCACCGGATGGGTGCCGTATTCGGGCGAGGCATCCCCCACCAGATAGGCGTTTCCTTCCCAAATGGCGTTTTCGTTCAGTTGGGAAGCCATGGAGGCGCTCTGGAGGGACATCGCCCCCCAGTAGAAGTCGGTGGTGGTGCCGCCTCGCGCGGCGTATTCCCATTCCGCCTCCGTGGGCAGGCGGTAGCCGGACTTGGTGCGATCGACCACCGCCCCTTCCAGCGAGGCATGCGAGGTGACGCCATCCCTCGAAGTGTAGGTGTAGGCGGTATCGAGTCCCTCCATCTTGCTGAGCGCGTTGCAGTAGAGGATGGCGCCGCCGACGGTGACTCCGTAGGCGGGATAGGTCGCTCCGATCCCGAACAGCGACTTCCAGTCGATGCTGCCCGAGTACTCCGGGTAGCTCGCCCGCATCACCGTGTCGTACCGTCCCTGGGTCACCTCGGTGGTGTCCATCCAGAAATCCCTGGTGAACTTCACGGAATGCCGAGGGGATTCGGCGATGTCGAAGGAATCCCAAACGGCGTTCTCCCCCATCGCGAAGACCTTCCCGGCGGCGATGATCTTCACCATCCCCCCGGACCGTTCCACGTTGAGGGGAACCCAGGGATCGGACGCCACCAGGGTCGCCTGCAGATCCTTCTTGTCGAGGCCATCCACGAGGATGGTCTCGGTGGCGTATCCTGCCTTGGAAACCCTCAAGGCCCCCAGGACCGCCGCCTGGCGCAATGCCGCCGTCCCCGCTCCCTGGAGTTCGGCCACCACCTTCCCCTGGCTCTTCACGCGCATCAGCAACGCCATCCCGGCATGGGGGGGCAACGTGGCACGTCCCTCCACGAACGGTATATCGCGGCCCACAAGGGTCCCGTTGAGCCGGAAGACGTCCAGGCTCGCCCCCGGTCCAGCTCCAGCCCACTCGACGGTATTGGAAAACAAGGACACCCGCAATCCTGTGACCCGACCGGATGGCCGGACGGAGACTCCACCCTCCCCGACCATGGAAAATTCGCCCTGGGTTGTGGTGGTCGCGGATCCCGTCGCTCCATCGAGGGAGACCACCGCTCCGGGAATCGGGGCCCCCGCTTCGTCCACGATCTTTCCAGAGAAGGAGAACGGGGCGGCGGAGATGGCCGAACAGAGCGCGAGTGCGAAGAAAGCGGTTTTCATGGAGCCTACCTCAGCGGGTCAAAGCGATGGAGTGGATCGAGGACATTCCGTCCTGCAGGACCTGGAGCCGATAGACTCCGTTGGCCCAGCCTTCGGATGGCAAGGCCGCCTGGCCGGCTTCGGCCGTGGATTCGTGGCGAACGGCTCCACGGGCATCGAGGAGCCGCACCCGGGCTCCGGAGGACAGGCCGGTGGCGAGGATGCGTCCCCCGGAAACGCGGACCGTCGCCCCATCGAGCCGTGGACGATCGGTCGCCGAGCTTCCCAGTCCCAGCGCGACGATCCCGGGATGGTCGGGCGGATAGTAGTAGGCGCGGATGGTGTTGCCGTTGAGGACGTTCAGGATGTTCTTGGAGGGATCGATCTCGACCAGCTTGGCCGATCCCGAGTAGGTGATCAGTGTGTTGCCGTTGGCCAGGCGCTGTCCGTATCCGTAGTGCCCCGACGACTGGTAGGAACTGCTGTAGAAGTCGAAGACGAGTGTGGCGACGAACTCGCCGTTGCTGCCGATCACCCAGCCTGTATCGCTTTCCTGGCCCTTGATCTCGTACCAGCGGGATTGCTTGACGGTGTTGTCGCTATTCCCGAAAAGGGAGAAATTGCCTGCTCCCGGCAGGCCGGCCTGGATCACCCCGCCTCCGTGGACCACGTTGGACATGGCCGCTCCGCCCGCCCCGTAGTTCTTGGACGACCCCCACCGGAACAGGAGGTCGCCCCCCTTGCCGTACTTGCCGCCGGAAGAGGTGGCCGCCTGGGCCGTTGTGGTGGAGTGGTCCACCACCAGGACCTCGTTGAGGTAGTGGCTGCTCATGACCACCAGATCCCGCGCCGAATCGTAGACCACGGAATTGATGTGGAGGGGATCCTGGCTCTTGAAGAGGGTGTTGCTGTTGAACTTGCGCGGGTGGTTGGTTCCGGAGGAATGCTCGCTTGCCTTCCACTGCCAGACCACGGTCTTGGTGACGGGATCCCACTCCTGGATGATCTCGTCCCACATGGACGTCAAGGAACCGGTGTAGCCGGCAGAGGCCAGGACGGACTTGGGGTTGATCTTCACGCTCACCGTGCCCAGCCAGTGCCCGTTGGGCATCACCCAATGGCCGTGGTGGAAGCTGCCGCTGCTGACCGTCCATGTGTTGAGGGCGGTGGAGGAACCCGCCGCCTGTTCCACCAGCGAGCCGTACCCCATCGCCGCGGCCGATCCGTTTCCGGTCTGACCCACGACATGCCCGTTGGGAAGCAGGTTCGCGTTGTATCCAGCGACATTGAAGGTCTTCACCGTGGTTCCCTTGGGATCCACCAGGGTCGAGGTGCCCCCTCCCCCTCCGAATCCGCCCTGGGAGGGAATGAGGATGAAACCCGGGGTTCCTTCTGCGAAGATCTGGCCGGTGGCCAGAAGGGCCAGCACTGGCAGGATGGTGCGTTTCATGGGGTCATTTCCTGGTATTGTGGATGAGGACGGTGTGGGATCCCCGGTTGGAGCGGACCGAGACGGCGACGAGCCCCGCGGGCAAGGGGATGGACAGGTCAGAGGTTCCGGAGAGGAACTCCAGGCGACCGGATCGTCGGCCATCGATGGACGTCCACTCGACGACTCCCCCGCCGATCGAGCCCAGATCCTGGAGGATCCAATCGCCCGAAGACCGTCGCAGGCTCCAGGAACGCTCCATCCTCCGGACGGCGACGTCGATGTAGGTCTCGAGCGCAGTGGCGATGGACGCGTTCCTGGACCTGGAGAAGGAGACCAAGCCGGGAATCAGGCCCTCGGTTCCCCGGAAATTGGCTCGCAGGTTGGTCTTCCATGCGGTCAGCGTGTAGAACTTGTTGGTATCCGCAGCCACGAAGGGCGCGATCAGCGCGGAATCGCGCAACATCGCCGCCTCCACGGAATCCGTGCTGGCATAGCTGGAAACCATGGCCTGGATCGCGCGGAAATAGGCTTCGCGGGTGGCTGGACAGGCCAGCACCCTGGCGAACAACGGGCGGTCGGCGAGCGGGGCTTGGACGGTATCGATGGCCAGGCCCAACGCCCCGGCCGCCCCGCCGTAGGCCCCGAAGGACAGATTCAGGTCCCATGGGATCATCTTCATTCCCGGCAGATTGGTGTCTGGCTGGTACATGTACCAGTTGCGACCCGATCCGTTGTACGAATCGAAGTTGGATAGGACGGTATTGAAGGCGAGGAACCTGGCGACGTTCGCGTCGTCCAGGTAGGATCCGCGACCGGAACAGAAGTCCTCGCCCGAGGACCGGTTCAGGAAATCCACGAATCCCACGAACCCCTTCCAGTTGGCGGCATCCTCGTTGGTCTTGAGCTCGTAGTCGCCGCTGGCGACGTAGGAGCTCGCGTTCCCATCGATCCAGGCGAGGGTGGCGCCATCGTCCCCGGCCTTGAACAGGTTTCCCTTGGAGGAGTCCGGGAACCAGCGCTTTAGGAAAGTCTTGTCGGCCTGCTCCACCTGGATGTAGAGGCCAATCGCCTGTCCCTGCAGGGTGATGTGCACGAAATTGGACCGCGGCGCCGGCAGGAACCTTCGTGCGATGGCATAGCTCAGGTGCTCACGCATGAGGGTGGGATCGCCGATGCCGTTGGAAAAGTTCAGGACCTTGATCCCGTGGTAGCTGGTGTCCTTGAATTCGTTGAATTTGATCTTCAGCGGCTTCTTGGGATTGTTTCCCGCCAGGGTGTAGGAGGAATTCCCCTTGTAGCGGACCCCCACGCTGTCCAGGGTCACGACCCCGTCGGAGAACCGGGCCGGCAGATATCCGGAATCGGCCACCCAATCGGCCTCCATGAGGGGTTTCCAATCGGCCTGGTAGAAGGTGAGGGAATAGGACCGCACCGGAGAATCGGCGAAAACGACCTCGCTGGAGTCGGTCTTGGCCATGGCGGGAAGGGCCGAGAAGAACCCCAGAAGGAAGGATACCGCGGGCAACGCACCCGCTTGGAAACGAGAGTTGGTCTTCACGCTTCTGAAAGTGTCCAGAAACAGTTGCCTTGGTAGGTAACCCTCACCGCCTTCTGCTCCCGATCAGGGAGCAGCCCACCCAGCCTGGGAATCGGGTCTGGTCATGGGGTCATTTCGGGGGTGGCCAAGGTTTTCATAACTTGCGTGCACCATGATCCTGCCCAGAGACAAGTCCTTCAGCGCCAACCAGCTTGCCGAGGTCGAATCCATCCTCGCCGACTACGGTTGCAGCCTCACCGTGATCGCCGGGACCACCCGCACCATCTACGCCATCTCCGGCGACGAGCGCGACGAGGAGATGGTGGGCCGCATCGAGGGCCTGGAGTACGTCGAGCGGTTCGACCGGATCCAGGCTCCCTATCGCTTGATGCACCATGCTTCGGACCTTTCCTCCCATCGGGTGAGGATCGGCGGCGAAATCCTCGGCCATGGGTTCCACGTGATCGCCGGACAGTGCACCATCGATCCGCGCAATCCCCAGTTCTTCCTGGAGACCGCGCACGCCGTGAAGGAAGCCGGAGCGGTGGCCATCCGCGGTGGAGTCTGGAAGCCCCGCACCAGTCCCAACGCCTACCAGGGCGACGACAAGGCGCTGGAGATCCTGATCCGGGCCCGGGCGGAGACCGGCTTGCCGGTCAGCACCGAGGTGATGGAAGACCGGCACCTGCAGGTGGTGATGGATGCCGGGGTGGACATCATCCAGATCGGGACCCGCAACGCGCTCAACTATGGACTGCTCAAGCAGGTGGGACGCGGGACCGCCGGCAGCAAGATGGTGGTGCTCCTCAAACGGGGGATGCACATGGGTCCGGTGGACGAATTCATCTGCGCGGCGGAGTACATCGTGGCCGGAGGCAATCCCAACGTGGTCCTGTGTCCGCGAGGAACCAAGCCCGAACTGGACGGCTACCGGAATTTCCCGGACGAATCCATCACTCCTCTCCTGAAGGGGCGCACCTGGGCCCCGGTGGTGGTGGACCCCTCGCACGCGGTGGGCAAGGCATCCCTGGTCCCGTTCGCATCGCTTGCCGCCGCCGCCTACGGTGCCGATGGCCTGAACGTGGAAACCCACGTCTGCGGATCGAAGGGGATCGGGGACGATCCCAAGCAATCGATCACCCCCGCGGTCCTGGCGCAGCTGATCCGGGACGCGAAGGAAATCCACGCCCGCACGCTGGGGTACCGCATTCCGATGACGAAGGCCTGAATTGGGCACCCTGCTGTCCATCCACCCCGTCACGCCCCAACCCAGGCTGCTGGACCAGGCCGCGCAATGCCTGGAACGGGACGGGATCGTGGTCTGGCCCACGGAATCCGGTTACGGAATGGGATGCTCTGCCGCAAGCCCCAAGGGATTGGCCAAGCTCTACCGCCTGACCAATCCCGTCAAGGCCAAGGTCCTCGCCTTGCTGTTCCACGATTTTTCCCAGATCTCCCAATACGCGGACGTCTCCAATTTTGCTTTCCGGACCATGAAGCACCTGATGCCGGGGCCCTACACGTTCATCCTGCCCGCCCGCCACCGCACAGCGAAGCTCCTGGACATCAAACGGCCCGAGGTAGGCGTCCGCATGCCCACCCATCCGGTGCTGCGGGGGATCCTGGAACGATTGGAGCACCCCTTGGTGAACGCCGCGGCCCGATTTTCCGAGCGCGAAGCGGAGGTTTTCCTCTCCGGGGAGGAGGTCCAGGACCAGTACGGGAAATCGGTGGACCTGGTCATCGACGCCCAGGAAATCCCTCCGGTTGGAACTACGATTGTCAGCTTGATCGGAGACGAGATCCGTCTGGTCCGATCCGGGATCGGCCCCCTGGAACCGCTGGGCCTGGAGGAATAGATGGACGCGCTGAACGACCTGGAGATCCGGATCCTGGGAACGCTCATCGAAAAATCGATGGCCACGCCCGAGTATTACCCGTTGACCCTCAAGTCCCTGCGCGCCGGTTGCAACCAGGCCACCAACCGCAATCCCGTCACGGAATACGACGAGCTGGAGGTGGAGCTGGGGGTGAAGTCCCTCAAGCTCAAGGGCCTGGTCTACTTCTCCGAGCCCAAGGGCGGGCACGAAGTCCGCAAGTACGAACACACCCTGTTCGAAGAACATCGATGGGGACTCAACCGGGGACAGGTGGCCCTGTTCGGCCTGCTGTTGCTGCGGGGAGAGCAGACCGCATCGGAACTGCGCACCCGGGCTCGCGAAAAGATGATCGACCTTTCGCCGGCCCAGACCGAGGAATCCCTGGAAGCCCTGGTCCAGATCGAGGACTCCCCCGTGGCTCGGGTTCCCCGCCAGCCAGGACAACGGGAACCCCGCTGGCGTCACCGCGTGGGATTGGCCGAACGCCTGGACCCCACTCTGGTTCCAGCTCTTCCTGATGCGGATTCCGACGAGATGACGGTATTCGCCCCGCCCCAGGCCACCAGTGAATTGGAGTGGATGCGGCAGAAATTGCTGGAGTTGGAGCAGCGAGTCCGTTTTCTGGAAGGAAGACCGGCGCGCTGAAACCAGGAATCGTCGGCTCACCGGGATTGCAACATCGGTGAAAGAAGCCTATTCTAGCGGGAAAGGTTCGGAGGGTGGATTCGCCCTGCGGCCAGGCTAGTTCCCAAGTAGAAAGGATCGCCATGCGTATTCGCTTCCAACATCTTGCTCTGGCCGCTCTTGTCGCCGCCCCGGCTTGGAGCATCCAGGTGTCGCTGCCGGACAGCACCGCGAAGCTGGACATCGGGGTGCTCATGCAGAATCGCGCCGACATCAACTCCTCGGAGAACGCCGCCGGCAAGGAATTCGACGTCAATCGCGGCAAGACCGCCATCTCCGATCCCATCGACTTCTACGGACGCCGTGCCCGCCTGAGCGCGAAGCTGGAACGTGGCAGCTGGACCGGATTCCTCATGTTCTCGGCGGACAACACCGACCCCACCAGCACCAACTCAAGCCGCAACCCCAAGCTCCTCTATCTCTGGGCCCAGAACCAGATCTCCTCCCATGGGATCACCCACACCTTCACGATGGGTCTGGACAAGGTCCACGCGCAGCCCTCCTTCGACGACCCCTCCTCGCAGCTTCTGTTTCCCACCAGCCGCGCCACGACCCTCTTCCCATCGCCGACGTCCGCCTACGGACTGCGCTACCAGATGGGCATGAAGAATCTGGAGATCTCCGCTGACGTCCAGAATACCCACAACGCCGAACGCGCCACCGTCAGGGAAAGCGAAGGACTCTTCTACGCGGGTCGCCTGGTGTTCGCGCCGGTTGGCGCCCTGCCCAAGCGGACCGAATCCTACATGGGTGAAGCCGGCAAATCCCTGGCGATCGGCGCGGACGTCACCTTCGACCCCGAGGAAATCATGGTCGACAAGGGTGGCAACGGCACTCCCCAGACCGCAGACGACACCGTCTCGGCCGCCCACGTCAGTTTTGGCGGCGACATCCTGGCCCACTACAACGAAATCACCGCCATCGTCGATGCCCGCTTCCAGAACTTCGTGCGGCCCACCAACACCGTCCAGAGCCAGGTGATCACCGCCCAGGTCGGCTACGCGATCCCCGCCGGCAAGCTCGTGGTGGAGCCCGCGGTCCGTTTCGCGATCATCGACAAGGACGTGGACAACACCGATGCCGACAAGTCGCCCCAGAATTACTCCTCCTCGGCCAATTCCGAGCACGGCAATTCCGGCTACGAAGGCGACGTCGGCGTGAACCTGTACTTCCGCAAGCACGCCAACAAGCTCCAGATCGCGTTCTCCCGCTGGGAATCGGAGAATTCCGACGCCTACGCCAACATCCTGCGCGTCCAGCACCAGTTCAGCTTCTGATCGCGTCCTTCCGGCCGGATCCCTCGGTCCGGCCGCAGGATTCCCAACCTCGTATCTTTCCCACATGACCGAAACCGACGGGAGGCGAGAGCCTCCTTTTTCGTTGACCGCCGACTTCCTTCGCAAATACGACGTCCCGGGCCCCAGGTACACCTCGTACCCCCCCGCGCCCCATTTCCGGACCGGATGGAACCAGGACGAGCTGGAAGCCCTGCTGATCCGCTCCAACGGGACGGGCGACCGGAATCTGTCCTTCTATGTGCACATCCCGTTCTGCCCCAAGCAGTGCCTGTTCTGCGGTTGCACCACGGAGATCGGGAAACCCGGATCGGCGGTATTGGACTACTTCCAGGTGCTGGACCGGGAGCTGGACCGCATCCTTCCCCTCCTGGACGTCTCCCGGCCCGTGAGCCAGATCCACTTCGGAGGGGGAACCCCCAACGCGGCCCCGGTGAAACTCCTGGACCAAACGATCCGAAGGCTCCTTGCCGGGCGAAAATTGTCTCCGCATGCCGAGATCGCCATCGAGTGCGACCCGAGCCTGTTGACCCTGCAGAAGCTTGCCGACTTGCGCGAAGCCGGGTTCAACCGGATCTCCTTCGGGCTGCAGGACTTCGATCTGGATGTCCTCTCCCGCGTGAACCGTCCCTTCCCCCGCATCCCTCCGGCCGAATTGATCGCCCAGTCCCACCGGCTGGGGTTCACGGGGGTGAACCTGGACCTGATCTACGGACTTCCGGGCCAGACCCGGGAGACCTTCCGCAAGACGGTGGAACAGACCCTGATGGCCTCGCCCGATCGCGTCGCCACCTTCAGCTACGCTCATGTGCCCTGGGCCAAGGACCACCAGAAGAGCCTGGAATCCAAGGGCCTGCCCGACGCCGAAACCAAGATCGGGATCGCCGTGGACACCTTCGCCGGCTTCGTGGATGGTGGTTACCATCCCATCGGGATGGACCACTACGCCAAACCCGACGACGACCTGTCGCTCGCGCAGGCCAACGGCGAGCTGCACCGCAATTTCCAAGGCTACTGCTCCAGGAGGACCACCGGGCAGGTGGTGGGATTCGGGGCATCGGCCATCACCCAGCTGCACGAGGGCTACATCCAGAACGTCAAGGAAAGCTCCGCCTACGGGAGGGAAGTGGTCGCCGGAAGGCTTCCCGTCGACCGGGCCTACATCCTCACACGGGAAGAGCGTTTCGATCGGGAAGCGATCAATTCGGTGATGTGCCGGGGAGAGCTCGATCTCTCGCGGATCGGCGACACGGAAGGGTTCTCCGCACAGGAAGCGGAGACCCGGCTGCGCCCCGGACTCGACCGTCTGGAACCCCTGATCGCCGATGGACTGTGCACCTTCGACGGGCGCATCCTGCGCACCACCAGCCAGGGACGCTTCGCCGTGCGGAACATCGCGTTCCTCTTCGATCCACTGCTTGGTGTCGGCGAGGGGCGGTACAGCCGTACGGTCTGAACCACTGCGTGTTCCGTATGCAATCGGCCTCGATCGCACGCCCGATCCATTGCTAGCTTGAGACGAAAGCGCAAGAATCTGATTCGGAGGAACTCGAGATATGTCAACCGCTCGACTGGACTACAACGGACAATCCTGGGAATTACCCGTCGTGGAGGGTTCGGAGAAGGAACTGGGAGTGGACATCTCCGACCTTCGCGCCAAGACCGGCCTCATCACGCTGGACGAAGGCTACGGCAACACCGGTTCCTGCAGATCGGCCATCACCTACATCGACGGAGACAAGGGCATCCTGCGCTACCGCGGATACCCCATCGAGCAGATCGCCGAACACTCCTCCTTCGTGGAGAGCGCGTGGCTGATCATCTACGGCGAGCTGCCCAACGAAAAGCAGCGTGAACGGTTCTCCACGCTTTTGACCAAGCACGCCATGATCCACGAGAGCATGCGCAACCACTTCCAGGGCTTTCCCAACAACGCCCCGCCCATGGCCATCCTCTCGGCCATGATCAACGCCATCGGCTGCTTCTCGCCGGAAGTGCTGGGATCCGACACCGAGTTGAACTTCGAGGAGAACGCGGCCCGGCTCCTGTCGCAGGTGCGATCGATCGCGGCGGCCACCTACAAGATGAGCATCGGGCAGCCGATGATGTATCCCCGCCCCGACTTCAAGTACTGCGAGAATTTCCTGCACATGATGTTCTCGGTGCCCAACGGCCGCATCACGCCGGATCCGGACGTGGCCCGCGCCCTGAACCAGTTCCTGACCCTGCATGCCGACCACGAGCAGAACTGCTCCACCTCCACGGTGCGGATGGTGGCCAGCTCCGGGGCGAACATGTACGCATCCGTTTCGGCGGGCGTCTCGGCCCTCTGGGGACCTCTGCACGGCGGAGCCAACGTGGCCGTGGTCAACATGCTCGAGGAGATCCGCTCCTCCGGCATGGACCCCCGCGTGTACATGGAGAAGGTCAAGGACAAGAGCGCCAAGCTCAAGCTCATGGGCTTCGGGCATCGCGTGTACCGCAACTTCGATCCCCGTTCGCGCATCCTGCAGAAGGCAGGGGAGGTCATGCTCTCCAAGCTCAAGATCCAGGACCCCCTGCTGGACATCGCCCGCCACCTCGAGGAAGTGGCCCTGAAGGACAGCTACTTCGTGGAACGCAGGCTGTATCCCAACGTCGACTTCTATTCCGGCATCATCCTGCGCGCCATCGGCATTCCATTGAACATGTTCACCGTGATGTTCGCCATCGGCCGCATGCCCGGATGGATCGCCAACTACAAGGAGATCCACGACGCGACCCGGTTGAAGATCAACCGGCCACGGCAGATCTACATCGGAGCCAACCTGCGGGACTTCGTGCCGCGCGAACAGCGGCCGGAGTAGGGATTCCGGAGCCTCCGGTCCCATGAGGCCACGATCCATCCAATCCTTGGAGTCCGAAGTCGCCCGCCCACCAAAGCCCTGCGCACGTCACGGGCAACTTGGTTGCGCCTGCGCGATGGGCAACGTGTTCCGGTTCGTCGAGCCGCTATTGCTTCTGGACATCCGCAACCACCCCGGCGCCAGCGGTTACGACATCCTCCAGCGCCTGGACGGACACACCTTGACCGGTACCACCATCGACAAGGCGGTCGTCTACCGGTCGCTGGGGGCCCTGGAGCGAAACGGCATGATGGAGACGGAATGGACCGATTCCATCCGCGGCGCGGGACGCAAGGCCTACCGTCTGACCCCCAAGGGAGAGGAGCATCTGCGCGAATGGACGGATCTCCTGGAAGGCCTGGCCGGTGGCCTGCGGGAGTTCGTCCAGGAAGCGAGAGCGGCCAAGTAGGAGGCGGATCCCGTCAGAAGATGCGAGACAGGTTCGCGCCGACATCCCATCCCGATTGGGGTGCGAAATACCGGAGTCGGTCGGATGGATCGTGCCAGGTGGTGTTGGCCAGATTGGTACCTCGCACGGAGACATTCCAGGACTCGAATTCGGCGAGGCCTTCCATTCCGATCAGGATTGCGGGCTCGGGAGGCGGTGCGTAATCGTGTTCGACTGGATCCGCCTCGGCGATCCATTCCACACGAGGCCCGAACCTGATCATCGTTCGTTCACCGTGGAGAGGAATCCAATCCACTCCACCGCGGACCCGGCTCGCGGGCGCGAAGGGGATCGGCTCTCCCTGGCGGTCCCGGGTGGCGATCGCGGAACCCGAGACGATCGCCTCCCAGGATCGGGACAGGGCCACGGTAGCAGACAGGTCGGTACCAGCCATCCAGACCCGACCGCGAGCGTAGCCGAAGCTCGGGAACGCGCCCCGTACCGTGAGGCGAGGGGTGGCATCCGGACGCAGGTGGATGAAATCATCGATGCGGGTGGCCCATGCCGAGAGCTGCAATTGGACGGAATTCGATCGCTTCCAGGTAATCGACGTTTGCCCCGTCACGGAACGCTCCGGACCGAGGCTGGAATCGCCGCGTTCGATGGCCGCCACCCCGTGGTGCAGACCGTCGGCGAAAAGTTCCACCGCCGACGGGGTACGCCAACCCGATCCGATTCCCGAGCGTAGGGTCAACTCCTCGGCGGCACGCCACTGCCACCCCAGGCTCCACGAGGTCGCCGGCCACCATTCTTCCCAGGCGGCGATCTTCCCGGACTCCCTGCGCCAGACCTCCAACGACTGGACATCGGCCCGCAGGCCGGCATCCACGGACCACGATTCGCGGCGCAGTGCAAGCACGCTCCAGGCGCCGCCTCCCATCGCCCGGAAATTCGGGACGAAAGCCCGACCGTCGTACTCGTTCTCCTGGTGCGCTCCCTGGATGCCCACCCGCCACTGCCAGTTCTCGTCAAGTCGAGGTTCGAGTTCCAGGTCCAGCGTCCCGGTGCGAAGGGTGTAGTCCAGCTCCGGGAGGTCCAGCGCGCCCAGACGCGAATCGATGGGTTTGTGCAGGTCCCATTCTCGGCGACGGTCGTTCTGCCATCCAGCCAAGGCGCTCCATTTCCAGGCAGAGCGGGTGCCTTGCAGGCGAAGGCGCGAGACGTCGTGGCGCACGGTCTGGTCGGGTCGTCCGACGCTCCAGTGCCAGGTCGCGGTGTCGGGGGGCGAGCCTTCGGCCAGGGCCGTGCGCAGATCGGAGAGGTTCCCGATGTGCGAGCTGGACAGGATCCCCTGGTGCTGCCAGAACACCGCGTGCGAAGCCTGGGCGGAGAACTGGTCGCCGGAGTACTCGAGAAGTCCCGACCAGGAACCTTCGCGCAACGCGGTGTTGGGAAGGATCCCGGAGGGGTGCGATCTGTCGCCCGAGGCCCGCATGGCAAAGGATCCCGCCCATGCCATGTTGTTCGAATGGGGTACGGGACCCGTCAAGCGCAGCGAAGAGCCCGCTTGGGGACCGTTCGAGCGTAGGGATGCGTTCCACTCGCCCGAGACACGGTCGTGATCGGCGGGAGCGGGCTCGATCACCACCACGCCACCCATCGCTCCCTGGCCATGGCGCACAGAGGAGCCGCCCTGCACCACCGCAATCCGCTCGGCACGCGATGGATCGGACTCAACCGCGTGTTCCGAGCCCCACGACTGCCCTTCCAGACGGATTCCGTCTTCCACCACCACAAGCCGTTGCGAATGGAGACCGTTGACCATGGGCTTGGCGATGGTCCCCGTCTTGAGGCTGGTGACGCCTGGGATCCTTTCCAGGGCTTCGGAGAAGGAGCCGTTTTTCGCGGCTAGAAGTTCGTTGCCGGACAGCGTGCGTTCGGCCTGCCCCACGCTGGAAGACTTCCGCCGATGCCCGCGCACGATCGTGGTCCGCGAGGGGATGCTTCCGGTATCGAGCAGACGAACCCCTCGGGTCGGCGCCTGTGCGACAGGTTCCGGCAACGCATCGGAAGACGCCTCGATTGCCGGTTGCGGCCCCATCGAGTCGCGTCCCACCGAACCGGTCGAGTCGGCGAACGCGACGGCTCCAAAGGCGAGGACCAGAGCGATCAAGGCGAGACAATCTCGATGGGAAACGCCACTTCGGCGTCGGTCTCACCGTCGGTGACGGCGGAATTCGCCGTCTTGATGCCGGGCAGATGGCGCAGGTTGATGCGGACCGTGTCCAGGCCGGTACTGGTAGCCGCCAAGGTCGCCTTCAGCCCCAGGAGAAGACCGTTGGCATCCCTGTCGACGATAACCGCTGTCAGGCGGGATCCCGTGGTCCAGAATATCCGGTGGTCGTCGGATTCCGAACCGCGGATTTCCTCGTTGAGGTCGTGGAAATCCTCGGGGTTGGACTGGTCCAGGAACCGGACGCTCGCGTCGTAGCTGGCGCCGGACTTGATCCGGCCCACCGCGGGAAGGATGGGTGCCGCTCCGCCCGCACCGTCTTCATCCACGAACCGCAAGGTGAGTGAATCGGAGACCGCCGCCCGATTCACGAGCTTGAGTTCGACGGTGGTGATGGTCTCGTGCTCGTGGTCGTCGTGGGGGCTTTCCACCGAAGAATCACTGCAGCCGAAGAACAATGCCAGTACCGCGACGTGGGGAAGGAACTTGATGTTTCGCATGGATGGCTCCGCATGTGTGAAAGCGATGGTTAGCGGGTGCTGGTTGCCCTGGCAGCCCATTGACTATAATGATAAGTCGTTATCATTATAGTCGGCAAGTCCGATGGTCCATGGCATTCGAGGGAATGGATCACCTACGTGTGATGCTCCTGGACTTCGCCGAAATCACGCCCCCGTTCCGGGCGCTATCGTGTTTCGCTGGGCGGGGAGGGATTGGAACACTTGGCGCAGGTGCCCACCAGCGTAAGTTCGTGGCTTTCGACCACGAAGCCTTTGGGAATCGATTCGGCATGCACGTGGACGGGGCAGCCCCCGAAATCGGTGACGGTCGAGCAGACGCGGCAGAGGAAATGGTGGTGGTGGCCACGGTCCGACGATTCCCATTGGATCTCGCCGTCGGGAAGCGTCACCGGGCGGATCTCGTTGGATTCTTCCAGCAACCGCACGGTCCGGTAGACGGTGGCGATCCCGATCTTGTCGACCTCCGCCTGAGCAAGTTCCAGCAACTTCCGGACCCCCAAGGGGCCAGGCGCGTGCCTGAAGATCCGTTGCAGGATCTCGCGCTGGCGCGTGTTGCGTTGTCCGAGCTTTCCGGCGTTCATCGATTGGCTCAAAGGTACCTTCCTCCGCCTCCGGGTTCGAATCGGGGACCGTGGCCGGGGATCGTGGCGCCGAATCCCTTCCGGCGGGATTTGGACCCAGCGGATGCCTTGGAGGGATCATATAGTTGTATATTGCATCCTTAAGAGGCGCCCCACATCATCCAAATCCGAGGAGTACAATCTCATGCGCATCGCTTTGCCCATTTCCGAAGGCAAGTTCAGCATCCACTACGGGAGGGCCGAAGCCCTTTCCCTCCACGACATCGATCTCGCCACGGGTACGAGTGCCGATCTGGGAATGCGACTGTTCCCCGCCGAAGGCACCTGCGGCGCGGGTCCGTGGGTGGCCCAACAGGGGGTGGAGGTCCTTCTGGCGGGCGGGCTGGGCTCCGGCGCGGCGCAGAGTCTGGCCAAGGCGGGCGTGAAGGTGTTCGCGGGCATCGCCGAAACGGATCCCCGCAAGGTGATCCAGCAATTCCTCGCCGGCGTCGCCGAGGCCCGTGAACTCGCTCCCGGCGAATCGATGTGCCAAGGCCACGAGGACGGCGAGGAGCACGGGCACCACCATGGCGCCGGCCACGTCTGCACCTGCAAGCACTGAGAATCCCATCCATGGCCCATCTGACCATCCTGGTCGACAACTGTGTGAGAGGCCCGGGGCTCCTCGCCCAGCATGGCTTCGCCGCCTGGCTGGACACCGGGGCCAGCCGGGTCCTGTTCGACACGGGAGCGACCGGACGGGTCCTTGCCGAGAACGCCGCATGCCTGGGAGTGGATCTTTCCACCGCCACGGACGTGGTCCTGAGCCATGGGCACTGGGACCATGGAGGTGGAATGGCCCTGGTGCTGGAAACCTGCCCTTGCGCCAGGATCTGGATCCCAGCAGGCGCCTTCCTGCCCCGATGGCACAGGACCGACACGTCCATGCGCGACATCGCCCTGCCGCGGGTCGTTCGGGAACTCCTCTTCACCGAACGCGATCGTTGGACGGAAACCACCGGACCGGTGCGGATCTCTGACGGAATCTGGCTTACCGGTCCGATCGCCGGTCCACGTCCGGAATGGACCCATCGCCACCTGGTGCGCAACGAAATCCTGGACATCCCCGACGAGGTCCCCGAGGAACAGGCACTGGTGCTCGACGCTCCCGATGGGCTGATGGTCGTGGTGGGGTGCGCGCACTTCGGATTGGACAACCTGCTGGACCACCTGGCCGTCCGCTTCCCGGACCGACCGCTCGGGATCCTGGTGGGTGGGCTGCACCTGGAATCCGCTCCGGAACCGCAATTGCCACGCCTGGCGGATCGCCTGCGGAAAGCGGGTTCCAAGCTCGTCGTCCCCTGCCACTGCACGGGGATGTCCGCGGCGCATCGACTCGCCTCGATGGAAGGATTCGCCTGCGAGCAGGGGTTGGTGGGAAAGACGCTGTCCTTTTCTGCTCGAATGGATCACCACCAATAGCCCGGCAACGGTCGGGCCCGAAAAGAAAGACTGTTCCGGATGGAAGAACACGAACACTGCGAATTTTCCAGCATCGCGATCGATCACGCCCGTTCACCTCGCAACCATGGAATCTTGCCGGTATTCGATGGTCATGCCAGCGTCGCAAGCTCTTGTGGCGACAGCATGGACATGTGGATCCGGGTGCAAGAAGACCAGATCGAAGATGTGGGGTTTTCCACCGACGGTTGTGGATCGTCCCTTGCCTGCGGAAGCATGGCCACGGAGATGGCGAAGGGGCGATCCCTTGCCGGAATCGCGCTCTTGCGTCCTCGCGATGTCCTGGATCGCTTCCAAGGTTTTCCGGAGGAATCCGCCCACTGCGCTCAACTCGCGGTGGATACCCTCAAAGCCGCCTGCGAGGATTATTTCCGATCGACGCCAATGGGCTTGGTCACCCGGAAGATCCTGGTCCTGTCCGGGAAGGGCGGCGTCGGTAAAAGCACAGTCGCCCTCCACTTGGCACGCTGGCTGCATGGCAGGGGGTCGAAGGTCGGAATCCTGGACGCGGACATCCACAGCCCGACCATTCCAGTCCTGATGGGGATGTCCCAGGTTCCCCTCGAACGATCCGGTGATCGCCTGCTGCCCCATAGGCACGATGGAATCAAGGTCATGTCCATGGCATTCCTGTCCCCCGACCCGGACCAGGCAGTGATCCTGAGAGGACCTCGAAAGACCATGCTGGTACGCCAGTTCCTGCGCGAAATCGATTGGGGAGAACTCGACGCGATGGTCATCGACACCCCGGCTGGAACCGGCGACGAGCTTCTGACGGTGGTCAAGTCCGCCGGCACCATGGAAGGTGCCGTGGTGGTCTGCACACCTCACGACGTCGCCATTTCCGGAGCAAGGCGTTCCATCGGTTTCTGCCGGGAAATGGGTGTTCCCGTGCTCGGGCTCGTTCAGAACATGTCAGGGATCGCCTGTAGTCGGTGCGGACATCAGGAAGGCGGATCCGAGTCGGGCAAACGATTGGCCGACGAACTGGGCATTCCCTTCCTCGGGAGTCTACCCAGGTATCCCGAAATACTCCTGCCACCCCCCTCTTTCTCGACCGCTCTCGATCGCATCGCCGTCAAGCTCTTCCGCGAATCCGACTCGAAATCATCGCGTATCCAATCGACATAGGAGAGGCCACGAATGCAGACAACGAACCCCAGAATCCTCTGGCTCCTTCTGGCAGGATGCGCGATCCTCGCGATCGCCAACAACCTGCGTGTGCCCTCTGAATGCAGGGTGAGCTGGTTCGGCGGACAACCGGTCTTCCCCGGTCCCGAAGTAAGCCAGCCATGAAGCCCAGATCCATTCTGGCCATTGTCTTCATGGTCCTATCGACCCATCTGCTGCTGTTGTCGATCCTGGAAATCTCCTTCCCCGGGACCTTCTCCATTTCCATGCGCAGCGAGAACCTCAAGCATTTCCGCATGCACGTCGGAATCGCCGAAGTCGTCCTCGCAATCGCGTTGCTCATCCCCGCCTTCCGCCTGGACCGGACACTTTCCGCACGCATCCTGGAATCGACCTCTCGCGTGGGAATCGGAGGCATGTTCGTCTTCGCTTCCTGGTTCAAGATCCAGAATCCGCAAGCATTCGCTCTCCTTGTCGCCCAGTACCAGATGCTGCCCCAATGGTCGATCAACCTGTTCGCCCTCTTCACCCCTCAGCTGGAACTGTGGGCGGGTCTGGCGCTCGTCCTCACCAAGTGGACTCGGGAAATGTCCATCGTCCTGTCCGCCATGTTCATCGCTTTCATCGTCGCGCTTGCCCAGGCCGTCTGGCGGGATCTTGGCATCACCTGCGGATGCTTCGAAATGGAGGGAGCCCTCAGCAAGAAGGACGCATGGATTTCCCTGGTCCGCGACCTGATCCTGATCTGGCCCACCCTCTGGCTGGCGACCCGCCCGAATCGGACCCTGATCGGCGTCTGGCGGGGAAGGGAACAGTAGTCGATCAAGCCAACACATCCGATTCTCCGCGGGAAACATCCGACGCGGAATCGACAGGAGTCATTCCGATGAAACCAAGAGGAATCCGGGAAATCGCGATTTTGGGCGGCGGAGATCCGACTCGGAGACGCGAGATCGTCGAGGCGATCTGGAACCAGACCGAGCATGCGTTGCTTGTGGACCTGAATATGGGATCCGCCGAGCGTGATTCGGCATTCCCGGCAAGTCCCATACAGACGATCCAGGTTCGAACGAAACCAGCCGCATCCATTCGACCGGAAATTTGCAGATCTTGCGGGAGATGCCTGGATGTCTGCCCGTCGAATTCGATCCATCGAGTCGATGGCCGCATCGAAATCGATCGCACCACCTGCAAGGCTTGCGGAAGCTGCCTGCGCTCCTGTCCACGGAACGCGATTGGTCTGGAAGATGCGGCGGAAGCGATCCTCCAGGTTTCGGCAGGCCCCCACGGCAGAGTCGTCCACGGGCGGCTGATGGATGGCTCCAAGGAATGCCTGGACCTTATCCGGCACCTGCTGGATGTCGCAAGGGAAGAGGCGCGTAGATACGGGATCGAGATCATCCTCGTCGACCTCCCGTGGAAATCTGGTCCGCTCTTCGATGCGGTCGTCGAAGATTGCCGTGAGCGGATCGTGATCCTCGAAACAAGCTTCGATGCCTTCGCCGAAACACTGGTCGATCATGGATCCACGAGATTCGCGATCCCGACCGACGATGCGATCGGGTACCGATTCCTGTCCAAGGAAGAGATGTCCTTCCAGCCAGAGGTTGCGCACTCGGGAAAGTCCTTCCGATGAGCAGTCGCGACCTTCTGGTGGATCCCATCGGGATCGTCCATTCCCCATGGAGCGGTGCGGACGGGACGCCCATCCAGTCCTTCGTCTCCTGGCACCTGGACAATGGCTGGCAGAAGTCCGAAGTCGACAGGCTGGACATTCCTTTCAAGGACAGGAAGGGAGGAAGAGGCACACTGGAGGTCCACGACAGGTGGCGGGAGGCCCTTCGCGATCTCGATGGATTTACGCACCTCTGGGCTATTTTCTGGATCGACCGTTCCAGCCCACCGGAACCGACCGTGATCCCCTACCGTGACACGGTCCGACGCGGGCTGTTCGCGACAAGGACGCCATCGCGCCCCAATCCAATCGGCCTCTCCTGCCTCCGGATCGTGTCCGTGGTCGGAAGATGCGTCCATGTGTCCGGTTTGGACATCCTGGACGGATCTCCACTCATCGACATCAAACCGTACATCCCCGATTACGACAGTTTCCGAACCGCCAGTCGTGGCTGGCTGGAAGGTCCCAGTTCGCGCGAAGAGGTCGTGGCCGCCGACGACCGCTTCTACGAGGACATCGCGAAGTCCTCTCGCTGAAAGCGACGCTCACTGCGATAGCAACGAGGTCATCCGATCGTGGAACGCCCGGTAATCGTCTCGTTCCGGAGTCTTGCGCAGATCCAATGCATCCTGGGGGTGCAAGCCGAGCTGCCCCGCGATCATGTGGGGAATGATGTACCCCCATTCGTGGCGTCCTCGCAGTTCGATGAACTCGTCGGCGATCAGATCCAGCACCGAACGGACATCGTAACGAGGATTCTTCAGGAACCCCAGCAGGAGTTCGAGTGTGCAATTTCCCGCAGCGCGCCCCATTCCATACACGGTCGCGTCCAGGAAATTGACTCCGTGGATGATCGACTCGATCGTGTTGGAAAACGCCAATTGCTGGTTGTTGTGACCGTGGAACCCCAGTTCCTTGGTCTTCACGAAGCGACGCGCACGATGCACCAGTCGTTCGATGTCTTCCTGGTCAAGCGACCCGAAGGAATCGACCAGATAGACCGCCATCGCCCGGGATTGGGTTTCGCACTGGTCCATCGCCTCGTCGAGCTCCGGTCCCGCGTCCCGCGAGATCGCCATGATGTTGATCGTGGTCTCGTATCCCAGGTCGGAAAATCGGTTTTCCATGGCGATCGCCTTGTCGATTCCCTTCACGTAGCTGGCCACGCGGACCATCTGGAACGGACTCTTGCTGGCAGGGAGGATCGCATCCATGTCGACCCTTCCGACATCGACCATCACGGAAATCTTGGCGCCATTTTCCACTCCCTGGGTGGCCTTGCGGATATCCTCGTCCTTGCAGCACTTCCAGGGACCGAACTTCGCTCCGGGGAAGAACTCCGGACTGTTCTTGTAGCCGATCTCGAAGTAGTCCACTCCCGCGGCCGAGACCCCCTGGTAGACGCGGCGGACGAATTCGACGCTGAAATCGTGGGCGTTGACCAGCCCTCCGTCGCGGATGGTGCAGTCGAGGACCTTGATCTGTTCCCTGTACATGGAAAGGCTTTCCGGAGTGGTGGTGGGGGCGGGGGACGTCAATTGTCGGTGCGAAGGACCATGCCGAACGATTCGATCATGGCTTTGTCTTCGTTTTGCGAGGGGTTCTCGGCGGTCAGGAGCTGGTCACCCAGGAAGATCCCGTTGGCACCTGCCACGAAGCACAGGAGCTGCAGTGCGTTCGACATGCTCGAGCGTCCGGCCGACAATCGAATCTGGGTTGCGGGCAGCAGGATCCGCGTGACGGCGATGGCGCGCACGATCTCGAGGTCGTCCAGCGGGGCCGCGTCGGAAAGGGGCGTGCCTGCCATGGGCATGAGCTTGTTGATGGGCACGGATTCCGGCGGGACGGTGAGATTGGCCAGTTCGTGGAGCAACCCCGCACGGTCTTCGCGGGATTCGCCCATTCCGAGGATCCCTCCGGAGCAGACGCGGATCCCGGCTTCCTGGACGCGACGGATCGTGTCGAGGCGATCCTGGAACGTGCGCGTGGTGATGATCCGGGAATAGTATTCCGGAGAGGTGTCCAGGTTGTGGTTGTAGTAGTCCAGTCCGGCTTCCTTGAGGTGCCTCGCTTGGTCGTCGTCGAGCATTCCGAGCGTCATGCAGGCTTCCAGTCCCATCGCCTTCACGCCGCGCACCATTTCGAGGATCGCGTCGAACTGGGGGCCCGTGCGGGGACTGCGCCATGCGGCACCCATGCAAAGACGCGTAGCGCCAGCGGCCTTGGCCTTGCGTCCGGCTTCCAGAACTTCGGAGACGGACATCAGGGGCCGGTAAGGGACCGGGGTCGCGTGGTGGCTGCTTTGTGCGCAGTACGAGCAGTCTTCGGTGCAGGCACCGGTCTTGATCGAGACCAGCGTGGAAGCCCGGATCTCGCGGGCGTCGAAATGCTCCCGATGGGCCGCCTGGGCCCGGACCAGGAGATCGGGAAGCGGCAGATCGAAAAGGTCCAGCACTTGGCGACGGGTGACGGATTCCAGTCTGGGAATGCTTTTCGGGTGCGCGCCGAAGCACGCGTTTGCTGTGTCCATGAGGCCTGGAAAGGTAACCAAATTAGGATGTATTAGACACCCATAGAGTCGCGCCGCGATTCGAAGACGGAAGTCAAGGCGAAGAGGGGGACGGAAGCGGCGGGAAATGCCTTCCCTGGATCATCTGGAGGTTCCCCAGGGTCGTTCCGGAGCGTCGAGCCGTCGGGGGGCACTTGGTGCGGAACACGAAGAATACCCGTTCGTCGGCGTCGTCGATGAGGCTGGAAAGGTTGCCCTGCCCCTTGCTCACGACAAGATCAGACGACGAAAACTTCAGACGAAAATCGACGGAACATTCGTCGAGCTTGCTTCCGGCCAGGCGACTGCCGCTGGAGAAGACTTCGGCCCAACCGTCGATCCCCACCGCGAGGGCGTCCTGGACGGTCGCGTCGTTGAGGATGGGCGCGTCGCGGAACGCCGCGTGGATCTCGAGTTCGGGACGGAGCCTGCGCATGGCCTCCATCAGGAGGCCGTCGAAGACGATCTCGCCCGCGTTGTCGCAGATGTAGAGCAGCGAGGCGGCCGAAGCCAGGCGTTGCCGGAAGGGCTCGATGTCGAACCGTTCGAACGGCTGGGACGTCACCGCGCGCAGCTCCGATTCGATGTCCATGTGGCTGTGGTCCTTGGCCCCGAAATCGATCACGTTGCCGGCTGCCGCCACGCGGATGGCCATGGCCAACGGGTCGTCCGATTCCAGGATCGAACGGCGGAGCCGTTCCGTGTGGGTCTGGGCCAGACGGTTGGACAGCGCCTTGGGCTCGTGGTAGATGTCGAAATCCCTCTGGAGCTTCGCGCGTGCCACCACCTGGTCGGCGATCAGGCGCCCAAGATGCAGGGTCGAACGCGAGCGAGGGTACGGGTAGGACATCCACTTGGCGGTCTGCTGCACGATTTCGGATTGCTCCGATTCGGGCAATCCGGCTTCCCGCGCGGTGCGCATCGCCTGACCCAGGATGCAGGATCTGCATTCCAGAGGCATTTCCAGGATCGTCTCGTCGGTGGTCACGACATCGACCATGTCAGCGTCTCCTTCCAGATCTCTTCGAGCCTTCTTGCGAGCTCCGATCCCGGGAACCGGAGCGGGATCGGGAGCGCAGCCATCTGCGAGTGGGTGAATTCATTGGCGTAGGGAAGCCTTTGGGCCACGGAA
Source organism: Fibrobacteria bacterium (assembly GCA_035352895.1). Taxonomy (GTDB): domain Bacteria; phylum Fibrobacterota; class Fibrobacteria; order UBA5070; family UBA5070; genus UBA5070. The sequence goes on along the minus strand of DAOPYN010000054.1, from coordinate 2,929 downwards.
CATCCTTTGGCCTGCGCCAAGGCCTCGATCCGAGCGGTCAACTCCGGATTCAGATCCCACTTGTTGACCAGCACGCGCGCGGGTACCGAGAAATGTCCCGCCAGATCCAGGATGCGTTCCATGTCGTGCATTCCCGACGGTGTCGGCTCCGTGACCACGAGTGCGGCGGTGGCACCGGTGAGCGAGGCGATGGCGGGGCAGCCGATCCCGGGAGGGCCGTCGATCAGGACGACATCGGCTCCTTGTGCCTGAGCCTGGTCGCGGGCCAGCTTGCGCACGAGCGAGGCCAGCTTGCCCGAATTTTCGGCACCAGGCCGCAGCCGCGCATGCACCATGGTCCCCGCGATGGAATCCGAGACCATCCAGGACCCGGTGATGGACGGATTCCAATCGATGGCCTTGGCGGGACAGAATTCGACACAAACTCCGCAGCCTTCGCAATTGGAGATCCCGAACCAGCCGTCGATCTCCAAGACGGATCCGAACCTGCACAGTTTCCCGCACAATCCGCAGCTGGTGCAATCGGATTCCCGGATGGAGGCCTCGTGACCTCCGGTGAACGTGCCGGTTTCCGTCACGCAGGGCGTGAGGAGCAGATGCAGGTTCGCCGCGTCGACGTCGCAGTCGGCCAGCACGGTCTTCTTCGCGAAGGTGGCGAACGCCGCGGTCACGGAGGTCTTGCCGGTGCCGCCTTTGCCGCTCAGGACCACGATTTCCCTTGGACTCACTGGATGGGCCCTCCCGACACCTGGAAATGGAGGTCGTCCAGGAGCGTCCGAAGCCGTTCCCCCATGGAGGAATCGGCATCCAGGAGGCTACCCCCGTTGGAATAGCATTCGGCGATCTCCCGGCGTTCCGGGATGCGCAAAAGGACCGGAATCCCGCGGCGTCGGCAGTGGCGGGAGGCGAGATCGTCGTCTCCGCTGGAGCGGTTGATCACGACGGAAAACGGCTTGGTCATGGCTTGGATGGCCTCGATCGCCAGGTCCAGGTCGTGTAGCCCGAACGGCGTGGGGTCGGTGACCAACACGCAATGGTCAGCTTGGTGGACACACGAGGCGAACGAACAGGCCGTGCCTGGAGGAGCGTCGAAGATCGTCACCCCTCGTTGGAGCGCGGGTGGATTCTCGATCGCCGCGCGGATGACCGTCGGGGCCGAAGGGCTTCCCACCTCGAGGCGCCCGGTCACCAGCTCCAATGTTCCGTCGATCACCCGGGTTTCCACGGTTCCACGCAACACCTTGCGCTCGGAAAGGGCCTTGCTGGGGCAGACGAGGATGCAGCCTCCGCAGTCGTGGCAAAGTTCGGGGAACACCATGAGGCCGGCGCTTCCGGCCAGCGCGAGCGCGTTGTACTGGCAGAAGCTGGCGCACCTCCCGCAGGAATCGCACCGCGACGCATCGACTACCGGCACCGAAGCCCAGACGGATGCGGTCGTCGATTCCCCTCCGCGCAGGAACAGGTGGGCGTTGGGTTCTTCCACATCGCAGTCCACCAGCCTGGCGCGGTCCCGGTTGGCCAGCGCCAAGGCGACGGAAAAGGTGGTCTTTCCGGTGCCTCCCTTCCCCGAAGCGACGGCGATCTTCATCCCGCGTGCCCGGCGTTGTCCGGTGCGGTCATTTCCTTCAGCGAACCCGCCTTGAATTGCTCGATCAGCTCGGAAACGGGAGCGATGGGACTTTGCAGGACTGGAAACTTGGCGGACTGGAACACCTTGAAGGCCTTGGGCCCGCAATGGCTGGTCACCAAAGCTGCGGCTCCCGAGCCGATGACCACCTGCGCCGATTGGATTCCCGCCCCTTGCGAGGCATCGGTGTTCCGAGCGTTTTCCAGGACCGTGAACGCGTTGGAGTCCGTTTCGACGATCAGGAAGCGCGGGGCGCGCCCGAATCGACCATCCAGTGGCGAGGAGAGATCCGTCCCGACGACAGGAAAGGCGAGTTTCATCTTGTAACTCCTTCATCAAGCGAGGGCAAGGTTCAATCCCGCCAAGCTTAGATGTAATATACACCCTTTTATCATTCTGTGCGCATACCACGGTTGCCAGCCCGTATCCGAAGCGGTACGATGCCATCTCCACCCAATTCCAGGGAATCGCGCCATGTCCGAATGCCCCAGCCTGCCCCGGTGCCCGTTCTTCCAGGACAAGATGGCGAACAAGCCAGCCACGGCCAATCTGATGAAGTCCAAGTATTGCCAGACGGACAACTCGCAATGCGCCCGATGGAAGGTCTCGCAGGCGAAGCTTCCGGGCGGGGTTCCCGCAGACCTCTTTCCCAACGAATGGGAAAGAGCATCGCAATTGGTGCGCTAGCCCCCGGGATTCCACGCGATGGCGCTGTAACCTTCGCCTCCGGGGAAGCGTCCTACCCGTAGAGCAAACAGCCACCTCGCCGCATCCCGTCGGTCTCGACGGAGCCGACGTGTGGTCGCCCCTTCCTTCCCGCATTCCTGCGGGAATCGATCGTCCCATCGTCCAATACGGAAATGGAGTCAGCCATGCATGAAATCCTGATCATCGGCGGAGTCGCCGCCGGAGCCACCGCGGCCGCCAAGGCACGCCGTCTTTCGTCGGACGCCAAGATCACCATCCTCGAATCCGGACCCGACATCTCGTTCGCCAACTGCGGATTGCCCTACTTCATCGGGGGCGACATCCCCAACCGCTCCTCCCTGATCCTGCAAAGTCCGGAAAGCTTCAAGCAGCAGTACGATGTGGATGTCCATGTGAACACGGTCGCAGAATCGATCGACCGCAAGGCCAAGGTCGTCCGCGCACGCGACGCGGCCACCGGCGCGATCCGTGAATTTCCCTACACGCGGCTGATCCTCGCCCAGGGGGGGCGTCCCATCGCCCCCGACCTTCCCGGCGCCAAGCTGCCCCATGTGTTCACCTTGTGGACACTGGCGGACATGGATGGGATCGACA
>DAOPYN010000053.1:0-27891 GCA_035352895.1 Fibrobacteria bacterium | reverse complement strand
AGGGGGCCCCGCCCGAAAGGGCGGGGTCCTACCTCACCGGCGCGGCCGCCCCGTGGAAAGCCGGACACGCAGGGTCAAAAAGCCCGCGCAGCGATCAGCCGAACAGGACCTTCAGGTAGAACAACGGCGACGCCAGCGTCTTCTTGGGGATCACGTTGGCGAGCATGCCCGAAATCTGCTCCCGCACGTAGGGCGAACGGGCCGCCTTGCCCAGCACCCAGTTCAGGAACCACTTGCGCCGCCCGATCTGCTGGAGCTTGTGGGAGAGTGTGATCTCGGGGCCCAGGTATTTCCAGAATCTGTCGTCGTAGCGCTTGAGGAAGGCCTCGGAGACGTCGCCTGCGGCGATGGCCTCGATGGCAGCCTGGGCCGCCATCTTGCCCGAGTGCATGGCGCTTCCCACGCCTTCGCCGGTGAAGGGGTCGATCAGCGAGGCGGCGTCGCCGGCCAACATGAAGCCGTCGCCGTACATCTTGCGGCGCTTGGAGCCCAACGGGAGTTCCCAGGCCACCGGGCGTTCCATGGGCTTGGCGTTCTTGAACCGTTCGCGGAACAGCGGATTGGCGATGGCCTTGGCCATGAGTTCCCGCAGGTCCAGGTTCCTGCGCTTGATGTCCTTCTCCAACATCCCGATCCCCACGTTGGCCTTGCCGTCCTCCAGCGGGAAGATCCAGAAGTACCCGGGGATGATCTCGTCCACGAAGTGGACCTCGATGGCCTCGGTCAGACCCTCCACGCCGTCCCAGTACTGGCGCAGCGCCGTCACCCAGTGGTCGGGGTCGCGGAAGTAGCGGCCGGTCTCGCGGGCCACGATGGAACGGTAGCCGTCGCAACCGATCACCACCTTGGCGCGGTAGATCTCCTCGGTCTCGCTGCCGTACTGGCGACCGTGCACGCCCACCACCTTGCCGTCTTCCGTCAGGACGCCTTCCACCTTGAACTGCAGGCGCCGTTGGCAGGTCGTGCGTTCCACGCGCCGGTAGAGCATCTCGTCGAAGACCTTGCGACGCACCACGTAGCCGTCGGTCCTCTGCTTGGCGCCCGGTGGATTGAAGGTGATGTGGACCGTGTCGCCTTTGGGGGAGCTGAACACCACACCGGTGGAGTATCCGTGGGGACGCTGGATCACCTCCTCCAGGAGCCCCAGCTCGCGGAGGATGGGGACGCACTTGCCGGCCATGGCGTCGCCGCAGATCTTGTCCTTGGGGACGGACCTCGCCTCCAGGAGAACCGTGGAGAGGCCCGCTTCCGCGGCGAAGACGGCTGCGGTGCACCCGGCAGGGCCCGCGCCCACCACCACCACGTCGACCTCGTGCACCAACTGCTTGCCTGGTTCCATCGCTCTCTCCTGTGGCCGTTCGCGGAGACACCGCGAAGAGAGGGCAACCTAGCATTTTCGCGCATCGGCGGGAGTACGCGCTTTTCTAAGCTGGAAGATCGCCATGTCCGCCGCCGCCCTCCCTCCTGGTGCCTTCGCTGGATCCTCCCGTTCCAAGGCCGTACTCCTTCTGGCCCTCTTGGGGCTGGGAAAGTTCGCCCTGCGCTGGGAGAGGCCCGAGCATGTGCGCTGGGCCCTGGCTCCCGCGGTTTCCATGGTCGAGTTTCTGGTCGGGAGACCCTTCGCCTGGGATCCCGGGCACGGCTACCGGAACCTCCCCTTGGGCATCCTGGTGGACCACTCCTGCGCGGGTTCCGGTTTCTTCCTGATGGCCGTCACGGTGTGCCTGTGGCATTTCCCCTGGACCGCGCCCCATGGCCGTTGGCTCCGCCTGGCCGCGATGCTCGGGACGGTGGTCGCGATGGCCGTTGTGGTGACGGGTCTGCGTCTTTCGGCCACCCTCTGGCTGATGGAGTTCCACGACGTGTTCCACAGACACCGCGCCGAAGTCCACACCTGGGTCGGAGTGGTCTTCTACTTCCTTTCCCTGATCGGGGTCCATCTCCTGGCCCGCAGGTACCTTTCTCCGGAGTCCCCATGAATTCCCTTCGCCATCCCGTCTGGCTTCTGGTGTGCGTGATCCTGCCCCTTTCCTTGATGGAAGGCATCCTGTCGCACCTCTACGGGATCATCGGCGTGGACCTGGATTCCACGAGCCGACTCGCCTGGCAGGTCGCCTTGGCGGTCGTGGCCGCCTGGATGGTGGCCAATGCCGCGATCGCATCGGTGTTCTGGATCCGCCAGCGACCGTTGCCGCTGTGGGTGGGCGCCCTCGCCGCGGTCCTGGGAGTGGCCGCGCTGGTGGCGACCGTCTGGGGTTCCGATGTGCTGGTTCCCCGTTCGGTACCGCGTTGGGTGGCCTCCGACGACGACATCCTGCGCTACGGGTTCACTTTCGTGATGCCCGTCGTGGTCTGGGGGCTTTACCTGCTTGCCTCCGCGCGCGCGCAGGCCAGGTCGGCGGTCCAATCGCGGCGCGACCTGGTCGCCGAGATGGGGGGAGTCTTCCTCCTGCCGTCCGGGGTGTTCTTCCTGTTCACCGTGGCTTCCCCCATGTTTTCCCTGTCGCCGAACGTTCCCGTGTTCACCTTGTTCGTGGCGGGGTTCACGGCATGCACCACGCTGTTCGCCTATTGCCTGGTGGCCCTGGTCCGGCGTGGCTCCCAGCGTCCCATCCGCCAAGGAGGTGGTTTGGATTGGACGCTGCGCATCGCGGCCCTGGTCGTGGCCCCCTTGGGAGGCCTTGCGCTGAACCAGGCGCTCGACTGCCTGTTCGGGGATTTTTCCCATCCGATGTGGTTTGCCTTGGCCGCGGTGGGCGGCGTCGCCTACCTGGTTCCCCTGCCCTCCGGATCCCGCTGGAACCTCCTGCAGTTCTGGGTGCGGTGCGCGACAGCCCCCTACTTCGCCTACTTCTTCCTGCTGTTCTTGCCCTTCCTCCCGTTGTCGCTTCTGGCCCTTTTGCTGGTGGGGTTCGGATTCCTGATGCTGTCTCCGCTGGTGGCCGGCGTGTTCGTGGCCAACCTGCTGGGGCGGCAATGGAAGTCCCTGCGCGCGGGTCCGCAGCGGGGCTGGGTGCCGTGGATCGGCTTGGCCGGAATGGTGCTCTTGCCGGGATGGGTGGTGGTCGATGCCCTCTGGACTCGAATCCAGATCCGCACGGTGATGGCCTACGCCTACGACGCACCCGGTCACCCCTTGGATCTCGCCTCCGTCGACCTGGAAAGCCTTGCCGACGGGATCGCCCAGCTGGAATCGCGCTTTGGCGGACACGATTCGCGAGCCGGGACCCGCGAAGGGGAACAGCTGTATCTGTCGGAGTTCCGCGACTGGGCGATCTTCGACAATCTGATGGTGGCGCCGGCGCGATTGGCGGCCATGAAGGCGCTGTTCGCGCCCCCAGAGGATTCGCTGGCCGAGCCTTCTGACGCTCCGGCCGGCCGCGATGTGGGGGGCGTCGCGGCCAATGGCGATTCCACCCTGGTGCGACTGGCAAAGGTCCAGCCCCGCCGCGAGGGGGAATCGCGCACCTGGTTGGACCTGGACCTGGTCCGTCCGCGCAGGCCCCAGGACAGTGGGCAGACCTGGCGCCGCGCCCAAGCCGCCGAATTTCGCGCCAAGGTCCGCCTTCCCCGCGACGTGTTCGTGGACGGGTACACCCTGAAGGTGGGGGATTCCCTCCACCAGGGCGTCCTGGCCGAACGGCGCACCGCCGAATGGGTATACACACAGATCACCCGCACCAACCGCGATCCGGGCCTTTTGCGCTACCTCCAGGGTGGCTCGGACCTGGAGCTGCGCGTGTTCCCCTTCGCCGAAGCGGAACGGCGCCACACCTCGATCCGCTTCCTCCACCGGCGTCCGGTCCAGATCCGGGTGGGGGACTCGGCCGTGGCTTTGGGTGGTGCTGACCAGTCGGGAATCGTCGAGTTCCCGGGCTTGGGGATGGTGGTTCCGGAGCCGGCGCTCGCCGGGCTCCCCAGGCGAATTCCTCCCGTGCGGATCCACTTCGTGCTGGACGCTTCCCGGGCGGCGGGGCCCCACCGGAACGTCCTGGCCGCGTCGCTGGAATCCTTCCTGCAGCGTTCGGGCCTGGATCCTGCCTCCGTGCGGATCCTCTCCATGAACGTGCGCGGCACCGACCTTTCCGAGGATCCCGAATGGAGCCGCCGCTACCGCCAGGGCCCCTTCGAGGGCGGATTCTTCCTGGAACGGGCCGTCAAGCACGTCCTTTCCGACAAATTCCAGCGAGGTTCCGACACGGTTCCCATGGTGGTGGCCGTGTCGGACAGGACGGATTTCGTCTTCCTGGAATCCGATCTCGACCTCTTCGCGTCCGTTTCCCCCGGAGTGCACGGCTTCTTCCGATTGGATCGTCGCGGGGTGCTGGAGCGCTTCCCGTTCTCCGGAGAAGGCCCCGTGCCGGTGTACGGGATGTTCATTCCGGACTCCGTGGGGGAACTGAAGGATCGCAAGGGGCGCAACCACTGGGTGGATCTGCGCGAAGGGAGCGTGCTGGTCCCCTTTCCCGATTCCGTTCAGGCGCCTTTGGCGGGCGCGAACCTGGGGCCTTGGGAGCGGGCCGCGGCCAACGCCCTGCGGGAGACGCGTCTGGCCGTCCTCGCCCGCGACGGCGACCGGGCATGGAAGGAAATCCTGGGCGAAAGCTTCGCCAGCGGAGTCCTCGCGCGCGCCACGGCGTACCTGGCCTTGGAGACCGCCACGCAGGAGAACGCCCTGCGCGCCAAGCAGCAGGAGGTGCTCGAGGGGGATCGGAACATGGACCTGGACACCGACGAGTCGGTCCGCATGAGCGAACCGGGTCCCTGGATTCTTCTCGTGCTCGCGGGGATGGTGTGGATCCATCGGCGCGGTCGCCGGCGACTCTCGCGGAGCTAGATTCCAGGCCATCGTTTCCAGAGGGGGGATGGATGGTCTACCAAGTCTTGGCGCTGGGATTGGTGGCGGGGATCCTGGGTGGCATGTTCGGGATCGGCGGTGGGGCCATCATGGTTCCCGTCCTGGTACTGGCCTTCGGGGTGGATCAGAAGATGGCAACCGGAACTTCGCTCCTGGCCCAGCTCCTTCCCGTGGGATTGCTGGGGATCGGGGTCTACTACAAGGAGGGGAACCTCGATTGGCGCAAGGGTGCCCTGCTGGCCCTGGGGCTTCTGGTGGGGAATCTCCTGGGGGCGCTTCTGGCCAACCAGACCTGGGTGAGCGCGGCCGCCATGCGCAAGGGCTACGGCATCCTGCTGGTGGCCGTGGGGGCCCGGTACCTGCTCCTTTGAGCGCCGGCGCATCCGTGGTCGGATCCTGTCGGTTCGCTTCCGTCTGGGGTGTCTGGACGGTGGAGTGGACGGATTCCTCGACGGGTCCGCGGGTGCGTCGCCTGGCCCTGCCGGATCCCCGTTCCACGGAGGTGGACGCGACGCCGCCCGGCCCCATCGGCGTCCTTGTGGACAGAATTCGTCGGCATCTGGCCGGGGATCTCCAGGATTTCCGGGACGTGGCGGTGGATCTCTCCGGAAGCACGCCCTTCACCATCGAGGTCTGCCGCTGGATCCGCTCCATTCCGGCCGGAGAAACCCGCACCTACGGCCAAGTGGCCGCAGCACTGGGAAAGCCCATGGCTTCTCGCGCGGTGGGCGGAGCCCTGTCGCGCAATCCCGTGGGGCTGGTGGTTCCCTGCCATCGCGTGGTCGGGGTGGGAGGGCTCACGGGCTTTTCCGCACCCGGAGGCATCGCCACCAAGGAACGGCTGCTTCGCCTGGAACGTTCCTGGTAGGTTCGGGCACGCTCCTAGACGTGCTCGAACAGATCCACTTTCCAGCCGTCGGCGGCGCCGTAGCCGGCCAGCACGAATTCCACGTGCAGGTCCAGGGCCTGCATCGCCTTGGCGGCGAGCTCCACGGCGCTGATTCCGGAGGGCAAGGGCGGCCGGGCCTCCAGCATGCGGACAAGGGCCTTGTAGACCGCCACCAGGTGCAGGACGTCGTTGGCGGCGTACTTGAGCTGCTGTTCGGTGAGGTCTTCGCGCGACCAGTCGGTCTGCTGCATCTGCTTGTCCAGCTCGATGCCAAGAAATTCGCGGACCAGGTCCTTCAGACCGTGCGACTGTGTGTACGTCCGCACCAGGCGGCTGGCGGCCCGCGTGCAGAAGAACGGGGCCACCTTCACGCCCAGACTCTGGCGCAGGAAGGCCACATCGGTGGTGGCGAAGTGGAAAAGCTTGAGCACCGAGGGGTTTTCCAGGAGTTGGCGCAGACGCGGCGGGCACTGGGAAAGGCCTGCGGTGCGCACCAAGGCGACGTTGCCCAGATGGTCGCCCACCTGCACCAGGAGGACCTGGTCGCGTCCCAGACGAAGCCCATGGAGCTCGGTGTCCACGGCGATCTGGGGAAGGGTCGACCAATCGGCCAGCTGGACCTCGGTGAGGTCCGGTTGCAGGTGGAAGGCGGTCATGCGCGGGCTCCTCTGGAATCGAAGCGGTGCATCAGGATGATTCCGAGGCCGGCCACCAGGACGGTGACGATCAACCATGTCCACGACCAGTTGGCCAGGGAGGCGGGCAGGAAGACGGCGATGGCTCCCAATGCGACGAAATGCGTGAGGTAGTAGACCAGACCGTGGCGTCCCAAGGAGGAGAGGGCGCTCAGGCGGTGGGGGAACCGGTCGGTGACCATGCAGAAGAATTGGCTGCACAGGCCGGCCATGGCCACCAGGACGGGAAGAAGCGCCATGGTCGGCGTGTTGAACCGGGCGTGGATGGTCCTGGTGGGGATTCCCCGGAGCAGATCGTAGACCATGGCGAATCCGTTGTGGGAGTGATTGACGGTGACCAGGTATTCCTGCGTGCTGCGCTCGATCCCCCAACCTTCCCAGAGGTTGCGGAAGCCCACTCGGTAGCTGAGGAACAGGATCACCAGCGCTCCGGCGGTTCCTGCGATCGCTTCGTAGGTGCGGTTGCGATCCAGCAGGCGATCGCCAAGCAGTCCGGCCAGGAAGATGGGCAGGTTGGGCAGCAGGGCGAAAGTTCCGGCGTTGAGCCCGTCCATGTGGATGCCTTTGGAGTCGAACACCGCGCGTATCGCCACGGTGGCCACCAGAAGCGCGATGGCCAGCGATGTCCGAGGTAGGATCAGCGTGCCGATGGCGATGGTCCACGCGAGGCATCCCAGCACTCCGGTGGACACGATGGATTCCGGCCACTGGGGCCCGGAATACACGAAGAACATGGCCGCCGAGATGCCGAACAGGAGGCCTGATCGCTTCCATTGTCGGCGTCGCCAAGCGGAGACGTCGCTGGTCCGCCGCAGGCTCTGCGAGAGTCCCCAACCCGCCACCAGGAAGAAGATCGCAGGGGTCACGGGTTCGATGCGGAAAAGCCACTGCGCGAAGTCGGGAAGGGTGGACGGGCGGAACATGCGCAGGGCATGCGTGGAGGTCATCATGACCATCGCCAGTCCACGGACCGCATCGATCCCCAGGTCGCGTTGGGACTTCATTGGAGCGTGGAATCCATGGCCATGGCCACCAAGGCGCAGATGCCGCCGTCGGGGACGCGATCCTTCTGGACCCGGATCAACCCGAGGCGCTTGGATGGGCCGGTGCGTACGGCCATGAATTCGTAGGTGTCCGTGGTTTCCCACCAGACGGATTCCACCTGGCCCCAGGGTGGGCACATCTTGGTCTCGTTGAAGGTTCCGGATCCCGCCTGCAGCGCATTGAGCCGGATTCCTTCCTCCATCAGATCGATGTTCGCCTTGCCGGCATCGCGCAGGATCGCCTGCACCGCCCATAGGCCGGTGGAATCGAAGCGCGCTCCGTGGATGTGTTCGATCCCCCACATGGAGCGGCGTTCCACCAGGAGGTTCGGTGTGGGTTTTTCGAACCGGTTGGATCCGAATTGGGCGAGGAACTGTTCGCGCGCAACGCCCCATGCGATCCGGTAATGGCCCAGATCGTACCAGCGCGTGTCGCCGGAGGCGGAGGTCGCGCTGGAATCGGCGTGTACCTTCGCGAAGACCTTCGCCTTTTCTTCCAGGAGCTTGCGGTTTTCCCTGGACCATTCCACCAGGCCCGGCACCGTGGAATCGATTTCCAGGGCGCGTTGGAACGACTCGCCGGCCTGGGCGAGGTACCCCTGCTCCTGCAGGGCCCTTCCCAGGGCGAAGTGCAGGGGCGCCGATCGAGGGTAGGCGCGGACGAGGGGGGTGAGCAACTCCACCGCGAAGCTGGTCTGGTTGGTGTTGAGGCCACTGATTCCGGTGCCGGTCCTGGCCGGACCGTGGAGAGGCTTCAATCCCAGGGTCCGCAACGCGTCTTCCGCCTGGGGGAGCCTGCCTGCTGACAAGGCCGACAGATAATCCTTGCGGGCCGAAGCGGTGTCGCCCCGGGATTCCGCTAGAAGCCCGCGGATCCACAGGTAGCGCGGTTCGTTGGGCGCGCCGGCCAAGCCGAGCTTCACGGCTTCCGCGGCCGAATCGTCGCGTTCGCGAGTGAGGAGGATCTCGGCCAGAAGGTCGTAGCGGCGCTTTTCCTTGTCGGCAAGCGAGATGGACAACTGCGCCAGTCGCTGGGCGCGGGGAAGGTTGCCCAGGCGCAGTTCCACGGAGGCGAGTTCTTCGATGCCTTCCCGGAAGGTGGGCGCGAAGTCGATGGCTTTGACCAGGATTTCGTGGGCCTCCTTGGTCTTGCCTTGTCCCACCAAGCGCTTGGCCTGCAGGAGCAGAAGCCAGGGGTGGCCCGGATCCAGCGAAAGCCCGCGGGTCAGCAGGGTGTCGGCCTGCGCAGTGTCTTTTGCCGTGCGTTTCTCGTAGCGCCACAGGGTGGCGTAGTAGCGCGCCGCGGCGAGATCGGGAGTCCTGCGCAGGATCTCCTCGAGCATCTCCAGCCCACGGGCCGCTTCTCCCTTCTTATGGGCGTCCAACGCCCGTTCCAGGAGACTGCGATCGGCGTTGGATACTCCCGGAAGCTTCCCGGGCATCCCCACGTCGCGACCGGGGAACAGGGACGTGTCGGAGGGAAAGCCCAAGGGAACGGAGGCCGGGTGCACGACACCTCCGGAAGCCTTCCACCACCACCAGCCCGCCCCGGCGCCGAGCACCAGGACGCCCAAGCCCACCATCCAGGCTCTGCGATCGATCTTCATGAGGTTCAGTCCGCAGGCCCTCCGGAAAGGAAGGGTGAGAGGATGTCGCGCGCGTCCTTGTTCTTCAGAAGCTTGTTGAGGCTTTTGTTCTTGATCTGCCGCACGCGTTCGCGGGTCAGGCGGAGTTCCCGACCGATTTCATCGAAGGTGAACTCCTTGCTGTAGTTGATGCCGTAGTACATCCGCAAGACCTTCGCTTCGCGTTCGGTCAAGTTGCCGTCCAGCATCTTGTCGAGCATCTTCTTGAGCTCGGCCATCTCCGATTCGAGTTCCTGCTCGCCGTCGGTTCCCAGCATGTCCAGGAGGGTGGTGGAATTCTCGCCGTCGTCGGATCCGCCGATGGGCGAATTCAGCGAGATTTCCTCCATCTTTTCCAGAAGCTCGGGGATCTCCTCGGCGTAGTCCTTGAATTCCGGGCTCTCGATGGTCTTGGCGTAGTCGCCTCCGCTCTTGGCCAACGCACGTTTGAACCGGTGGGCCAGGGCCAGCTTGTTGGGCGGGATGCGCACGGTGCCCACCTGATCGAACAACGCCTTCTGGATGCCTTGGCGGATCCACCACACAGCGTAGGAGATGAACTTCACCTCCTTGGTCTCGTCGAAGCGCTGGGCCGCCTTGAACAGGCCGATGTTCCCTTCGGAAATCAGTTCCAGGAGGGACAGTCCGCGGTTCTGGTACCGGCGCGCCACCGACACCACGAAGCGCAGGTTGCCGGTGATCAGCTTGTCCTGGGCTTCCTTGTCTTCCGGATCCACCTTCAAACGGCGGATGTAGGCGCGTTCCTCCTCCAGGGTGAGGACCGGATGCCTGTGCAGATCGCGGATGTAGAGTTGCTCGTTGAGATTGGTCATTTCACCCCCGGACGGGAACCTCGCGGGCCGGGAAGAACAAGAGCGTGGTCCCGACCAGGATCATCGTCGAGCATAGCACTTGTCCCATGGAAAGGGAGCCCAGAACGAAGCCCAATTGGGCGTCGGGCTCGCGGGTGAATTCCACTGCGAAGCGGACCAGACCGTATCCGATCAAGTAAAGCGCGAACATCCGACCTTTGAAGAAGGGGCGATTCTTCAGCCCCCAGAGGATGGCCCAAATCAGCAAGCCCTCGCCGAAGGCCTCGTAGAGCTGGCTGGGGTGGCGAAGCGGTGGAGCGATGCCATTGAGGGGCGAACCCAGCGACGTGTCGGAGGGAAACCGCATGGCCCAGGCGACATCGGTGACCCGCCCCCACAACTCGCCGTTGATGAAGTTGCCGAACCTTCCGAACATGTATCCCAGCGGGATGGCGGGGACGATCAGGTCGGCGAAGCGCAACGGATTGATGCGGTTGCGCAGCGAGAAGATGATGTGACCGATCGCGAACCCGGCCAAGCCGCCGTGGTAGGACATGCCGGAGATCCCGGTGAACCGCACGCCGCCTTCCGCATCCGATCCGAAGGGGAAGAAGATCTCCAACGGGTGGTGGGAGAAGTATCCCCAGTTGTAGAACAACACGTATCCGATCCGCCCACCGATCAGGACTCCGCCCACCGCCCAGGTCAGGAGGCGATCCACGTGGTCTCGGGAGATCTCCCAGGTTTCGTGCTTGAGGCGACGCATCACCAGCCAGTAGGCGACACCGAAGGCGACCGCGTACATGAGACCGTACCAGCGTACGGCGAGGGGACCCAGTTGGATCGCGATGGGATCCAGGTGCCACTGGAGGTGTTCCCAATCGAATGGAGCAGTTACGGGCATAGCACGGAAAGGTAGACAAGGCGTGCCCCCGAAACGAGTGTCCGCCTCGTTACATGTGGCATGCCTCGACGCCGACCTTGGCTGAAGGAGGCGGGGATCGTGGATCGCGCCACCCTGGACTCGAGATTCCGGAAAACGCAAACGAAGGGGAAAGCCGTCGGCTTTCCCCTTCGAAGGTCGGGACAAATCCCTGGAACGAAAATCAGGCTTTGGCTTTGGCTTTGGCCTTCGACTTGTCTTCCTTGGAGGTGCGATCCTTGATGCGAGTGGCCTTGCCGGTGAGCTCGCGCATGTAGAAGATGCGGGCGCGGCGGACCAGACCTTCGCGGATGACTTCCAGCGAAGCGATGCGGGGCGAGTGCATCGGGAAGATGCGCTCGACAGCCACGTTGCCGCTGAGCTTGCGCACGGTGAACATGGTGGAGATGCCTGCGCCGCGGACCTGGATCACCACGCCCTGGAAAGGCTGGATGCGTTCCTTGTCGCCTTCGACGATCTTGTAGTTGACCTTGACGGTGTCGCCAGCGCGGAACTTCGGCAAGTCGCTGCGGAGGTTCTGGAACTGGATGGCCTGGAGTGTGATGGACATTCTGCGTGTCTCCGAGAATTACGTAAGGAGGCCAAATCTATAAACAACTTGGGATTGCACAAGGGCTCAACAACGAGGACCGACTCAAACCCCGTTCTTCCCAGCCGATTCCAGGGAGTCGAACACCGGCAGAATGGACTGCAGGCTCACGATATCGAACACGTCCAGGATCTCCGGCCGGGCTTCCACCACCGCGCAGGGAATTCCAAGCTTCCGGCAGGTCATGGCCAGTTCGATCAACGCGCCCAGGCAACACGAGCCGACCAGACCCAGACCGGAGGTGTCGATCAGGATGGGGGGGGATTGGGAGGATTCCGACAGGGACTTGGACAAGGCCCGGATTTCCGATTGCTGCTGGGGCAGGAAATCCGAACCTTCCAACAGCAGCAGCTTGCGGCCATTCCAATCGGTCAGGGAGATACGGCAGGTCATGATTTCGGAAAAGCTAGTGCCGACACTTGAAAGCGGAAGGGGGAGGGGCTACATTCCTGCCCCTTCACGATTTACGGGGAAAAAAGCCATGGCCGCCAAGAAAAAGACAGGTAAGGAGATCTACTTCCTGGTTTGCAAGGAAACCAAGGAGCAGAACTACACCGTGGTGCTCAACAAGACCGCCAAGGGCAAGGTCTTCAAGAAGTACTGCCCTCGCCTGCAGAAGCACACCGAGCACACCCCCAAGAAGGTCTGATGCCTTCTTCCGCCCATCGGCGGGACGGAGCGCATTCCCGACCCGCGATCGTGGCGCCACTATGGGACCTGTCATCGGGACCTCTCACGAGGTCCTTCCTGGCTTCCGGGTGCAAGCCGCTCTGGTTGGGTCCCCAGGGGTTTCGGTTCCGCGAGGGGGGCGTCCTCCTCCACGAGGACTGGGTGCACGGCGATTGGGGGAAGCTCTCGGGCATCCTGGTTGCTTCCTTGTGTGGGCGGCAGGATGCCGAATTGTTCGAATGGCGACGTTCTCTCCTGGAAGAGATCGCCTTGGCGGGGGTTCCCGTGTTGCCGGATCCTCGCGGCATCCGCTTGGCGTGGGAGCCCACGCGTGTCCTGCTTCGGCTTCTGCGCAGCGGGGTTCCGGTGATCGACCACTACGTGGGCGAGAATCTGGACGACGCCGCTGATTTCGTACGCCGCCAAAAAGGGGCGCAGTTCCGGGTTCCGGAGGGCGGGAACTCGACGGAAATCGAGTGGATCGCCTTCGGCAGTGGTGCCCGGGAACGGTTGGAAGAGCTTTGGCAGGAATATCCTTCCGGGCCGTTCGTCCTGACTCGCGATGTGCGTGGCGAGATCGCGAGTCTTCTTGTGATGGGCGGTGAGATCGTGGCCATCTGGCGCGGTGGAACCCCGGGATTGGAACCCGAATACGTCGCCGAGTCCTTGCGGTCCGGCGAAGCCGAGCTGGCCCTGGCGGCGGCCAAGGCGTTCGCCTTGGATCCGGTGGCGGTGGACATCCTGCGCGACGGAAACGCCCCCCAGGTCCATGCGGTGCGGGCGATGGGCTTCTGGAAAGCGGCACTGGTGTCCAATCCGAAGTTCGTTCCCCAGCTGCCGGAGCGACTCGAAGGGCTGTTCGCACAGTCCAGGAAGTCGCGACTGAACTAATTTTCTGTTTTTGCCCGGACCACGGGATCTCCGTGGCCGGGCTTTTCTATGCGCGAGCCATGCTCGCGCGGAGCGAGGAACATGAAGAACACGATCGTCGTCGGCTCCCAGTGGGGGGACGAGGGCAAGGCCAAGGTCATCGATGTGCTCGCCGAGCACGCGGATGTCGTCATCCGATTCCAGGGCGGCGCCAACGCCGGCCATACCGTCGTGGTGGGCGAACAGGAATTCGTCTTCCATCTGATCCCTTCCGCGATCATGCGGCCCTCCAAGACCTGCGTGATCGGAAACGGAGTGGTGCTGGATCCGGGCCAGCTGCTCCACGAGATCGAGGAGCTGGAAGGTCGCGGATTCAGCGTGCACGGCAGGCTCTGGCTTGCGGAGAACATGCAGATCGTGATGCCCTGGCACAAGCAGCTGGACCAGCTGAAGGAAGCCGCCGCGGGCAAGAACGCCATCGGCACCACCGGCCGCGGCATCGGGCCGGCCTACGTCGACAAGGTCTCGCGCTGCGGCATCCGCCTGTGCGATCTCCTGGACGAGGAAGGCCTTCGCGCCAAGGTGGAATCCATCCTGGAAGAAAAGAACGTCCTGTTCACCCGGGTCTACGGCGCGGCTCCCCTGGAAGCGGCGCCCATCGTCGCCGACTACCTGGAGTTCGGACGGAAATTGGCCCCATTGGTGGCCAACGCGTCCCTGGTCCTGGAACGTGCCATGAAGGCCGGACAGCACCTTCTGTTCGAAGGGGCCCAGGGCACCATCCTGGATGTCGACCACGGAACCTACCCCTACGTCACCAGCTCCAACACCATCGCCGGGTCCGCCTGCTGCGGTTCGGGCGTGGGTCCCACCGCCATCCAGAGCGTGATCGGCGTGGTGAAGGCCTACACCACCCGCGTGGGCAACGGACCGTTCCCCACCGAGCTCGACGGCCAGTTGGGCGAGAGCCTTCGCACCTGGGGCGGCGAGTTCGGAGCCACCACGGGACGGCCTCGCCGCTGCGGGTGGTTCGACGCCATGGTGGTCCGCAAGGCCGTGCGCGTCAACGGCATCACGGGCCTGGCCATCACCAAGGTCGACGTGCTGGACAAGCTTCCCGAAGTCAAGATCTGCGTGGGCTACGCCATCGACGGCCGCGCCATCGACGATCTTCCCGTGCAGGTGAAGGACTTCGCCAAGGTGGAACCCGTCTACGAGACGCTTCCCGGCTGGCTTTCCGACACGTCGTCGGCCACCTCGTGGAGCGATCTGCCCCAGGCGGCCAAGCACTATCTCGAGCGCCTGGCGGAACTCGTCGGCGCTCCCATCGCGATGGTTTCCGTGGGACCGCGTCGCGACCAGGCTATTTTCCTCCCCTAAATCGCTACGCAAGGATTCTCAATGATTCTGAAAGGCAAGAAAGGACTCATCACCGGCGTCGCCAACCAGCGATCCATCGCCTGGGGCATCGCACGCTCGTGCTGGGAACAGGGCGCCGAGCTTTGCTTCAGCTACCCGTCCGAGCGACTGAAGGGGTCCGTCGAATCCCTGATCCAGGGCGAGGGCAAGACCGCCCCGCTGTTCGAATGCGACGTCACCCGCGACGATTCCATCGCCGCGTTGTTCGCCGCGGTGGAGAAGGAAGTGGGCAAGATCGACTTCCTGGTCCACGCCATCGCGTACGCCAAGCGCGAGGACCTGGATGGCGAGTTCCAGGACACTTCCCGCGACGGATTCGTCACGGCGCTGGACATCTCCGCCTATTCCCTCACCGCCCTTGCCCACCATGCGGTGGCCGCGATGAACCCCAACGGGTCGATCGTGTCCCTGTCGTACATCGGCGGCGAGAAGGTGATTCCGCACTACAACGTCATGGGCGTGGCCAAGGCCGCCTTGGAGTGCTCGGCAAAGTATCTGGCCCACGACCTGGGCAAGCAGGGCATCCGCGTGAACATCGTGAGCGCCGGTCCCATCCGCACGCTCGCGGCCAAGGGCATCGGCGACTTCAACAAGATGCTGTCCATCGCGGAGAATCGATCCGCCCTCCACCGCAACGTGGACACGTCCGAGGTGGGCGACACCGCCGCGTTCCTGGTCTCCGACATGGCCCGGGGTATCACCGGCGAACTCGTCCACGTGGACGCCGGCTACCACGCCATCAGCTTCAGCTTCGCCGAGGAACAAGCCCAAAACAAGGGCTGATTTTTGGCAGTCTGGCGGCGCATCCTTGCTCCCCTCCCCGCTCGCTGTCCCCCTTTGGACAGCTTCGGGGTCGTGTCGCCTCGGCTGCATCCACCATCCAGGCCCAAAAATCGGCGATGGATGAATCGTCTGGCGGAAATTGAAATGGATGGCCCCGCTCTCCGAGTCCCGGAGGGCGGGGCTTTCTTCATGCCCGGATTTTCGCGAGCAGGTCTTCGACGCTAAGTTCCCTCGCCCAGCGTTCCAGGTAGCCGAAATCCAGCGCGTCGCCCTGCTCGCGTACGACGAAAGGATCGATGTACCACGTGTCCGGATCGAACGCTTGGATCAATCCTTCGATCTGGCTCTCGCTTGGGGAAATGACCATGTCCAGGTCGCGCGTGCTCCGGGGAATCCCGAGCATGGAGCTGGCGAACGAGCCCGTGACCATGTAGGGGATCCCTGCCCGCTGGAGAATCTCGGAAACCTCCACGAGAACCCGATCCGGAGTCATTTCAGGCTCTTCGGGTCGGATTCACCGAGCCTGGTTTCGTGGTCCGAATTCACCGACCAGGACATTCCCCCGCAGCTTGTCGCGGGGTGGTTCGTTGGTCGAGGAGGGGGCTCCGCGGCCGCGAACTTTCCACGCTCCCAAGCATGCAGGTCGTCGCTCATCTGGCAGGCAATGAAGAATCGCGCCACGGGCCCTTTGCGACGAAGGATGTCGAGCTGGATCTTCCATGCCTCGGGACTGGTGTCGCTGGGGCGCATGGTATTCAATCTAGATCCGGAGGCCTGTCCGGTGGATGGCTTGCACTGCCTCCGCATACCGGAGGGCGGGGCTGTTTCCTTCAGTCGGATCGTGGGTGAGGGAGAGCCGCATCATCCAGGTTGCAGGGAAAGGTGCGGAATGGATGCGCTCCATGCGACGGGAATCGTCCATCAGGGTGGGGGGACGCAAAGGAAAAGGCCGGAGGAACTCCCCCGGCCCACTCTTCTCGTCTGTGCTCGACTCGATCGCTTCCGGGGAATACCGACGCGCAAGCGCCTCCCCGCGAAGCACGGACCCCCGTGCGAGGGGCCCTTCAGCTTTGCAACGTCCACCCGGTGGATGTCCCGTCGGACCTCGTATGTTCGGCTGTCTTCTTGATCTTGGTCTCTCTCCATGCGAACCCTGTGCGGGCCGCTTCCAATAGTTTACTGCCGGAAATCTCGGAAAGCAACAGCGCAGGCCTGGAAACCTCCATTGCCGGTGAACTCGGGAGGAATATTCCAAACGGGAGCCCAGCCTTCCGGGCGGGTTCGGGAGGCTGGGCGATGGCGGACTCTCGAGGATGGAGTCTGCGTTCATCCACGATAGCTCGATACAGAATTCGGCGTTGTGCCTATTTCGTAGAACACCTCCACCGAGTGGGGGGCGAAATGCCGTCGCGCAGGAAACGATTCGCGGTGGTATCGTTGCGTCGTGAGGATCTTCGGAAGCGTGGACACCTTCGTGGAATCATCGGGAACCCTCCGGTTGGGCCGGCTGGTGGCCAACGCCACGTTCCTGGAAGCGTTGCTCCGCCATGGACCCTACGATCTCCACGAGTTCTTCTGTCCCACCCGGGCCGAGAAAGCCCGATTGGAGCAATTCCTGCGTTCCCTCCCCGATGGCGAACACCTGCTGGCGCGCTGCCGCCTGCGTCTGCAGCTGGAGATTCCCAAGGCTTTCGCGCAGGGTGGATGGGAAGTCATGCATCTGGGTGGATGGAGCCGATACCTGCCCTCCATGGCCTGGGCGCGGGCCCGATGGTCGCCGCGCCCCTTTCCTCTGACGGGAACCATCCACAGCCTGGACGACCCCTCCATGCCACGCGCTCTTGCTCGGCTGGTGCGTTCGCCCCTGGGAGCCCACGACGCCATCCTCTGCACCAGCGTGGCGGGCCGCGAGGCCTTTTCCCGGCAGGTGCGGCGGGCGTCGGAGCTGGAGGGAACGGTCTTTCCCGCCCGGTTGGAGCTTTCGCCGCTGGGCGTGGCGGAATCCTCCTTCCAGCCCTCCCCAAAGGGTACGGCCCGTTCGCGCCTGGCCATTCCACCCAATGCCCGGGTGGCCACTTGGCTGGGGCGCATCTCGGCCACGAGCAAGGCCGATCTCCACCCGTTGCTCTACCAGTGGAAGCTGATGGAAGAGAATCGACCGGGCCGATTGCTGGTGCTGGCCGGTGGCGCCTCCGGTGGGGACCTGGAATCCCTGGCCCAGACGGTACGGGAGCTTGGGTTGACGACTTCGGTCCGGATTCTTCCCGACCTGGACGAACAGGCCAAGGCGGACCTGCTTTCGGCCTCGGACGTGTTCGTGTCTCCGGTGGACAACTTCCAGGAGACCTTCGGGATTTCGGTGGTGGAGGCGATGGCGGCGGGCCTTCCGGTGGTGGCCTCCGATTGGGACGGCTACAAGGACCTGGTGGACCACGGCTCCACCGGTTACCTGGTGCCCACGCGTTGGGCTCCTCCTCCCGCGAACCTGTCCGGGCTCCGGCAGATCCTGGAGCCGGGGCTTTCCCAGCTGGCCCTGGGGCAGGGCGTGGCCTGCGATCCGGCTGCGCTGCGCCAAGCCCTGGAAACGCTCCTGGGGGACCCCCAACTGGCCGCACGGATGGGTGAACAGGGGCGCAAGCGTGCCAGGGAGCGTTTTTCCTGGGCGGTGGTGGTGGGGCGTCTCGCCGGGATCTGGCAGGAACTTTCCTCCTCGTGCGCCTCGGTCGAGGTGCCCGGCAGGGGGGGATTGGATCCCGAGGTGTTCCTCGCCCAGGAGATGTTCGGCCACTACGGGTCCGCCGCGCCCCACGAATGGGAAGGCACGGTGGGGCTTTCGGAACTGGGACGTCGGGTCCTGGACGGTCGGATTCCCATGCCGCCCACGTTCGGGGATCTCCTGGATGCGGTGGATGGCCGATTGATGACGGAACTTGTCATTGGTTTGCGGCCCGGTCCGCGCACCATCCCCGACCATCTCTCGTCGAGCGCTTCCCGCACCGCAAGGGGCGTGGACGAAGCCCGCTGGGTCCTGGCGTGGTTGATCAAGTACGGGATCGTGGAACGGACCTGAGGCTTCGCAGGCGATCCGGAGGCTAGTCTTCCAGCACGAGATCGGAGATGCCGGGAAGCGCGGCATCGCGTCCCTTGGCGTTCACGGCGAATTCGCGGACCACCCTGGCGTGCCCGGCCTCCAGGAGGGCTTCCAGGAAATCGGCCAGGCACGAACGCAGGAAACGGGACTCCAGGAAAGGATCCGGTGTCCAGGGAAGCCCTCGACGGACCCTGTCCAGGCCTTGGGCCGCGGCGTTTTCGGCGTCGCTGGGGGGCAGCTCGAAGGGCGGAGTGGCACCGTCCAACCAGGCGCGCATCCATTGGCGAGCCAGACCCTTCGATGCCGCCTCCGAGGGCGTGCGAACGGCCTGGGCAAGAAGAAGGTCGGAGGTGGAACGGTCGCCGTGGGCGAGAGCCGCTTCCGAACCCGCCAGCAGGACCACCGGATGCTGCGGGAAGTTCCGCATCATCTGGTCGAGCTCCTTCCACCCGGAGTGCTGGTTGCGCTTGATGTTGCGCACCGCGAGGTCGCAACGCGCTTCCAGCGATCCCAGGGAGGCCGCTTCCACCAAGAACGGCTCCGGATCGAGACGGTTGGCCAAGGCGCATTGTGCGGCCAAGTGGAGGTTCGCGGCGCGTTCGTGGCCGTGTGATGCGGCCAATCCGTCGGGATCCGGAAGCGACAAGGCCACCTGGATCTGTTCCATGGCCGATCCGTGGTGTCCTCCGGCAAGCAGGAGCCTGGCGCGTGCGGCGGCGAGCGCCGGGGTAGCCCCCGCGGAGCGGGCCATCTCCAGGACATTCCATCCTTCCGTGAACCGGCCTGCGCGTGCCAGATCCAGGGCGATGCTTTTGGCCAGGGTCTTCCACCATGGCCATTGGATCCGCAACGAGTCCGGAGCTTCCAGGCTGCGTGCCCACGCTTCGGCGAGCCGTTCCGATCGTTCCGCGGCGGATTCACCCCAGGACGGAAGCGTGGTCGCGAGCTTGTAGAGGTCGTATGCGTCGGCCGCTCCCTGTTCGTGCACCTTGCGGAGAATGCGCAGGTTGCGGTCCAGCTTGGAACGCGAGGCGACCGATTCCGGGGTGTAGCCGTGGTGGATCAGCCGCACTCCGGAGGGGATCGGCGGTGGAGCGCCCATTTCGTCGAGCGTCTCCATGACCGATTCGTGGAGCGCGCGCCGGTAGCGGATCCGTGGATGCAGGCGAAACAGCCGCGGCAGGAGCACCTTGCCCGGACGGTCGGTGCCGTCGCGCAGTTCCACTTCCACCAGAAGGCAGGGAGCCTCCGCATGCAGGGCCGTCCGGAGTGCCGGGATGGAACGCGGATCCAGTTCTTCGTCGCAGTCGATCTGCAGAGCCCAGTCCCCGTCGGCCATCTCCAGGCTCTCGTTGCGGGCCTGCGAGAAATCGTCCCGCCAGGGGATGCTCCGGACCCGGGCGCCGAAGGAACGGGCGATGTCCAGGGTGGAATCGGACGAGCCCGTGTCGGCCAGGCAGATGCCATCCACCGCTCCGGCAAGGGAGCGCAGGCAACGAGGGAGGTTCTCCTGTTCGTCGCGGGCGATGAGGCAGGCGATGAGCCGCATGCACCCAATAGAAGCAAAAAGGACCCGCTCCGGGGGAGCGGGTCCTTGGGGAAGGGAACCGAGGCAAGGACTATCTCAGGAGGCCGAGCACTCCGGAAGGCAGCTGGTTGGCCTGGCTCAACATGCTTTGGGCCGATTGCGTCAAGATCTGGTTTCGGGTGAACTGCATGGTCTCCTTGGCGAAGTCGGTGTCGCGAATGCGGCTTTCGGCGTCCGTCAGGTTGGTGACCATGTCGCCCAGGTTGGTCACGGTGGCGCTCAACCGGTTCATGGTCGAACCCACGGTGGACCGCAGCGAGAGCACCGAGGCCAGCAGGGTGTCCACCTGCCCGATGGCGACCTGCGCAGCCGACTGGACCGACACGCCGCCGAAGGAAAGACCCGAGGAGAGGTTGATCGAAGTGAAACTGATCGTGGAGCTGTCGCCGGACTTGGCCGCGCTGATCTGGAACGAGAACGCGGTGGTTCCCGTCAGCATCTCGATGCCGTTGTACGTGGTGGCGGCGGCGATTCGGTTGATTTCCGAAGCCAGCGCCGCGTACTCCTGCTGGATGTAGCCGCGATCGGTGTTGGTGTAGGTTCCGTTGGAAGACTGGACGGCCAGCTCCCGCATGCGCTGGAGGGAATCGGTGATCTGCTGGGTGCCCGATTCCGTGATCTGGAGCATCGCCAAGGCGTCGTTGGCGTTGCGCTGGGCCATCTGGCTGCCGCGGATCTGGGATCGCATGCCTTCCGACACCGATAGACCCGCCGCATCGTCGGCCGCGCGATTGATGCGAAGACCCGAGGAGAGCTTCTCCAGGGACTTCGTCATGTTCGTGTTGGTGCCCGCCAGCGTGTTCTGGATATTGACCGAGTTGACGTTGTTGTAGATACGCATGACACATCCTCCTTGCGTGGTTCCCCTCGGAGGGCATCCTTGCCTTCCAAGTCGGACCGTCGGAACCGGTGCAACCTGCTCCGTCGACCCACGCAATTCATCGGACTTCGCGGGTCCGAACTTGAGGGGGGAATGCGATGGGGATGTCCCGGGTGCAAAAAAGCCCCCCTTCGGGGATGCCGAAGGAGGGGCCGAGGGTCATGCCGCGCCCGGGAGGGCGCCGGAGACGATTACTTCTTCTTGCCGCCCTTGGCCTTGTTGAACTCGTCCTTGAGGGCCTTGCCGGCCTTGAAGCCGACGGTCTTGGAGGCGGCGATCTTGATCTTCTCGCCGTTGGAGGGGTTCACGCCGGTGCGGGCCTTGCGCTCCTTGACTTCGAAGGTGCCGAATCCGACGAGGGCGACGGACTTGTCCTTCTTGAGGCCTTCGACGAGGGCGTCCAGAACGGCGGAGACAGCGCGTTCGGCGGCGGCCTTGCTTTCCAGCTGGGCGAGTTCTTGGACCTTGGCGACGAGATCGGTCTTGTTCATCTGCATTCCTTGAGGGAAGGGTTTTGGGAGAATCGCACCGACGCGCGGTGGCGCGTTACGGAGGAACATATCACCGCCTGCAACGGCTTGCAATGGGCTTTCCGTGTGTTTTTTTTGTCGCAAGTCGCTTGTCATGGGCTCCGGCGAGCGCCAGTCCCCTGGCAAGTACCTAAGAATCAAGACTTTGCGCGTGTTTTCCCCTTGGACATCCTTTCCAGGAGTCCACCCAGGAAGCGCAGCTCCGCGCGGGTCGGTCTGAGCCTGCGCAGGAGCGCGGCGAGGTGGCGGCGACCGGCCTCCTGTCGGGCTGGATGCAAGTGGGAATCGGCTTCTGCAAGGATCCGGCGCACCCAGTCCTCGCGAAGCATGGCGAGCTCCGCGCCCTTGGCGGGATCGCGCGGCGCGGGCTCGGTGGCGAAGAGCCCGGACAGCGCCACGGCCACGGCCTGTCCCAGGTTCAAGGATCCGGTGGAGTGGGCCGTGGGGATGCGGCAGGCGAAATCGCATTGGAGGACTTCCTCGGAAGTCAGTCCGATCGATTCCCTCCCGAACACCAGGGCCCAGGGGGCGTCCAGATCCGATCTGCGGGCGAGATTGGGCAGGTCGATCAGGCCTTTCTGGTGCGGACGGCGCGTGAAGGCGATGCTCGTGCGGGCTTGCCCGAACGCCTCCTGCAGGGTGTCGTGGACGGTGCAACGATCCAGGATGTCCTTGCCCAGGGTCGCGGTCCGGTAGGCGACGGATTCGGTGGTGGGCTTCTCCGCGCCCACGATGGCCAGTTCGGTCCAGCCGAAGCAGGCCATGGCGCGCACGACGAATCCGATGTTTTCCGGGATCTCCGGTTGGACGAGAATCAGGCGATGGTTGGACATGGGCGGCCGGAAAGGTAAGCCGCCGCGGCGATCGCCGAAAACCGTTGTCCATGCGGATCCGCGAATGGTAGCGTGGGGCAGACTTCGGCGCCTTGCCGCCGCTCCTCCCATTTCTCCCTAAGCCCCCCATTACGGAAGGGACCGCAATGAACAACCAGATTCCAGCGACCGTCGATCGGAAGACCCGGACCAGGCGCGGTTTCACCCTCATCGAGATGATCGGCGTGCTGGCGATCATCGCCATCCTGGTGGCCGCGGTGGCCCCGCGCATCTTCGAGGCGATCAACGACTCCAAGATCACTTCCGCGACCAGCACCATCAAGACGCTCGAATCGGCGGTCGCCAAGTACTACTCGGACGTGGGAAGCCTTCTGCCCCTGAACGCCGCGGGCGCTCCCGCCGCCAGCAACGGCAACGCGGCTGGCGTGATGAGTCCGAACAGCCTTCCCTACGTGCTGAACCTGGGCGTGGCTCCGGCCACCACCGGATCCTGGCCGAAGTTCCGGGGGCCGTACATGGCGAATCTGAACGTGGCCAATCCCCCCATCGGCAACACGATGGTGATCGGAGCCAACCTCGCCGCCGCCGCCTTGAACGCCGCCGGTGCGGCGCCTCCCAACTTCTCGCTCAATGGCGGGGCGACGGGCAGCCTCACCAACACCAACCAGGTGGTGTGGGTGACCTTCACCGGAGTGAGCGAGGCGGAATTCAACAAGTTCGACCTCATCATGGATGCCGGCATCGGCGCCACCGCCGTCCAGAGGCAGACCTTGGGCAAGGTGAAGTGGGTGGCCGCCAACGGCGGAACCATGACCGTCTACATCGCGCACAAGTAGCGCCTTCCGGAGGCTCCATGTCGGATCCGACTCCTCCTCGCAAGCCGAAGATGCTGGGGGAGAGGCTCCTGGAGGCGGGGCTTCTTTCCGCCGCCCAGCTCCAGCTCGCCCTGCGCGAGCAGAAGCGCAAGGGCGGATTCCTGGGCGAGATCCTGGAACGCTTCGGCTTCGTGAAGGCCGAAGCCGTCTCGCGGCTCCTGGCGGACGACGCCCAGGCCGGCTACGTGGACGTGGTCCACGCGGTGATCGATGCCGAGGTCCTGTCCCTGGTCCCTCTCGAAGTGGCCCAGCGGCACCAGCTCATCCCCCTGGCCCGCGATGGACAGATATTGACTGTAGCCATGGCCGACACCTTCGACGTGGTGGCCATCGACACCGTGGAGCGGCTCACCGGACTGGGACTGGAGGTGCTCGCCGCGCCTGCGCAGGCCATCCAGGACGCGATCTCCCAGAAGTACGTGCAGGGTGAATCCCTGGACGACCTGGTGGACGCCGCCTTGTCCGCGAGCATCGTGGACGCCGCGGAAGCGGGGAGGATCGCGCCGCTGGTGCGGTTGGTCGACCAGGTGATCGCCCTTTCCGTGCGTCGGCGCGCCACCGACATCCATATGGAGCCGGAGGAGGGGATGGTGCGGGTGCGTCTGCGCATCGACGGGGTGCTCCACCAGGAGGCGATCCTTCCCAAACCGCTGCAGGGGGCCATCATCGCGCGGTTGAAGATCCTCGCCGGACTGGACGTGACCGAGCACCGGGTGCCCCAGGACGGTCGCATCGCCTTCTCCATCGGCAGGCGGCGCATCGACCTGCGCGTGTCCACCCTGCCCACCCAGTACGGGGAATCCGTGGTGATGCGGGTGCTGGACAAGTCCAACGTCCTCCTGGAACTCGATTCCCTGGGCATCCGGTCGACGGACCGGGATCGGTTCCAGAAGGCGCTCCGCCAACCCCACGGAGTGATCCTGGTGACCGGGCCCACCGGCTCGGGGAAGACCACCACGCTCTACGCCGCCCTGGGCCAGATCGACGCGATCCAGCGCAGCGTCTTCACCCTGGAGGATCCGGTGGAATACAGCCTGCCGATGATCCGCCAGACCCAGATCCAGGCCGACCAGGGCATGACCTTCGCCGCGGGACTGAGGGCGCTCCTGCGCCAGGATCCGGACGTGATCCTGGTCGGCGAGGTGCGCGACGAGGAGACCGCGCAGCTGGCAACGCGCGCCGCCCTGACGGGACACCTGGTGTTCTCCACGCTCCATACCAACACCTCCGCCGGGGCGGTGTCCCGCCTGGTGGACATGGGTGTGGAGCCGTACCTCCTTTCCTCCGCGCTGGTGGCCGTGCTGGCCCAGCGTCTGGTGCGCAGAATCTGTCCGCAGTGCGCCCAGGACGACCCCGAGTCGGCCCGGACCCTGCTTTCGCGCGGGATCGATCCGGATCCGGAAGGCCGGTACCGCAAGGGCCGGGGATGCGATGCGTGCTTCGGTTCGGGGACCTCCGGACGGGTGGCCATCTACGAAGTCCTCCTTGTCGACGATTCCATCTCCAAGGCCATCCGGGACCGTTCCGGAGAGGACCTGATCCGCGAATGCGCCCGGCGGGGGGGGATGACCTCCATGCTGGAGGACGGCCTGGCCAAGGCCGCTGCCGGGATCGTCCACGTGGACGACGTCCTGCGGGCGGTGGGCTGATGCCGGTCTTCGGCTATTCCTGGGTGGACGAGCACGGCCATCGCCACAGCGCGGTGGTCGCGGCGGAAAGCCGCTCCGAGCTGGAGCGGAAGCTGGACCAGGAGGGCAAGGTCGTGGTGTCCATCGGACGCGACCGCGGCATCGCGCAGGGCGCTCCCGTCCGCAACCGGACGGTGGGGGAGAGGAAAGTTCCGAGACGGGAATTGTCGGAGCTGTGCACTTTCCTGGGGACCCTGGTGAGGGCGGGGGTCTCCATCCCCACGGCGCTGCGCGACTTCTCGCAGGAGACCCGCCATCCGTGGTTCCGCCACGTGGTGGAGCAGCTGTACCTGGCGGTGGAGTCCGGAGAAAGCCTGGCGGGTTCCATGGAGAAGTTCCCCCGGGTGTTCTCCGGCGAGTTCTGCGGGATGGTCCGCGCCGGGGAACGGTCCGGGTCGCTCCCCGAGGCGCTTTCCAGGGTGAGGGCCCACCTGGACTGGCAGGAGCGCCTTTCCGGGGACATCCGCCAGGCCACCACCTATCCATTGGTGATTTCGCTCCTCCTGGGAGCCTTCGTGCTGTACCTGTTCTCCTCCGTCGTGCCCGGGATCGCCAAGATCCTCCTGGACTTGAAGGTGCCCCTGCCCTTGGTCACCAAACTGGTCCTGGCGGTCTCCGACCTGGTGAAGTCCGTGTGGTGGGCCTTCGTCCTGGGAGGGGGCGCGACCTGGATCGGCATCGTCCAGGGCAAGCGTCGCAGCGAGGCGTTCCGGCTGGCTTGGGACGGCATGCTCCTGAAGGTTCCGGTGTTCGGCGAGCTCAACTCCATGATCGCCCAGGCGAAGTTCTCGCAAAACTGCGCGGTCCTGCATCGTTCGGGAATCTCCATCCTGGAGAACCTGGAGCTTTGCCACGGCCTGGTGGGAAACGCGGTCTTCGCCCGGGCCTTGTCGTTCGCCCTGCGGGACGTGCGCGAGGGTGGAAGCCTCGCGCAATCGCTGAAGGCCAGCGGGATCTTCTCGGGAATGGCCGTGCGGATGATCGCCGCGGGAGAATCCTCGGGGGATCTGGACCGCTCGCTGGACCACGTGGCCGCCTACTACGAGGAAGAGGTTCCCCGCAAGGTCAAGCGGGTGTTCGCGATCGTGGAGCCGCTGCTCATCGTGGTCCTGGTGGCCATCGTGGGCGTGGTGGCCATGGCCATCTTCCTGCCCATCCTGGGCATGAGTTCGGGAGTCCGGCATTGAGTCCGCGCAGGGGATTCACCCTCATCGAGATGGTGGCGGTCCTGGCCGTGCTCGCCATCCTGGCCGGAGCGATCGTGCCCACCGTCGCCCAGACCCTCCGCGACGCCCGCGCCGACAGCGAGCGGAAGACCTTGGAAACCATCGCCGGGCTGGTTCGCGAGCAGGTCCGGCGCAACGGGAACATCCCTTCCCCCACCGGATGGGCGGGTGCCCTCGCTGTCCTCTCCGATCTCCCCGTCGGGAGGCTTTCGACGAATCCCGACGGATGGAGCCGCGCCTTCGTCCCGGATCCGGCATGGAGCCCGGCCTCCACGCGTCCCGTCGGCGCGGGAGGTTGGACGCAGTCTCCCGCCGCCGCCGACTTGGTGGTTTCCGCGCCCGCCCACGCGCGGATCCTGGTGATCTCGGACCTGAATTCCGACGCGTCCGCGTCGTGCCGGAACATGACCGCCGCCCAGTTCTCGGCGGTGTGGGACGAACTCTCCGGTGCGCCCGCTTCTTGCGTCGAGTCCGCCACCCGCGCATTGGTGAGGATCAACTTGGCGACGGAATTCGTCGAAGTGGTGCGCAACGCTTCGGCTCCACTGGGTCCGCCCGCTCCCGGATGGACCCTGGGCGGAAACGTCGGATCGGCCGTGCCGCTGGTCGCACTGGGTACCACCAGCCGCTGGCATCTGAAGGGAAGCCGCCTCGGATTGGTGGCGGGGGGAGCCGTCGTCGGCGAGATCGTGCTGCGCGATCCCGTTTCCGTCACCTGGGACGGGACCGCATGGAAGGGCTACTGATGGGCCGCGCCCGCACGGATCAGGTCCTGGGGATCGCGCTCCTGCGCGGCAAGCTCCACGCCCGCGTCTTCGAATCGGGCAAGGTGGTGGGGAGCTGGGACTATCCGGATCTGGTCGCCGGACTGCAAGGCCTGGAAGAGGTGCTCGAGGAAATGGGCTCCGTGCTTCCCTTCCACGGGGGAACGGTGGTGGTGGCCATCTCCTCCAGCCAGGTCGCCCACCATTCGCTCAAGGTCCCGCCGATGGGGGAGCACGACCTGCTCGCCTACCTGGGTCGCAAGGCGCGCCTGGAGTCTGCTGGTGCCGATCGCCCCTGCTGGGGTTGGCGTCCGCTGCGGGAAAGCCTCAAGGGCGAGAACTCCGTGCTCCTGCAGGTGCTTCCGGAAGCCATGGTGGACGTGTTCCTGCGCTTTTGCGACCGGCGGGGGCACGAGATCGAGCTGGTCCTGCCCGTGTCCGGAAGCCTCCTCCTGGCCGCCTCGCGACTTGCGGTCGCTCCTGATTCCTGGATCCTCCTCGCCGGCGAGGCGGAGAACGCCACCACCGTGGTCCTGGTGCAGCCTTCCGGCGATCTCGCGCTCGTCCGGGAGTTGCCCTACGGGTGGTCCGACGGGGTCTCGCTGGAGCGCGTGGGCCGTGAATTGCACCGCTCGCTCCTTTTCGCCAAGCAGCAGTTCGGCGTGGTGGCCAAGGAAGTCTGGCTCCTGGGCGCCCACACGGAGCAGTGCGGCGAACCGATGTCCAAGCTGCTGGACGTTCCCGTCCGGTGCCTGGCCTCGGAGGATCCGCCCGCCCAATGGCTGGAACCGCTGGTGGACGCGCCGTGGACACTTCCCGACAACCTCGTTCCCGAAGGCCGTCGTCGCCTGCGGCGCGCGCGCAAATGGCTCCTGGCCGGGGTGGTGGCCCTGGCGACGTTGGTCGTCGCGGTTGGATGCTTTTGGGGCTTCTCCCAACGAAGGCACCGCGTCCTGGCCGAGGAGGTGGGGCGGATGTCCTTGGAGGCACGGACCGCGGCGCTCCTGCAGGAACGCACGGAGCTCGAGGCGGTCCTCGCCCGACGCGAGGCGCTTTCGATGCAGGTCGCCCACCTGGACAGCCTCCGGGGGCGCCCTCTCCCGGGTTGGATGCACGGATGGATCGCGCGCAACCTTCCGGAGGAGATCGTCCTCTCCCGCACGGAGGTGGGGATCGATTCCGCCGACGGTGGATGGAAGTTCGAGATCGTCGGTACCGGTC
>DAOPYN010000052.1:0-28160 GCA_035352895.1 Fibrobacteria bacterium | reverse complement strand
CTGACTCGCAACAAATTCAAGTCATTGAGACGCTGTCGCGACGAATGCGGGCTAGTGCGATGTCCTGGAAATTCCTTGACGCGAACTCCGCCCCCTTCGTCGAGCTCAGGACTTCGCTTCGAGACGCCCATTCCCCTTCGAGACGGTGGCTACGCCACCTCCTCAGGGCAGGCATGGGCTCCTCAGGGCGAACGGATCGTCGACCTTCCTCCAGGACGCGACACGCGGATCCGTCCCCGGTGGACGGATCCGCGATGGTCAGGAGTCAGCGTGCTGGCGGCGCGATCTCCAGGCGGATCCTTCCGCCCTCGATGATCGCGATGGGTCTGCCGCTTGCCGGGAGGGCCCGTGCGTCGAGGCGGCGTCCGATCGCATCGAAGCGCGGAGTCCCCTCCGCCTGGAGTCGGAGAGCGGATCCACGGAGAGCGTCGCCGATTCCGCTGAGGCTCTTCATCTTCACGAACCGCAATGCGGATCGGGTGCCGATGGTGACCATCCCCGCCGCCTTGTAGTGGATGTTGTCGGTGGGCAGCCCCTTGGTGTCCACGGTGTCCACGTTGGTCAGCTTCTGGGTCAGGGCGATGTCGGCGGCGCGGATCTTCGCGTTGTTGGTCCACATCGACTGCACGTCGATCATCGGGAGGATCACGGGCAGGTCGGGGGTCTCGGCCTTGGTGCGGATATCCTTCACCAGGTTGGTCAGGTTGGTTTCGTACTGGTTGGACAAGGTGCCGTCCATGGCGTCGAATTCGCCTTGCAACCAGACGAATCCGGCCCATTTCGGAGTGTACAGCGAGGTGTCGAAGGCCGAGGAGAAGTTCTTCAGGGCCGCATCGATCGATGACATCATGGCTTTGTAGTAGGTGCCACCGGTACCGTTGTTGGAGCTGGGGGGAAGCCATTCCGATGCCTTGCCCAGGTAGGTTCCCGAGCGGGCCACCTTGATGAAGGCCATCTTCTTGCCGGGGAAGGAATCGGCGAGGACCTTGCCGAAGAAGAGTTCCGGGCCGAACTGGGAGGTGGTGGCTCCGAATCCCGGCCCCAAGGTGGACCACTTCTTCATGCGGGAGGCGTCGCCTTCCGCATCCAGGTAGATCTTGATGTTCTCGTAGGTCTTCTTCTGGTCGGTGGTCAGGTCGTTGGTGCTGGTTCCCAAGCCCACCATGTTCGATTGGCCGGAGAACAGGAAAAGTGGGACCTCCGTCTTGGCGAAGGCCGCTCCGCATGCGGTCGCGAGGGCGACGGTGGTCCATTTTCGCAAGGGAGGGAGGGCAAGGGTTCGACGTGTCGTCATGGATGGTTCTCCCAGATCGGTGTTGCCACTACAGTAGGAGGCGATGGCCGGTTCCGGTCTCCGTTGACCGGAATCCCCGTTGTCTGGGGTACAACAGACCGTTTGCTCCGCGCCGCCGGGTGCGGACAAAGGTGTCACCAGAAACTTTGGTAGAATCGACCAAACGTCAGGAGGGAATGGGAGTGCGTGGGATAGATTCCAAGCTCACTCGGTTTCCGGACCTCCATCAAGGAGCTAATACCCATGATCCGTTCCCACTCCACCCTTCGATTCAGTGCCCGCCTCGCGGTGTCCGTCGTCGCCATGTGCGCCGCCGCGGCGCTGGCCCAGGACCCTGATCCTTGCACGCAAACCACCGCTCCGACCGGCGGAACCCTCCGCACGACCGACGGCATGGGCGGCTCCGGCGACAGCCACTACGAGCTGTGGCACGACGGTGGTGGCTCCATGAAGATGACCACATACAACAAGAATGCCGCCTTCAAGGCCGAATGGAACAACGCTGGCGACTTTCTCGCCCGCGTGGGTCTCTACTGGGGGAACGGAGCGGCTTACACCACCTATGGCGACGTGGTGGCGGATTACAACTTCACCAAGTCGGGCTCCGGTGGCGGCTACTCCTACATCGGCATCTACGGCTGGACCAAGAATCCCTTGGTGGAGTATTACATCGTCGAGAACGGATTCGGGAACTACCCCCCCAATGCGAGCGCCCTGGGCGGAGCCCAGAACAAGGGTTCGCTCACCGTGGATGGCGACACCTACGACATCTACACCTACACCCGCCGCAACGCCGCCAACATCCTGGGCCAGAACCAGGACTTCCCCCAGTTCTGGAGCATTCGTCGCAAGGCGCGCACCTGCGGCCGGATCTCCATCTCCGAACACTGGAAGAAGTGGAACGAAGTGGGCTTGAAACTCGGAAACATGTACGAAGCGAAGCTCCTGGTCGAGGCGGGTGGAGGCCAAGGCTCCTTCGACATGACCTACGGTCGAGTTTGGGCCAACAAGATCAGCGACGTGGATCGCCATCCCGCCACTCCCAAGGTCACCAGGGTTGGAGAAGCCACCTGGGCCAACGGCAAGGCTGGAACCCTCACGCTCGTGACCCTGGACGGCAAGGTGGTTTCGTCGGTCCGACAGGAAGCGTCGCAGTCTGCCACCATCCCCACCGCGAAGTTGGCCAAGGGCGTGTACATGTTGCGCTTCCAGGGCGAAGGATCCGCTCCCGAATCCCAGAAGTTCCTGGTGGACTGATCGGTTTCGGCAAAGATCCGCAGTCGTCGAATTCCTGCCTCCGGAAAAGCAGTTCCGGGGGCTTTTTCGTGTCGTATCGCAGGTCCGTCGCCGAGGCCTGAGGCTCGAGCGGATCGGGAGCGATGCCCGCTGGGAATTCCTTCAGGCTACCATCGAGCGGCGGACCATGGCCAGGCAGGGGATCTGCACGATCTCGTCCCGGGCGCCTTCGCGAGGTCCGGTCAGGTGGCGCAGGCAGGCCGAAGCCAGGCGACCCTCGTCGAAGTGGATGGAGGTGAGGCCGCGTTCCCGCGAGGTGTGGATGTCGTCGAATCCGGCCAGGGAAATGTCACCCGGAACCTCCTTGCCCTTGCGCTGGAGCCAGTCCCAAGCCAGATGGGCGACCTCGTCGTTGGCCAGGATCCAGGCGTCGGCGTCCGACCTCAGTGCCTGTTCGAACAGCCCGGACAATCTCTGGCAGAGGGTGCGTCTGGCCAGGAGCAGCCCCAGCTTCCGGACGATCTCGTCGATGCCCGGCTCCAGGGATGCGCCCAGGTGGGTGCGCATCCGGCTGGCGTCGAACCAGAAATCGGAGGATTCCACTTCGGGTTCCCGGTAGACGGAAAGGAGCGGCTCCGTCGCCTTGCAGACCAGCGCTCCCCGGCCGTCCAGGGCGTCTCGGATGCCTTCCAGGCGCCGTTCGGCCCAGGTGGCTCCCTGGAAGGGCGAGATCCACGCGATGCGGCTGCGGCCCGCCGACAAGGCGATTCGAGCCAATTTTCGTCCGGAATCGGACGAATAGGCGGTCTGGAAGTAGCGCAGGTTGGATGCGGTCAGGAGGGTTCCGCCCCGGGGGCGTTCGTTCCACACCGCGGTGGGGATTCCCGAGACCGCGGCTCGTTCCAGGAGCCAGGATTCCTCGCGGATGTCCCAGAGGGAAAGTGCGATCCCGAGGGCGTTCTCGCAGACCGTGCTCCAGTCGACGGACTTGCCGTCGATGGTGTGGAATCTGCCGTCTCCGGCGAATCCGTAGGTGTCCAGGGTCAGGCCCATGCGCAGCACCTGGAGTTCCAGTTCGTGATGGAACCGTCGAGGGCGTTCGAAGTCGCACGTCCTGCCCCGCGGATCGCAGCGACGGATCAGGACGATCCGATCGCTCCGTCCCCGAGCGGGGACCGGGACCCGGCCGCCACGGGGGAGGGCTTCCAGATGCCCCTGCTCGATGAGTCTGCGGATGGCCTTGCGCAGCGTGGGCGCGCTTGCGGTCCGTTTCGCGGCGGCCTCCTCGCCGATCCCCACCACCATGCCGGGACGGAGGAAACCCGACTGGATCTCTTCGATGATCTGCTGAGCGATGCGACTGGACTTGTCGATGGCCGGACCTCCTCGGGGCATCAAGGGGGGACGGCGATCCCACCGTGTCCCCGGTTACCTGGAGTCACCAATTTATGGTGGCAGGTGTTGTCCTGCATCGCGTTGTGGACCCGGTCGTTTTGTAGAAACGATAATGGCACGATTGTGGCAGATTATCCGGTGCAGATTCGGGATCCAGACCGTAGTTTTCATCCACTGTGAGGATTTTTCGTCGTTTCCAGACCCTTGGCCTGTGCGTTTTCGCGTTGCTTTCCTGCAGGAAGGAAGAGTCTCCTCCTGCTCCGGTGGCGCCTCCCGTCGTCCAAACCCGTCATGGCGTGGTCCTGACCGGACTGCGCGTGGCGGAAGCCGTGGTGGAGCCCGGGGCATCCTTGGGGAAGATCCTCGCCTCCCAGGGTTTGCGTGCCGCGCAGGTCCATCGGACCGCCCAGGCGACATCCGGTGTCTGGGATCTCCGGAAGCTGCGCGACGGTGATTCCATCACGTTCTTTCGCGATTCCGCCACCGGAGGACTCCGCCACATGGTGCTCCGTCCGGATCCGTACCACTGGATCCGGTTCGACCTGGATTCTCTCCCCAAGGTCACCAGGATCCGCCGACCCGTGGATACCGTCCGCAGGGAGGTGCGCGGGACCATCGAGTCCTCGCTCTGGAACGTGATGGTGGCCAAGGGGCTTTCGCCTTCGCTGATCGGGAGGGTTTCGGACATCCTGGCCTGGCAGGTGGACTTCTTCGCCCTGCAGACCGGAGACGAAATCTGTCTGATCTACGACGAGCTGCGGGTGGACGGTCGGGTGGCCGGGGAAGGCGACATCCACGCCGTGTCCTTCCGGCAGGGGGATTCCGTGTCCCGCGATTTCCTGTTCCGCCACGGCGATCTCGACGGGTACTACGACGAACACGGTCGTCCCAACCGCAGGGCCTTCCTCAAGGCCCCCCTGCAGTATTCGCGGATCAGTTCCAGGTTCACCGGAGCGCGGATGCATCCCGTGCTGCGGATCGTGCGGCCGCATTTCGGGGTGGACTACGCGGCTCCCGCGGGGACTCCCGTGGTGGCGCTGGGCGACGGCACGGTGATCCAGAAAGGATGGATCGGAGGGGGAGGCAACAGCCTGAAGATCCGCCACGGGAACGGATACATCACGGGCTACATGCACCTGAAATCCTTCGCTTCCGGCGTACGGCAGGGATCGCGCGTCCGCCAGGGAGATCTGATCGCCTTCGTGGGATCAACGGGGCTTTCCACCGGCCCGCACCTGGATTTCCGGGTCTGGGACGGCTCGCGTCCCATCGATCCGTTGCGCATCTCCAGTCCGCCCTCGCCACCCTTGCCGGATTCCCTCCGGGTGGTGTTCCAGTCGCGCATCCTGCCTCTGGTGGCCGCGCTGGACGGTCGGGATACCGCCGCTCCCAAGGTGGTCGCCCAGGCGCCCTGAGGCCGGACCGAAGGGGCTTCCTGCCGGTCAGTTCTCGGGGTGGTTGCCCCAGGGATTCCAATCCACCCAGCGGGGATCGTCGCCCAGCCACTGCGCCTGTCGCCGCCATCCGTCCAGGAGCACGTCCTGGCAGGTTTCCTGGTCCACCGTCTTCAATGTGCCGGCGGATTCCATCCAACGGATCTGCCGACGGAAGGTTTCCACCAGCGGCACGGTGGTGGAGAATCCGAGGTCGCGTTCGGCCTTGGCGTTGTCGTAGACGCTGGGGAACCGGTAGATGAACCACACGCCCAGCGAACGGCGCGGAGCCACCTCGCGCAGCCACGTGGACGGGATGTGGACGATTTCCGTCCTTCCCTGGGCGGCTTCGCCCATGGCGCGGTAGACGCCGTTCCAATCGGTGTGCTCGTGGCTGGTCAGATGGTAGTCGTTGGAGAACGCCTTGGGGTTCCCGAGCGTCGCCACGAAGCCCCGCGCGACGTCGGAGACGTGGGAGATGGCCCATGGACAGGTTCCGTCGTCCATCAGGATCACGGGCAGGCCCTGGCGCATGCGGGACACCAGGGAATCGTCGAACAGGATTCCCGAGGCGGTGGCTCCCTCGCCGGTGGTGTAGCTGGGCCGCACGACGGTGGCCTGGGTGCCGTCCCTGCCGGATGCGTCCAGCAGGATGCGTTCGATGGCGGCCTTGTTGACGCCGTACATCCCGAAGGGGCGGCGTGGGGCGGTCTCGGCGATGGGAAGCCTCGCGGCGGGGCCGCCGTAGACGCATGCGGTGGAGCAGAGGACCACCTGGGCCGTCTTGCCCCAGAACGTGTCCACCAGCTGCGTGCCGTTTTGCGGCACGAAGGCGGCCATGTCGATCACCGCGTCCCATCTGCGGCCTTCCACCGCCTGTTCCAGCGAGCCCGTCTCCCAACGGTTGCCGTGCAGTCGTTCCACTTCGCCTTGGAAGCGCACCTTGGTTTCACCGCGGTTGAACAGGGTGACGCGATCGCCACGGTCCAGAAGCTGCTGGACGATGGCGGTGGAGATGAGGCCGGTGCCTCCGACGACCAGGACTTCCATGGATGGGAAAGATAGAATCTGTAGCGCTTCAGCTCGGGTGAGAGCTAGTTTGGTGTGAGCGGAATGTCACCGAATTCGGTGGATTCGAGGACTTCGCCCCCTTTGATACAAGGTCCGAATGGTAAGATTTGGCTGGAAGTCCCGCGCGCGCTGTCCATCATCGATTTCAGAGAGGTTCGACCATGAGAACCAACGCAATAGAAAAGCTGTTCATCGCGATTCTGGGACTGCTCGCATCGACTCACTCGGCGAGAGCCTCGAATATTTCCTTGTCCGGTACTGTTGCTGATCTCGAAGGAAGGCCATTGTTCGGTGTCGGCGTGCTGCTGGCGCCGACGGATACCGCCACCGGGACCGACAGCACTGGATCCTGGGGTATTTCCAGTCGGACATCGAATCTTCCTCGCCAAACCTCCGATGGTACGAACGGGACCGTTTGGTCCCAGCGCCAGATCGTTCGTGAAGGAAACCGGTTGAGTGTCCTGTATGCGGGCTTCGATGTCGATGGGCGGAAACGACTCACCTGGAACCCGCCCATCCTTGCGGACCGCACGGCGGCGGCACGCTCCGCGGCAGCCTCTTCCGACACCGTGTACTTCTCCTGGAACGGTCGATTGCGGAAAAGCATCATCCCTCCCTCCCTCACCGTTGGAGCGGTTGGGACCGTGCGGATCGATACATCCACCAAGGATTCGGACATCCGTTGGAATACCTCCAAGTTCGATTATGGAAAGCTGGTGGATTCCCGAGATGGCCAGGTATACCGGACCATCACTCTCGGTTCGCAGATCTGGATGGCTGAAAACCTCAATTTCAAGGTCGACAGCTCGGCGTCCGCGCTTGGGTCCGTCGATTCCGCCGCCAAATACGGAAGGCTCTACCAATGGACGGCCGCGATGGGTCTTCCTGCCTCCAACAACGCAACCAGTTGGGGCGGATCCGACGTCAAGCGCCGAGGCGTCTGTCCGGTCGGATGGCACATTCCTTCGAACCAGGAATGGTCGACGTTGATCAGGCATGTGGATCCGGGTGCCACAGGTCTGGGAACAAAGCTCTTCTCCATCGGAGGTTGGAAGGACGTTACGGTTCCTTCGGGTTCGACGGAAGCGTTCGGTTTTCGGGCTTTGCCTGCCGGATACCTCTGCTGCGGAGATTTCCAGCATCCTGGTACCCCGAGATACCTTGGAATGGATACTTGGTGGTGGAGTTCGTCCGAAGGATCGACGCCAACGACGGCCTCCAACTTCTCCAAATCCGGAATCGCCAGTGGAGAGAAGACCCTCGGGTATTCCGTTCGATGCCTGAAGGATAGCGCCGCACCGATCACGAAACCGGACACCATCATCGATACCATTTCGGATCTGGCGAAGCTGCCCAAGGACCAGGGCGGCGTCAACCTCCAGGTTCCGAAGGGAACGAAGACGAAGCCTGTCAATGGAACCCCCGACAGCGCGACATACGGCTATTACGTGTACCTGCCGAGCGGGGCTCTCGATTCGTCGACGTCCTTCCGATTCCCCCTGCTCATTTCCCTGCATGGATCGGGCTATTCCGAGAATGCCGGACTGAGCGCACAGATGGGGATCTGCGTCGAGTACCTGATCGCCAACAACAAGTGGCATCCGAACTATCCGTTCATCGTTGCCACACCTCAGAACCATGCCGACAACGGCTGGAACACGACGGAGCTCAACAACTACATCGCCTACATGGTTGCCCACTATCCCGTGGATCCCAAGCGGATCTACATGGTGGGCGCGAGCATGGGTGCGATCGGGATCTACAGCTATCTGACCAGCATGGGCTCGAAGAGCCTGGTTGCGGCGGCGGTCCCGATTGCCGGCACCGCCTCCACCACGAATGCGAAGAATGTTTCGGTACCCGTCTGGGCCTTCCATGGTGCGAAGGATGCGGCGGTTTCGCCCACCAACGACAAGGCGTTCATCGCAGCCGTCCAGGCCGCGCATCCGGAGCTGGATGCGAAGATCACCATGTTCCCCAACCTGGAACACGAGTGGAACATCTGGTACTACGTCTACTATCCGGATGGCATTGCCGAAGAGACCGTGAAGGATGGCCGTACGAACGTCGATCCAGCATACGCGCCGTATGACAGGGGGATCTACGACTGGATGCTGCTGCACAAGAAGCCGTAGTCCGGAGACCGATCGAACGGGGGGCATTGGATCCCCTCGGATGCGATTGCGGTGAAAAAAGGCCCGCCGGAGGGTTTCCGACGGGCCGAAGGGAATCGAGCGATTGGCGGATGCGGGCCTCAGGCCCCCACGGTTTCCCGCGCGGAGGACTCCACCGGGGATTCGTCCGACTCGCAGCTCACCAGGTTCAGCGGATCCTGGGTCACCTCGCCGCGCAGACCGCGCGCGACGTTGTGGGCGAAGATCTCGATGCGGCTGACCACGTTGGGAGGATAGGCGTTGCCGTCGTTCTCGATGGCGATGACGGGAAGGCCGCGGTTGCGCGCCCATGGGCTGTAGGTCGCCTCGATCAGACGCCCGGGAAGGCAGGCGAACGGGGAGATGATGGCGATGCCGTCCCAGCCGTTCTCCATGGCCAGCGCCGAGACCGCCGGAGATAGCGAGGCTTCGGATTCCAGCTCCGGATCGCCGAAGTCCAGCGACCGCTTCATGATGACTTCCATGTCGTGGGGGGCTTCCGCCACCAGACCGCACTTGGAGAGTTCCTTCAGGAGCTTGACCTCCTGGTGGTGCTTCCAGAGAATCTCGATCTTGAGCATGGCGAGCTTGCGGGCCTGCCACGAGAACGGACGCTTCAACAGAGGAAGGGCCATCATCTGCTTCTTGTAGCGGCGCACCTGGTCCCAGTCCAGGTAGTGGATCCACTCGGAAAGGCCGGTGATCTTGGGCACGATCTGGCGATCGGTGAGCAGGTTGGTGAGCGGTCCCACCGAGTACTCGTCGCGACGCACGAAGATCTCGCCCACCACCAGGACCTTGCGAGCCTCGGCGAGCGTCTTCTTGAGGGGAATCGCACGCAGGCGTGAAGTCCAGACGGGCAGGGCGTCCCACATGTGCTTGACGCCCTTCTCGGCGAAGAGCACCATCTCCTCTTCGATCTTGTCCATCGTCTTCCTGGCGGCGGGCCAGTCGACGGCCAGGGCCTGGAGGGTGTTGCGGATGTCGCGGAAGTAGTCGGAGAACAGCACGCATACCCAGGCGCTCGTGCTCCAGCTCTGGCCCAGTTCGGTGTACGAGTTGTCGGAGTTCAGCGAAAGGCAGATCACGTTGCGGTAGCCCAGCTCGCGGAACAGGTTCTCGTAGAAGATCGCGTACTGGCCGGTGCGGCAGGGGCCGGTGGTCAGGGGCATGAACAGGACGTACACCCGGTTGGGGTCGATCTCGTTGTTGGCGAACCAGTCCAGGAACGATCCCAGCACCAGCAGGGACGGGATGCATTCCTTGCCGGAGGCCACCGCGCGGGCCCGCGAGGCGGTGTGGAAGTTGGGTTCGGGCAGGGGCTGGGAATCGATCCCGTGACCACGGGAAAGAGCCGCCAGCAACCGCGTGCCGGTCTGGCCCATGGAGGGCCAGAGAAGCTTCACGCGCTTGTCGGTGAGGTCGATCACCTCGTTGGTGTTGGCGTTCTGCAGGCAGGTCTTCTTGCCTTCCAGGCGGATGTTCCAGTCGCGCGGCGACAGCATGACGTCTTCCGACATGTTCGCGCGCCGGTAGCCTTCCACGATGTCCAGGAACGCCTCGATGCGGGTGTCGACGCCGGCGTCGGCCGTGTGGCTGTCCAGCTCCAGGATCAGGAACGGCTTGGTGTTGTGGATCCAGCGGAGGTAGTGCAGGATGAAGCTGTCCGGTGCGCAGGAGAAGTTGGACACGAAGCAGAGGAAGATGTTGGGATTGTCCTTCACCTGCACCGCGGCCTTCAGGTTCTGCTGGCCGTAGTACCAGTACATGTTGTCGGTGATCTGCTCCTGGGCGATCGGCATGAAGTCGAAGGGGATCACCGTGTATCCGCGGGTGGCGAACTTGCGGGGGATCCCCATGTTCGCCTGGGCCGTCAGGGCGTTGTACGGACGGCCGCAGAGCACGATCACCGGCCGCTTGGCGGTCTTGGCCGCATCCACCACTTCCTGTCCGATGCGTCGCCCTTCGGCGTAGCAGGCCCTCTGACGCTCGATGGCCACCTTCCAGGCCGCCTCGCCCTGGGCCTTGGTGAACCCGAGCTGCACGGCCATGTCCACCAGCGGTCCGCGTCCCGCTTCGAAGCCGTTGGTGAAGTCCACCACGGGGCGCAGGATCTTGCGGTCGTCCAGGCCCAGGGCGGTGCGCAGGTAGTACGGAACACCCTGCATGATGGGACACAGGCAGGCGTGTGCGTCCTCCTGGTAGGAGGGCATCGACTTGAACTGGGGCAGGAAGTACCACTCGACGTCGGACTTGCGGGCGGTTTCCGTCGTTCCGTGGACGATTTCCGCCGGGTAGCAGTAGCTGGATTCGCACTTGGCCACGCCACCTTCGTCGATCTTGGAGACAAGGCGAGGACGGACTCCCAGCTGGGCGAAGAAGTTCGAGTAGAGGGGCCAGAGCGAATGGATGCTGAAGCTTTCTGGCACCGCCACGACCGTCGCCGATTCCGGGACGGCGGACACGTCGGCCGCGAACGTCTCGAAGTAGAGTTCGTGGCGCTTTTCCACCCAATCCACGGAGGCTTCTCCGCCGATGGCCTTCTTGCGGGTGTTCGCGTACTTGTTGCAGCGTCCCCCGAAGTGGTACTTGCTGCCGCCCACCTCGAGGATCTGGATGGGGCAGTTGTTGTCGCAGGCCTTGCAACGGTAGGTCTTGCCGTGGCTCACCTCGCGGGCGAGGATGTCGGCGATGCTCCAGCGGCCTTCGTCCAGTTCGCCGTTCTGGTTCTTCTCCAGCGCCAGGAGGGCCACGCCGAAGCATCCCATGAGCTCCGGATCCGGGGGCACGATGATGTTCTTGCCCAGGAGCGAGGCGAACGCCATGGGCACGGCGGGATTCTTGGCCACGCCGCCCTGCAGCACGATGCGGTTGCCGACGCGGCGGTTGCCCACGACGCGGTTGAGGTAGTTGGAGACGATGGACAGGACCAGTCCGGCGATGATGTCGTCGCGGGTGGCGCCCTGCTGGATGGCCTTGCGGATGTCGGAGTTGATGAA
Source organism: Fibrobacteria bacterium (assembly GCA_035352895.1). Lineage (GTDB taxonomy): Bacteria > Fibrobacterota > Fibrobacteria > UBA5070 > UBA5070 > UBA5070. The sequence goes on along the minus strand of DAOPYN010000052.1, from coordinate 16,579 downwards.
CGCCGAGCAGTGTTCGCCGAAGCGGAGCGGGGCGGTGGCGGCGAGCGCCGCGGGCCCGATCAGTTCCGGGCTGTGGATGTCCAGGTCGCCGGAGGCGGATTCCTCGAGGAACGATCCGGTGCCCGCGCTGCAGGCCTCGTTCATCGCGTAGTCCACGGGAACGCGGTTGCGCAGGTGCACGTACTTGGCGTCCTGTCCGCCGATCTCGAAGATGGTGTCGATGTCGGGATCGAAGTAGGTCACGCCCACTGTGTGTGCGATGATCTCGTTGTAGACGCCGCCGGTCTCGCAGAACACGCCCAGGAGTTCGCGGGAGCTGCCGGTGGTGGACACCAGGCGGATGTCGATGTCGGCGTCGGGCCCCAGGATGGGCTTGATCTGCTCGCGCACCGATTCCATGCACTTGCGCAGGGCGTTGATGGGGTCGCCCAGGGTGCGGCCGTAGTGGCTGGCCACGATCTCCTTGGTCTCCATGTCCAGGAGCACCACCTTGGTGGTGGTGGAGCCGCCGTCGATGCCCAGCACGAACTTGCGTCCGGGCTTGATGGCCGACCGCTGCGAGGGGGCGAAGGTGACCTTGTCGCTGGCGAGCTTCAGGGAAGGCGCGCGCGGGTAGCTCACCGCGGCGTCGCCCATGAGCTCGTCGATGGCGGGCAGGGGGGTGCCTTCGGAGATGGCCATGTCCGCCATTCCCCAGGCTTCGAACCAAGGCGCCTCCTTGGGGACGATGAATTCCACCTGGGGGAGTTCGTCGCGCAGGAACTTGACCAGATGGGGATTCTTCGTGGCGCCGCCGGCCAGGATCACGCGGCCCTTCTTGATGCGGGCGCGGGAAAGGAAGTCCACCACCTTGCGGCTCATCACGTTGGAGAGCGAAAGCACGATGTCGTGCTTGTCGGCTTCGCCCTTGTTGAGCTTGTGCGTGCAGTCGCTCTTCATGAACACCGAGCAGCGGCTGGACAGCTTGCACACCTGCGAGTTGGCCACTTCGGGCTCGAACACCGCGTCCACCTTCAGGCCCATGCGCTTGAGCTGCTGCCCGAAGAACTCCCCGGTGCCGGAAGCGCACTTGTTGCCCGCGAAGGTGTTGAGGATGCGAAGATTCTTGTCCAGGGTGTAGACCACCAGGTCTTCGCCACCCACGCTCACCACGGCGTCGGCCTGTTCTCCCAATTTCTGGACGGCGCGTTCCACCGCGGCCGGGGCGATGCGGTCGGAGACACGGAATTGCCTGCGTCCCTCCTGGCCGGTGACCAGAGCGGGGATTCCGGGCTGGACTCCCTTCTCCTCGAGGATCCGCCGGAGGGTTCCGGGAAGATCTCCTTCGTGGGGTCGGACTTCCGACCATGCCACATTGCCGTCCTCGATCCGGCAAACTTTGACACTGGCGGAACCGATGTCAATGCCAAGCCCTTGGCGGGAAGCGGTGTGGTTGGATGCGGTGGACATAGTAGCTCCTGGTGGGTTGGCTCTCTTCGGAAGTTGGGCCGACGAAGAGTTCTGGAAATGTAGGTCCTGAACTCCCCTTCGAGGGTGCGGTTTCTGGTTTTAAGGGGAAAAACAGATCTTCATGTATTGAAGCAACCATACTCGTTTTTTGCGCACCGCGCAATGTGGATACATTCCCTATCCATGGAAGCCTTGGAGAATGTCTGGTTGCACTTGGGCGATCCCCATCACACGGTGCAAAGCTGGGGAAGCATCCCCGGAAAGTTCGAACCTCGGGAAGTTCCGGCGGGAGTGCTCCAGGATGGGGGAATGGTCGTGCGGCTTCTGTGCGCGGGCGGTTTTTCGGGAGATGGCCTGGAGCGGTTGCCTGACGGAGGGGTTTGGGAAGTGGTTTCCACCCAGGAAAAGACCAGGTACGTGCTTGGCCAGCGTCTGTGGCTCAACCCGAAACCTCCCTGCGGGATCTGCCCGGCTTGCCTGGCGGGATGCGCCCGATCGTGCGTGGATGCGGGGCGTCCCACTTCCGGGCCTGGTTGGATGTCGTCGCCGCGCATGTTGCATCCGTGGGCGGTCCGCCGTGGAGTGGTTCCGGTTCCGGCCACCGTTGCGCCGGAATCGTTCTCCTGGATTCTCCCCATGGCCCGTGCCCTGCGCGTGCGGCGCACGGTGGCCAAGCGGGAGAGGGTGGTGGTGGTGGGCTCCGGAGTCCAGGCCTTGGCGATGGGGATCGCCTTGCAGGGACCCGGAAACCGCATTCTTCTGGATCCCACCAAGGAATTGGCGTTGCTGGGACCCTTGGGGTTCCAGCAGGTTGTCGGGGAGGCATCCGGGCTAGCCGAGATCTTCCCGGAAGGGACGGACCTGGTGGTGGTCACGGAATCGTCGCCTGTGGTGGCGGATGCCTTGCGATGCCTGGGGTGGGGTGGTGTCGTGGTGCGGTTGGATTCCCCGGGGGAGGGGGAATGTTTCGCGTCCCCGGACAAGGAGCCGACCTGGATCCATCAGCGGAGCGTGTCCGGAGAAGATCTTGTCGCCGCTGTTTCCCGGATCGCGGAGGTGTCCGGTTTCCTGGAGCGGATCCCGCGGACGGTCGTTGGTCCGGAGGCGCTCCCGCACCTGGATCGATTCACATCCCTTTGGACGGTGGTGGAAGCATGCGCGCCTTCCTACTGAGTTTCAAATGGGCCGCTCGAGGGATCGGGGTGGCCATGGGGCAGCGGAACTTCCGCATCCATCTGGCGGCACTGGTGGTGGTGGTCACCCTGGGTTTCCTGGTGGGCCTCTCCCGGATGGAGTGGCTCGCGATCCTCCTTGCCTCGGGAATGGTGATCAGCGCCGAGGCCATGAACACCGCCTTGGAGCTGGTCTGCGACGCAGTGACCCGCGAACGTCATCCTCTGATCGGTCAAGCCAAGGATGTGGCGGCGGGAGCGGTCCTCCTGGCCGCCCTTTGCGCTTGCGTGGTGGGATCGATTGTCTTCGGAGGGAAAATCCTTTCTCCCTAAACCTTTGCGTCCGATGAATCTCAGCAGAATGGGGAGACGATTCGGAGGGAAGGAAACCCCCAGGGATGAAGTATTCCGTAGTGTTCCGTAGTGTTGGAATCTCATTGGATCCGATCAGGTATCGCAATTTCCTGATTCCTTCCTATGTTTCATTCTCATGCCCTTGTTGTTACAACTGCGCACGAATTTGAGATTTTTTTTCATTCACGGCTGGACGCTTCTGCTGCTTTCGTTCCCCAATCTTGCTTGGGCGTTTTTTGCCGAGAATGTTCCATCCAAGTTGCGATTCTTGCAGGTGGCATTCTCGCTTTGTCCTATTGTTATTGTATGGCTTTTGCTTCGTCAAAAGTGGATTTTATATCTAAGTGTTGTTTTTGCTTTCATGGTTCCTTTTGAAGTTTATCACATCATCTTGTTGAAAGATGCCTCCAGCATTGGCATGATCGGTACTCTTTGGGATTCTAATCCTGCAGAGATTTGGGAAAGAGTCTGCTCAAACAAGCTCGGATTTTCAGTGGCAATCCTCATTCCCATCATGCATATGGGATTCCTTTGGGGGCAACGAAATGTATTGGCGATGCGGCCAAAAGTTAAATCATCAATTGCATTGGGGTTGATTTGTGGAATGGGCTCCCTGGCTTTGCCTGTCCATATATTTCGATATCCGATTCCTCGGATAAACAAAGAGATTTTGATTTCAGAAAGTGTCGCGAGAACTTTTCCTGTCACCGGACACTTCAAAGTGATTCGCTTGTGGACACTTGAAAGTGATTCACCTGGCGATCGGGGAGAAAGTTAACCACCGTCTGTTTCGGGCTTTCGCTTTCGGCCCGTCCGGTAGGACTTTCCTTCGATGGGGATGATCTCGGCTTGGTCGAGGAAGCGGTCCAGGATGGCAGAGGTTGCTGCATTGTCGCCCAGGATCTTGCCCCAGTCCTCGACCGGCCTGTTGGTGGCGATGATGGTCGCGCCACGTCCGTGTCGTCGGTGAATGATTTCGAGGAAATCCTCGGCGGCGTTGGTCGGCAAGGACCTCATCCCAAATTCGTCGACGATCAAAAGCTGAGCCTGGGTGAGTTGCTGGATTCTCTTGCGACGATGGTCGGTCTGCGCCGCCTCGGCCAGCTCGTCGACCAGATCGAATGCCGATCGGTAGGTCACAGTGTACCCCTGGAGGATGGCGTTCATGCCCATGGCAGTGGAGAGGTGGGTCTTGCCTACGCCTGGCGGTCCGATCAGCAGGATGTTGCTGGCTTGTGCGACAAAACGCGTCGTGGCCAGTTCCATGATCCGCCGCTTGGGAATGGTCGGATTGAATCCGAAATCGAACTCCTCGATGGTCTGTCTGGCGGGCATGCGGGAGAATTTGAAGCGTCGTTCCACCAGGGTGTTCTGTCGCTTGTCCATCTCGTCGTCCAAGAGTGCGTCGAGGAATTCCAGGTAGTCGCCATCGCTTGCCCGGGCTTGCATCAATCGCCCCGGCAGCGCCTGGGCCATGCCGCTGATGCGGTAGGCGCGCAGCTTCTGCTGGACGGATTCGATCGTCGGGATAACGGTGTTTTTCTGGCTCATCGGGCCACCTCCAGCACGCGGTCGCGCACCACGTCCGCATACTCACCCGGATCGCGGATCAACCGGTGTTCCTGCTGCAGATCGCCACGGAGCTCGTGCCCGTCGTGATCGGGAGGCGAATCGATCTCTTCTACCAATTTCTGGCAGATTGTCTGCATCGTATTCCAGGTCGGATTCCGAAACGCTCCCGCCTTCTGGCAGGCTTGTTCCAGGACGTGGACTCCAAAGCGCCGGGAAAGATCGATGACGATGCCCCGCGCCCTCTTGACCGCCAGCGGATTCCCCGCATTCAGGCCCGTCAGGAGGTTCTGTACCAAGGCGTGGCAGCAAGGGCCGATCTCCTGGGAGCGGCGCAGGTAGTACTGCACGAACGAGGACGAATTTTGGGGCATGCCATGCGGCAGATGACTTGGTTGGGTGACCACGCTCGACTTGCCGTGCTCTCGTCGATGTTCGGCCACAACGGTATCGGCGACGAGGATCTTCACCACGTGTGCATCCCATCTGACCACCACCTGCTGGCGCAGATGTTTGGCTGGAACGCTGTAGAAGACGCCTTCGACCTGGATGTGTCCATGCACATCGACACGCCGCAGCCCCTGGCGCAGCATCGAAAAGGGACGTTCCGGCAGGGCCTTCAGGGCTGGCTTCTCCTCGGACTGGAAGTGCTCCCAGACCTGACGGCGCGTCGTCCCATGGATGCGTGTCCGAGCCCATCGGCGGTTCCATTCTTCAAGGAGTCGATTTCCGTCCTCGAGGCTCGACAGCATCTGAACGCCAGGGAATGCATTGTGGCGAGTGAACGAGACGTCTCGCTCGACCTTGCCTTTCTGCTGTGGCTGGTAGGCGTCGCACGGATTGATGACGAATCCAGCATGGAGCGCGAAAGCTTGGTATCCCGCGTTGAGCTGGGGCTCATAGAGGTGCGCTTGCAGGATGCCGGACTTGAGGTTGTCGATCTTGACCTCGGCGGGAACGCCTCCGAAGGCCTGGAAGGCGTTCTCGTGGCAGCGGATGAAGGTCTCCAGGTCTTGACGAAACACCAGCTCCTCGTAGCTGTGGCGGCTGTGCGAAAGCGTCATCTTGAAAAACCAAGAGCGGCGCGGCTTGCCACCGTGAAAGACCATCGGTCCAACCGCGAAGTCCACCTGTGCTTCCTGGCCAGGCAGGCTGGTCAGGCGCAAAAAGAAAGTCGGCGAAGTCCTTCGCAGCTTGTGGAGGTAACGGCGGACGGAGCGGTCGGAGCCGGAGTATCCTTGGTTTTCGACCAGTTTCTGCCATACCCAGCGGGCAGAACCGTTAGGAGCGATCTCCAACAAAGCTGCGATCACATCGACCAGTTCGGAAAGCTGCCCACTTTGGGTGGGAGCTCGAAGAGGATCAGCCAAAACCTCGGTGGACACATGCGAATCACTTTGGGGCGCCAAAACCGGTTCGGCAAAGGGATTCGGGGTGTCCACCGATGGAATTTCCCCGGCGGACACCGGTGGATCACTTTGAGCCGTTAGCCATTGCCGACGGAACTTCGCTATGGTCTTGGTGTGGATTTGGGTTGCTTCTCGGATCCGCCGTACAGACCATCCGGCCGCCAGCATCGATCGCAACTGCTCTTTCTTGTCCATGCGTAGGTGGTTTCCCATCTGAGGAAGGGTGCAACCTGCACCCCGAACCCTCGGTCAACCGCCGCAGCGAATCACTTTGAACCCAGCAAAAGTGTCCGATCCCGAATCACTTTGGGTGTCCGGCAACACTTTTCCATTTGGATTGTTGTGGAAATTTCAACAAAATGTTTCTCAGCGAATGGCTTCGGAGAATAGAATTTCAAATTTGCAAAAATTTCAATGGCAACCGACCATTTCCAAGGAGCGTCCGAGGCGAGAAATGTATGTAGTGGTTGTGGGGGAATCTTCGCGATCTGGAAATTGGGGTCGGTACGGATATTCTCGGAAAACGGATCCGTTGACAAGTGCTGATACCGCGCTGCTTGGCTTTGCAAATGTGACCTCCGGTTCCAATCTGACCACTCTATCCATGCCTCAATTGTTCACTCTTACCCCGCCATGGCAGCCAGAGGTTTTTGATACCGTCTCCTCTGTCATTACCTGTTTTCGACAAGCAGGGTTTAAAACTTGGTGGATTTCCGCACAGGGTGTTTTCGGTACCGGGGATAGCAAGCCATCCATGATAGGCAAGGAGGCGGATGTTTGGAAATTTCTCTCCATCGACCTCGATCCTCGAGGATTGTATGATTCTCGATTACTGCCTTTACTGGATAGCGCATTGGAGGATTCGTTTTCCCGAAAACTGATCGTTTTGCATACTCAAGGGAGTCACTTCGATTATCGAAATCGCTATCCTGAAGAGTTCCGGGTATTTGGCTCAGATTCTGGAAAATCTTGGGAGCATGATTCCTATGATAACTCCGTTTTGTATACGGATTGGATCATCCATCAGGCACTTGTGAAAATGCGCAAAAGCTCAGATCCTAGTGCGTTTCTATTTATCTCAGATCATGGAGAGGCCTTGGGAGAGGGGGGGGCTTCACAACCACGGGAACCCAAATCCAGTGAAAGCGGAATTTGAGGTTCCCTTCCTGGTATGGATGTCTCCGGAGCTGGTCGCACTCCGACCCACGGTGGACAGTGGCCTACGTGCCAATCTTGGAAAGAAAGCAACCACCTCCGACTTCACACCAACTCTGCTTGCCATCGCTGGGATAACCACATCCCGCTTTTCTGAAGAGCAGAGTTTGGCCAGTTTGCGCTACCAGGAGAAGAAACGCTTGGTCCTGACACCTCTTGCTTCCATTTTGGACGTGGATAAGCTCTCCGGGAGTTCCCTCGACCAAAACCAAAAGCAGTGAGGAGAAAATTCGGTTCTCTTTCGAGGGCAGTCCAGACAGGTTCAGTGACGGGGATACAGGACCTGATCCGATGATCTTCGGCTGACCTCGCCTCGCGCAATCCAAGCACCCAGCGGGCGGGCTGCATCCCTCCCGCACCCTCCGCCAACCCCACCTATAACCACTTGGGTTAAGAGCCCAGCGAGCTACCGGACTGCTCCACCTCAAAGGACCAAGAAACGAGAAGGGCCTTCTCTTTCGAGGACGGCCCTTCAGGTCAGTTGCGGGGCTCAAAGGACCAAGAAACGAGAAGGGCCTTCTCTTTCGAGAAGGCCCTTCAGGTCAGTTGCGGGGACAGGATTTGAACCTATGACCTTTGGGTTATGAGCCCAACGAGCTACCGGACTGCTCCACCCCGCGGCGTAGAGAAGGAAAGGTATCACAGTCCCGAGATGTTGTCAACAATTCCCTTCTTTATTTTCCCCGACACTACTTTTGCCTCTCCATGTCCAGTCGATCCGATCACGGCATCCGGATGCCGCATGCAGGCCCACGCGTCAAGAAAGCCCGTCCCCGCGAGGCCACCACCCTGCCTCCCGGCTTGCCACACTACGAGCTTTTGCGGGAGTTCCGTCACGATCCTGACTTCCCCGACCTTTGGCACTACGCCGTCCAGCTGGACGACAACTACGTGCCTCGCCTGGCGGTTTCCTCGCCTCCCCCCTTCCAGCCGCTGGATCTGGTGGAGTTGTTCGGGAGCGCGGAGCCCCTGGAGATCGAGATCTGCACCGGAAAAGGCAGGTTCCTGGCCGATTACGCCGCCCTCCATCCGGATCGTCCCTTGATGGGTGTGGAGTGGACCCGGCCTGTGGCCTGGTATGCCGCCCAACGCCTGGCCAAGGTGAAGGTGCCCCACAAGGCCCACGTGGTCTGGGGCGATGCGAATTTCCTCCTGCGCGACCGGATGCCGGCCGCCTGCTGCCGGGCGTTCCACATCTACTTTCCCGACCCCTGGCCCAAGCACAGGGAACGAAGGGTGCTGCAAGAGGGGCTTCTGGCCCAGATGCGGCGTCTGGCGCGCGAGGGATGCGTGTTCCACTGGGGAACCGACCACGCCGAATACAACCAGGATGCGATGGAACTGCTCGGCAAGACCGAGGGATTCACGCTGCTGGATGCCGACGCGGGACCCACCGAAGGCATCCGGACCAGCTTCGAGACCAAATACATCCAGGAAGGACGTCCCATCTTCCGTTCGATCTGGAGGGTGCGTCCGGTCTGAGCGGGAAGGCCGAGGGGTTATCCCTTCGCGGCTAGGGCGGCGCCGCGGAGGACCCCTCCCGCCACCACCTGGTCGCCATCGTAGAGCACCACGCTCTGGCCGGCGGCCGGGGCCGGGATGGGTTGTTCCATCTCCACCAGGAGCCTTCCCTCCTGGAGCCGGGCCAGTCCCGGTTGGGGAGCGGATCGGTAGCGCACCTGGACTCCCACCGGGCGGTCGTGGGGCAGGGAGGCCAGGAGGTTGACCTCGTCCATCTCCAGCCGGTCCACCAGGAGTTCGTCGCGCGTGCCCAGGCGCAGGGTGTTGGAGGCGATGTCGATTTCCGTCACGTAGAGGGGTTCCGTCCAGGCCGCCTTCACGCCTCTCCGCTGTCCGATGGTGTAGCCGGCCAGGCCGTCGTGGCGTCCCAGCTCCCGGCCGTCTGGCCCAACGATGGGGCCAGGTCGCAAAAGCGGGGCGTCGGGTCGGGAGGCGCGCACCAGCTCCCGGTAGTTCCCGCCCGGAACGAAGCAGATGTCCTGGCTTTCGCGCTTCTGGGCGGTGGGGAGTTCCGCTTCGGCGGCGATGCGGCGGGTGTCGGCCTTTGGGAGTTCGGCCAGTGGGAAACGCGTGCGGGCCAGGAGCGCGCGCGGGATGCCCCACAGGAAGTAGGACTGGTCCTTGGCTGGATCGGTGGCGCGGAACAGACCGGGGCCGTCGGGGGTGTCCAGGATGCGCGCGTAGTGGCCCGTCACCAGGGTCTCGCAACCCAGTTCGCGGGCGCGATTCCAGAGCGATTCCCACTTGAGGTAGGTGTTGCAGCGCACGCAGGGGTTGGGCGTGCGTCCGGACAGGTATTCGGAGACGAACACGTCCACCACGTCCCGCCGGAAATCCTCCCGGAGATCCAGGGTGTAGTGCGGAGATGACAATTTCTGGCATACCCTGCGCGCGTCCGAGGCGTGGTCGGCGGTGCAGCAGGCCCGGTCGGCGGATTGGCCGTCGCATTCGGCGTCCCAGAGCTTCATGGTGAGGCCCACTATGCGAGCGCCGGAACGCACTCGCAGGAGCGCGGCGACGGAACTGTCCACTCCGCCCGACATGGCGACGGCCTCGAGATCCTTGTAGGTGTCGTCCGGCATCGGAGTGGGGAATCTACAAGAATCCGGTGGATTCGCGCGAACAGGATCAGGAATACGCAAGCAGCGCCACTCCGCCCATCACCAGGGCGAGTCCGCAGCATTTCAGGAGGGACACGCTTTCCCCGAAGAGCGCCACGCCGAGAAGGAAGGTGACCAGGTACCCCAGACTCACCATGGGATAGGCCTTGCTGAGTTCCACCTTGGAAAGGACGACCAGCCACAAGGCGAAACTTCCCGCGTACAGGAAAAAACCCCCGAAGATCCAGGGGTTGGTCAGAAGCAGGAGGGGTTTCTGGGCCAAGCCCCCGAGGGAGACGCTGCCGATCGAGGTCATGCCTTTTTTTAGGCAGATTTGACCGAAAGCTCCAGCTAGAATGGAGAGAAGTAGGTCACGCATTTTTCAAATTTAGGCCTTAATTAACCCAGGACACCCAAGATTCTGTTGCTTTAAGAGTGATTTTGACAAAAATTGACCCTTCCTGCATTCAATACAGAGGACTGTAGGGTGGTTTAACAGGCCGTTGAAAAACACGCCATAGCCTTTGTTTTGCAACCAAGGCTGATTTTGGATCGGCGTTTTCCCGTCCTCGGTGTGGCTGTCCCTTGGCTGCTGTCGCCTTACTGACGGCCTGATTCGAGGCTTTGTGCTCCTCCTCTGGGGGATTTCACTGTCTCGGCCGATCATGCCGTCGCCGCTTCCCGAATCAACGTCTCAATCCGCACCAGATTGTAGGCGGAAAAGGCCAGAAGCGTCAAAGCCTCCACCGCCTTCTTGCCCCTGACTTTCACCTGCCTCAAGCAGGCGCTCTGCTTGACCCATCCAAACACTTCTTCGATCCGTTTCCGGACCTTGATACTGGTCGCGTAGCCCGCTGATGCCGCCACTTCGTCAGGGACTGCCGAGCGCCGACCGGACTTGTTCTGGGCTACGTGCCCGACCACGTTCATCCGCTTGAGCGAGTCCATGAAATCGTGGGTGTCGTAACCCTTGTCGGCACCCAGAGTGATCTTGTGCGTTCCGCCTCTGCGGTAGAGCATCGATTCGGCCGCGGCCGTCTCGCCTCCATCGCCGCTGGCCAGCCGGACCTCACCGTCGACGACAAGGCCACTGCGGTTTTCCATCATGGCGTTGGACAGGTAGGACAACTTGGCCGTCACCTTGTCGCCTTTGCGCGCCAAACGCGCCTCAGGGTCCGTGCTGGACCGATGGGTCTGGTTGCTGTAGGTCTGGCCCTTGAAATCCTTCAGTTGGTCACGCCCCACCGGAGTCGAGTCCGGTGAGCCCGAACCAGATCCGGGGCCAGCCGAATCATCCTTGTCCTCGATGGGTTCCAAACTCTTCGTGCTGGCCCAGGCTTGAAGAAGAGTGCCGTCGACGCTGAAGTGGTCCTTGGAAACGAACCCGCGTTTGCGGGCTTGATCCACGATTCCATTGAGGAAACGCCGGGCCGTCTCGCTGGTCAGGAGGCGGTCCCGATTGTGGGTGTAGACGGAATGATCGAAGGTGCGGTCGTCCAGATTCATGTCCAGAAACCAGCGATAGAGCATGTTGAACTGGATCTGCTCGGCGAGCTGGCGCTCGCTGCGGATCCCATACATGATTTGAAGCAGACTGCCTTTGAGAAGCCGCTCGGGGGGAATCGAGGGGCGTCCCGCGCTTTCGTACAAGGCGGTCAGTTCGGAGTCCATCCGGGAAAGGCTCGCGTCGGAAAGGGCCTTGATCCGACGAAGCGGATGGGAAGCCGGAACCATCGACTCTAGATCCACGTAGGCGAAAAGACTGGCTTGGGGATTGACTCTACCGCGCATAGCCAAATATACGTCAGATTCTGTCTATTCGCCCGGCGTTCGGGGGATTTTCAACAGCCTGTTAATATGGTTAGGAGATTTTTTGATTTCTAGTTGATGTTTTTCTATTGGGCTGCTGAATCTGCTGTTCTTTTTCGCACCATCGAAGCTGCCAATGAGAAAAAGTTTGCAATTCCGATGCATAAGCATAGGGTAATGGCGATTCGGATGATAATGTAGAGCCAATAGGTTCGAAGAGAATCAGCTTCTATCCCAAGTAATGTTGTTGTCAATCTGTCCAGAAGATTAAATATCAAGAGGTGAAGGCATAGAATAGGGATTGTGATCTTTCCGAAAAGTGCGAGCAATTTGCTGATTTTGGTATGCGCGATTTGCTTTATGGAATAAATGCATAGATAGGATCCCAGTGCACCAAGCAAAACGAAGTTGATTACGCTGAACATTCCATGAGTTCCATAGGTTCGGGAAAACATGCTGATGTTTGGATTGTAATGGCATATCAATATATATAACAATCCGAGCGAAACGAGAACGGCAAAGCTTTTCCAACTTCGCGGAAGGTCGAGGAGTTTGCGTTGTGCAATCACCACACCAAAAAACAAAAACACCGCTCCCACCGGAGCAGTATCCACGCTCCACGGAAGGAGAATCGGGAGTTGAGATGTGACCGCAGTGCAAATGATCAAGATCGCGATCGCAACCCAGAGAAAGGAGGGGCGACGTTGTATTGCTTTTAGGATGAGGAGAAATAAGACGGTGGAGGTCATCAGTGCGGTTAAAAACCACATGGGACTATTGTGATTGGTCAGAAAGTAATGGTTTGGCTCGAATCCCATCGGATAGAGGCAATATCGAGAGTAAAGTGCGCCTTGAATTATTTCAAAGTAAAGGGATGGTGAAAATTTGGACGAAATTATATCAAAGAAGATTCTAACAATTAAAAGAAAAATGTTGTAATAGATGTAGGGGAGAATGAGTCCCCTCCATTTTTTTGATATGTCATTCCATAGTCCTCTCCCGAATTTGTAGGAATACCCTGATACCAAGAAAAAAAGCTGCATAAAAAACGAGCTGATATAATGCCCATGAGGAATTTCCCGGCTATGATAGAAAAGGACGCAAATGATTCCAAAGCCTTTGGCGGCATCTAGGAACTCCTCGCGCGGAGAATTTTTGAATTTGGGAGCTTCCGTCACCTGGATCATTTTTCCATTCCCGTGCTGGAAACGTTTAAAGGGTTCTGTATTCTGCAAGTGGAAAGGGAGGAGCTCAAGGAAAAGTCCTTGGGAAAATGGATTATCGAGTCCAAAAATACCACTGTTCCATCGCCGCAGCCAGACCCGAAGGGTAGGGATCGGGCGGATGTGGGCCGCCAGCTGGCGACATCGCTTGCGGCTCCAGGTGAAGTACCTTCAGGTCTCGGATGGACCATGGCGTTGGGTCCAAGGAGGAAGACGATGTCAGAATTTGTCCTGACCCCTGCCGAGTCCAGCATTCAGGGGGGCCTCCTGAGGCAATCCTGCCACATCCGGCGCATGGGGGAAGGCTCCAAGGGGGCGACGCTCTGGTGGGAGGGGCCCGCCGATCTTGCACCCTTGGAAAGCGGCGATGCGGAGCCATACCTGATCGCAATGCTCCACGTGGCCATGTCGGAAGGTCGTGATCTGCGCGTGGTCGGGAAGGTGGGCAGACGCCTTCTTGCGAACCTGGAAGAATTCGTCCTGGCTTGGAACCGGTGGAGTCCCGGGGTATACCGATCGATCAGGATCATCCCCGAGCAGGTCGTCGAGGAAGCTCCCACCACCTGGTCTCCGAAGGCCATCACGGCCTTCTCCGGTGGCGTGGACGCCTCGTTCACCGTTTGGCGGCACCACACAGGAAGAGCGGGATTCGCCTCGCGGTCGATCGTGGCCTGCGCCATGGTCCATGGATTCGACATCCCCTTGGACCAGGAGGAAAAGTTCAGGAAGAGCTTCGAACTCGGAAAGGAAACCCTGGACGGTCTGGGGATCGAATTGATCGCCTTGCGGAGCAACATCCGAGAGGAGTTCCCGCTGGAATGGAACGACCACCACGGGGCAGCACTCGTCGGTGCCATGCATCTTCTGAAATCCAAGGCCAGGACCCTTCTGATCGGTTCCTCGGATCCCTACGACCAATTGATCCTGCCATACGGTTCCAATCCCCTCACGGATCCTCTGCTTTCCAGCGGGAGTCTGGAAGTGGTCCACGACGGTTCCGGTTTCGATCGGACCGGAAAGGTTGCTTTGATCGCCGACTGGCAGCTGGGAATCCGGAACCTGCGGGTCTGCTGGAAAGGGACCCAGGTGGGAGCCAACTGCGGACATTGCGAGAAATGTCTTCGCACACACCTGAATTTCCTCGTAAACGGATTGGTGCCTCCCTCCAGCCTTGCGTCCTCCACGGGTGATCTGGACTTCCAACTGCTTGACTCCGAGAGCGAATCGGTGATCCAGGAATTCGTTCAAATTCTTGAGGCAGCGAAGGCAAACGGGAGAACGGGCCCATGGATCGAACAACTCGAAAAACGCCTCATCTGGCTGCGTCGTCGCAATTCCTTCAGATCCAATATCCGTAGTGCGAAGAACGTGGTACGATCCTTGATCGGCAGGTCGAATTAGACTTCGATCGGTTTCCCCGGTTCGCTTTTTCTCCGGAGTTCTAGGCGAAGGATGTCCGGCTTGCGCGAGGCCTCGCCGGAAAAAATTAAGGCGATCGAGCGGCGACTCTCCCCCCAAGCCTCGAGGGGGAAAGTGGGCTTATTTCTGGACTCTTGCTCGGATGTAATTCCGTGCAGGAGTTTCGACCAAGTAATATGTCGCCGTGCAGAAAAGGAGCAGGAATGCAAAAAATTGACCAAATTCCACGTTCGTCCATTGCGGACATAGCCAAATCCAGATCCCCATGACAGGAAATTGCAACAGATAAACTGAGTAGGAAACTTGGCCAGCTAAGACCAACGGTCTCATATAAAGCGGGCATGCTGTCCCCAATCGTGGAATCGCGAGCGAGACGACTAATAGAGATATGGAAATATGCGTCCCGAATAGAATGAGAATTTTCGATAGGGAGTCGGTCGGATTCAGACATTGCAGCCCGATGAATCCAAGAGCGAAAGGAAGAGAACTTATAAATGGGATTCGAAATCCTCTGTCCATCACTAACCGCAAAACCATGCCCGTGGCAAAATCGGGGAGCCGGAAAAGTGGAGTGAATCCCCACGCCACGTTGGGCCATTGTAAGGAACAAGTGTATCTGAATGAATCCAGCGCGACAAATCCCAGGAGCAGAAGCCAAAGGGTTCTGGTTGATTTCTTCCGTAGCCAAGGTAGCAGGAACGGGAAGGTCACGTAAAAAAACGCCTCTGCCGAAAGGGACCAAGAAACTCCATTCCACGCAAGTGCTGCACTGGGAAACCAGGCTTGGGTGAGAGATGTCACCATTATGGACTTGATTCCCATAATGGTGAATCCCTTGATTTCGCCGTATTGTGCAATATGAGAATGGAATTGCTGCAGGAGGCTGGGGAGGGAAAGAATCAAGGCAAATAGGTAAACGGGATAAATTCGCGCTGCTCTGGCCCATAGAAATCCGCGAAGCTTGATTTTTTCCTTTTTCCCATAGACATGAACAAGAATGAAGCCAGAGAGAATGAAAAAAAATTTCACACCCAAGTCACCATGGTGAAGAACATTGGTGATGAGATTCGAACCAGTGAAATCTGGAGGAAGTGGCCAAATTCCAAAATGATGAACAACAACCCAGGCGGCTGCAAAAAAACGGATGGCGGTAAGCCAATCCAATTCTCCGGTGAGTTGGGGCCTCCCTAATTGCGAAGTATCGGTTTTCATTCAGGCTCTGGGCTGACGGTTTGTGTTCACTGGGAAGGTGCTTTTTCTGAATCTTTTAAATGGATTCGTCATGTGAGTTGAAAATGCCTTGCCGCCATGGCTAGGCCGATCAATAACTTAGGTTTTGATGAATCGATGATGCCATCATTGGATCTGAAAAGATCAGTCGATTTTGGTAGAAAAAGCTGAACTGCCTCATGGGCAAGGCATCGAGGCAGACATTCCCGATCCCGATCTCCAAGATTTCTGACGGATCGCCATCCGGCCGAATTGAAATCGTAAATGCGGTAGTAGAAACGAGATTCCCCCAGGGCTTTCTCCAACGACATTTTCCTCATCATCGCGCGCAGCTTGTTCTGGACACCAACCCGAAAATAATCGCCGAAAGCCGGCTTCACGGGAAGGCTGTCGAAATTGTTGCGATCCAGCGGTACCGAGGCCAAATGTGGGTGTCGGGAAACAAGGAGTTCCGTCTGGACTCTTCTTCCACTCAGACTGCTGGATGGAATGGATGAGGCGATTTCGAACAGCTCTCGATCGAAGATGGGGGAGCAAGGGAAGGACCGGAACGAATTGGGCCATATCGAGCTGCCGACATGGAATCGTTGTCGGGTCTTCAGATCGAAATGCAGGGCGTTCAGATGAGGCGACTCGAACGGCATTTCGTAGAGATTCTTGATGTCGGACAGGACCTCCTGGATCAGTGGGCGATATTCCGGTGCCAGGAGGATCTCGAGCTCGTGGGGCTGGAAGCCCCATCTGTTGAACCGTTCGAAGATGGTTTCGAAAGAGAACTTCCGATCCTTCCCGAACGCCCAGGGGATGTGGAGTCCTCCCACCAATCCGTCGAACAGGTATCCCTGCACGAGTCGCCCGGGCAGGTCTCCGAGGTATCGGAGCATGCTCCAATCGAGCACGTTGCTGAATCCGGAGGCGAGCGCTTCCGTCCGCATCATCGAGATGGCAGCCTGTGGAAACTGGTCGGTGGAGATGTCGATGGCACGGTGCCCGGCACCCAATCTGCGGGCGACCTCGATGGCGCATCGCATCTCGATGTCGCCCTTGTTGCCGAAGGTGAGCGCATGGACGGTGACGTCCTGATCGGCCAGGAATCCCCCCAGCTGGCG
>DAOPYN010000051.1:0-29237 GCA_035352895.1 Fibrobacteria bacterium | reverse complement strand
AGCCTGATTCATGCAGGAAAGTTCCCAGAGAGGGGTTCACCGAGGGGATACGCTTTCCCAACACACGGCGGCAACGGGCCAAGTCTTCACGGACGAGTCGATCTCCGAGGTGTTTCGCCTCACGGGTGGACAGCCCTGGTTGGTGAATACCCTGGCGGATCTGTGCGTCACCAGGCTGGTGACGGACGGTTCCGCAATCACCGCCGACCACATCGAGGCCGCAAAGGAAGAGCTGATCAAGAGCCGCGCCGTACACATCGACAGTCTCGCCGAGCGGCTGCGCGACCCGAAGGTCAAGCGCATCGTGCAGCCCATCCTGGCGGGGGATTCGGACCCCACCCTGGCCGATGGCGACGATTTCCGTCTATGTCTGGATCTGGGACTGGTGGCGTTGGACAACGGCGTGCCGAGCATCGCCAATCCCATCTACCGGGAAGTGCTGATCCGCACGCTCAACTATGGACAGCAATTGGCCATCCCCGCTCCCGAGTTCCGCTGGACCAAGGACGACGGCGACTTGGATCTGGAGGCCCTGTTCGACGAATTCCAGGTATTCTGGCGTCGCAATGGCGATCTTTGGGAGCAGAAGGCCGACTACACCGAGGTGTTCCCGCATCTATTGTTGATGGCCTTTTTCCAGCGGGTCCTGAACGGCGGGGCTCGGCTCACGCGAGAAGCGGCGGTGGGGCGCGAACGGATGGACATGCTGATCGAGTGGAAGGGCTTTTCGCACATCATCGAGATCAAACTGGTCCACCCGCACGATGGCCGCGAGGCGACGCTCCAGTCGGGACTGAGACAGATTGCCCGCTATGCGGACAAGGTGGGGCACGACGCCACGAAAACACTGGTGATCTTCGACCGTACTCCCGCCGGCAGGACCATGCCGTGGGAAGAACGCTTGCGCCGCGAGCAACACGCGGACGTGGTGGTGAGGTGGTTGTAGCCGACCCAGGTGGCAGTGCCTTTCGGGTGTTCGCGGGCGCATGGAAGGAAACGCCGGGGGGCACTTTCACGGCCGGAAAGGGAAGCGCCTGGTCCCTTCCGTAGGGCCCACACCTTCCACCACCCTGGCCAGGATTTCGCCGAAGTTGGTTGGGAGCGGGTCGGCCCTTGCCAGGGGGCAGGGAGCGTGCCTATCTTTGCCTCCTCGTTACGCCACTGTAGCTGAGTTGGTTCAAGCGCTGGACTGAAAATCCGGAGTACGTCGGTTCGACCCCGACCGGTGGCATCAGGGAATCGATCCCAAGGAAAAGGCCCTCTTCATCGGAAGAAGGCCTTTTTCGTTTCCCGGATCCTTGGTTCTGTCCGTCAGCGATGGACCACGAACCCGTCCACGGATTTCGCCTTCAGGGCCGCCTTGGCGGTCTCCGCTTCCTCCTTGGATGCGAAACTGCCCCAGCGCAGCTTGTTCATGGGGCCTTCCACCACCAGATCCACCGTTCCTCCGAGGATCTTTTCCAGGCGTTTCTGTTCGTTCCGTGCCGCATCCGGATTGGAGATCGCCACCAGCTGGACGGTCCATGCCCCCGATCCGGGAACAGAGGGCGCGGTGGCAACGGTCGTGGTCGCCGCAGGAGCCGGGATTGGAGGAGCAACCTCCTTCGTCCGCTTGGGGCCGCTGTCTTGCACGACCGCGGCCGGTTGGGGGCGGTATGGATTGGCTTCCACATCGGAGCGGATTTCCGCAGGGGTGGGAAGGGCGGAGAACAGCGAGGCGGTCAAAATCGCGAACACGGTCATGGTGCAGGATAATCTACGTTCGAAGGTGTAAAAGCCGTGAGAGCCATCTACTTGACATGGATGTCCAACGAAGGACGCCCCAAGGTCCTGCGGGTTCCGCTGGCCTTCTTCTGGGTTCCTCTCCTTGTCCTTTGCCTGCTGACGCTGGTGCTGGCCATCCTGTGGAGAAGTCCCTGGTCGCCGCAAAGGCTCGGTGATGGTCTGGCCCATCTGGAGCGCGAGAACGAACGTCTGGAACGACAGGTCCGCACCGCCGAGCAGGGGATGGAGATCTCGAGGGCTTCCACTCGATTGACAGAGCCCGCCTGGAACGAGGTCCTCGAACTCGCCGGGATGGCGTCGGTCTCGCGACGGGATCCGGGGGCGAAGCGGACGGAAGTCGTCGACGTGGAGGGGATGTTGGCGGTCGCCCGGGCTATCCGTTCCGGTTACGACTCCTCTCTGGGGAGGATCTCCCTGCGCCCTGCGGGAGTGGGGAAGCTTCCCACCATCCGTCCAGTTCGTTCGGGGAACCCCCTGGTGGAGTCCTTCGGACCCAGCGTGGATCTGTACACGGGACAGGAAATGGTTGTCCCCGGCCTGTCCTGGGGAGTTCCCGAGGGCACTCCGGTCTGGGCCACCGGGGCGGGCACGGTGGTGGAAGTGGGGCAGATGCCGCGATGGGGCCGGTTCGTGAAGATCCAGCACGACGAGCGCTGCCAGACCTTCTACAGCCATCTTTCGCGCATCGACGTGGAGGAAGACGAGGTGGTGGTGCGAGGCCAGGTGATCGGCGTGTCCGGATCATCGGGCAAGACCACCGGGCCGCGCCTGTTCTACGCGGTGTTCCTGGACGGGAACGCGGTCGATCCGCGATCTTTCCTGCTTCCCGAGACGCTCTGAGGTCAGTGCGCCTGCGCCTGGAGCCCGTGCTCCTGGGCGTGCCGCTTGCGGGGGGACGTCAGGATCTTCGCCTTCACGAACTGGACCGCCGCCCGCCAGTGCAGGAACAGATGGAACACGATTCCCAGGCCCAGGGCGATCCCGGTCCAGTCGTGGATGCTCGCGATGGTGGACATCGGCAGGTTCCTGGAGCGGATGGAGAAGAACTCCAGGAGCCCGGGGAACATCACCACGCCTGTCACCAGGCAGGTCAGGAAGGTCGGCAGCAGGGCGATGTTCACCGCCCAGGTGACGATGTAGAAATGCTTGCGCAGCCAGGAGACGTTCTTCATGGATGGAGCCCTCAGGGGAGCTTGGCGTTCTTGGAGATCCAGACCGCGCGCTGGATGGAAGATGACAGAAGCTGACATGATTCGGAAGCGCCGGACACCGCGTCCATTCCCTTGCCGTACAGGGATTGGGGAGGGGCCTTGCCGGCGAACTGCTTGAGGAATCCGGCCTCGCCCAGCGGGAAGGCGTACTTGTCGGTGAGTTCCACGACCGAGATCCCGGTGAGTTTGCCGTCCGGGGCCAGCCCCACCACCCAGGTGTGGGTGGACTTCCAGCGGACCAGGTATTCGACGAGATGGACCGCCGTGCCGGAAACCTGGCCCTTGTCGTCCTTGGTGTAGTAGACATCGATGGCATCGTCGGCCAGGAAATCGCCGTGCCCGAAATCGTTGAGGATCTTCGCCTGCGCCTTGTCCAGGACCAGTTTCGACTTGAACACTTTCTGACCGGACGGGAGCACCTTCCGCAATGCTCCGGAAAGGCTCTCGTAGGTGGCTGCCTGGAGGGAGGCGAACAGGACGAGGCAGATGGTGGAGACGGATTTCATCATGGTGTGGACCCGATCAGATGGAGATGAGAGTTTCGAGGAGGATGCGGTGGCGGTTTCCGGGGCGTCCCGTGCTTCCCGGCCAATGGGTTTCCCAGTTGCGGAAGTAGGTGAGCCGAAGATCCACCGGACCCTTGGTCCAGATGCCAGACACGTTGACGTTGGTCAGGTCGTTGTCGGCCACCTCGCGGGAATCCGGATCCACCTGGCCACCGCGCAGGCGCAGCGACCATGTCTCGGTGAATGCCCACTTGCCCTCGGCGTACCAGCCCCGCCGCGTGTAGTTGCTGGACCGCGGAACGGAATCCGTGGCCAGCCGGTACCCCACCCAACCGTACGCCCCTCCGAGCCGCGAGGAGAATCGACCGATGCGGTATCCCAGGTCGAGCCCCGCGAGCGCCGCCCGATCCGATGCGGAGAAGCGCACGGTGTCGCCGCTCTGGCGGGGGAGGAAGTCGTAGTAGAAGGACCCCGTGGCGAAGAATCCCGGGAGCGGATCCACCCTGCTGCGCAGGCCGAATCCCTTGAGTTGGTTCAGTTCATCGTAGTCGGAGCCGAAGTCCGCGGTGGAGTCGTGCACCCGGATTCCGTTGACGACGTAGAATTCCGTCTTGGACGACTTCCAAGGAAAGGAAAGGGCAAGCCCGTGATCGCTCCAGACCACGTCGCGCACGGCCATGGAGTTGAGCACGGATCCTCCGTAGATGGGGTGCTCCTCGAAGTCGCCGAAGGGAACCACGATCCGCCCCCCGCGCACCCCTCCCTTGCCCAGGACGGGGACGTCCGCCAGGGAGGGCAGGAAGAATCGATAGGGAATCGTCGCCTCGAAGACTTCCGAGGGGTTGAGGATGTCCGCGAGCACCTCGATCTCGTCGGGCGTGGTGGCACGCGCCAGCAGGCTCTGGTGCTGCTGGGTGAACCTGAACGCCGCGGTGTCGTCGTCGCCGGCGCTCTTGGACCACGAGGCCATGGCGTCGAACAGGAGGTTGAACTTCAGGTCACCCATCCGGATCCCATCGCCGGCGCGACGGGAGGTGGGGGCCGGGAGCGCGTCCAGATCGACGGACTCCTGGGCGTGGATGGAAAGCGAAGTCAGGCAGAGGGCGATGGCGATACGGCTGGCAGGGGGCATCGAAGCGGTTCCTTGGATGGCGGAAGGTTCAACGTCGGTAGGAACGGAGGCCGAGGTCGGAGCCCTCGGCGGAGTGGGTCACGTTGCGGTCCGGGCTTCGCCGACCGAGCGCATCCACCGCGTCGAAGCCGACCGGTTGCGTGCGCGATCGATCGGAGGCGGGTGCGATCCCCGCGATCGCTTCCGTGGAGAAGCTGCCCGTGGCCCAGTAGTTGGAGACGCCCTTGGGGTAGTAGCCCTGGAAGCGGTAGTAGTACTTGGTATCCGACTTGAGGCCGGAGATGTTGACGGTACCCGATCCACGGGTGCTCACGTTCAGCTTGGTGACGGTCGAGCGCGTGGTATCCGAAGCGTTGGCGAATGCGGTGGTCGAGTAGTAGAGGCGCAGGCTGCCGTTTCGATACCCTTCCGAGAAGGTGATCGCAGCGGAGCTCGTGGTGACGGTCACCTTGGAAATGGTCACCATCTTGCGTCCCCCGCTGGCACCGGAGACCGCGTCCAAGGGGGAATCCGCAGCACCGGCCCCCATCCACAGGAGGCAGAAGATCGTGGCTGTCGCCCGGAGGTTCTTGATGCCCATGACAGAGGACCTTTCTGGAGTGTATGGCAAGAAGCTGGAATGGATGGCTTCCGTGGCTCCTGGAACGACCAACGGTTTCCTGGTCGCAGGTGAACTTCTGATTGGATGCAATTATGAGGCGAATCGCCCCAGAAAGTGAAGCCATCTCCGCGGGAAGAACGTCCTCCCTTGGGGGTTGGCACCCACTTGGAAATCCAGAATACAGGATCTGTGAATGTTTCGCTGTTCGATTCACCTGAAGCCTTCCAGATCTGGTGACACGCAGTCTCCTTGTGGGCGCTGGATGGGGACTTCGTCGTCGCGCACCGGATTCTGCAATGGTTGTTTCCATAAGCGATGGAAAGAATCATTTGGGGGATTATGCGAGGGGGAGGCAGGAACATGCCGGGATTGCGCAATAGGATTTAAAATGCACCCATGTCCCATTCCGTAGAACGCTGGATCCTTCTCTTCTGTCTACTCCTGCCTGCGGGTTGGGCTCGCGACTCCGTGTTGGTCTGGCAAGACGAATTCGATGCCCCTGGATTGCCCGATCCATCCCGCTGGACCTGGGACGAGGGGGGATCCGGAATGGGTAACCAGGAAGGCCAGTACTACACCAAGGGACGAACGGCCAACGCACGGGTGGATGCAGGCAACCTGGTGATCACCGCTCGACGCGAAGACACGCTGACATGCTGGTATGGTCCGTGCAAATTCACCTCCGCCCGTTTGGCGACCCGGGGGATGGCCAGCTGGCGGTACGGTCGGGTGGATGTGCGCGCCAAGCTTCCTGCGGGCAAAGGTGTTTGGCCCGCCATCTGGATGCTTCCCGAGGCTTCCCTGTACGGAGGGTGGCCGGGTGGAGGGGAAATCGACATCATGGAGTTCGTGGGCCACGAGCCGAAAACGATCTACGGCACCGTCCACACCAAGGCCTACAACCACCCCATGGGGACGCAGAAGGGCGGCAACATCGCCCTGACGGATCTTGCCAGCGCTTGGCACGTCTACCACCTGGAATGGGAACCGGACAGCCTGCACATCGGCGTGGATGGGGTTCGGTACTTCGACTTCGCCAACGAGGGGACCTGGGAGAAATGGCCTTTCGACCAACCGTTCCATCTGTTGCTGAACCTGGCTGTCGGTGGTGCCTGGGGTGGGGCTCAGGGGGTGGACTCCGCTGTGTTCCCACAGGAGTTCCGGGTGGATTGGGTGCGCGTGCACAAGATGGACCCCGGCGAGGGGCCCTACCAGGTGACCACCAAGGTCCAGGGTGGTGGACGCATCGAGCTCTCGCCGACCGGTCCCGGTTTCCCCGCCTTGTCCATGGTCCGAGCCCGGGCGATCCCGGATGACGGATGGGCATTCTCCGCTTGGCGGGGAATGCTCCAATCCTCGCGGAACCCCGATTCCTTCCTGGTGGATCATTCGCAACCTCTGGAGGCGGTCTTCGTTTCCGCCGGGGAACGCATCGACGATGGCGACTTCACCGACGGGATCGGGGGGTGGACGTCTTGGCACGACGATGCGGTGCCCACCACCATCACCACCACCGGTGGGGAGGCGTGCGTCCGCTTGTCTGCCAGTTCCGCCGACGCTTGGAAGAGCCAGTTCGATCGGCCCGGAATGCGCTTGATCCAGGGCGAAACCTATCGACTGTCCTTCAAGGTGCGGGCTGGCGCATCCAGGATGCTGTCGGCCAATCTGGTGATGGACCACGAACCGCACGATGCATTGGCCGGCGCCAAGCGGTTTTCGCTGCCGGCCGGGACTTCCCGGCAGTCGGCCGATCTGGTGGTCTCGAGGACCGATTCCATCGCCCGGCTGGAATTCGATTTCGCCGATGATACGGTTGGATTCTGCCTGGATTCCGTGTCCCTCCGCTTGGCCGGAGGAGCGTCGATCCGTTCCCGTTTCCAAGTCCGGGCGAACCTGGAAAACGGGGTGTCCAGGGATGCGGCCGGGCGGGCGGTGGACGCTCCCGGATTGGCTCCCAGACTGCTCCCCGGCAAGATCCGTCTTTCCACGGGGAGCGGTCGCTGAGGTTTCAGGGACCCTGATCGCTTCCGGTCAGCGGGAAACCACCATGCGGGTGGTCCAGCGTGCTCCGTCCGCTTCCGCGCTGATCAGATGGAGCCCGGCACGATCGGGTGTCCAGAGGACCTCCCGAGCCGGACCGGAAAAGGTGCGGACGATTCGGCCATCCGGCTGTCGGATGGACAGCCCCGTCAGCAGTTTCCCGTCAGGGGCGCGCAGAAGGTAGGAGGTGCCGCGTCGTTCCGTCCGCAGCATGGCGCCTGTCCGTGCGACACTGGAGCCGCCGTGGAACTTGGACGTATCCACCGGGGCGATCTTGGAAAGGACGTATCCCAGGGCGCCCACCACGCCCACGTTGTAGTCGGTGCAGACCTCCGAATACTTGTAGTCGATCACGTTGTCCTTGAATCCCGTGGAGGCGAATCCGACGTTGGCCACCAAGGCCCCGAAGGATTGGTTCTTCTCGGGGATGGTCATCTGCGCCTTCTTCTCGTCGGAAGGATTGTCGTTTCTCTGGAACACGCTACGGTGGTGGGGAAAGCGGGGTGTGGACGTGGACAACGACGTTTTCAGGCCCACGAGGAAGGCGATCTTGGCGTTGTTCGCACCCATGATGAAATCCACCTGCTGCTGGATCTGCGGCAGGTACGTCTCGCTTGCTGTGGCGACGTTGGCCAGCGCCATGCTGTAGGCGGCTCCCAGAGGATACCGCAGGGTTCCCCAGGCCGGATCGCCCACCTCGGCAAGCCCTTCGGAGTTGATCTTCCCCTTGTAGTACTCGGCGTACTTCTTCAGCAGGTCCAGGGCCGCGGTGCTGCCCGCGGTGCGATGGAGATTGAAGTAGGCCATGTCGTCGGCGTTGTTGTAGCTGAAGGCCCAGTTGTGGTTCTTGTTCACTTGGCCTTCGTTGGACTTGGCCGCATCCAGGTACTTCTGCTCCTTGGTGAGCAGGTACATCTCCGCCGAGGCGCTCACGAAGTCGTCCCATTGGTTGGGATTCGCCGAATAGAACATCCCGTAGGCGATGGTGCCGGAAATGGCCGAAGCATGCTCGTAGGCGACCTTCGCCTTGTCCGTGTAGAGCTTCACCCGTTCCGGGTACACGCCAAGGCGATCCAGGATCCTGGCCATGACGGCGAGTGTCGCCGCGGCGTTGGAGGCCATGGCCTTGTCCTTGTCGGCCTTGATGGATCGCGTGGAATAGCCCGTGCACGGGGTGAGATTGCCCTTGAAGGTCCAGTCCGGAGCTTCGTACTTCTCTTCGCCGCCGCTGGCGCATTCGCCTCCCAATGTCTTGCTCATCTTGGACATCATGGGGGCGGTGACCCAACGCTTGTGGTCGGCGTCGGGGTCGGCCTTGAGAGTGATGAACACGTCCTTGGATATGACCGCCTTGGCGATGTAGTCGGCCTGGTAGACGAGTTCGTCCACCAGGTCGGGAATGCCGTTGGGGGTGCCGCCGTCGACGTCGTTCCATTTGCCGCTTTGCTTGTAGTCGGCGTAGGTGCTGCCGTCGTAGAGGTCGTCGTAGCCGGTCGGAAAGGTCTCGTAGGCCTTGGCGAGCGAATAGGCGGCCCAGTACTGGGTCTGCCCGAACATGACGTGGTCGCCGCAGTCGAACCATCCCCCGGAGACGTCCTGGCCTCCGTAGGAGTCGAGGAGGAAACTCTTCTGCAGGCTGTCTGGTTGTCCGATCAGTAGCCAATTGGGTCCTTCGCCGGAGCGTTGGCCGCCGTAGAACCGGGTGGCCATCCACAGGGCGCGCTTGTATTCGTCGGCGGTGAACTTCCCGGCGGCTTGCGCGAGGGTGGCGAGTGCCAGGAAGGCGATGGCGAGCAGATGCAGAGGAGATCGGTTCACTGGCTTCTTTCCGGAATGGAGGTTTGATGTGGGCAAGACCCGAACATACAGTTTGGACAGGCGGTTGCGCAATCCGTGGTCACCGGGGAACTCCCTGTGCTAACGAACAAGGAACTGGGTGCCGAACTCCCCGCGGGCGAAGTGGCTGCCCTTGTCGCCGATATCGCTTCCGAGAGCCACTCCTGCGAACAAGCGGAATCGGGTGGAAAGCGAGATGAGCGCGCGAACCCGAGCCGCAAGATGGAGGGATGCGTTGGCTTCGCCATCCATCGACACACCGGAGGAGATGCCGATTTGAGGGCGAATGGAACGATCCAGACAGTTCCACCATCCTTGGATGGCCAGGGAGGAAATGTCCAGGTCCCCGGTTCCCTTCTCGCCCTTCAGGTGGTCCCAAGTCGCCACCAGCCCGATGTCCGTCCTCTCGCTGAATCCGCTGAGCAAGGAAACATGGGCTCCAAGGTTTGGCGTCGCGTAGTCGGCGAGGTTGCGGACCACCGGGGCGACACCGACATCGAACAGGAAATCGCCTTCCGAAGCGTCGGAAGCGGTGGCCAGCAACAGGATTGCCAGCGATGCCAAGATTTTCGGCATTTCAGTTCTCCGAAGGGCTGAAGGAGGGTGGATAGGGGAGGCGGCCTCGGTGAAGCCAGGAATCCCTTTTCTCGGAGCTCGGACAAACGCTGTCCAGCCTTGGTCGGAGCTCGGAAAGGTACAAAGTGTCTTCGCCGGGGAGCCTGGAATCCAGTCCGTTTTGGTCGATTTGCCAAAGCTCCAGCCTGTAAACGTCCATGGAATCGCTTTCTGGTGGAGCGATCTTCCACCTGTTCCCGGGGTAGGGGGGGGCTCGTTCGCCACGGCCTGCCACGTGGACGGTTCGGAATCGCCAACCCATCGAGATCAAGGATGCTCCCATGAATGCAGGAAACCGGAACACGACGATCGCCCTGGCATTGGCGGCTTCGGTGCTGGCCCCCCAGGCGCATGCCCAGGTGGATCCCGATTTCTACGTGTTCCTGGCGTTCGGTCAATCGAACATGGAGGGCTACGCCACCGATTTCGGGGCCTCCGACAAGGTTTCCCTGCCTCGATTCCAAGTGCTGGGAGCCACCACCTGCACGGGCCTGCAGAGGACCAAGGACAAGTGGTCGCCTGGAATCGCTCCGTTGTTCCGGTGCGGGACGGGATTGAGCCCGGCCGATTACTTCGCCAGGACCCTGGTCGACAGTCTTCCTGCCAATATCAAGATCGGGATGGTTCCCGTGGCCGTGGCGGGGGCCAAGATCGAATGTTTCGATCCCGTGAATGGTGTGGCCAACATCTCCAAGGAAGCCAGCTGGTTGCAGAACATCGCCAAGGAGTACGATGGCAATCCCTACGCTCGGCTGGTCGCCATGGGCAAGATCGCCCAGCAGACCGGTGTCATCAAAGGAATTCTTCTCCACCAGGGGGAATCCAACGCGGGGGAATCCGTCAATGTCTGGGGCGGCAAGGTGAAGAAGGTCTACGAGGCTCTGATCAAGGATCTTGGGTTGAATGCCAGCCAGGTTCCCCTGCTGGCTGGGGAAGTCGCCAATGCCGGGGGGTTCAACAATACGATCGACCAGCTTCCCACCGTCATCTCCACCTCCTACGTGATCAAGTCCACCAACTTGGGCACCCATGCCAAGGATGGATCCAAGCTCCACTTCAGCGCCGATTCCTATCGCCAGTTCGGAAAGCGGTACGCGGTCCAGATGCTGTCCTACCTGCGCGCCCATTCATCCACCGTTCACGGAAATGCTCGGGAAGTTGGACTTGCGGGAGCCTACGTGGTCTACGATGTCCGTGGAGTGGAGGTGGCTCGGTTCCAGGCGGGGGATGGCCAAGCCTTCGATGCAGGCTGGAGCAACGTCCGCAAGGGGTTGTCTGGCGGAATCTATTGGCTCAGGAATCTCACGACGGGAGCGCACCTGCGCATGACCCACGGGATCTGAACAGGTTCCTTCCGGTTCATGAGTTTGGGGAGCGCCTCTCGGTGCTCCCTTTCCGTTTTTCGACCAAATTCCTTCCATGGTGGGATCCGTTGCCCATCGTCCTTGGTTCGTGATGGGGGTGTTGTCGATCCGACAACGGTCCATTGTGGAATCTACCCGGAGAAGGCGTGCGCTCGAGGGTAAGAACCTTGAGTCCACTTCCGCTTGGCTGACATGAATCTCTCTTTCGGGGGCCTTTTCCCATGAAGATCAACATCCGCAAGACGTCTCTTGGATTGACGATGGCGGCGATGGCCTTGGCACCGTCGGTCAATGCCCAGGTGGACCCCAATTTCTACGTGTTCCTTGCCTTTGGGCAGTCGAACATGGAGGGGAATGCCGCATTGCCCAGCCCGGCGATGGCGGCGAATCAACGATTCCAGGATCTTTCTCCGGTGACGTGCGGCAGCCGCTCCCAGGGCAAATGGTTCACGGCGCAATCGCCCCTGGTGCGGTGCGACAGCAAGTACAGCTTGCTGGAGTCCTTCGGGAAGACCATGATGGCCGAACTTCCCTCGAACATCAAGATCGGAATCGTACCGGTGGCGGTGGCAGGCACGGCGATCACCGGGTTCGATCCCACCCAGGCGAAGTCCTATTACGCCGGCCAGGCCAGCTGGATGCAGTCCATCGCCAACCAATACGGAGGTGATCCGTACGCACGGTTGGTGGCCATGGGCAAGATCGCCCAGCAGACCGGTGTGATCAAGGGAATCCTCCTGCATCAGGGGGAATCCGATGCTTATCAAGCGGGTTGGGCGGACAAGGTCAAGACCATCTACAACAAACTGCTGAGCGACCTTGGCTTGAAGGCCGCGGATGTCCCCCTGCTGGCCGGCGAGGTGTACAACAACGCTGGAACCAATACCGGGATCAACAAGCTTCCGGGTGTGGTGCCTACCTCCTATGTGATTTCGTCGTCGGGTTGCGCCGCAGGTTCCGACAACCTCCACTTCAACGTTTCCGGGTACGACCTGCTTGGATCCCGCTATGCCCAGAAAATGATCTCGCTTCTGCCCAAGAGCTCGATCGAAGTTCAAAAGTCGATGTCCGCGAAGGGTTCCGTTGGCGACTACCTGGTCTTCGACCTCAAAGGTGTCCAGGTCGCGTCTTTCCATGTCGGCGACATCTCCCTGGAAGCAGGCTGGGAGGGAGTCCGCCGGAACCTGCCCAGCGGAATCTACTGGATGAAGAACACCTCCTCCGGTGTTCCCCATCGGGTATTCAACGATCGTTGATCAATCTGCTCGCTCGCTCCTGGGTGATCGGTACCACCTGCTTGTCCGATAGCCTCGACTTCTTCGTCTCCACAGTCGAAGCGAACTTCAGGATCGTGCTACGCGTGAGACTATCATGTGCATTGGGCAAAGAAAATGCCATCGATGTTGTCTGATGAATGGCTGGGTAAAAACAAATATCCAACGGAGTCTGGCAATCCAAGCAAGTCAGGAATCTCATCTGAAAGATCCGAGGAGTACAGCTGCAAAAGAAACTCCATGAATTCTGGAATAGGTAATGGATTCTTTTGTAGAAAAGTTGGCTCACCTGCCCATTTTGAGCCGCTGAAGGAATCCTGGTGGACTGCGGCTCCTCGCTCAATGCGTCGTGAGGGGACCTCAACCCCCATTGTAACCGGATCTCCAGGTCGATGAATAAGGACTTTGGTGGTCCTTCCGATGTTCTCTTTGAATGATTGTGCGTCGTTGCAGGTAACCGCGTCTAAGCAATAGTCTGTGGCAGAATATTTTACGAAGACTGAAACCCAAAAATTGGGAAAGCGGTCTCCAGACGGGAGCAGCGCAGATGTTGGGATTGATAGAATCAACGTTAGCGGATTCCCGTCGGAATCGATTGGCCACTCGATGTCTTGAGGTTTTAAAAACGCTCCACCCACCCGAGGTCCATGATCGTCGCAGCTTACTTTGTCGCCAACAATCAGTTGTACTCCTTGAGTCATTATGGTCCGCACCCTTTCTTTTGCTTAAGTTTTCTGTGGAATTTTTCAGATTGTTTACGCAGTTTGCGCGCCCGACTTGCTGGTACACCAGCCTTTCGCAATCCGCCTTGAGTGATGTCGAGCTCTCTTTTTAGATTCGGGTGGAATTGGTTTCTCCCCAATCCCTGCGATGCTCGAATTTGAGCTTCATGCCAATGAGCACCTCCAACCCTGGTATGGTGTGCGTTATCCAGAGCTATCGATGGATTGCCGGAAAGTCGGCCATTCTTTGACGCAAGTCCTTGCTGGACCAGATACTCGTGGCGGATTAATTCATGAGCTTGGAGTCCATCCCGGACATTTGTTCCACCGTTTAGGGAGCCATACGTTCCGAGTTCGAACAAGCTTGCGAGTCCAACCTCATCCGTCCAACTGGTCGTATCCTTAACATATCCGTAGAGCGTGGGGTTACCCCCGTCGAGGCGGATCGGGTCTTGACTGATGTACCCGCCGAGTTCGGGGTCGTAGTAGCGGAAGCGGTTGTAGGAGAGACCAGTCTCGGAGTCCTCGTATTGGCCGGGGTAGCGGAAAGGGCACGAGCATCGCTCGCCCTCCACCATGCGCGGTTGGCCATAGATGTCCAGGTCCAAGGACCAGGTCTGTTCGCCCGTGTGGTCGAACATGGCCAACGGAGTGCCCAGATGGTCGCAGACAATGCTCTCTCGGCGCTCGCCCTGGAGGCGGGCAATGGGCGCAAAGGAATCGGGCTCAAAGAGCCACGTGATGGGCTGTTCGGCACTGGGGTGTTCGGGTGGCCCCTGAGGCGACAACGGCGATAACGTCTGGTCGCGAAGAAGTTGGAGCACCTCGGCCAAGCGCGCGTCCATGGCATAGGCCGGCGGAGGCTCCACATCCGGGAGCGGGCCGGTCTCTTCCTGCCATTCGTGGAGGGGAAGGTTGCCGTCCCACACCCAGCGCGTGGTACGGCCCGCGAAGGTCTTGGACACGCGGCGTCCCAGTGGATCGTAGGCGAATTCCACCACTTGGCCGTCGGGACGGACCACGCGGGCGAGGTGTCCCGCCGCGCTCCACTCGTAGTGCCATATCTTGTCGGCATTGGGGCCGGCTCCCAGGGCCGAGCCGGAACCCAGGACCATGGTGGGTTCCGGCGAATGCGGTGGGGTGATGGTCTTCTTGACCATGTTCCCCTCCGCATCGTACTCGTAGCGCGTGAAGCCTTGGGTGCCGGTGGATTCCAGGAGCTGTCCCGAAGGACCGTACTTGCGGTCGGAGCGTTCGGGGGTGCGGAAGAGGTTGCCCAGAACGTCCGGCGCACGCCAGAGCTTGTGGAAGTCGTTGTAGGTGGCTCCGGACAGATTCTCGAACCTGTCGTGTTCGAACTCCACCGGACCGTAGGCGGAGTCCGCGATCTTCTTGAGGCGGTCATCCACTTCCCAGGTGTATTCGCGGGTGCGTTCCTTGTCCTTGCGGCCGAAGGAATGTCTGACCGGGCGCCCGTGCTGGTCGCGCTCCCAACGACTGTTGATGCCTCCGGGTAGGGCGCGTTCGATTTCCAGTCCGGATTGGTCGCGTTGGAACTTGGCTTCCCACCTGGGTGGCGCCGCGGAATCCTCGGGGTTTCCGGGTACCAGTACGGAAGTTGCTTCGCCCGTCGCGCTGCGATGGATGATCTGGTGTGCACCCATTGAGGAACGGAGTTCGATACGTTCATCCAGGTCGTTCCAGACCGATTCCACCCAGTGGTCGCCCTGGACCTCCTTCAGTAGGCGTCCCAGGATGTCGCGCTCCCAGCGGATCTTGGCGTGCGCGTTGGTCGCTTCCACCAGCTCCCCGTCGGGGCGGTAGGCGAAGGACTCGGTGGATTCGTCCCAGTGGCGGACCTCCAGGATCCTGCCCGCCGCATCGTTGACGTATTCCGTCCATCGATTTCCAGGACGTTCAATCCGCACCAGTGTGCCCGCCGCATCGTAGCGGAACGCGCGGCGCAGGCCGTCCCAGCCCTGCTCCAGCTCCACCCGCCCCAGGATGTCGCGCTTGAAGCCGTAGATGTCCTGTACTTCGTTGCGGATGGCGGTGAGACGGTCCTCCGTGTCGTAGGCGAATTC
The DNA here is from genome assembly GCA_035352895.1 of Fibrobacteria bacterium. GTDB lineage: Bacteria > Fibrobacterota > Fibrobacteria > UBA5070 > UBA5070 > UBA5070. The sequence goes on along the minus strand of DAOPYN010000051.1, from coordinate 14,067 downwards.
GATGCGCGTGCCGTTTTCGGTGCGCGAGGCCATGGCTCCCATGCCTCTCCAGGTGAAGCGCACCTCGCGGTGCGCATCCTTGGCGAGGATCAGGTTGTCTTCGGCGTCGTAGTCCATCTCGCGCAGGTTGCCGTCCGGTTCGCGGATCTTCCGCACATTTCCGGAAAGATCGTAGGCGAAATCGCGCCGGTTGCCTCGCTCGTCCACGGCGCTCCACAGATGGCCCCACCGGTCGAAAATCCATTCGTTCGTGGATCCGTCCGGGAAGGTGACTCTGGAAAGGTTCCCGTGGGCATCGTAGGCGAATTCTGTTCTTGTTCCCTTGGCGTCGACCAAGGCGGCAAGGCGCGATCCGTCGTACTCGTAGCGAGTGATCCTGCCCAATGGATCGATGCGTTCTGCCAGTCGCCCCTGATCGTGCTTCCATTGCCACTGGCCACCCACGGCGTCGGTGGCGGAAGCCGGAAGGTCGTCTTCGTAGGCGACTTCCAAGGTGGAGCCATCCACCCCAACCTTCCTGGTGGGGTTGCCGCGGTCGTCGTATTCCGTGAGGGTGCCGCGTCCCAATTCGTCCAGGGTCGCGAACGGCTCCATCCATGCGTTCCACAGCGTGCTGGAGCGATTTCCCAGGGCATCCACCACCTCGCGGACCACGCCGTTTTCGTGGTGGTGCTCGGTGCGGGCTCCCAGGGAGTTGGTGACCACGGTGTGGCCCTGCACCAGGTTGTACTTGAGCTTGTGGTCGTAGATGCCGCCGTCGCCCCAGGTGCGCACGCAGCGGGCGGTGATTCCCGATCCCTTGAACTGGAACTGGAAGGTGAGCCCGTTGCGGAGAGTCTCCGAAATCAGGAGATGGTTGGAATAGCGGAACTTCCAGGGACGCTTCTGTGCGTCGTTGACCTCCACCAGATCGTGGGCGGAGTCCACCGTGTACTGCACGATTTCCACCGACGGCCGCTCGCCTTCCTCGCCGGGAAGGGTCGGGTGCGGCACCAGGATGGAGCGGATCTTGCCGCGGTGGTCGTTCACCAGGCGGATCCGCCGTCCCGCGCTGTCGACGATTCCCGTCAAGTACAGTTCGTTGTCGTACTCCAGACGGATGGCTTCGCCGAAATCATTCTCTATCGAGTCCAGACGTTGCACGCCGTCCCGCTCGGCCTTGCCGAAGCGGTGGGTGGTGCGGTCGGCGTGGTTTCGCAACCCGTAGCCACGTTCGTCGCGAAACAGGGTGCGTTTCTCGGTGCGGTCGAAGTGTGTCTCGCCGACTCCCAGGCGCGCGGAAAGCAGCACCCGCCCGTCTTCCAGACGCACCGCCACCACGCGGTGGTCCTCGGCCAGAGCCATGTCGTACGGGTGGTGCCAGCCCACTCCCAATGGACCATCGTAACTGGATGCGGTGGAGTACCATCGCTTCCACTCGAAAGCGATGGGGCCCGGGAAGCTGAAATCGATGTGCTCGGTGGTGACCTTTCCGGAGGCGATGTCCACCGGGTGACCCGTCTTGGAGCAGATGTAGTCGTGCACAAGGTCCCGCAATTTGGACTTCTTGGGGATCTTGAGCTTGTCCATCACCTTCTTGGCGGCGTTGTGGATCTTCTGCGAGACCGCCTTCCAGAACTTGGTCTTCTGGATTTTTTGATAGAGCTTGCCACCCAGGGCTTGGAGCCCCTTCATCGCCAGACCCATCATGTCGATGGTGGGTGGGCCCCCGATCAACACCGGGAGTCCCGCGGGAATGGCCACCACCATGGAAGTGGGCAGTTCCAGGGAGATCTTGGCTCCGCCCTTCTTGCGCGGTGGCGGGGGAATTCCAAAACTGTTGCACGAAAGGCACGGTAGCGCGGTGAAGGACGCTGGCGATCCGTCGAACAGCACCGTGGCTGACCCCATGAAGATCTCGGAGTCGTTGGTGGGAATGGGGGGGAGGAAGGGACCGCCCATGGGGATGTGCGGAACGATGGCCTTGCCCGATGTCCCCGCCGTGGCGCACGGCATCCCCTGCACCTTCACGGTGGCTCCCACGAAGGGCAGGAACGCCATGATGTCCAGGACCATGCCGACGTACGGATGCGGCAGAGGCGTGGGGATGGGGCTGGGGACCGCCGGTATGGCCACCATGTGGATGTCGATCCCCATGATGGGATCCAGCATCTTCACCGCGGGCATCATGCGGAGAGCTCCTTTTCCAGGTCTTCGCGCCAGGTGGGACCCAGCAAGGCGACCAGACGCGTGTCCATGGCCTGCCGTTCCTCGCCGGAGTAGCGCCATTTGCGCAGCAGCTTGTGGAGGTCGCGGGCAGCGAAACGGAAGCCCGTCTTGGGAAGCTCCGCCTTGTCCATGCCCTCGGCGATGGTCACGGTGGCCATCCCTTCACGATGCGCGTCGTCCCAGCGGCTGTCCTGGGCCCAGCAGAAGGCCGCCATGCGATGGGCTTCCAGGGCGGTGGGAAGATCGTCCGGCGTCGCCAGTCCCGCGGCTTCCTGGTAGGCCTGCGCGGCATCTTCCCAGCGTTTCAGGAAAACCAGTGCGCCACCTTTTCCCAGAAGCGACTGCACCAGAAGCTTGGGGCCCTCTGGTTCCTTCTTTTCGATCGCCTTGCGGGAGCTGGCCTCGGACAGGCAATATTTGTCCAAGGCTTCCTGGTGGTGCTTGAGCCCCAGGTATCCGGCGGCCAAGGTCAAATGGATGGCGGGCTCCAGTTGCGGGAGATCTTCCGAGGCGGTCACCCCCAGGGCTTCCTTTCCGTGGATCTCCCCTTTGGCGAGGTCCGATTTTCCCACGGCAAGGGTCATCAATGCGTAGTGCTTGCGATACAGGCCGCGCGGGGATTCGTCTTCTTCGGCGATTTCCGCGATGGCTCCTTCCATGTCCAAGTTGGCCGACTTCACGAAGACCTTTCCCGGGGCCAGGGTGTCCAGTTCCGCGTAGGCTGGATGGGAAGGGTGGTCGGCCAGCAGGATGCGGATCTGCGGCGGCAGCGGAGACTTGGCCAGCTGCGCCAACCAATCCACGTAGACCTTGAACACGGAAATCGACGAGGGCGACAGGATCAGGACCGCCAGTTCCAGGTCTTCCTGGAAGTGGTCGCAAAACGACTTCAAGCACTTCAGGAAGTAGGGGTTGGCCTTGTCTTCCGCCGTGCGGACCGGGCATTTCCATGCGCTCGGGGCCGGAGGATCTCCTTCCTTGGTCTCCGGAGGGCGCTCGAACAATTGTTCCAGGGATTTGGCCAGCCGGAAACCATGGACCTCGGCGTTGGCGAAGCCGTCGTGCAGGCGCAGGAAAAGATCGTTCGTGCAGCCTCGATCTTCGTTTTCGGTGTCGACGAAGGCCTGGAGCATGGGCTCCTCGTCGCGTTCGAACAGCCAACGGAACACCACCGCCCCGGGGGTGGTGCAGAACTCGGCGTACTGGTCCTGAAGGATCTCCAGACGCTGGGTGATGGGGTTGTCGGCGTTCATGGGACTCGCATGTGGAGGTCGGAAATTGGCGCTTGGCCGGAAAAGATAGGTGGTTTTCCGGCCGGCGACTCCAGCCTGGGCGTACCTAGCGGGATTTCAGGGAGTCCACCTGGCGTTGGAGGGCGATCATGTGCAAGGTGAGTTCCTCCACCTTGCGCAACAGGACCAGGTTCATCTGGGCCACGTCCACGCCCTGGGAGGCGATGGTTTGGGCGTCGGGGACCTCGGGGAGGTGACGGTTCTCCGATACGAATTTGGAGAGCTCCGACAATGGCATCAACGGATACTCCGGCGCGAAGACGTAGTCGGGAGCGATTTGCTTGGCCTGGACCGAAAGAATGCCGCCCACCTGGAGGTTGCCTGTGGTGGAGATGGCGCCTTTGACCTGCAGACCGTCGTCCGCGAACGCCGGCGCGGGGAAGTGGACTTCGGACCCGTTTTGGGAGGTCATGATGGGCAGGGGTTGGCTCCGGCCGCGGAATCCCATCCAGAGCCCATTGGTCGATTCGTAGGCGATTCCGAAATGGGTGTAGCCTTGGTTCCCCATCCAGAATCCGGAGCCCCCATGGCCGGAGATCGATCCTGCACTGCCTGGGTCGAGTTCCATCCAGATGCCCTCCCACGGGCTGCTGGTGTTGTGGAGTCCCAACCAGGCGGTAGTGGCTCCGGGCTTCCATTGCAACTTCGGACCGTCGTTGGTCGACTTCGCTCCCACGACGAACCCATTGGAATCGACGCTCTTGACCAGGTTGGAAACCTTCGACGTGTCCGCTTTCGATCCCAATTGGGACTTGGCGAAGGAAATGTCGGACTGGTTCTCGATCACCACTCCCTGGAGCTTGCCGATGTCCTTCTTGTTTTGGGAGACCAGGGAGTCAAGGTATTTGAAGTTCTGCATCACCTCGGCCGCGGTCGCCTTGTCACCCGCCTTGAGGGTGACGGGGACTTGGGCGGAAACCATGGTCGCCATGAGCGACAGGAATATTGGGGTCGCACGCATCGGTGTCCTCCGGGAGGGATAAGAGGTCGCCTGGAAAATAGTCAAGGCCTCCCCAGCGTACAGAGCGTGGCGGTGTTCGATGGAACTTCCAGCGGGGCCACCGCGAGTGTGGGTAGGTTGGAGCTCTGTCCGGGTTTGCCCGGTGCGGTTGTGGTACCATTCGTCTTCAATCAGGATTTTTCAGGAGATTTTTCCATGGCGCATCCCCATTCCATCCGGTTTCTTCTCGCCATCGGATTGGCCGCCGAATTGGCCGGTGCGGCGGGAAAGCTCACTGCCCCGGATTATCAAAAAGCGCTTTGGATCACCACTCGATTCTACGGTGGACAACGGGCGGGAGTCGGCCCCAATTGGCTTTTGATGGATCAGCCCAACAAGGTCTCGTACATCAAGGATTCCGCAGATGGTCGCGACCTCACAGGAGGGTGGTTCGATTGCGGAGACTTCCCCCTGTTCGGCCAGTCGTTCTTCAACAGCGCCTACACTTTGGCGAAGGCCTACGACGCATTTCCCACCGGGTTTCCCGACCAGTACCATGGATTCGACTATTCAGATTACGCGGCGGCCAAGGATTACACTTACGCTGCCAGCCAGCCCGATGGCATCCCGGACCTGCTGCAGGAGTTGAAGTACGCCACGGATTGGATCATCAAGGCCACTCCCGACGCGAATACCTTCTATTTCCAAAAAGGCCAAGGCGATGCGGGTTCCTACGGGCAACATGCGCATTGGGTGACCTCCAGCTACTACAGTGTCACCTATCCTCAGATCAACGGCGGTGAAAAGGACAAGGGACGCCCCATCTTCAAGCTGGGCAAGTCCAATGGAATCGGCGACAACGTGGTGAACGACGGTTCCATGCCCTCGTTCGCCGCCGCGACCTTGGCCATCATGTCGCGGATCTACCGGAAGTTCGATGCCAAATACGCCGATACCTGTCTGGCGCATGCCAAGATCGCCTTCGAGTTCGCAAAGAAACAATCGACCACCGGCGGAACGGCGTTTGGCGGCTTCTACAGCGCCAACAACCACATGAACGACGACATCGTGACCGCGGCCACCGAGCTGTTCCGTTCCACCAACGATGGTGCGTACAGAACCTTCGCCGAAGGCAAGAAGGATGGCCCCAAGAACCACTACTACACATACTGCTACGCCAACAACGACGATGTCGCCTTCTACAATCTGGGCAAGTATCTGGGAATGACCGACAAGTGGGGCAGCCTGAAGTCCTATTTCATCGATTCCTACACCTCCAAAGCCACTGGCGAGGGCGGACTGAGCACCATCGGGGATTCGTGGGGCTTCCTGCGATATCCCGCCAATCAGGCCTTCATCGTAGGGTTGTACGCAGCTTCGGAAAAGTCCGATGCCTACGACCAGTTCATCTACAACCAGGTGGATTTCATCCTTGGCGCCAATATCGCCAAGCAGTCCTTCGTGGTGGGCTTCTGTGCAGGTTGCAGCAAATCGCCGCAATGGCCGCATCACCGCAACGTCTACTTGGACGACAGTGACAAGATGACCGCCGTGAAAGGCATCCCCGCACGCAACGCCGAGTTCGGGTACTTGGTCGGATACACCAAGGACGCTTCGGGGAATTTCAAGGAATCCATGACGGATTACCAACAGACCGAGGGCGGCATCGACTACAACGCGGGGCTGGTCGCGGCATTGGGGTACATCAACTCCAAGCTCAATCCGGTGGACACCTCCAAATTCGTGGGCATCGTCCCCGCCTCTAGATCCAACGCCGGACCGCTCCTGGCGGCCCAACGGGAGGGATCCCAAATGGTGTTCCTGGCTTCTGGACAAGAAATGACGTATTTCGAGATCCGTGACGCCGAAGGGAAAATCCTGTTGTCGCAGCGTCCCGGCGCGAGGTCGGTGCGGTGGACCCCGGAGGGAAGGAAGGGAATTGCCTTCGCTTCCGCCGTGGTGGCTGGCCAGCGTGTCACTTCGCGCATCGCGCTTCCTTGAGGCCCCAATGAGAGTTCGCCTCCTCCCGTTGCTCTGGTTGGTGGTGGGAGGCTGTTCCCGCGACGATTCCGCCACCTCGGTGACAAATCCTGTTCCGCTGGACACCACGAAGATGGTGAAAGCGCGAACGGATACCGTGGCGGATTGCAAAACCAATTGCGATGCGGCCGACCTTTCGATCCCGGTCCTCTCCGTCGATGGTGGTGCCGGTGCCGTGACCACCTACGGTGGGACCACCCCGGCACCCAGCGAAGGCGGGGCATGCAACTACGGCACCACCATGGCCCACTACGCCGCCATCCACGTGAGCCGCCTCCCGGGCGATCTCCAGGGACAGTGGAACGGGGGCCGCATCTGCGGGCAGGGAGTGCGGATCCGAGCGCGGACGCCCACTGGATGGAAGGAAACCTTCGCGCGGATCGTCGACAAATGCCCGGACGACTTCTGCGGGATCGATCTGGGCGGCGCCCCGGCGGGCGAGCTCATGGGCTCGCAGGCGGGGCGGTACGCGGGTGAGTGGCAATTCGTGTCGTGCGTGGGGCATCCGGAACTCTATGGTGGTCCCACGCGGCTCCACGTGAAGGAAGGTTCCAACGCCTGGTGGTCCTTGGTGCACGTGCGCGATCCGGACATGGCGGTGGTTTCGATGCGCGTGTACAAGGTGGATGCCCCGACCGACTCAACGGAGCTTCCCTGGGCCACCGAGGCGGAGAACTTCTTCAAGGTCCCCACCCAGATCCTCCAGGACTCGCTGGCCCAATTCCGGTTGCAGGCGGTGTACCGCGATGGAAGCCGCGTAGAGTGGGCACTGCGAGGTCGCGACTTCGCGCAAGCGGGTGCCGACTACCCGCTTTGAATCTGTCCGGATCCCTGGCTCGGCGCTCCTGGTGGTTGCGTATTTTCGGAAGCCACCTGAAGGCCATTTCGGGTGCGAGCCTTTTTCCCCTAACCTTTCCACGTGGAATCCCCGATGACCGAAACCCAACGGACACTTCTTGTTGCCTTGTTCCTGGTCGCGATCGGGCCTGCGCTGTTCGCGGGATCGATCCTCTGGGACGGACCGGCTTCGCGGACGGTCTGGACGGTGGCGGTCGTTTCCATCCTCCTGAGCGTGGCGGCGTTGGGGCTTTTGTTGTGGGGTTTCTTCCGCAGGGACGTCGTTGCAGACGAAATCCGTCGCATCGACAAAAAGCCCTTCGATGCGGAAGGATTGCACTTCACCTTCCAGACCCTGCAGGAAGGGGAGCGCTTCCTGGTGCGCGTGTGGCTGCAGAACAATCGCGATCGACCCTGCGCGGCATCCATCCGGTTGGATCCGGTCAAGCCGCTGTTCCGCGACAAGCCCTCCAACGTGGGGCTGGCCTTCCAAGGGCTTGCCCTGCCGCCGGCGGGATTCGGGTACGTGGATTGCCCCTTTCCCGTGCCGTTCGATCACCAAGGCAAGGTCCTGGAGTTCGAAGCCGCCGCCGAGGCCAAGTTCCCGCAGGGCAAGGGGCGCCTGGTGAGATTCCACGTCGGGATTCGCGCGCGGTCCTGGAGCGGGGCGCGGGAGCGCGCCTTCGGGGTGGCCTCCACGTTGGTCGGCCATCCCTCCGGATCCAAGTCGTCGATCCGGCTCGCTCTTCCGATGGGCATCTTGCCGGTGGACGATCCGGGCGAGCCGCCGCGGTTCGTGTTGGTTTCCCAGATGGGAACGCCTCCTGCGCCCCGGTGAAGGGCGAGGAGGCGTCAAATCACGTCAACAGGCGTGGTGGAGGAGGGCTAGTGCCAGAGCACGTTGTCCACTTCCAGGAATCCCTGACGGGCACGGGGACCCGAAGTCTGGGTGGCGGTGATGTTGAGTTCTGCCGTTGTGCAGGAATATGGTGGATTGGCGGCTTTCCTCTGTAGGTACTCTGGCCATCCGGAAGTGGCCAGGGGAAGATCGATTCGCCCCGCGGGTCCGGCCACCAAGGTCCATTTCAGGGTATCGGGTTCCTGTCCGACCTTGTGGTCGTTGCATCGGAAGGTCGCGACCACCTGCAGGGGCCATGCATCCGGATTGGCGATGTCCATGGAGAGGGTGTCGGAAGATCCAGGGAACTCGTACTCGTTCCGGAAGACCACTTGGTGCCGGAAATGGAACCTCGCCCCGTCCATGGAGGTCGAATCTTCCCGGAACCATCGCAGCTTGGCGACTTCGCCCATGAGGACCTGGCCGATGCCACCTTCGGCGTAGGCCCTGAATCCACCGATGCCTTCCCCCCAGGCATTTAATCGGGAGCTGTCGATGCTTGCGCCCGAAAAGGTCCAGGTGAACAGGGGGATGATGAAGGTCGTGTCCTGCTGGAAGGACAGGGGATGGTCGATGACCAGGTGGAGCCGCTGGCAACCCATGGGAAGTCGGTAGGAGCCCCAAGTCCTGTTGGCGCCCACGGTCACGGTATCCGTGTGCCCTCCGTTTTCGTAGGGCTCCGGGACGAACATCATTCGCGTTGTGGCCTGGTTGGGGACGGAATCCGTCCATCGGATGACGATCGAATCGCCTTCGATTCCGGCGGACTGGATCCGGGGGCCGGGATTCAGGACCAGGAAGGGGGAGCTCGTGTCGGCGATCACGGTTCCGTTGGCGTGTTCGATCTGGTAGATGAACGCGTACGTTCCGGCGATGGATGGTGCCGGAAGGATGGTGTCGTTTCCCCACACCGGCTGGACGGGTCCGACCAGCGACAATCGCTGCGACCCTCGACGGGAGTAATCCGGGACGAACTGCCCGAGGGTGACCGTTCGGGAAACGACATTGGAGAACGGCAAGGGCGTTTCTTCCAGGATGACATTCAGACGACCCCCGGGAGGAACTCCTTCGAGAGTCTCGAAGCCGTCCGTGAACCCGACCAGGATGGAAGCGCGAGGGGAAAACTGCCGAGGCACGATGCGGATCGAATCCAGGATTTGCAAGCCGTTGGACATGACGATCCGCAGCCAGACCACCTGGGTGTCGGAAGGGGACGTCGCCGCCCGAGCTTTCACGACGGTGTCCCATCGCGCCCAGGCGGTCCCCAGGATGCGCTTCGCGCTCCGGGAGTGCCAACTCGCCCGGTCCAGGCTCCATTCCGCGCGGTCGATCTGCTCGAACATTCCCTCCGCACGGGCGACGACCCGCACCGATTCGCCTGCCCACGCCTGGTGCGGTGTTCGATTCCCGGTGGAAAAGCCGATGCTGGAGAGCTCCGGGAATCCGGTATCCGACATCGCCGCCATGGCCAGGGAGGGAAGCATGTTCTGCGCCTCGAACGCCGGGATCAGAACGCTGCCCGACCGGCTGGAAAACCGCAGGGGATCGCTCTTGCCACAGATCCTGTCCAAGCTGTCGGTGGCCGTCACCACGAGGGAGAACGTGTCGGAAGTCTCGGTCTTTGCGAAATGGGCGAAACCCGAATATCTCCGCTGGGAAAGGCTCCAGTCCATCCCGATGTTCCTGGTGGTTCCATCGGGGAGTCCCAGTTTCCCGACCACATGGCGGATCCGGAACGTGCTTCCGGTGATGTAGCCCGAGAAGTCGCGCTGGACCACGTAGAGGTCGGGAGCGTCCCACACCGATGCCGGGACGGGGACCGACGAAATCTGTTCGCCGTCGCGGAAGTAGTCGAGGGTATCCTTCCGGTCCGGATCGAATCCTGTTTCGCCTGCGAAGACGAAGCCGCCGTCGGAACCGGTGGTGTCGGAAAGCCCCAGTCGCCTGAGCCGGACCACCACGTCGGGAAGCGCGTTGGCCTCCTGGGTCAGCACGCGCCCCTGGATGTGCAGGGATGAATGGGTGTCGTCGGAGCCTCCCTCCACCACGTGCGTGCCGTCGCAGGCGAGCAGCAGGAGCGGTCCCGCGGCGAGGAGGGAATGGACGAGTCTACGGATTGCGTTCATGGGGTCACCGGTCCTTGGTGATTGGGAAGAAGGCGAGGCAGAGGGAATAGACCCGATCGGCGGGGTCCGGGTCGTTCCGGGCGATGGAGCGGACTTTCGTGCGGAATTTGTCCACACGTTCGCGGATGTGGTCCAGTCCGGTCCGGGACACGTGCAAGGTGGAGGTCGCGAAATCGCGGGGAGGTCCGGGTGGGGACATGACCGCTTGGCGGGCCAGCTCGAACTGCTGCATCTGCAGTTGCAGCACCAGCTCGTTGCGGTTGTCCTTGCCGGTGGAAAGGGAGGATTCCACGGGTTTCCAGAAGCCGCGTTCGTCGCGTCGCACCAAGCCGAGGTCTTCCATCAGCGCGATGGATTCCTTGGCCTGCCGGGCGGTGATCGCGGGAGAGAGGCGTTCGGCGAGAATCGCCCAGTCGTCGGCGTGGTCCTCGATGGCCAACACCGCGCGCAGGGCGCCGTTCCACCACGACTTGTAGTAGCGGTATTCCTTCGGGTCCAGGCGACGATAGGGGGTGCGGTTGAGCGTCACCAGCCGTTCGAAGGCGACTTCGCGGTCTTCCGGGGTTTCCGCCTGGTTGAATTGGACCAGGGTCCGGAAGTAGCGCGCTTCGTCCACCGTGAGGTCCAGGACCTGCGCGAAGCGGTCCACGAAGAGATCCGTGACCTTCTTCCCGGCCAGGACATCCGTGAAGTACGAGCGCGTGTTGGGTAATCCCAGCCTTCGGCTCATTTCGCTCTTGGTGAGGTCCCGGTCGGTGGCATGCCGATGGCTCCACCAGTCCTTCAGAAACGTCCGGAAGTCGTTGTATGCGAAGATCGATGCGTGTTCCATGTCCCGAAGGTAAGGCGGGATGGCCCCCGGAACAAGCGCTTGTCTGTGCCTGCAGCGTAGTACAAATAGATCCGTCGATTCAAGAAAACAACAGGATTGATCGTATCCATGGGGGCTGAAATGCTGGACTCGCGATCCGAGTTCATAGTTGAAATGGACCGCCGTTCGGGTTCCGGGAGCGGGCCGTCGCGACATCGTCCGGCGGTTTGGGAAGGGTGTCCGAGCCTGGGCAATGGGGGGGGAGGAGGTCGAGGTCGGCAGACTTGGATTGAGGGATGAGCGGCTCCATTTCTGAGAATCGTTCGCGACGTGTTGCTACTTTTTCCTGCCTTAGTCCAGATTGGAAGGGAAGCGCGTCGGGCGGGGGATCCCGCCTGGATGCGCCGACCTGTTTACCACAACGGGAGACCTGCGGAGTGAACGAACGTTCCGAACCCATGGTGAGCGGCCTCTACGACGAGCGCTTCGAGCATGACGCCTGCGGTGTCGGCTTCATCGCCGACCTCAATGGCAACCGAACCCACGACATCGTGGCCAAGGGCATCGAGATCCTGGTGAATCTCGAGCACCGCGGCGCTTCCGGTGCGGAGAAGAACACGGGCGACGGCGCGGGCATCCTGACCCAGATGCCGCACGCGTTCTTCCTCAAGCATGCTCCCAAGGCGGGGATCAAGCTTCCCCAGCCGGAGCAGTACGGCGTGGGCATGGTCTTTTTGCCCAAGGACGCCAAGGCGCAGAAGCGCACCAAGGCCATCCTGGAGCGCTGCATCGATGAATGCGGACAGCAGCTCCTGGGCTGGCGCAAGGTGCCGGTCGACACCGACGGGATCGGGCCCACCGCCCTTTCCGGCGAGCCCGACATCTGGCAGGTCTTCGTGGGTCGCGGAAGCGAGGTCCACGACGCCGAAGCCTTCGAGCGCAAGCTCTACGTGATCCGCAAGTACGCGGAGCGTTCCGTGCGCGAGGAGGGCTTCGAGGGCTCCAAGGACTTCTACGTCTGCTCCATGTCCTACAAGACCATGCTCTACAAGGGCATGCTCACTCCTCCGCAGGTGGCCAGCTACTTCGTGGACCTGTCCGACGCCGCCTTCGAATCGGCCATCGCCCTGGTGCACTCGCGCTTTTCCACCAACACCATGCCCACCTGGCCCCTCGCCCATCCGTTCCGCACGCTGGCGCACAACGGCGAGATCAACACGCTGCGCGGCAACCGCAACTGGATGAAGGCCCGCGAGGGAAGCCTGGCCTCCGAGCTCTTCACCGACGACGAGATCAAGAAGATCCTTCCGGTGGTGGACGAGACCGGCTCCGACTCCGCCACGCTGGACAACGTCGTGGAACTCCTGGTGATGGGCGGTCGCTCCATTCCACACGTCATGATGATGATGATTCCGGAAGCCTGGGAGAAGGATCCGGAGATGAGCGCCGAAAAGAAGGCGTTCTACGAATACCACGGCGCGCTGATCGAGCCCTGGGACGGACCCGCTTCGGTGGCTTTCACCGACGGCCATCTGATCGGTGCCACCCTGGATCGCAACGGTCTGCGTCCCAGCCGCTACATGCTCACCAAGGACAACATCCTGGTGATGGCCTCCGAGGCCGGTGTCCTGGAGTTCCCTCCGGAAGACGTCGTGCTTAAGGGGCGCCTGCAGCCGGGTCGCATGTTCATCGCCTCGCTGGACGAACATCGCATCATCCCCGACGACGAGATCAAGCACCGCATCTGCAGCCGCAAGCCCTATTCCGAGCTTCTCTGCAACAAGATCCTGGTGTCGGAACTGCCCGCCCCGCGCGAGATCCGCCAGCCTTCCGCCGAAAGCATCCTGGACCGCCAGAAGGCTTTCGGGTACACGCTGGAAGACCTGCGCTTCCTGATGGAATCCATGGCGAAAAACGGCGAGGAAGCCACGGGATCCATGGGCACCGACGTGCCCCTGGCTGTGCTCTCCGACAAGAGCCAGACGCTGTTCAACTACTTCAAGCAGCTGTTCGCGCAGGTGACCAACCCGCCCATCGACCCCATCCGCGAGGAGACGGTCATGAGCCTGATCTCCTACGTGGGCGGCGAAGGCAACCTGCTGCAGGAGAACGAAGAGAACTCCCGCATCATCGAGCTGACCCAGCCGATCCTCACCAACGACCAGCTGGAACGGCTGCGCTGGGTGGACAAGAACGACTTCCAGGCCAAGACCATCTCCATCGTGTTCAAGGCCTGCGAAGGCGAGGACCGTCTGGAGAAGGCCCTTGCCAGGATCCGTCGCCAGGCCGTGGACGCCATCGACGAAGGATACGAGGTCATCATCCTCTCCGACAAGCCCATCGATTCCGGCCACGCGGCGATCCCCTCGCTTCTGGCCGTGTCGGCGGTGCACCACCACCTGATCCGCCTTGGGCTGCGCTCCCAGGTGGGCCTCATCGTGGAGACCGGCGAGGCCCGCGAAGTCCACCACTTCGCCTGCCTGCTCGGATACGGCGCCAGCGCCATCAATCCGTACCTGGCCTTCCAGACCATCGAGGACATGCGCCAGCGCAACATGCTGCCGGCCGATCTTTCCCAGGACAAGGCCGAGTACAACTACATCAAGGCCGTGGGCAAGGGTCTCCTGAAGATCATGTCCAAGATGGGAATCAGCACCATCGCCTCCTACATCGGCGCGCAGATCTTCGAGGCCGTGGGCCTCGGACAGGATCTGGTCGGGGAGTACTTCACCGGCACGCCGTCGCGCGTGGGCGGTCTCGACATCGAGACCCTGGAGAAGGAGACCCTGATCCGCCACCGCTTCGCCTATCCGAACTCGGAAATCGAGGACTTCGACGACGACCTGGAAGTGGGCGGCCATTACGCCTGGCGCCAGCGCGGCGAGCGCCACATGCTGAACCCCGAGACCATCCAC
>DAOPYN010000050.1:11506-29406 GCA_035352895.1 Fibrobacteria bacterium | reverse complement strand
TCCCTGATCGAAACGAAAACTCGCGGCAGATCTATCTGCCGCGCAGACTCCTAGGCCCTCCCCACGGCCGGAGAGTCCGAACCCCCTGGTGCCGGCGTTGCATTGCCCTCCCAATTGCATCGAAACGACGCAATTGGGAACCCTGCAAAGGGCCGTGGATGTACAGAAGGGGCGGGAAGCGCCCTTCTGTAAACTGACTGCAGGACGGAAGGCCGAACGCCAGTTCCGCGCCAAGATCATGGATCCGTTGCACCAGTCCTCGAGGTGCAAGGGAGGAGCGGGTTCCCGGCCGCCATTTCTCCAAACGAAAAAGGCTCCGGGGCGATACCCGGAGCCCTTGATCACCACAATGAAACGTCTGATCAGAACGCGTAGGTCACACCGACCAACAGCTCGCTCAACTTGAAATCCGTTGCGTATTCGGTCAGAGCGAAGCGATAACGGGCATCCACCCCGATCTTTTCGGTAAGCTTGTAGCCAGCACCCGCCACCAGGAGGATCTCGGTGTTGTCGTCGGAGATGTCCGAGGTGGCCTTGGTATCGATCCTTGCCGGACCACCGAATGCCGCCAGCGGGTTTGCCATCGAGGACTCGACCGTGACCTCTCCGGAAAGAGGAACGTCCACGCCAAGACCGGCGAACACCTTGAGCTTCTCCATGACGCCGTAGCCCACGCCCGCATCCAAGCTCACGAAGTGCGAAGTGCCATCCACGGTCGTCTTCCCGTAGGGGTTGTCGTATTCGTACCCCCAGGTGGCCAACATGTAACCCGCATTCGCAGCCAAGCATAGTTTGTCGTTGAGACCGTACTCCACGGTGGCAGCGGCCTTTCCACCAAATCCCAGGTTCGAAGACGCTCCACTGCCATCGAAGGCTGGAACCACCAAGGCCGGGGAGGCCATGACTCCAAGTTTGACCGGGCCCTGGGCTGCGGCGGAAAGAGCGGCGATCGCGACAAATGTAAGGGTCTTGCGCATGGATATTCCTCATTGAGCGGAGTTTGTGATCGAAACCGGCAGATTACCGGTCAGCGAGCCTACTTCTCAGGAAATCAGGTCGCTGGACCAGAGATTACCATTGGTGCGATCCCCGAAGCAAGAGCCACGATTTCCCTGGTGGGAGGTGCGCCACCTTTTCGATCGAAGGACGGAGTCTCGCCTTCGGCGATGGACTCCTCGAATCGCCAAAACGGCAACGCCTCCGGTAACTAGAATATAGGGGTGCTGTCCATTGTCCTCACCTTGTCCTTGATCGTCGGCGGAGACGCCCGTTGGCTGCAACTTTGCGACAAGGGGCCGGGCTCGCCCGCCATTGGCACCCTCGCTTGGGAAGATGCTCCCGTTCGGGAAGATCTCCTGGATTCCCTGCGACGGCGCGGCTGGACCCTGCGCCACGTCTACAAGTGGGAAAACAAGGTCTCGGCGATTTCCGACAATCCCACCAGTCTTCCCCCGTGCGTGCACGATGCCGGGCCCGTGGCCACCACAAACCCACGCAGGCCCCCGCCCCTGGCGCGCAGCCAGCAGCATGCAGGGGTCGACGAATACACCGTTGCCCTCAAGGCCATCTGGGACACCATGGGGATCGAACCCGTGCGTGCTTGGCTTTGGTCCCGCTTGCAAGCCCCCGGAGAAGGTGTCACGGTCGCGATCATCGATGGGCGCTTCGCGCGCGATCACAAGGCCTTCGCGGGAATGTCCATCAAGGACACCTTCGATTTCGTCCAGAACCACGACGATCCATGGGACCGCAACGCATCCGACTGGTCGGACCTGCACGGGACCTCCATCGCCAGCCTGATCGGAAGTTCCTGGGACGGAATTCCCGGAATCGCGCCAAAGGCGGATTTTCTCCTGTACCGAGCAGAAGACGCGGATATCGAATCCACCCAGGAAGAAGATCACCTCGCCGCAGCCTTGGTGCGTGCGGTGGAGCACGGCGCGGAGGTGATCTCCAGCTCCCTGGGCTATCGATTCCTGGACAACAACAACACGATCTCCATGCATGACTGGAAGGACTACGACGGGCGCACGCTGGTTGCTTCCCGCGCGGCTACCGCAGCCGCCCGTCGCGGAGCCATCGTCGTGGTTTCGGCAGGCAACGAGGGCGCCTTGGGCGCTCAATCGATCGGCTCGCCCGCCGACGCCGATTCCATCCTGACGGTTGGCGCGCTGGATCATCAGTTGAACGCCTGCAACTGGGGCTGGCGTTCCAGTTGGGGTCCCACCGCGGACGGTCGGCAGAAGCCGGATGTGTCGGCGTTCGGGTGCTCCGTGCCCGTTGCCACAGGCCCCACCCCCACCTCCCGGACCGAAACCCAAGGGAGCTCGGTCGCCGCCCCCTTGGTGGCGGGACTGGCTGTGCTGGCAACGCAAACCCTGCGTGGGAAACTCTCCTCCGGGCAGATCCGCGACCGCATCCAACGTTCGGGACACCTGTGGCCCAGAATCGACACCAGCATGGGGTCCGGGCTTCCCGACCTCCGCCGGATCGAGGAAATCCGCTCCCTGATCCAGTCTGGAGGAGGCCTCAATCCCTCCAGTCGCCCCGGATTGACCTGGAGACAGGGGTCCTTGCGGTTTACCGCCTCTTCGGCCATCCTCGGGAGCACTCTGGGCGTTGAAGTCACCGACCCCCAGGGACACGTGCTGTTCTCCCGCAAATCCACCTGGAACGGCGAGGTACTGTGGAAACCCCAAACCGGTGGCTCCCATCGACCGGGAATCCTCCTGGCCCGCTGGTGGGGCGATTACGGCAAAGGCTCCACCCGGCTGATGTTGCTTCCCTAGGTCGCTTGAGGAACAAACAAAAACCTCCGCCCCGGGATCCCCGGAACGGAGGCTTGAAGATTGGCGATTCCTCCGCATCGCGGAGGAATCCGGATCACTCGGCGAGCGTGGCCTTGCGGGAAAGGCGAACCTTGCCCTGACCGTCGATGCCGATGCACTTGACGCTGATCTGGTCGCCCAGAGCTACCACGTCCTCGACCTTCTCCACGCGACGATTCTCCAGCTCGGAGATGTGCACCAAGCCTTCCTTGCCGGGGAGGAATTCCACGAACGCGCCGAAGCTCGTGATGGACTTCACCTTGGCGTTGGGATAGGTCTTGCCCACTTCGGCTTCCATCATCATCTCCTGGATCATGCGGTAGGCCTTCTGACCAGCCTTGCGCACGACGGCGGAAATGGTGACGTTGCCGGAATCGTCCACGTTCACCACGGCGCCGGATTCCTCCTGGATGCCGCGGATGACCTTGCCTCCCGGGCCGATCAGTTCACGGATCTTGTCTTCCGGGATCTTCAGGCTCAGGATGGCGGGGGCGAACTGGGAGATTTCCTTGCGGCTTTGCGGCAAGGTGGCGTTCATGGCGGCCAGGAAGTTCTCGCGGCCGGCTCGGGCCTGGGCCAGAGCCTTGCGCATGATTTCCTTGGGCAGACCGTTGTCCAGCTTGATGTCCATCTGGAAACCGGTGATTCCCTGGGTGGTGCCACAGATCTTGAAATCCATGTCGCCCAGGTGGTCTTCGGTTCCGGTGATGTCGGAGAGGACCGCGATGCGGTCGCCTTCGGCGATCAACCCCATGGCGATGCCGGCCACGGGCTCCTTGATGGGCACACCGGCGTCCATGAGGGCCAGCGATCCGCCGCAGACCGAAGCCATGCTGGAGGAGCCGTTGGACTCGAGGATCTCGGAGACCACGCGCAAGGTGTAGGGGAAGCTGTCCGGAGTGGGAAGCACCGGAGCCAAGGAACGCTCGGCCAGGTGTCCGTGCCCGATCTCGCGACGACCGGTGGAACCCACGCGCTTGACCTCGCCCACCGAGTACGGGGGAAAGTTGTAGTGCAGCATGTAGTTCTTGAAGGTCTCGCCGCGGAGGCTGTCGATGCGCTGCTCGTCGGTGCGGGTCCCGAGGGTGGCGGTGACCAGCCCGAGGGTTTCGCCGCGCTGGAAGATCGCCGACCCGTGGGCACGAGGAAGCACGGTGACTTCGCATTCGGCCTGGCGGGTCTGCTCGCAGGTGCGACCGTCGGGACGGATTCCGTCCGTGAGGATCACCTCGCGCATGGCGTCGCGCTTGATGTCGTCCAGGTAGGCCATGGCGGTCTTGAGGACCGAAGCGTCCTCGATGTCCGCCAGGGCGGCCTTGGCTTCCACCTTGATGGCGTCCAGCGCAGGATACAGCACGGTCTTGGGATGCTTGCCGCGGAAGGTCGCCAGGAACTTGGCTTCCACCAGAGCCTTGACGCGTGCGTAGAGGGCCTCGTCCTTGGCGGGAGGAGTCCACTCGTTCTTCACCACGCCCATCTCGGCCTGCAGCTGCTTGATGCCGGCGATGATCTTGCGGATGGCTTCATGGCCCACGTCCAGGGCCTCGATGAGCTTCTCTTCCGGAACCTCGAAGGCGCCTCCTTCGACCATGGAAATGGACTTCTCGGAAGCGGCCATCACCAGTTCCAGCTCGGCGCGTTCGGTTTCGTGGTAGGTGGGGTTGACGATGAATTCGCCATCCACCATCACCACACGCACGCCGGCGATGGGCTCGGCCACCGGAAAGCGCGGCGAGAGCCACACGGCGGCGGCACCGCCGACCAGGCCCAGCACGTCCGGATCGTTCTTGTCGTCGGCGGAAATCACCGTGCCGATGACCTGGACCTCGTTCTTGTATCCATCCGGGAAGGAAGGACGCAGAGGACGGTCGATGATGCGGCAGGTCAGGATTTCCTTCTCCGACGGCTTGCCTTCGCGCTTGAAGTAGCCACCCGGGATCCGACCGGCGGACCAGGCGCTTTCGCGGTATTCCACCGTCAGCGGAAAGAAGTCGAACGCGGCGGGATTGCCTTCGCAAGCGGTGACCATGACCATGGTGTCGCCGCAGCGCACCACGGCGGACCCGTGGGCCTGCTTGGCGAGCTTGCCGGTCTGGATGGTCATGACCTTTCCAGGGGCGATCTCGATCGAGACCTCCCTCTTCGTATCGTTGAGTAGACCCATGAGATCCCCCTCTATCGGCGGATGTTGAGGGTCTTGATCAGCGCGCGATACCCCTCGAGGTTGGTCTTCGCGAGGTAGTCCAGCAAGCGGCGACGCTTGGACACCAAGATCAGGAGTCCGCGACGGTTGTGGACGTCGTTGGGGTTGGCCTTGACATGTTCTGTCAAATTGGTGATCCGCTCGGTCAGCAGAGCGATCTGCACCTCGGTGGACCCGGAGTCGGCGGCCTTGGCCCCGAACTTTCCGATCAATTCTTGCTTCTTCTCGGCAGTGATGGTCGACATGACGTTTCCTTTTTCTCCTATCGGCCGCTCTTATCCTCACTATCTACCGCCACACCTGTTTCACTGGAGCGTGGCGACCTTGACTCGCGCTGTTTCCGCATCATGCCCGATTTGGGCACGCAGCGCGTCGAGTGACTCGAATCGGCATTCTTGACGAAGCTGGAAGTATAAATCGAGGCGGCAAATCTGGCTATATTCCGGACCGATTCCGTCAAGGGAGTGCACTTCCACCACCCGGATCCCCCTTTGGAAGGTGGGCGCGGTCCCGATGTTGGCCACCGCCGGGTGGATTCCCCCGTCCCAATGCAGCCTGCCCGCATAGACACCGGAAGCCGGCAGGAGCTTGCGCGGATTGACAGGCTCGAGGTTGGCGGTGGGAAACCCGATGGTCCTCCCCCGACCGTCGCCGCGCACGACTTCCCCCCACAGGCTCCAGGGGTGCCCCAAGGCATCCACCGCCTCCTCGAAACGATCCCACTCCAGGAGAGCCTTGCGGATGGATGTGCTGGAGACCGGCCTTCCTTCGCGCTCCAATGCTCCGACCACCGAAAGAGCCAGGCCGCGCCGCTGGCAGTGGGGAGTGATCGCCTCGGCGGTCCCCGCTCCCCCGCGGCCAAAGCGGTGGTCGAACCCCAGCACCAGTTCCTTCGCCCCCAGGTCGTCCACCAGGACATCCAGGAACGCCTCCGGCGAAAGCCTCCGCACGTCGTCCTCGAAGCGCAGGGCGATGGGCAGATCCACCCCGTGCTCGCGCATCAGGATCTGGCGCTCCACCCAGGTGGACAACAACTCCGGCCCACCACCCGGGTCCAGGAAATGGCGGGTGTGCGGTTCGAAGGTGATTCCCACCAGCGGAACGGACAACGCATGGGCGCGCGTTCTGGCCGCATCCAACAGCATCTGGTGGCCACGATGGACCCCGTCGAAGTTCCCCACGGTCACCACGCACCCTCCTGCGGGAGCGTGCCTGGAGAGCTGGTCGATGTCGACGGGCGGCATGGTTCTGTGTGGGATGGGCATGGACCGCAAAAATACTCCGCCGTCCCTGACGGGAATCCGAAATCGCTGGCGAAGGAGGGATGCGCGATCGGATCATAGCCATCATGGAACGCCCATCATGCCTGGACCATCGGGATCCCAAGACTGCCAACGACATCGTCTCGGCCACCGCCGCGGCGATCCTGCCAGCCTTCGTGGAGGAAGGAATCCTGCTCACCTCCGAGCTCGGCTACGGATACGAGGACATCCCCCTGACCTCGGAGCTGGCCATGCATCTGGTGGAAACGGTGATCCTCCAGCACCCGCCGGCACCCGCTCCCTTGGACGTCGCCGTCCTGCGGAAGGCCTTCATGGTCGCCTTCGCCTTGGGATTGGACCTGGCCTCCCAGATGCACGACGACGACGAGGGCCTGCGGTTGGACCTCGAGGCCGTGCGGTTGATCGATCCGGACGCCCCTTTCCTGGTGGAGTCCCCGCTGGCCGACCAGTTCGCCTCCTGGCAGATGCAGGTGGGAAACGTCTTCGCGCGGCTCAAGGACCGGAGCCTCGCCCCCGCCGAAAGCACGGGGGATCGCTCCATGGCCCTGGATCATCTGGCCGCCGGGTGCATGTGGTCGTGTCTGGCCGGGATCGAGGCGGGACTGTGCCACTTGGAAGGCACCCCGTTGCGCTAGGCTTCTGCGGGGAGGTCTGCCAAGGTCGTGCAGGTGGAGTACCTTTCCAGGGCTAACTCGAGCAACGACAAGGACCTATGTATCTCTCCAAGCTCCGCGTCTTCGGCTTCAAAAGCTTCGCCAACAAGACAGAGGTGAACTTCCCCGGCGACGGGATCACCTCCGTGGTGGGCCCGAACGGATGCGGAAAGTCCAACATCATCGACGCCATCCGGTGGGTGCTGGGAGAGCAGCGCGCCAAGGCCCTGCGCGGCGCGAAGATGGAAGACGTGATCTTCGCGGGCACCTCCGATCGCCCTCCGCTGAACATGGCCGAAGTGACCCTGATCGTGAAGAACGACAAGGGCGTGCTGCCCAGCGAGTTCTCCGAGATCATGATCAGCCGCCGCGCCTACCGGGACGGCGCTTCGGAATACCTCATCAACAACCAGCCCTGCCGCCTGCGCGACATCCAGAACCTGTTCTACGACACCGGTCTGGGAGCCGCCTCCTATTCCGTGATCGAGCAAGGCCAGGTCATGACCCTGGTCCAGGAAAAACCGGAAGAACGACGGATCCTGTTCGAGGAAGCCGCGGGGATCAGCCGCTACCGCGCCCAGCGCAAGGAAGCCATCCGGCAGTTCGAGAAGACAGACCAAGATCTGGCCCGCGTCGCGGAGAACCTCGCGGCCGTGCGTCGTTCGGTGGCGAGCTTCGAGCGCCAAGCCAAGCAGGTGGACACCTGGAAGAAGCTCAACGCCCGCCTGCGCGAGGTGGAACTGGCCTGGATCCGGTTGCGCCGCTCGCAGCTGAAGGACCTGGTGGGCCAATCCGAGCACCGCATCCGCGACTGGAAGGACGAGTGCGACCTCCTCCGCTCGGAGATGTCGGTGGCCGAGGCCGGCGCGGCCGAGCAGCGTCTGGAAGCCGCCAAGCTGGAAGCCGACCTCCGCGAGCGCGAACGCGAATTCGGCGACGCCCGTGCGGAATTGCAGGCGTTGGAAGGTGAGCGCCTGCGTGCCCGCGACGGCTTGGAGCACCTCTCGCAGAACCGGGAACGGCTTGCCGAAGAGCTCCAGCGCCTGGACGACCTGGAAGTGCGCATCTGCGAAGAGCTGGCCCTGGCCCGCCGAGGCATCGAGGAGGCCAACCAGCAAGGGCAGGACGCTCTCCAGGCGCTGGAACGCGCCCAGGAGGAACGCCGCCTGCGCGAGGAACGCTTGGTGACCTTCCGCGAAGGCGCCGCCGAACAAGCCCAAGCCCGCCTGTCCCTCCTGGAGGAACTCAACCGGGCCCAGGCGGATCTTCTGCGGGCGGAGAACGAACTCTCCCGCCTGTCCACCGAAGAGGAACGGATCCACGAGGAACTGGAACTGGGCGAATCCGCGGCCGAAGAAATGACCGCGCGTCTGACCACCCTGCGGGAACAGCGCGAAACCGCTTCCGCACGCGTGGAAGGGCTGGACCAGGAAAAGGAGCGCATCACCGAGGAAGGCCAGCTGGCCGGCCGACGCGCCGACCAAGCCCAAGAACGGGAGCGGCAAGCCGCGGCCCGCCGCGCCAGCGCCAGAAGCCGCCTGGAAACCCTGGAAAAGCTCGCCAAGTCGATGGAAGGCGTGGGAGACGGCGCCAAGGCCATCCTGTCCCACAAGGACCGTTCCACCGAGATCCGGGGCCTCTTCGCCGACCAGCTCCGTGCCTCTCCGGATGTCCTGGAGAGGATCGAGGAAGTGCTGGGCGACGCGCTCCAGTACGTGGTTTCCGACCGCGCCGAAGCCGCTCGCGATGCCCTGGCCCTGCTTTCCGAGAATTCCGGTGGCGTGGCCGTGCTGCTTCCGGTGGACAAGGTCGCCGCGCGCGCTCCCTCCCCCGCCGTGTCCGGCGAGGGAATCCGCGGCTGGGCGGACCAGTTCGTGGAGTGCGATGCTTCCTTCCGGCCGGCGGCGCAACTGCTTCTGGGCAACATCTGTCTGGTGGACGACCAGGAAACCGCGCTGCAACTGGCTTCTCGGTTTTCCGGACAGGATCTCTGGTTCGCCTGCCCCGGATTCCGCGCCCACGGTTCCGGCCTGGTGGCCGGCGGCCGCAAGTCCGGCAAGTCCATGGGACTCCTTTCCCGCCACCAGGCGCAGGAAGACGCCCGTGCCGAGGCCACCGAAGCCGAAGCGGAGCTCGAATCCGCCCAGACCGACCGCGAGGAGTGGACCGCCCGTCGCGCCGAGCTCCAGGACCGCTGGCGCGAGGTGGACCGCCAACTCACTTCCGCAAGACGGGAATTGTCAGAGGTGGAAACGTCGCTGGGACGCCTGGAAGCACAGGCCAGCGGCGCCGCCGACCGTTTGGAGACCCTGCGCCAGCGACTGGACGTTCTGGAGCCCCAGTCCAGGCCGCTGCGCGAGAAGGCCGACCAGGCCCGGATGCGCGTGGAGACCCTCTCCGAGGAGAAGACCGTGCGCGAAGGCGCCGCCCGCCGCGCCGAAGAAGCCCGCGCCGAGGCGGAAGCCGACCTCAAGGACTCCCAGGAGGCCATCCGCGAGGCGGAACGGACCGTCGCCCGCCTGTCCGGCGAGGTGCGCCGCCTGGAAACCCTCGCGGAGAACGCCGAACGCCACCTGGAAGAGACCGACGACCGCCGCCACCGGGCCCGCGTGGAGACGGAGAGCCTGGACTCACAGGAAGTGGAGCGTCGCGGCATCCTGGAAGGCCTGGAAACCCAGGCGGACCGGGCCCGCGAGGAACTGTCGCAGGTGCAACGCGCCCGCGACCAGGCCCGCGAGGTCTACGACGCCGCGATCCTGGCGGTGGAAGAGAAACTGTCCGGCGTGAAGGGCCATACCCGCCGCATCGACGAGCTTTCCCAGGCCATCCACCAGGCCGATCTCGCCCGTGCGGAAGGTGCCGGCGAGGACAACCGCCTGCGCCAGCGCGCCTTCGAGACCTGGGAGATCGATCTGGACGCCCAGGAGGATCCTCCGGAACCTCCGGAAGGGTTCGACCCCGAAACGGCTCCCAAGGAAATCGACGAACTGCGCGGGAAGCTCAAGAACCTGGGGCCGCTCAATCCCCAGGCCCTGGAGGAGTACGAGCAGGAGAAGGCCCGCCTGGACGAGGTCCAGAAGCAGTGCGACGACCTGGAGAAGGCCAAGAACAGCCTGGAGCGCGCCATCAAGCGCTTGGACAAGATGGCCCGGGAACGGTTCGTGGACACCTTCGAGAAGGTGCGCGTGAACTTCCAAAGCGTATTCTCCACCCTTTTCGGCGGCGGCGAAGGCAAGCTGGAACTGGAACAGGAAGCCGACCCGCTGGAGGCGCGCATCGACATCCACGCCCGACCCACCGGCAAGAAGATGCAGGCCATCTCGCTTTTGTCCGGCGGCGAGCGCGCCCTCACGGCCACGGCGCTCCTCTTCGCACTCTACCTGATCCGCCCCTCCCCCTACTGCATCATGGACGAAGTGGACGCGCCTCTGGACGACGCCAACATCGGACGCTTCGTGGAGCTTCTGCGCAAGTTCTCCCACCAGACCCAATTCATCGTGGTCACGCACAACAAGCGCACCATGGCGGCTTCCGACATGCTCTACGGCGTGACCCAGGAGATCAAGGGAATCTCGCAGCTGGCCTCCGTGCAGCTGGACGAAGCGGTCAAGCTCGCGGACTGATCCGCCGTGCTCCCTTGGCTCGCGTGCGCGCTGGGGGCGATGGCGGCCGGCCCGTCCGGGGCCGACTCGTTGACGGATTCCGTTCGACGTTCGCCGGACTGGCTCCCCCTGGTGGTGCGGCACCGGACCCTGGAGGATCTGTCCGATTCCGCACCGGGCTCCTCCAGGAGCGCGACCGGCGTTCCGGTCGCGGACTCCTCGCGGCTGGCCATCCAGGGCACCAAGACCATCCAGGTGGGGGTCGGCGGCGACGGCGGGGTGGCCCTGGAGCAGTCCCTGTTCCTGACCGCCAAGGGGGAACTGCGTCCCGGGGTGCGCCTGGACGCGCGGATCTCGGATGGGAACCTGCCCCTGACCGCGCAGGGATCCAGCGCTTCCCTGCGCGAAGTGGACGAGATCTGGATCGAGGTGTCGACGCGCCACTGGGCCACCCGGCTCGGCGACCAGGACTGGAACCTCTCCCCCGGGCTGGCCGGAGGATTCCAGAGGACGCTCCGCGGCTGGAGCGCCGCCTGGATGGACGACCACCACCGGACCGAGGGGATCGTGGGCGGTCCGGCAGCCCGCTGGGTGCGCAGCACCCTGGAGGGGGTGGACGGCCAGCAGGAAGGATACGCCCTGGTCCGCAACGCCACCGACGCGCGGGGAGCGGTGGTTCCCGGATCCGAGCGCGTGCGCCTGAACGGACAATTGCTGACATCCGGCGCCGAGGGCGACTACCAGATGCGCCACCTGGAAGGCCGGCTGGACTTCACGCCACGGCGTCGCATCCGCTCGGGAGACCGCATCGAGGTAGAATTCCAGGCCGCCGACCTCGACTACGAACGGACCTTCGCCGCGGCCCGCACCCGGGGCGATCGAGGACGCCTCCGATGGGAGGCCTGGGCGCTGCAGGAAGGCGACCAGCCCGACCACGCCCTTTCCTACGCGTCCGACAGCGCCACCGACCGCATCCTGCGCGACGCGGGCGACGATTCCCTGCGCGCCCGGGACTCCCGCGGGAATCCCATTCCCCTTCCCCGCCAGGTGGGCGAGGCGGGACTTCGCGTCGACTGGGGAGACTCCTCGCTCTGGGTCAAGTCGGACCTGCGGGGATCCACACTCAACCGGAATCTGTCCTCCGATGCCGACCCCACGCGCGAAGGGCTGTTCGGGGCGCTGGCCGCGGGATCGCGGATGGGCCGGTACCTGGACCAGGGCGGAGCGGGACGCTGGACCCTCGCATGGAGGGGCGACCACCTGCAGGAGGACTACCACGGCCTGTCCTCGCCGGACACGCTGGGATCGGGATCGTCCGACTGGATCCCGGGATCCCCGGGATCGTCCAGCGGCCAGGAGCGGACCACCGGCACCGGAGCGCTGTCCTGGCAGGTCCTGCGCGGGATCGGGATGTGGAGCGAGGCCGGAGCCCAGCAGCGGACGGACGCGTTCCTCTCCCGGGCGCTCGTCCGCACCGGAATCGACCTGGATCCGGATCGGCGGATCCTGGCCGAAGGCAGTTGGAGCCGCCGCGACCAGGGCGGGCTTCCCTGGGAGGCCACCCGGACCGTGGCCCAGGCATCCTGGCCCCTGGGACGCTGGGTGCCGCGGGTGGAGGCGAAGAGCGAATTGGCCACCCCCCGGGATACCGGCATGGGTTCGCGATGGGTGAAGCTCGAAGCCGAGGCGGGGACCCGCTGGAGTCCGGCGGAGGAATGGACCCTGGACCTTTCCGGACGACAGGGATCGGAAGCCCTGGGAGATCGCCGTCGCGGCAACAGCGAGTTCGACACCGCCCTCTGGAACGGAGGCGCGTTCAAGGCCAAGTGGACGCCCGCCCTGGGATCCCTGGATCTCCTGGCGGACGCCGAGGTCCGGCGGAGGCGGTCGCAGGAACGGTTCCCATGGACGGAATCCGACAACTGGCTGGGCGAAGCCACCGCGGCCGCCTGGCCGGTGGACGGCCTGCGGACCAACGTCCACTGGCTACTGTCCAGCACCGCCTTCCAGCCGGAGATCCCGGCCTACGACACCGTCCCCAAGGGCACGGGATCCTGGGCCTGGGACAGCCTGCTGCGCGCCGTGGTTCCCTCCGACGAGGGCGACCTCCGCTACGCGGGAACGCGCCTGGACACCAGCGTCGCCGCGGTGCGGGCCAACCGCAAGTCGCTTTCGGCCGACCTGGAACTGGTCCCCGCGAGGATCCATCCCGGCCTGACCGGTCTGGTGGCCGACCTGGGTTCCCGCCTGCGGGGGAGGTGGGACCAGACCGACAGCACACCCGGCCTCCTTCCCGATTTCGACGACGCCTCCCTGGAACGCAGCTCCCAGGCCAATTCCGAGCTGGGCGCGGAACTGTGGTGGACCCGCGGCATCCATCGCCTGGATCTGGGCTGGACGCGGCGCTTTTCCGTGGGGAGCTTCACCGCCCTGGGCGTGGAACGGGATCTCGTGGAGAAAGTCGGCTGGAACACCACGATGGAACGGGGCCATCGGCTCCTCCTTTCCCTGGAACGGGGGAACCTGATCCAGCGCGAGCCCTCCTACCACCGGCTGGAGCAGCGCTGGCGTCTGGATCCTTCGGTGGGCGTGCGGGTGGCCAAGGGATGGGAGATCCGTCCGGGCTGGCTGGGTCAATGGGGCGACGGACTGCAGGACCGCGATGGATTCCGCACCTTCCTGGACTGTCCCTACCTGGTGGCCAGCGCGAACCTCCCCAAGGGGCTCCGGATGCGGCTGGAGGGACGCCGCGCGGACGCCCGCCTGGACGGTCCTTCTGGTACGCGCCTCACCGACGGATTTCCCGCGGGTCGGACCTGGCGCGCACAGGCGGGCCTGGATTGGGCCTGGAAGGACAAGGTCCAGGCGAACGTGGACTGGACCTGGCGCGACGAACCCGACCGTCCGTCCTTCCAGAAACTGTCCGCCCAAGCCCGCGCCAATTTCTGACCAGAAACGCGAAGTGGATCAGAAACGCAGGAAGATGCCGCCGTCGGCGGTCGGTCCGACCGCGTATTCGGCAGGATCCAGCTGGTAGTACCCGCCGATCCCCACCAGAAGGTGGATGGACAGGCGACCGAATTCCAGTTCCGCCCCGCCGCCGGCACCGCCCTGCAGCTTCTGGGTGGAGCGGCTGTCCACGATTTCGTAGGGAACGTGTTTGCCCGAGTATGTGGAATAGCTGTATTCGTAGCGGCTGGAATGGAGGTTGCGTTTCAGCCGATCGGCATACCCTCCCACCCCCACGAACCCCAGGCAGCGAAGCCCGGTGGGAAAGATCAGGAATCCCCCTCCCTGGCTCAGGTTCACGTCCAGCACCTCGTGGAGGTACTGGACACCCAATTGGATTTCGGCGGACTCGGCCGTTCCTGTGTCGTTGTCGGAAGGATGCCCATCCCGTCCTTCGATGCGTCCCCAGGAACTCCCGTCGTTGGGGTATTGCTGCTTGGAAAGGAAAACGTATCCATGGAGTTCGACGCCGTTTTTCGCATCGAACCACCGTCGCAGCGCCAAGCCGCCGCCGGTGGACTTCCCCCCGGAAAACCCGAACTGCCAGCGGCCGTAGCGATCGAAGGACGACGCAACCGGGCCAGGGGACGCGGTTTCCGATGCGGGCAACGGGGCCGGGCTACGAAGCGAGTCTTCGGGGGGGAGGGAGTCGGTCGCGGAGGCGATCAGGCCGGCAAGGAGGGGAAGGATCATGGAGGCGATCACCTTTCCGAGGGTGGGGTGGATCGCGGTGAAGATAGAAGCAATCCCCGGCGAGGAATCCGGCACCGACCGAGAAGTCCTATTTTTCCCGATCCTCATGATCATCATCAACGAACTTTCCATGCAGTTCGGCGATCGGGTCCTGTACTCGAACGTCAACCTCAAGCTCAAGGGCGGCAACCGCTACGGCCTCATCGGCGGCAACGGCTCCGGCAAGACCACCCTCATCAAGATCCTCCAGGGCGAGGAGACGCAGACCGACGGCGAGATCGAGTTCGAGCCCAACCGCACCCGTGGGTACCTGCGCCAGGACCACAACGCCTTCGACGGCTTCACCATCATGGAGACCGTCCTGCAGGGGCACCCCCGGTTCTGGGAAGTGATGAAGAAGCGCGAGGAGCTCTACGCCAAGGCGGAACTGTCCGAGGAGGAAGGGAACCTCGTCGCCGAGCTGGAGATGGAATTCGCCGACCTCGACGGCTACATGGCCGAAGCCCGCGCCGGCGAACTCCTGGAAGGCCTGGGCATTCCCACCGAGCAGCACAACGACCCTCTGACCAACCTGGTGGGCGGCTGGAAGCTGCGCGTGCTGCTGGCGCAGGTGCTGTTCGCGCGTCCGGACATCCTGATGCTGGACGAACCCACCAACCACCTGGACATCCTCACGATCTCCTGGCTGGAAAAGCTCCTCAAGCAGTACGAGGGCCTGGTGGTGGTGATCTCCCACGACCGCCACTTCCTGGACAACGTCTGCACGCACATCCTGGACGTGGACTACAAGGAGATCAACCAGTTCACGGGCAACTACTCCCAGTGGGAAACGGCCATCCGCCAGGCCCGCGAGCGCGCCCAGGCGCACAACGATCGCATGCAGAAGAAGAAGGAGGAGCTCCAGGACTTCGTGGCTCGATTCTCCGCCAACGCGTCCAAGGCATCCCAGGCCAGCTCCCGGCAAAAGCAGCTGGAAAAGATCAAGGAAGACATGGTGGAGCTGCGTCCCAGCTCCCGCGTGGCTCCGCGTCCGGTCCTCAAGATCGAGAAGCCCTGCGGCCGCCAGGTGGTGGGCATCAAGGATCTCAAGATGGGCTTCGAGGCCGACAAGCCACTGTATTCCAACCTGAACATCGACATCGTCAACGGCGAGAAGGTCGCGATCATCGGCGTCAACGGCGTGGGCAAGACCACGCTCCTGAAGCTCCTGATGGAGCAGCTGCAGCCCGTATCCGGCTCCATCGCCTGGGGACAGTCGGCCGTGAAGTCGTACTTCCCGCAGGACCCGTTCGAGCTGTTGGACCCGGAAATGACCGCCTTCGACTGGCTCTACCAGTTCCGCCCCAGCTGGAGCCAGCAGGAGATCCGCGCGCTCCTGGGACGCATGCTCTTTTCCGGCGATGCCCAGATGAAGTACACCAAGGTCCTCTCCGGCGGAGAAAAGGCCCGATTGCTGTTCGCCATGCTGATGGCCCAGCAGCCCAACACCATCATCCTGGACGAACCAACCAACCACCTGGACCTGGAGGCGATCGCGGCGCTGAACGAGGAACTCCAGGAATACGAAGGCTCCTTGATCTTCGTGTCGCACGACCGCACCTTCGTGAGCTCGTTGGCCACCCGTGTCATCGAGATCATCGACGGCCAGGTGATCGACTTCCGTGGCCCCTACGAGGACTACGTGGGCGGTGCCCGCGACGAAATGATCGCCCGTCTGAAAAACCGCAAAAAATGACAACCCACGCCCATTCGTAGAGACGCCCCACCGGGGCGCCTCTACACCGCCAGGTCGTCCACGATCCGCCGTAGAACCAACGAAAAACCCCGCCTCGGCCGAGGCGGGGTTTCCCATTTTTTGTCAGCGCCGGTCGGCGCCGGGATCACTTGCCCAGGGCGGCCTTCAGCTCCTTCACCTTGTCGGTCTTCTCCCAGGAGAATTCCTTGCCGGTGCGTCCGAAGTGCCCACCCGCCGCGGTGGCGCGGTAGCGGGGCTTCTTGAGGTCGAGCATCTTCACGATGCCGGCGGGCTTGAGGTCGAACACCTTGGCCACGGCCTTCTCCAGCTTGGCCTGGTCGACCTTGCCGGTCCCGAAGGTGTCCACCAGGATGGACACGGGCTGGGGGAATCCGATGGCGTAGGCCAGCTGGACCTCGCAGCGGGTGGCGAGCTTGGCGGCCACGATGTTCTTGGCCACGTAGCGGGCGGCGTAGGCGGCCGAGCGGTCCACCTTGGAAGGATCCTTGCCCGAGAACGCGCCGCCGCCGTGGCGGCCCATGCCACCGTAGGTGTCGACGATGATCTTGCGTCCGGTCAGGCCGCAGTCGCCGTGGGGTCCGCCAACGACGAACTTGCCGGTGGGATTGATGTGGTACTTGGTCTTCTTGTCGAGGAGATTGGCGGGGATGACCTGCTTGATGACCTTCTCGATCATGTCCTTGCGGATGGTCGCATGAGTCACCTTCTCGTCGTGCTGGGTGGAGATCACCACCGCGTCCACGCGAACGATCTTCCCGTCCTGGTACTCCACCGTGACCTGGCTCTTGGCGTCCGGACGGAGGTACTTGAGGACCTTCTTCTGGCGCACTTCGGTGAGCTTGTTGATGAGGGCGTGCGCGTAGGCGATGGGAGCCGGCATCAGCTCGGGGGTTTCGTCGCAGGCGAAACCGAACATCATTCCCTGGTCGCCCGCACCCTGCTCGGCGGTGTCCTTGCCCTCGGCGGCCTTGGCGTCCACGCCCTGGGCGATGTCGGGCGACTGGCTGTGCAGACGGATGTCCACCTGGCAGGTGTCGGCGGCGAAGCCGATCTCGGGATCCACGTAGCCGATGTCGCGGACCACGCCACGCACGAGGTCGTCGACGTTGGCGCGAGTCAGGGGCGCCTTGGTGGTGATCTCGCCGGCGACCACGACCAGATCGGTGGTCGTGAGGGTTTCGCAGGCAACGCGGCTCTGCGGGTCGTGGGAAAGGCAGAAGTCGAGGACCGCGTCGGAGATCTGGTCGGAAACCTTGTCCGGATGCCCCATCGATACGGATTCGGAGGTGAAGAACTGGGAAGCCATGCAGGCGCTCCTTTGGATCGAACGTTCACGCCAAACTCCCCGGAATCGCGGTGCCGCGTCCCGAGGGAGACTTTCGATGCATCAATATATAAAGAAACGTTGATGCGTTATCAGCCTCGAGCACCCTTCCAGCGAGGATTCTTGGAGGACATGTCCACCGCGTAGAAATTCTCCGCCAAAGCGCCGCTGGGATGCCCGAAGTACGAACGCAGGTGCCGGGAGATCCACTTCTCGATCTTGAGGACCACCATCTTCTTGCGCAGACGTCCCTGGGTATCGCGATTGAGGATGGTGGGCAGGGTGTTCAGGGTGAGGATCTCGTCGATCACTCCCGCGGCCATGTTCTCGCGCCCTTCCTCGCTCGAGTAGAAATGGCTCACGCAGAACAGGACGCGGCGCGGCTTGCCCTGTTTGAGGGCCTGACAGCATTTGACGATGGTGGACCCGGTGCGGACCATGTCGTCGAACACCACGACGTCCTTCCCTTCCAGCTGGGCCAGGGAGACGGGGGAATCCGACGCCACCTGGATCTCCACCTTGCGTTCGCCCGTGCGCTCCTTGGACATC
>DAOPYN010000050.1:0-11496 GCA_035352895.1 Fibrobacteria bacterium | reverse complement strand
TGCACAGGCCCAGGCCGGGCAGGTTCATCTCCTTGTGCATCTGCTCCACGAACTCCAAGGCGCCCTTGTCCGGAGCGCAGAAGACCAGGTTGGACCCGTC
Source organism: Fibrobacteria bacterium (assembly GCA_035352895.1). Lineage (GTDB taxonomy): Bacteria > Fibrobacterota > Fibrobacteria > UBA5070 > UBA5070 > UBA5070. The sequence goes on along the minus strand of DAOPYN010000050.1, from coordinate 11,396 downwards.
CCCGCCGGTATCCACCATGTCGGAATTCTTGAGGTAGTGCGTGTAGAGTTCGATGGGCCGGAGGTTCACGAAGTCGCCGGGGAAGATGGTCCGGAAGACATCCTGCACCGAATGGGAGTGGTTGTGGACCGTGACCACGCCGTCCACCCCCGCGGCCTTCAGGAGCTGCGCGTACATGAAGGAGCTGAAGGGCTGCCCGTCGAACTTCTTCAGGTCCTTCTCGTCCCGGGGATGGGCGGTCCGCCCGTGCTCGGTGCGCGGCCCGCGGTCCTGCGCGGAATAGAACAGGTCGGGTTCCACCAGGATCACCTTGGAGGCCCCGTTGTCCTTGGCCGCGCGGGCGATCAGGAAGTTGCGCATGGCCAGGGACTGGCGGCTGTGGCTGTCGCTGTTGACCGAGACGATGACCACCGTGGTGCCCTGGAGCTTCGATCCGATCCGCGCGTGGTCCTGCTCGTCGGAGATGAAGCGTGGACAGAATTCGCCGTTGGCGAAGTTCTTCAGCGAGATGATGTCGGAAAGATCCGCTTCCTGCCCGAAGGTGTGGCCCACGTCGATCGCGAACGGATCCTCGGCGACGTTCCCGACGATGATGACGTTGTCCACCGGCTCAGGCCTTCACGACCAGGCTGGGCTCGTAGTCGGCCGGAGCCTCGTATCCCAGGAGGTTGCAGACGGTGGCGGCGATGTTGGCGAGCCCCGGCTTGGCAACCGCGCCGGAGAGCTTCCAGCCCGGGTTGTCGGCCGACACCAGGATGCAGGGGACCGGATTGAGCGTGTGGCTGGTCTTGGCCTTGGGCGAGCCGTCGGGGCCCTTCTTCACGTTGCCCTTCTTGTCCAGTTCGTACATCTCGTCGGCGTTTCCGTGGTCGGCCGTCACGATGGCCACGCCGCCCTTCTCCAGGATGGCGGGAATCAGGCGTCCCAGCTGCAGGTCCAGCGCCTGCATGGCGGTGATGGCGGCCTCGAAGTTGCCGGTGTGCCCCACCATGTCGCCGTTGGGGTAGTTCACCCGCAGATACCGGTACTTGCCGGTTTCCAGAGCGGCCAGAAGCGCGTCGGTGACCTCGGCGGCCTTCATCCAGGGACGCTGCTCGAAGGGAACCACGTCCGAAGGCACCTCGACGTAGGTTTCCAGGCTGTCCGAGAACTTGCCGGAACGGTTGCCGTTCCAGAAGTAGGTGACGTGGCCGTACTTCTGGGTCTCGGAAACCGCGAACTGGCTGACACCCGTTCCCGCCAGGAACTCGCCCAGCGTGCGGTCGATGGTGGGAGGCTGCACCAGGAAGCGGGCGGGGATCTTGAGATCGCCGTCGTACTGCATCATGCCCGCGAAGGTGACCTTGGGAAGCACCCCACGAGCGAACTTGTCGAACTTCTCCTCGGTGAAGGCCCGCGAGATCTCGATGGCGCGGTCGCCGCGGAAATTGAAGAACACCACGGCGTCGCCGTCGACGATCCTGCCCAGGGGCTTTCCGTCCTTGGCCACGACAAAACCCGGCAGATCCTGGTCGATCACCTTCGCCTCGGCGCGGAAGGTCTCGATGGCCTCCTTGGCCGATCCGAAGGCGCGGCCTTCTCCCAGGACATGGATCTTCCAGCCGCGGTCGACCATGCTCCAATCGGCCTCGTAGCGATCCATGGTGATGCTCATGCGTCCACCGCCGGAAGCGATCGCCACGTCGAACGACGGACCGCGCAACCCGGCAAGGAACGCCTCGAAGGGCTCCACGTACTCCAGGGCGGAGGTTTCGCCCACGTCGCGACCGTCCAGCAGGATGTGGACGCGGACCTTGGCGGCACCGTCGGCCTTCGCCCGTTCGATCATGGCCTTGAGGTGGTCGATGTGGCTGTGGACGTTGCCGTCGGAGAACAGTCCCAAGAAGTGCAAGGTGCCGCCCTTCTTGGCCGTGTCCAGGACTTCCTTCCAGGCCTGGCCCTTCCACATGGCTCCGCTGGAGATCGATTCGGCGACCAGCTTCGCGCCCTGGGCGAACACCCGACCGGCGCCCAACGCGTTGTGCCCCACCTCGGAGTTGCCCATGTCGTCGTCGGAGGGCAGTCCCACGGCCAGGCCGTGCGCGGCGAGCTTGGTCCAGGGGTACTTGGCCATCAAGCCATCCAGGACCGGAGTGCGGGCGGTACTAACGGCATTTCCTTCGCCTTCGGACAACCCCACGCCGTCCATCACGATGGTGACGACGGGTCCCTTGGTGGCGGAAAAGCGAGCGGACGTTTCGAGTTTCATGCGGATCGTTCCTTTGGAAGGCTCAGGGTTTCTGCTTTTGGAAGATGTTGCGTTCCCAGCCGAGAGTCAGCTCGAAACGAGGCTCCCAGGCGCGGGTGGTGTGGCGTGACCACAGTTCCACCTTGGAGCGGAGAGTCCAGAACGGTTTGATTTCCCCATCGTCGGAACTGAATGGCCAGGCCTGGAACCAGAAGCCCGCGCGCTGGCGGTCCAGCTCGTGTTCGTAGGACATCAGGTCCGAGTAGCAAGGGCCGATCGCCCCCAGGATGGGCGTCTTGAAGATGTATCCCACGCTCACTTCCAATCCGAAGATGTCGTCGCGGGACTCCACGATCAGGTCTTCGGCGGGGATGTACAGGGAATCGCGCTTGTCGTCGATGTTGATCCGGCTCCAGCGGGCTTCCGCCCGAAACTGCACACTGCCGAACTCCTTCTGGAGCGCGCCCAACCAGGTGAACTGGTCGGCCCAGACGGCATCCAGCCCGCGGGACAAGTTCCAGATCTCGTTTTCGGAGGCTCCGGAACCGTTGCCCATGGACACCAGACCGTTTGGAAAGGAAATCCGATGGTAGGTCAGGCTGGTCTGCAGAAAACTGGTGGGCTGGAGCACCACGCGAGCCCCCAGGTCCAATTCCTGGATCAGCGCCTGGGAAACGAACTCCATGCCGATGAAGTTGTAGGAGAAGGCGGGTTGTTCGGCCTCGTAGAGGACCTCCCGCCACCCCAGATTCCCGGAGAACGATGCGTTCCATGGGTTGGCGGTGGCCTTGGTGAGGAATCCCAGGTAGGCACCCTGGACCGGAGGGGCGAGAGTCCCCGCCGAAACTCCGGCCATGGCCAGGGAAGTGGTCAGGAGAATGGAAAGGAACGTTCGACGTACCATTTGGGTCGGAAAGATAGCTCGGGTAGTACTTTCAAGGACCATATGCGCTTGCCCGACGAACTGGCGCCCCAGGCGCTGACCTACTTCAGTCAGATCCTCGGCCGGGAACTCGAGGACGTGTCCGATCTGGCCGCCCTCTCCTCGCGCGATCTCCTGCGCTTGGCCGACCTCCTTCCCGAGCCGATCCTCCCCGCCCTGGTCAGTCTCCTGAAGGGAGCCGGAGCCGGAGTCTTCGACAAGCTCCTGGGCGACCACGAGGAGGAAAACCGGGAGCTTTCCGACCGGTTCTTCACCCGCTACCGCGAATTGGTCCTGGAGACCCCTCTGGATGGCGATTTCAATCCCCTCGAAGCCTGGCTCCCCCCGGAAGCCTGCCAGGACCTGGCTTTCCTGTCCTCGCGCCAGACCTTCTTCCTGCGCCAGGAGATGGATCACATCAACGAATGGATGGCCCGCAATTTCGGGCTGGGCCCCTTTCCACCGGCCACCCAACTGGAGGCATGGAACGAACTCTGGTCGTTCCTGACGCGCCGATGAGCTCCCAGACCGAATCCACCACCGACACCGAGACGGAATCGGCTCTTGCTCCCCTGTTCAAGGTGGTGCTCATGGACGACGACGAGCACACCTACGACTACGTGGTGGAAATGCTCTGCGCCACCTGCAACCTCTCGCGCGAATCGGCCTTCCGATGCGCCGTGGAGGTGGACCTGATGGGGCGGACCACCGTGTTCTACGGCACCCTGGACCAGTGCAAGAACAGGGCCGGTCGCATCCTCGGCTACGGCGCCGATCCGCGGCTTCCCCGCTCCCGCGGCTCCATGAAGGCCGAGGTCCACGAGCGCTAGCCCATCAGCTGGTACCCCAGGGTCCGGCGACGCGGCGTGAAGCCGGCCTCGGTCAGGTACCGTTCCGCGGCGCGCATGGTCTTGAGCCCCCGGCTGGCCAAGACGTTCTCCTCGATGACGATGCTCGAGATGTCGTCGGCCCCGCTGTAGAGGCCGAGCTCCGCCAGCTCCCTTCCCAGCACCATGATGGAGACCTCGATGTGGGGGATGTTGTCCAAAAAGAGCCGCGCGGCCCCCACCATCCGGAGGTATTCCCACGATTTCACGTGGCGGATGGGGAAGTTCTTCGTCTGCGCCTGGAACACCCACGGCACGAAGGAGAGGAACCCTCCGGTGAGGTCCTGCTGGTCGCGCAGGTAGGTGAGATGGTCCACCAGGTCGTCCAGCGTCTCGGAGCTCCCGAACACGATGTTGCAGCTTCCCGGCAGGCCCGCGCGATGGCAATGCCCCATGGTTTCGCACCAATCCCGCCACGACAGCTTCTTTGGAGACAGGATTTGTCTCATGCGTTCGGTGAGGATCTCCGCACCCGCACCGGGAACGGAACCCAGTCCCGCCTCCTTGAGGATCCCGAGGAGTTCCGGCACGGACAATCCCTCCTTGCCCGCCAGACGGAAGACCTCCACCGGGGACAACGCCCTCACGTGCATTCCGTGTCCTGAAATCATCCGGAAGGCATCCGTGTAGTAGGAAAGAGGCAGGTGTGGATGGACCCCGCCCTGGAAGAAGATCGCGTCGCAGCCCAGCTCCTTGGCCTCGAGGGTCTTGGCCTCGATCTGTTCCATCGTGAGGGTGTAGCCCCTCTGCGATTCGATCTCGTCCTTGAACGAGCAGAAGGAGCAGTCGATGTCGCAGTGGTTGGTGTAGTTGATCACCCGGAAGGCGGTCCAGGTGGCCACTTGGGAGCCGTGGCGACGCACGCGCTCCCGGTGCCCGGCGGCGGCGATGGACGTCCAGTCGTCGCTGGATAGCAGGCGGCGCAGCTGGTCGGGGGTGAGGCGGGAGCCCGTGGAGGCTTGTTCCAGGATCGGAGTGATGTCGGTCGTTGTTTCCATGGTCGTGGATGCAAAGATCCAAAACCATGGTCGCGGTGGGGTTAAGCTAATTTCCAGGTCCGGATGTCCGAGCCCAAGACCGTACCTGACCTTGTTTGGCGCACCCTGTTGGAGGCGCCGGAACGCGTGCGACTGCAGTGGCGCACCCCTTCCATCCAAACGCTGACCAGCAGGGAGGTCGCCCGCATCGTCTCCCGATGGTCGGCCGCGCTGATATCGGACGGTCTGCGGCCCGGTGAACGAATCGGGATCCTGGCCCCTTCCAGCGCCCACTGGCTCCTGTTCGATCTGGCGGCCCTGCTGGCCGGTGCGGTCACCGTCCCCCTGTTCGCCAATGTTTCGTTGGACAACTTGGCGTGGCAGATCCAGGACTCCGGGATGGAACGGATCCTGGTGGACGCATCCCAGTTGGAACTGATCCATTCCCTGGATCTCCCTTTCTTGCGTCCACTGGTCCTCCAGGACCTGGTCGCGTCCGTGGAGACCGCCACGGGTCCAGATCCGGTCGTGGATCCCCTACGCCTCCGTCCGGAGGACAGCGCCACCCTGATCTACACCTCCGGCAGCACCGGACGTCCCAAGGGCGTTCTCCTGGACCACCGTGCCCTGTTCTCGCAGGTCCGCGGCGCCCAGACGCGATACCCCGTCCATCCCACCGAGGATTCCGCAGTCAGCTGCCTTCCGCTGTCGCATGTGTTCGAGCGGATCGTGGCCTACTTCCATCTGGCCAACGGATACCCCCTGGCCATCGCCACCGACGTGCAGGCCGTGGGCGAGGATCTGGCGACCTTCCGCCCCACCATCTTCACGGCCGTTCCCAGGCTCCTGGAGAAGATGCTGCTGCGGGTGCGCTCCCAGGTGGAACTGGCCGGCCCCGTCCGCCGCCGGGTGGGGAAGCTCGCGCTGGAACAGGCCGCCAACCCACCCCACGTCCTGTCACCCGCCCTGGATCCCGTCCTGGACCGCGTCGTGTGGAGCAAGGTCCGCTCCGCGCTCGGCGGACATCTGCGCCTGGTGGTCTGCGGCGGGGCTCCCCTCCCCACCTACCTGGAGTCCTCGTTCAACCGCATGGGCATCCCCGTGTTCAACGGATACGGCATGACTGAAAACGGTCCGGTCATCGCCGCCAACACGCCCGAACACCACCGGGCCGGTTCGGTGGGCCGCCCCTTCCCGGAAGTGCAGGTGAGGACAGCGGCGGACGGCGAGCTCCAGGTGTTCTCCCCTTCCGTCCTGCGCGAGTACTGGAATCGCCCCGACGAGACGGCGAAGGTCCTGACCTCCGACGGATGGCTCGCCACCGGCGACCTGGGCCGGATCGACGCGGACGGCTACGTGTACATCACCGGCCGCAAGAAGGACCTGTGCAAGACCGCCGGCGGGAAGTACGTGGCTCCCACTCCCATCGAGGAAGCCCTGACCGGCCACTCCCTGGTGGAACACGCCGTCGTGTGCGCCGACGACCGGAAGTTCGTGTCGGCAATCCTCTTCCCGGACCGCCTCACGCTGGCCGACTGGTTGCGGAGGAACGGACTTCCCTCCACCCTGGATCCCGCCGCACCTCCCCCGGAACTGGTCGGCGAGCTGGACGCCTGGGTGGCCCGGGTGAATTCCGGTCTGAACGAATGGGAGAAGGTCCGCCGCTGGATCCTCGCCACGGCGCCGCTGACCATCGAGGGCGGAGGCCTCACCCCCACCCACAAGGTGCGGCGCCAGGCCGTGTTGGACAAATACCGTCGCGAGCTGGACTCGCTGTATGTGGAGGGTTCGAGGAGGTAGCCCTCTCAGCGAGGGTTCGCCCGCACCTTCCACGCCTCGCCCAGGGATGCGGCCAATCGCGCCTGCGACCGTTCCCGCAGGAGGTCCCAGGCTTCCTCCAACCCCATTCCGTCGGGCCAGATCCCTTCGCGGCCGCCCTCCTCGCCGGCCTGCGGAGGCGATCGCACGGAGGATGAATCCACCGCGGTTCCCGATGCGCGATGCACCCGACCGCCTTCTCTGACCAGCTCCACCACCCAGGAATAGGCGATGGAAGGAAGCATCCAGCGCTCGGATTCCGGCGGGCATCCCGGATCGCACGGAACCGGCTCCATCGGTCCCACCAGGTCGGCCCTCAGGCGGACTTCGATGTCGGGAGGGACTGTGTCCGTGGACTTCCAGGGAGCGATGGTCAGGATCTGGGGGCCCGCCCAGGGGCGGACCTGGGATTCCAGTAGATCCTCCACCAGCCGGTTGCGCCCCATGACTTCGAACGGCCGGAAGGACGTGTCCGGGGCGAAGACACCTCGCCGGGACGCTCCCGACAAGGCGCTGGCCTGCTCCCGCGGATCGAACGGCTCGAAGACGGTCCGGTAGCGCACGATGCGCGAACCCATCGATCCGGATCCCGGGAGGGGAACCATGGAATGCCAGAATCCGTCGACAACGGAATCCTCCGAGAACCCGCGGGCCAAGGCCGCGCGACGCAGGTCGTCGACGGCCAGGCGCTCCAGGATCCTCGCCGAATCGATCCGATCCCCCCAATCCACGGCATGTTCCAGGTACAGTCGCGCATGCAGAAGATCGGGATGGGCCACCACCTGCGCCCACGCGCGGCGACGCGCTTCCTCCACATGCCTGGAGTCCGGATGGGCCTTCACGAATCCATCCATGGCCATGGCCGTCGCGATCTTCCTGGCATCGCGCCAATCCCGCCACTCGCCCATCCACCTCCCGAAACCTCCCAGGGCGGCGGCAGACACCAGGATGCAGGATCCCGCCACCGCGGAAAACCGGGCGATGCTCCTCTTGTGCACGCCCACCGCGCGCAGGACCGAGGCGAGGATGCCTACCGCCGCGAGCCAGAACACGATCCACCGCAACGCGTCGAACAAGGCGTAGTGGAAGGGGGGATCCATCCGCCTGGCGGTGGAGAGCGAAGCGCCCACCTGCATCATTCCGGCGTAGGAGGACAACGCGAAGGCGACCCCGGGAAGGAACAGGTCCATCCGTGGACGATTCTTGTCAAAGAACCGACCGATCGCCATCCAACCCAGGCTCACGAAGGCAACCGCCAGGGCGACCGCCGTCCAGGAGTACGGATCGAGACGAAATCGTCCCGAATGCCACATGGTGTCGGAAAAGAGGAGTTCGTCCAGGGAGGAGTACCTGCTGGAAAACCACAGTCGGTACACACCGATCAGCCAGAGCAGGGGAATGGCCGCTCCATGCAGGAATCCGCGTCGGATCATCGCAAGCCACGGAGAAGCATACCGCGAAACCGCATTCTTGATCCCTTCGAACATACCCGACCTCATGGCTTCTTCCCCCAGACTTCCCGCAAGAACGCCTCCAGTCGGCGAGGCGTGGTTCCCAGGTCGTTCCATCGGAGTTCTCCCTGCCGACGGGCATGCACCGAGTCCTGGTCGTAGTTTCCACCCCGCGGGCACTCCCCCGGTGGCGCGAATCCGATCACCGTGTCGCAACTGGAGAATTCCACGCTGTCGCGGATCTGGCCGGACGCCAGCATGGCTTTCCAACGGTATCCCACGGGAGCGCGATGCCCGGCCAGGCCATGCGCTAGGAACGGCTCCAGCGACAGATGGATCTCGGCCGAATCCGGCGAGGCCTCGTTCCCGACCACGAAGAGATCGGGATCGATCGAAGAAACCAACCCGAAGGCAGCTTGTCGGGCGGATTCATCTTCCATGCCGTACAAGGGCATCGCGCGGTCGGAATGGATGGCGGGGCCTCCTGCACGCCGCACGCTGTCCAGGAAGAGGCGGATCCGTGAACGCTCCCAATCCATGTCCAAGTGCACGTCCACTCTTCGCGCCGAATCTCCCGTCCTCCGCAGCAAATCCTGCCAGATCGTATTCACGGTTTCCCGAGAGGAAAACCGGATTCCTGACCTGCTACGGGACCGTTCGACGATGCAACGTCCGGTCAGGGAGCGGAGGGAGTCTGAATATCCTCCCCAGGCTTCCGAATCCGGCTCGAAGTCCACCAGGGATCGGACCTTGCAACGCTGGCGGATCGTTTCCCAAGCGAGGCTCCTGATGCGATCCAGCTCGGGTCCGTCTTCCTCCAGGCTCAACCAGCGCTGGAAATCCTCCGGCTCCCCCGTTTCCAGGGCGATGCGCTTGACCTGCCAAGCGAGCAAATCCCCGCCCCGCCCCGCGACGAACACGAATGCGATCACCACGAGTATCCCGCTCCAGCGGATTCGTGCTGTCCATGGATTCCCGGGATGCGCCACGGCGATCGCACGAGACACCAGGAAGACCGCGCCTCCTCCGAATACGACCATCCGCAGCCCGCAAAGGATTCTGCTGTCGGCATGCTCCCATTGGGTCAGCGTCCCGATCTGCCGCAAGGTCGCGTAAAGGAAGAGGCTCGCAACGAGTCCCGACCAGAACAGGTCCAACCGCGGGGTACTCGGATCGCGCCAACCGGCCACCCATCGACGCGCCGCGTCCAGGAGCACAACCAGCACCGCGATGGTGGACACGGCCATCGCCACGGGCCCGGACTGGAACCCCAGAAGCCAGCTCACTCCATCGCCCCAATGACCGCGCACCACGAAGTCCAGTGGCGAGCGGTAGAAGGCGAACAGCAGCCCATGCACCGGAAGGATGCCTACCAGGGGAATCAGGAATCCGTGAACGAATCCGCGCGAGAGGAGGGGGCGCATCAGAGCTCCAGACGCAACGTCGTCGAAAATTGCCAGAGGGAATAATCTTCCACCTTGTCATAGGAATTCATTGGCATTTTCATCGAAAAGCCGACTCCCAAAGGCCCCATGGCACCGTATCCACATGAAAGGCCCAGGTACCACGGATCGTTCATGTCATCCAGATTCCCGGAATCGTATCCATGAACCACCTGCCGAAGACTAGGACTGTACCCGGAAAGCGAAGTGCTGCTGGATGCACTCCTGGAGAGATCGAATTCGGGAACGATCGCGATCCATCCGTTCGCCACGGGGTGGTATTCGAGCGCCACGGCGATGGTGGTGAATTTCGAGACCATCTCCTGCTTGTAGACGACATCCTCCAATGCGCCCAATACCTCTGGTGTCTGCTGGAACCCGTGGGACACCCATTGGAGACCGACGGAAGGCCCCACATACAGACTCGAATCGACGGGAAGACGCCATCGGAACCCGAGATCAACCTGCGCGTTGTACCCAGGCAGAGGATCGGCGCCATCGATATCGGTGGAAGGCAGGACGTAGCCTCCATGGAGCTGGGCGACGGCGCGCCAATCTCGTGCGCAAGCGATGGAAGTGGCAAGCATGAAGAAAAAGGACAGGATTCGCATGTATTCCCTCGATTTCATTAGGTGTATATGTGATCGGATCAGAGACAATCGTTGGCACGAAGAGCCCTTTTTACGGGCTCCAGGTATTCTTCGCTGAAACCGTTCTTGCGCCCTCGGTTCAATTTTGCTTGCAGCTCGGCACAAACATCTTCCTGGCTTTGATCCTGGCCGGCCGAAGCGGTAGGAGAAGGGGATGGATCTTCGCTTCCACATGATGTCAAGGACAACGCTGCCAACAGCGTCGCCAACAGGATTCTTCGCATCTTGATGTTCCCTGGAATGATTGGTGGTCGGCAATAGCCGATGTCGGATTCCTAACCGGCTTCAAGGACTTGGAGCACGAAATCCTCTCCATTCTTACAGAGAAAAATTCCCCCACCTCGCTTCAAAGCTTACGGATCGCGACGAAGCCTTCCAGGGTGGTCTGGCTAGCCGTGTTAATCGGTGGAAGGTTGAGCAGTGCGGCCAACTGATCTGCCATGGAAAGTGGGCAGATGACTAGAATGGCAAGCCGTTTCCGGAAATTTGAAAAGGGCCGCAGAAGGCGACCCTGGAAAATTTGGCATCTTCACCGATGCCTTTTTGAAGGAGCCGATTTGATTTTCAATCGGCGATGCAACGAAGCCCACCAATGCTGTTTACGCGCCAATTTGTGGTCTGGTACATGTAACCATTTTGGTTGCTCACATACCAATCGTTGCTGTAATAATTCGATCCGCTGTTCGTTTCCGTAGCCGATCTCATCATTGCGGTCTGAATGATCTCCCCTTGCGCGTTCACAATTGGATCAGCGTTCGGCAACAACCGGAATCCATATGCATCCGTGCCATTTCCTGTCCGCCCCAGGTACTCCCCCCATCCTTTGGTTGCACGCAAAGTGCCTCCGGCCACGCTGGATCCTCCAGCGGTAGTCATGAGGCGATTCCACTCCGTGTCCACAGGAACGTGCCAGCCAGAAGGGCAAATTCCCTGTCGCGGCAAGCCACCGTTCCAGGCATAGTTGTTGTGGCTCTTCACGGTTTCGTGTGGGTGAAATCTTGACAGGAGCTGTCTCTGGCCTA
>DAOPYN010000049.1:0-29614 GCA_035352895.1 Fibrobacteria bacterium | reverse complement strand
TTAACAAGCTACATGATCTTCAGGGAAATGCATTTCACTGGGTCCAAAACGAAATTGACCCATTCACTTCTCCGGTCACTCTGTCATTCTCACCTCTTGGCTCCTCCTATTTATCACATGGAAAAGACCTTTCCCAGGATGATTTAGAGCGCATCAAGAATCAGTTAAAAAGCCCTGAAATCGGATTCCGAACCATCCTCCCTCTCTCAGCAAGTGGACAACCCAGCCCGTAAACAACGGCTCCCGTCTGAGACTCTAACAAACACGAAAGCCCGGCGCACCGCACCGGGCTTTTCCATTTCAGCAAGGATAGGAAGTTAGCTACCTCAGCGCACCACCACAGGCACGGTCTTCAGTCCTTGCACCTGCACAAACCAGACCCCAGGCTGCACGCGCACCCCCGCCTGATCGCGCAAATCCCAAACCACATTCCGCGCCGCATCCAACCGCCGCACCACTCGTCCGGAGGGCGAGACGATGGAAACGGATTGAGGGTGAATAAAACTGAATTCCATTTTTCCACCAACAATTGGCCTCAGCTGGAAATCATCTCCCTTATAACCCCTGACAATCGAAGCTGCTTGCGGCCGCGCTCTCGAGAAGCTGTACTTGTAGATAACTCCATCAAATCTCGTTGAGTCATAAGACTTCAATCCGATGGAATCAACAAACGGGCCAATTTTCGCCAAACCGGCATCAATAACAGCTTCCGAAGCGCCTCGAGCCGGATATAAGTAGGTATAGGAAAGCGGGATATCCGTCCAACGTGCAAATCCAGCTTTCAATACAACTGCAGATGCCGACGCTTGAAGTGTAATCGTATCCGACTTGACGCCTATGCTAAACGTGCTATCTCCAGAAACCCAACCTCCATCAAAGGGCTCCCCTCCGCCTTGAAAGGTAAAGGTTGTCAGCCCAATCTTGGATAAGCTTTTTACAGGAACGGAATCCTGCCGCACAAATCTTTCATATTTTTTCGCCAATGAAGGCTCAGGCTCTTGCCAGCTTGAATCCGTCACAACAACGTTAGCAACTGCAGACCACTTCGATTGATCGCAGATTGCATACACAACTCGAGGGTGAACCATTTCCATTGTAAATAGGAAAGTGTTTTTATAGACGTCCGAGATCGGTGATGATGCTTTTCTAAGATCTTGTTCATTCCACGGGTCCAACTTGGTCTCCGTCCAAGCAACCTTGGTCTTCGAATTCACCAAGCTCATGGAATAAACCGTCAGTTCCTTCAGATAAAGCGTATCCAAGCATTGTGCTTGGGCCAACCCAGCCAGTGACGCCAGCGAAATGGAGAGGAGGATTCCAGCCTTCATACAAACTCCCTGAGAGTGGTCCAACCTTCATCATAGCTCGCCCAGCCTTTTCCGCAAGGGAAACCTGCGCGTCCCTTTCCACCACACCTACTCCACCAGAGTACGCCCCACCTCCCATCAACCTGCTCTCCGGCCACCCCAGCCCAACGCCGCCGCCGTTGTCGCTGTCTGCCCAATGCCGATTTCAGGGCAATACGAGGATTGCCCCTACATCGCCCATCGGGCAACGGCAGCGATTCCCGTCGGCCCATCCCGTCCACCATTCCGCCAACCCACCGGCCCCACCCGGCAAGCGAAGCGGCGCCGGGGAACTGGCAATCGAACGGGCCGGTGGGGGTCCGGGGGGCTTGGTTATTGGAGCGGCCAGTGGCCATGAGGATGTCGATCGCGACCCTGATGACCTCGCCCCATATGTTTCCACCCTAACTCCAACTGGTCCAGCAATTCGGCATGGCCGCGGAAGTCCAAGCCCCCCGGTGGCGGATCCCAAAGGGGCGCCAGTGCCCCTTTGGCCGGGGTCACGGGGCGCGGCAGCCCCGTGGAACGGCCCCCGGGCCGCCCCGGGAAAAGCCTGACGCAGTCAATGCCCAACGCAGTGGCCCAGCCTCACGCAGTGAACAAACGCCCAACGCCAGTTGCGCCAGCCCGGCGCAGCCGAATCAAAAGCCCCGCGCAGCCCTCGAAAGAGGAATGCTAGCCGACCGGCCTAAGCGCCTTCACCGACCCATCCGGATACGCCACAAACGCAACCTCCGCCATTCCCACGAAAAGCCCGTGCTCCAGAAGCCCCGTCACGGAATCCAACTTCACAGCGAGCGTGGCGGGATCGGTGATGGGCCCGAAGTCGGCGTCGATGATGAGATTCCCGTTGTCGGTGCGGATGGTTTCGCCATCCTTGCACAGGCGCGGATGGACCTTGGCGCCGATGGCTTCGATGTGCCGGCAGGTGGAGCGCCAGGCGAAGGGCAGGATTTCCAGCGGGATCTTGCGGGTGGTGCCCAGGGCCTCCACCAACTTGGTGGAATCGGCGATCACGGCGAAGCGCTTGGCGGCCTTCTCGACGATCTTCTCGCGAAAGTGCGCCGCGCCGCCCCCTTTGACCAGGTGGAGCCGGGGATCGATCTCGTCGGCTCCGTCGATCGCCAGGTCCAGCGGCCCAAGGTCATCCAGGTCGTGGATCTCGATGTCCAGGGAACGGGCGAGGTCGGCGGTGTCCCGGCTGGTGGCGCAGCAATCCACGCGAAGGCCTCTGGTATGCATGCGTTCGGCGAGAAGCTGGACCAGATGGCGGGCCGTGGAGCCCGTCCCCAATCCCAGTTGCATTCCGTCTTCCACCAGTTCCAGTGCGGCCGCGGCCGCCAACCTCTTCGCGCTTTCCAGTGAGTCCATGGTGGCCAAAAGGTAACCTCCCGGGTGAGGAGGGGGCAAGCACACCACGGGACGCCAGGTCATTTCCGAAACACGCGTAGACGATAGGTCGTTCCACCGATCCAAGGAAGGTCGCCTCCGTAGTTCATCCCCACAAACCGCAGATAGAACGGTCCAGTTCCCTTGGGGGTCACCGACCAGGATTGGCCAGGAGACAGGAAGCTGTTGTTCCCGGTGGTACGACCATCCGCCCTCACGAGTTCGGTCCCGATGGTGATTTCGGAAAATTGGATGTCCACCGACCATCGCGTACTGTCCGGACCCGCAGGCATCTGGATGAAATCGGTATCGCCCACCATCAGGATCCGCTCCTGCCAGACCCCGGAGTCGATCGCCACGGCGGTGGCCGGGGAGTCGTCCGGCTCGTACGCATCGCGGAAATCGTTGGAAACGACCACGGATACCGGTCGCAATTGGAGAGAGTCCGTTCGCGGCGGGAATCCGACATAGAAGCACGTGTCCTTGGTGGACATGTAGAAGAGGGACATCGAACCCAGCGAGTCCAAATACCGAACGGAGTCCTGCGAACGCAGGACGATGCGCCCTTGGGAATGGGCCGCGAACCGGACCGACCTGCCCGAATCCATGTGCACCCGAAACCACATGGTGTCCGCATACGACGTCAAGGCCGACCGGAGGATGCCATCGGGCGATGCCACGGGCACCGCGGTGGCCCTGCGGACATGACGGACGGAGGTATCGAACGGCATGGCGTCCAGCGCCATGGAATAGGGCTGGAACACCGCCGAATCCTTGGTGGGAAGGACCTTCACCAGATAGTCCACAGCGGTGTCGGACTGGAGCAGGACCCCTCGCAGCAGATCGCGATCGGCCCACGCACCGGTCTTGGACAGGAGGCTCCAGGCAACATTTCCTGTCGACCGCGGGCGCACCGCCTGGCCCGGCTCCAGATGCAGCCGGAAGAAATCGGTGTCCCCTTTGCTGATCCATCGCGTGATCGAAGACGGGGTCAACAGCGGAGCCGTTGCGGGTGCATCCTGTCCTTCGAACGGATCAGGATCGGAGATGGTCCAGGCCCTCACTCCATACCTCGCCTCGTCCTTGGTCGAGCCCATGCGCGCCCCCAGGTAGTACGTATTGGTGTCGGAGAGGTCGCCGACCAGAATCTGGTAGGCCCCTGCACCCGGAATGATCCCGGTCTGAGCCATCGACTGGATGCGCATCGAGACAACGGAGGAATCCTCACGGAACAGATTCCAACCGAAATAGCCGGATCTTGTATCGGACGCGAACTGCAGGTAGCGAACTTTGCCGGGAGCGGGGGGCAGACGCATCCAATCCTGGTCGCCATCGATCACGTGCCGAAGCCGGACCAAGCTGTCGTAGGGCAGATCCACGGCCTTCGATTTCCCTTCGTCCGGCTCCATGCTGTCCGGCACCGCTCGGCAATGGGCGGACACACGATAGGGGTACGAACCTGTGAACCCGCTTGGTGCGGCGACCTTCAGGGTGAAGTTGCCATCCTGGCGATTGAAGATCGACCTGGGTTCGGAAACGTTCAGCCAGGCGATCCTCTTGGAATCGACCCCGAACAGATCCACCTCGACGTATTTGTCCGCGGTCCAATCCTTGTCGTCCACTCCTTCCACGCGGAAGGTGCACGCCTGGTTGGCCTTGACGGGAACCGACATCCGATCGACGTCTCCTTCGTGCAGTTCCCGCACGATCCAGGTCGAGTCCGCCGGGATGGTCGGGATCGGATTGTCGTCCGGCTCGAGCGGATCCTGATGGATGGGGAAAAGCGACATGCGAATCCGGTAGGGAGCATCCAGCAAGGTCTCGCCGGACACTCCTTTCACCTGCAAAAGAACGGTGGTATCGCGCGGGCAGGACAGTTGCGCGCTGTCGCGGGGCATGTTCGGCGCCACCTGGGCATACGGCCCCCAATTCACGAGGGGGTCCTTCGGATCGCGCATCTCCAGGGAAACCGAAATCACCGATCCCGGGACCGGAGCTTCCAGCCACAGGCGAAGCTGGTTCCCGGCAGGGACATGGACCTTCATCCAATCCTGGTCGCCCAACCGACTGGTGCGCCCGATCCACTGGCCGTCGACGGACACCTCAACCGCCTGGTTCACCGAATCGTCCGGTTCCCCGACATCCCCCGTGCTGGTTCCCACCTGGGAGACCAGGGTGTATTCAGAGGGGGTCCCCCAGCGCTCGTTGTGCCCGACCAGACGCAGGTAATAGGTGCCCGCCTTCCCGAAACGTCGACTGAACACCTTGTCGCCGAATCCAGCGGGAAATCCTTCCAGTCGGACGGAATCCGCGTCGTAGATCTCCGGTATGGCGGAGCCGGTCTTGAACTCGAGGAAAACCACCCAGGTCTGTCCGGCCTCGACCTTGACCGAATGCCAATCGACATCATTCTGCACCAGTTGGCGGGTGATCCGGCGAGGCCCCGATCCCAAGTCCACCGCACGGTCGCGGGTGTCGTCGAGCTCGAAGGAATCCGGTTGGGTGGCCCAGGCCGGTTTGGCCTTGCGAGCGACGCAGACGATGCGGTAGACCACGGCATCCGGCGCCCGGACGGCAAGCGAGTATTCGCCGCTTTTCTGGCACAGGAAGGACCAGGTCCTCGCGTCGATCGAGACCGCCGACGAATCGTGGATCGCTTGACGGATCCCACCCACCGTGGTCACCTCCAGTTGCGGTTTGGTATTCCCCTGCACGGTGATGTGGTAGACCGTCCCCGAATCGGCGCTCAGACGGAATCGATCCACGTCCTCGCTCATCACGTAGCCATGGAGGTTGCGTTGGATGGGTGTGGAATCGGTGGTGATCACCGGCCCCTGCCCAAGGGCACCGTCCGGTTCCAGGCTGTCCTGCAGGAGTGCGCCGCTGGGCAATCCCGGCGTCGCCTTCGCCGAGACGGTGTAGGGATTCGTGGAAGTGCTTCCTTCCAGACGCAGATAGGCCGTGCGGGCCTGGAACGAGGCATGGGTCCAGGTTCCCTTCGGTTTTTCCGACCAGGCCAGTTCCGATCCATCCACGGCGACCAGGCTCGCGCTGGGACGCCCCAGATCGGGCAGCGAGTAGGTTCCGTTGGCGGTCACGGTGAGGGTGGTTCCGGAATCCAGGACCAGACGGATCATGTCGGTATCCACCGCTCCCGCGAAATGGGTGGTGCGTCGCTGGGAGGCATCGGAATTCAGGTTCCAGGTGAGGGCATGGGCGGTGTCGTTGTCCGGCTCCCAGGAATCCGCCCCTTCGAAGTACATCGGAATCAGGTTGTTCTCGCCCACTTTCAGGGTCAGCTTGGTTCCGGCGGGGCCGATCAGCTTCGCGACGTGGGTTCCCGCGCGCAGGCACGGAAACACCACGGAGTCCCCCACCAGCGGCGTGGCCACCTGGGCGAGCGTGTCGGAGCCCAGCACCAGGAACACCTGGATCGTGGCTTGTCCGCGCGGCAACGCGGTCAAGGTGTAGGTATGGCCGGAAGTTCCCTGGAACCTCACCCATGTCGCCGATTTCCCGGACCCGACCACCCCTCCCAGCTGGAGGTCCTTGGACTTCTGGCCGGGCGCCAGGGAATCGGAACCGGCCGGCCCGACCACCTTGGAGGAGGTGTCCACCTTGGCGGTGTCCTTCCCTGTGGTGTCCTTCTTGGCCGTGTCCGCCTTCCCCGTGTCCCCTCGCGTGGTGTCGCGGTGGGTGGTGTCCACCGGGGGGACCTGCGGCGCGGTGGGCGAGGACTCGTCGTCCCAACAGGAAACCACGAAGAAGGCCGCGAGGAAGGCCAAGGTCAAGGCACGCAGTGGCAAACGGAGGGACATCGGAGAGGACTCCTGTTCGGGAACGATCGAAGGACCCGTCAAGCATACCTCTTCCGGCGGGAGGCGTCAGCGCACCTCGCCCTTGCGGCCGAACCGCGCGGGCTTGGCCTCCCTGGAATCCCTCCAGGTTCCGGAAAATTCCCCGTCGCGCCAGATTCCGTCGAATTCGATGAACGTCCCTTCCGCGAAGTCGATCCGCACCCGAACCTTGCCGGACACGGGCTCCGCACCGTTGGCCACCGGCCTGTCGGACTGGAACTCGAAGGTGGTCCAACGCTCCGATCCTCCCGATCGGTAGCGGATGGTCCTGACCGACACCAGGGAATCCCGCTTGCGGTCGCGCGGGTCGGGCCCCAGGACGGCCCGGACCTCCTGGCGCAGGGAATCGCCCCGAGCCTGGGCCCGCAGGAGGATCAGGATGGAGTCGCGAGGGCGGAACGTGCTGTCCGGTCGCGGCCCCAGGACGGATTCGTCCCGGAAGGCTCCATTGTCCCAGGAGTGCCGGGTGGACCAGCGGCGGGGGTAGTTGGCGCCGGAATCGCGGAAGGCCACGAGCACCCCCCGTTCCGTCTTGCGGACGCCGGCCCCGACCACGAACTTGGTGGCCAGCGCGAGGCCCGAATCCCCGGGACCGATCACGGGAAGGACCGGATCGAAGGGGCGGATGTCCATCCATTCCAATGTGTCCAGGTCGCGCAGGATCCCCCGCGCTCCCGTCCAGAACTCGTTGTCGGAGGAGGTCGCGAACCGGTGGTCGGCGCCGCCCCCAGTGACCAGTTCGGAAAGCTCCGACAGCCGCCCCGACTTGCGCACCGAGGAGACCCGCACGCGCCCCGTGTCCGCCGAGCGCAGGAGGAAGAACCCTCGACCGGAGGCGTCGGTGGTGGATTCGCTTCGGGAATACCCGGCAATCGGTCGGACGGAATCCGTCCGGCTCAGGAACACGGTGTCCACGTCGGTGGAGTCCATCCCCGCGAAGTAGCCTCCGAAGGCCAGGGAATCGCGCCGGTACCCCTCGCCCACCCCGAAGCAGACCTTCTTGACGAAGTAGGCGTGCGTGGGACCCAGGAGGCCGCCGTACCCGGTGTCCACGCAGGAGGACGCGAGGCTCCTGGACGCGACGACCCGGAACCTGGCGGTATCCGCGATGTCGCCGGAAAAGGCCAGGTTGGCCTGCGCGGAGTCCAGGCCGTTCCAGGATCTGGACGAATCCAACCCCTGCGCCAAGGCACGCCCCAGGGCGGATACCGTGTTGGGGAAGTCCTCGCCGCCCGATTGGGGTTCGGAGTCGAAGCAGCCGACCAGGAACGCCGCGCAGACCGCGACCGGAAGTAGGCGTTTCATGCGGGATCCTTTTCCCGGCTGCGCGGGAAGTACTGGATGGAAAGTTGCAGGACGCGGTCGGGTGCGGTGTCCTGGCGCAGAAGCTCGAACAGGTCCGTGCGGAAGGCCTCGATGCGACGACGGACCTCGCGGGCGGTGGGCTCGGACACGGTCAGAAGGACGCTGGACACGTGCCGACGGGCGGCGGGGATGCGGGCGATGGCCTCGGCTCCCTGCTGGATCCAGGTGCGGTTGAGCTCGCGCACCTGTTCTCCCATGGTGGAGGGCGGCTCCACGAAGTCGGAGGTGGGTTTCCAGCGGCCGTCCGGCTGGATGGCCACCAGCCCCCACGCGAGCAGGTCCTGCGCGATGCGCTGCACCACCGCCGGAGCGATGGGGGGATCCAGGAAGGCGCCCAGCACGTTGGCTTCGCCCTTCCAATCCAGGCATTGGAGGGCGGAACGGACCAAGGGGTAGCGGTAGTCCTGGTAGTAGCGCACCAGCGCCGGATTCATGCGGGTGAACGAAGCCTTGGAACGCCGCGCCAGGATCTGTCTCCACAGTTCGGCGCGGTCGGCGGTGGATTTCGCCTGGTTGTGGCGCACCAGGAGCCGGAAGAACTCGGCGTCGCTTCCCTTCAGGGAGAATCCCTTGACCATCTTCGCCTGGGCCTGGATCGAAAGCTTCCGCCGACCGGCGATCACGTCTCCCAGAAAACCGGGATTGGAAAACCCCGCCTCCTTGGCGAACGACCGATGCGTGGACCGGGGCAGGGTCCGCCTTCGTTCGCCCCAAAGGTCCGCCAGAGCCCTGCGAAAGTCGTCATATTGGTAGATGTCCACGGACACGACGCTGATCCTCCGCACCGGAAGATACCCTTGAGCAGGGCGACGAGAGCATTTCTGATTACAGAATCAATGCCAAAACCCAAATTAAATCTTGGCATTCAAATGGATACGCCATTTTTCCCAAATCACTTTTGATTACACAACTGAGAACCTCCCCCCAGGTATGCCACCCCACCCCCCCGGTGCTACCTTTCCTTCCATGTCCGAAGAGATGAATCCAGTTCCTCAGGCCTCCGCACCCTCCGAGTACAGCGCCAGCTCCATCAAGATCCTGGAAGGATTGGAGGCGGTCCGCAAACGACCCGCGATGTACATCGGAAGCACCGACACGCGGGGTCTGCACCACCTGGTTTGGGAAGTGGTGGACAACGCGGTGGACGAAGCCCTGGCCGGACACTGCACGCTCATCAAGGTGGATGTGACGCCGGAAAACCGCATCCGCGTGAAGGACAACGGTCGCGGCATACCCTGCGACATGCACGAATCCGGCATGTCGGGCGTGGAAGTGGTCATGACCAAGCTGCACGCCGGCGGCAAGTTCGACGACAACACCTACAAGGTGTCGGCTGGTCTGCACGGTGTGGGTGTTTCCTGCGTGAACGCGCTCTCCTCGCACCTGGTGGTGCACGTGGCGCGCAATGGCAAGCTCCACCGCCAGAGCTTCGAGCGTGGCGACACCGTGAGTCCCCTGGAAGTCCTGGGCCCCACCGAAGAGCGCGGCACCACGGTGGAATTCGAGCCGGATCCGGAGATCTTCGAGACCCTGGTCTACGACCGCCAGATCCTGGCCAACCGCCTGCGCGATCTGGCCTTCCTGAATCCGGAACTCAACATCGAGTTCACCGACGAGCGTCTACCCGCGGACGATCCACTCCGCATGGAGAAGTTCCACTTCCCAGGTGGCCTGGAATCCTACGTGGAATTCCTGGACAGGAAGCGCACCCCCATCCACCCCAAGCCCATCCGCATCACCACCGAGAATCCCATCCCGGTGGATATCGCCATGCAGTACAACGACTCCTACACGGAGGTCCTGTACAGCTTCGTGAACAACGTGCACACCACCGACGGCGGCACGCACGAATCCGGCTTCAAGGCCGCGCTCACCCGCGTGGTGAACCAGTACGCGCAGACCAAGCTCCAGGGCAAGCTCAAGGACCTTTCCATCGAGGGCGACGACACCCGCGAAGGCCTCACGGCCGTGGTGAGCGTGAAGCTGGCCGAACCCCAGTTCGAGGGTCAGACCAAGCACAAGCTGGGCAACTCGGAAGTGAAGAGCCAAGTGGAGGCGCTGGCCTTCGAGGCCTTGTCCACCTGGTTCGAGGAAAATCCCGCGGTGGCCAAGTCCGTCGTGGAGAAGATCATCCAGGCCGCCACCGCCCGCGAAGCCGCCCGCAAGGCCCGCCAGCTGGCCCGCCGCAAGAACGTGCTGGAGGGATCGGGCCTGCCCGGCAAGCTCGCCGACTGCCAGAGCCGCAAGCCCGAAGAATGCGAACTCTACCTGGTGGAGGGCGATTCGGCCGGAGGCTCCGCCAAGCAGGCGCGCGACCGCGTGTTCCAGGCCATCATGCCGCTGCGCGGCAAGATCCTGAACGTCCAACGCGTGCGCATCGACCGCGCCTTGGGATCGGAAGCCATCCAGACGATCGCCCAGGCGATCGGATCGGGCGTGGGCGAGCAGTTCAACCTCGAGAAGGTCCGCTACCACAAGATCATCCTGATGACCGATGCGGACGTCGACGGGAGCCACATCCAGACCCTCCTTCTGACCTTCTTCTACCGGTTCATGCCGGACCTGATCCGCGCGGGCTACCTCTACATCGCCACCCCACCGCTGTACAAGGTCAAGTGGGGCAAGCACGAGCGCTACGCCTTCGACGAACCGGAACTGGAACGGATCCTGACCGAAGCCGGCGAGCGCAAGGGCGTGTACATCCAGCGCTACAAGGGTCTGGGCGAAATGAACCCGGAACAGTTGGCCACCACCACCATGCAGCCCGCCCACCGCACCCTGCGGCAGGTGAACTTCGAGGATGCCCTGGAAGCCGACAACATGTTCGAGATCCTGATGGGCGAAGAGGTGGAGCCCCGCCGCAAGTTCATCGAGGACAACGCCCACCTGGTGGGAGCCCTGGACATCTGATGACCCGCTCGTCGCTCTGCCCGTGCCATTCGGGCAGGACGCTCGGGCGATGCTGCGGTCCCTTCGAACACCTCCCGGATCCGCGTCCCACCACGGATCCGTCGGCCATCCACCGGTCGTTCCGCAACCACCTGATCGCCCTGATCCGGGATGCGGAGTCCCTTTCCGAAATCTGGGTCTCCTTCCTGGAACATTGGATCGGGGAGGGCGATCCCGATTCCATCGAGGTGGATTCCGGTCTGCTGGACCATTTCCTGTGGGATTGGTTCCAACGCTACCCCGAAGCCCGCCCCATCTGCCGGGTGGTCCAGGCGTTGGAGTCGGTGGATCTGCCCATGTCCAGCCAGATCGGGGCGTGGACCGACTCCCCTCTGGAGCCCTGGGAAGTGGTGGAAGCGAAAGCCCCCCTGGTGGGGCTGCGTCGCCTCAACGGATCCAAGGAGATCCAGGCCCTGATGGGATTTCCCATGGCCCGCCTGAAGAAGGGCGACGCCCTGTTGGGACGGATCCTGCCGCACCGGGGCCTGCGCGTGCTGGGCCTGGGAGCCTGCCGTCTTCCCGGCCCCAAGGGAGTCGCGCACCTGCAGGCGATGCACGCCAGGGCCATGGCGGCCCGGGGCCTGGCCCCTTCCGTCACGCTGCGCCCGGATGTCCATTCGGGGATTTGGCTTCCCCTGCACGACGATCTGGTCCGTGCCGCGCGGGGATTGCCGCAACCGGTGGCGAAGCTGCCCATCGAGACGAGCGTCAGACAGGAAATGTCTTTGGACCTGGATGCGCCACGCGGGGAACTGGGTGGGCAATCCGCACGCGAGGCCGCCGCCCACGAGCTGGGCCGCCTGCGGCTGCGCAAGTGGGCGGCGACGCTGTCGCCGTCGGAACGCACCACGTTGGAACACCTGTTGCGCTGAGGCACCGCGCCCGGGTGCAGAGGCGATTCATGAATCGCCCCTACAACGGGGCGCCCACCACCACCGGGTAGGGCGGAGAAACCGGAATGTGATCCAGATCACACTCGGCGCGGAGTGTGATCTGGATCACAGATTCTCGGATCCGATTCCGGCATATTCCCCTCTGTGAAGACAACCCCGCCAAGGGCTGTCGCAGAGTGCCAACCCCAGAATCGGACCGCATGATGAATCCTTCGGACAACCAATTCCAGCCTTCCCGCCCAGGTCACCCGGATCTGATGGACCAGTCCAAGGCAAAGCCCTCTCCGGAGATCAACTGGGACCGGGTTTTCGCTCGCCCTGCCGCCGCCCCCCTCGCCCAGCCCAAAGCGGTGTACGACACGCTCCGGTACCTGGAACAATTGCGCGAGGAAGACCCCTGGCCAGACCCGGCTCCCCCGGAGCCGGACCACGGCACCGTGCGCATCCTCGCCTGCCGGATCACGAATCCCGCTCCGGTGGAGATCGACCAACCCATCGAGGTGGAAGTGGACATCCAGACTCCCGACCTTCCCACCGGCGAGCGGGCCTTCCTGGAAATCCGTCTGTACGATCTTGTCCGCGAACCGGTCCAGGACACCTGCGAGGATGCCGCCCCACTGATCGTGGAACGCGTCCGGACGACGGGTCCGCAGACCCTGAAGGTCAAATTCCGCCATCGCAAGCTCCTGCACGCCGACTACCAGTCGCGGAGCCTCAGCATGTATCTGCGTGCCGAGGCCATCTACCGCCCCGACCCCCAATTGGTGGTTTCCACGATTGTGCCCTGTCTGCACCGCCCGGCCAAGGCGCATCGGGTGGAGCTTCGCGGGACCGCCTTCGATGCGGGAAGGACGTTTCCCAATCCCAAATGCCTGGAGGCCCTGAAAGCCGCTGTCCAGGCCCAACGCGAACATTCCACAGGTGATCTGTTCGTGGTGGGCCACCTGGATGGGAAGGAGGGCACGGACTCCATTCTTGCCAAACTGCGAGCGGAGATGGTCGTGGCGTATCTGACCAACCATGCCGAGACCTGGCTCAGGCAGTTTTCCCCGGATACCCCCGCCGATCGGCGCTGGGGAGTGCGGGAAGCGCAGAAGCTTCTGGTGTGCCTTCCGTCGGCCGAAAAGGCCCACTACCAAGGTGGTGCTCACGGAATCCTCGATGCGCGCACTCGCGAAGCCTTGCGCGCGTTCCAATCCGCAAGTGGCGCCGATCCCAGCGGCCAATTGGATTCCGCCACACGCAAGCGCCTGGTCCACGCCTGGTTTTCCCAAGCGGGCACCACGGTTCCCGGCCCCTGTCGGCCACGCGTGCTGGTGACGGCGGAGACACCCGCTGCAACGGAGGCGAAGACACTTCCTGTCAGCATGGAATTCTTGGCCTGGGAGCGACCTGTCGCCGAACCCGCCGAGGGATCCACGGTGGACGCGAGCCAGCGCGATGCCTGGGAGGAAAGGATCGACAAGACCTTATCCTTCGAACTTCGGGAGCTTTCCTTGCAGATCCTGGCTTCCCGCCAACATCCGGTGGGACTCGCCAAGGTCCAGCTGGAAGGGCCCTGCAAGAAGGAAGCGATGGCCGACGAACACGGTTGGGTGGAATTCTCCGAAGTGGCGACCGGAACCTACACGCTTCGCGCCCAACACAACGGACTGCAAATTCCTCCCAAGTCCTTTACCTTCCCTACACCCGGCACCCGCAAGAACCGCGCTTCCACTCCCTCCTCCCCCGAGGCAAAGCCATGAAACTCCCCGGCGCCCCCAAGATTTCCATCCCCGACATCCCAGCCGCACCTGCAGCCAGCATTCCCACCCAGGTCACTCAGAATTTGTCCGCCGGCCCCGCCCAAGGAGCGGTGGGAATCGGGGCACCCCAGCACTTCGACCCCGACAATCCGTCCGTGCGCCTGGACGGCACCGTCCACAATCCCACCGGCATCGGTGGCGATCTCCATGTTTCGCGCGAGGTTTCGGTCAACGACCTGAAGAACATTCCCGTCCCGAATCCTTCGTTGGACCTGCCTTCGATGGGCGGGGGTTCCTCGTCCGGCGGAGAAGGTTTCTCGTTGCCCTCGATCGGAAACCCTCTGTCGGGGCTTTCGCTGCCGGACATGCCGAGCATGCCCGACATGCCCTCCCTGCCCGACATGCCGGATCTGGGAAATCCCTTTTCCGGCATTTCCGCACCCGACTTTTCCCTGCCTTCGTGCAAGATGCCAGATTTTGGCTTCCCGGATCTGCCCCCCTTCGGACTGCCGCAGATCGACCTTCCCGGCGGTGGATACAAACCGGCGGGCGAATCGCCGTGGCGCTCCCCCATTGGATGTCCGGGATTTCGGTTTCCGGAACTCCCCTCCTTCGATGCGCCATCCCTGGACATGCCCGATTGGGACCTTTCCCTTCCGGATCTCTTGCCGGATTTCTGGGACGGCATCTGCGAAGACGACCGCGCCGATCCGGACGAGCATCTGGAAGACGACACCGAAACCGCCCAAGTGACCTTCAAGGCCTGGGGAGAACACGAGACGTACACCAATTTGCACGAACACAAGGTGCGGCTGGTGGCCTCGAATGGATCCTACGACCAAACCGTGGTGGCGAAGGAAGAGCAAATCGACGAGGACGGAATGGCCGTGGTGCACTTTGGCGGGGTGAGTCCCGACGGCACGTACCGCATCGAGTCGTACCTCAACGACGAACTCACGTTCGTTGACGACGGTGTTCCCGGCAAGGACATTTGTGAACGCAACTTCTTCCAACAACTGTTCGGCCTCTGAGCCCCAATCCCGATTCCCCCTCCCACTCCACCCTGCATCAAAAGTCCGAACATGCCCCAACCCACACCCGCCCCACGCCCGGAAGGCACCACGATCCAGGCCGATGGCAAGAAGTCCATCAACGACTACGCCGCCACGTTCTACCACGATCCCGCCCTGGGGACCGCGCTCGCATCCGTGCAACAAAAACTGTCGGTCACCGATCCCGCCAAGCCCCAGCCCAAAGGAACCATCCTGCAGATCCCGGGAACACTGGTGGGCAAGGGCAATTCGAAGACCGGCGGCTACCAGATCGACGCGGCATACCGGCGGACGGGGGCGGTGATCTTGGTCCCCGAGATGGAAATTTCCCACAGCCAGATCGAAGCTCCAGCACCAGGCTCAAAATTCCCGATGGTGGTCCACCAAATCGTCAATGAGCCATCCAATCAAGCAGGAGAGGACAACCGAGGTTGGGTTCGAAACCTCTGGATTGGGCCTGCTGGATGCTCCCACATGCAAGAGGTCACTTGGAGCACGGAAGCATCCCTTGTGGTTCAAGTGCGATTCCTCTCGAACCCCAAACTCGAATCAAGAAGCCAACGCACCGATCCACCTTGGGGAGTCGTTCCCCGCCCGGACTTCACCATGACTCCCAAGCTGGGAAACCAGCTCAACACGGGCGTCATCCCAAAAACAGACAGCACATCCCAGCTCTCGTCTGCTGCAATGCTCGTCAAGGAATATACGGGATCCATGATCAACATCCCCTGCGCCCAACGAGCGGACACCTATCTGATCACCAAGCATATCAGACCAGGAGATCCAGCATTCATCCTGACCTTGCTTTTGGGGATTGGTGGAGGCGACCGCTGTGAAGTCTCCGTGACCACAAGCGATCCCTCGAAGGGATATCAATCGACGGTGACATTTGAAAACTGGAGGAGAATTAACTATGACATTATTGCACCAAAAGGGATGGAAGAACCCTATTTAAATAGCTCTATTGATGGCGCAATTAGCCTTGATCCTAAAATCGAAAAATTTCTCGAATCAACCATGGCAGCGCAATTCATTCATCTTCAAAAAGAAGAATCAAGCGCGTTCTTGCTTTCCGCTAATCTTCTGGGCTCTGTCTCAGGCGATCTTCTGAATTTTACCCGGAAGTCTTGCTTTATCGGAAGCCCAGAGTTTTTGAAAAATTTACCACAACTGCAAAGAACCAGGCCGACCAACCAAATTGCCATCGTTTTTGTTGATGCATTTTTTGAATACTATTCAACCACAACTCCAACAGCAGCAATCGTAGCCGTTACTGGAAACGGCCCATTACAAGTTTACAAAAACTCCTCACCGAGGGAGATTGCATACTTTAGCCCAATTATCCCAACCAGCGCAATTAGAGGGAAAAAGCCGGGCGAATCAACGCTCGATCTCACCGGAGCAACATTCAGAGCTTTTATCAAAAACCCATCAAATTATCACAATACCCCAAAACTCAAATGGGATATCAATGAGGTGAAAAATCACACCAAAATACAGCCTGGAGACATTTCAATTCGAATATGCGACTCCCGTCAAGACCCTAAAAATACCTCCCAGAGAGCCACTATTCTGGATCAATCAGGAGCTCCTTTAGAAATAATCATCCATCCATCACGGGAAGACTTTAGCTTACCACTTGTTGAGCGCCAGAAAATATCTGCTTTTCTCACAAATTCACTGATTCGAGAGAATTTAAGGGGTTCTTCATTTCAAATTGAAGCCACCTACCTTCATCCCCAATCGGAGGATTCAGCATTCCCATCACTCCGCGAAGCAAGCATCAACAAATCCACAATAGCAAAATTCATAAGCGAAATCAAAATGGAGACTGAAAATCATCCAGCATTCAAAACAAAATTATACACTCACCCTGGCCTTTCAGATACAGGAACTCCACTTCAGGGCCCACTTCTAAGCAATCATTTGACCATATCATCCATTAGCACTGTGACTTCTAGATTCCCACATTCCAATCCTGGCGAACCACTTGAAATTGGCGACATTATCGAACCATTCGAATCCGAAAATGGCTGCCCCATTATTCTTGAATTCAAGATCTATTCTGAAGGCCCAATTCCTGGAGGGCGAATTCCAGGCACTCCTTTCATAGCAGTTAGCGGAGGAGTAGTTAATAAATCAAACCGATCCCACATTGATCTTCAATCACAAATGTGCAAGACCATTCTTCACGAGTTAGGCCACGCCTTTGGCTTGACTGCATTTTCCAATGCAATTTCTTCTTCAGCTTCCTATTCAGGATGGGATTTACCCAACCAAATCCCAGGAATTAAATCTACGCCAGATATTGATCATGGCGGCATCTACTATGCAGACAGGAGAGTTTCGCCTACGATTGGTTCTGACGGCATTCGGGAAGGGCACACGGGCCCACATTGTGCGAATGGCCTTACCAAGATGGAAATGTCAACCTCCAATTTTTCAAAACTCACCAATCCAAACTCCGAATGTGTCATGTTTGGACAACTTGGCCGCCCCGAAGATTACTGCCAAATCTGCAAATCAATCATTCGCTCAAGATCCCTGGAAAATATTCACCTTTCCTGGAAAGGTCGATCTTGAAAGCAAAAGCCATAATAGTCGCATTTTTTACCCTTTTTGGTTGTGACAAAAACGCCTACGTGAAAAACTTAAAACCAGTAGCACACGAAAAGGACTCAACCTTGACAACTCAGACACCAGAGAACCCATTCGC
Source organism: Fibrobacteria bacterium (assembly GCA_035352895.1). Lineage (GTDB taxonomy): Bacteria > Fibrobacterota > Fibrobacteria > UBA5070 > UBA5070 > UBA5070. The sequence goes on along the minus strand of DAOPYN010000049.1, from coordinate 12,302 downwards.
CACACCGAAAGCCACTAACAACCTCGTTCAAGATCCATACTTGGCATTTGAACTTGAACATAATCAATTATCAAGATTCCTTTCCAGCTGGACCCCAGAAGGCGAATCCGAATTCATTCTCCTTGCATCAAAAAAATGCCAAGAATCTGGAAGGCCTTGCATTTACTTCGGATCTCCCGTCGATTTTTTTGAAATGTCGCAAATTTCGCCTGACCCCATGATGTTTGATGGAAGCAAGCTAACTAGGCTTCCTTTCCTCCCTTTTCGCTACGGAACAATTTTGGCTTCTGAGGTGAATGGGCCAAATGCTGGCATCGCATATCACCCCATTGAAGCAAAAGCATTCGACCTGGACTACCTTAAAATGATGCCTAAAATTAGAACTTTCCGAATCCCTATGTGGGACGGGCTGCTATTCGATCTCGCCCCTATTTCCGAAGCTTCGAACGGCAAAAATAACGAGCTTCATATCCTCCCAGATCGCCCCCATTTAATCGGGATATTCAACATTTTTGCGATACTTCCTGATCGCGCGCTAGGACCTATTAAAATCCAAATCGGCGAAGATACCCCCCGTTTCCAGGATAGAGTCGCTGAACAAACTAAAAGCGCCCCACCACGGGATCGACTTCCTCCCGAATACCAGAAGGATCAGCGCACCTGGGTGGAAAAGCGGGAAGACCTCCACGCCATCCAGCCCGGGATCCATCTGGACATGGTTCGCGCCAAAGGCGGCACCAAGCTGGTGCTCAAGTTCCGGCTACCATGGCTGCGCCAGGACAGCGTGCACCTGGACCTCGATCCCTACGTGCTGCAAGGCATGGACGTCCCCCAGGGGATCAAGGAGATCGGCCTGGTGATCACCAGCCCGCATGGCAACCAGGATTTCAGGATCGCCATTCCCGCCCATCCGCTGGGCGACGGCACCTGCGCGGGAAGCTTCCTGGTGGACCCCAAGTCCATGCTGTCATTTTTTGACATCCGCGTCTATTCGGTGTACGCCGTGGCCAACGGCCAGCTGGCCGGCCCCCTGATGGCCGAACGCGATGGCGTGCATTGGCTGCAGCCGGGACTGCCCAAGCCCAAGCTCCGCACCAAGGCATGGGATCCGGCCGAAGAGGGCGATTCGGCCCGATAGGTAGGCACCCCATGGCAGGGGCGATTCATGAATCGCCCCTGCCATGGGGCTCAGGGAACCACGCGACGGAAGGCCTTGGGCAACGAACCTTCCGCCCGGACCACCACCACCTGCAGGCCTCCCGCACCGCGGAGCTCCACAGGCTGACCGGGACGGACCTGGACCGCGGGCCCCAGGCTTCCATCGAGACCCACCACCTGCACGGTGGCGGCACGGTCCAGCACCATGCCGGATTCCGTCCAACGGACATCCACCGGCCTGGTGGTCCGACGCACGCCGGTGACCGACCACGCCGGAGCCTTGAACCCCTTCTGGTGGATGGCGGTCAAGGCGTTGGCGAGATACGACGAGGATCCGTTCCAGTTGATGGCGATCTCGTTGGTGGCGTAGGAGCACTGGTCGTCGATCCAGGCCAGGGCGGCCTTTCCGTCAACGCGGTATTCCTTGCACATCCAGGTGCTCTTGGGGTCGTTGATGACGTCGTCGCCGCCGGGGTACGGCCCCCCGATCAACAGTCCCGGGACAGGGTCCGCCACGTTGTCGCCGCCGGAGATGCGGTGGTGGATCTTCATGGCCTTCTTCTTGCCGAATCCCGTCACGCTGGAAAGGCCCAACGGATTGCGCCCCATCAGGTGGTCCCAGGCGGCGTCGGCCAGATCCAGGTAGTCCTGGCTGCCCGAGGCGAGCCAGGCGTAGATCCCGTGGATGCCCATGTGCGAGAGCACCGAATTGGATCCCCAGGGCAGTTCCGATTCCTTCTGCTGGGGAGCCGCCCACGGTCGGGACTGCACGCGGATGGCCAACGGGTCGGCGGCGGTCAGGAGGTCCTTCTTGGACTTGGCCACCAGGGCTTCCGGAAACGCCGAGGGGTGCGACACGATCTGGTAGGTGCCCAGCATTCCCACGTCCATCCAGGCGGGAAGGGGCCAGGCGGGCGCGGTGGCGGGCGCGTAGCTTTGGTCGCCGGTGGCGATGGCCAGTTCCACCCCGGCCCAGAACTTCTCGTCGTCGGCGCTGCCGTCGCCGTATTCGCCGGTCTGGATGTCGCTGGGATTGGTGAAGAGCTTGGTGTGGTTGGCCGTTGCCCAGGCGTAGGCCTTCTTGGCAGCGGCCAAGGCGGCGGCGGAGAAGGTCGGATCGTGCGTGGCGTACACCCGCGAGGCGTTGGCCATCACGGCGGCGAAGTCGTAGGAGGCGGTGGCGGACTTGCCAACAAAGAACCGCTCCGACTTGTCCAGGTGGGGCAGGGCGAAGTCGCCGAAGGCCTTCTGGGTCCACTTGTGGAACACCCCGCCGTCGTCGTCCTGCATGGTGAGCATCCAGTCCAGGTTCCAACGGGCCTCGGCCAACACCGAAGGCACCGTGCCCCCGTCCTCGGGGATGCCCGTCTTCAGGGTGTCCACGTAGGGCTTGAATTGTTCCGCCAAGGCCAGGAGGCACCAGGTGGTGATGCCGGAGTTCACGATGTACTTGTTGTAGTCGCCGGCGTCGTACCACCCCTTGGGGCTGGCCTTGGATCCGGACGATTTCCCGGTGCTGGAGTGGAAGGTGGCCATCCCGTCCACGTGGGCGGCGGGTCGGGCCCAGGCACCCGCGTAGGCGGAAGTCAGTTCCATGCCCGCGCGCTGGAAGTAGAATCCCTTCAGAAGCGCCTTGGAAACCTCCAGCCAGGGCTGTTCCTGGACCTGGAAATCCAGCTGGGCCGAACCGGCCGTGAGCTTGTACGATCCGGGCTCCAGAGAATCCGGCAGGACAACCACCTGGGCCATGTCGTTGCCCATCAGGGGCCAGCCTTGGGCGGCGCCCACCGTCCCGGAAGCCACCGTGCCCCCTCCGTTGGCCTTGGCCAGAGTCCAGGTGGCACCGGCCGTGGCTTGCGATCCCGCGGTCAGAAGCACGGTCTTGTGGCTCTTCACCGGCCATCCCAGGTGGTTTGCCAGGACATCGGCGGACACAGGATGGCTGGCGGCCGCCACGCACAGGGAAATCCCCGTGAAGAGGTGGCGATGGGAGAAAGCGATAGGCATGGAGTCGACTCCGGATCGGTGGTGGCAAACCAGGAAAGGACTTAGTCTACCGAATCTTCCGCCATCCATGGGCTCGCTTTTCCCCACTCACCCCCGGAAACGTGGCCACACCCCAATGGGGAACGAGGCTGGGCCAAGAAAGAGAAAGCCCCCGAAGTCGAGGGACTTGGGGGGCTTCCAAAACCAGGGTGACCGCGGCGCCTACCGCATTCGACACACCGTTGCTCCCTTCCGGGCCTGGCGGGGTTCAGCCGCGCGGTACCGCGCGGGCCCTGGCATCTTGGTCGCGACCGATGCGCGACAAGCGGAGAGGGAGGGATTCGAACCCCCGGTAGGTTGCCCTACAATGGATTTCGAGTCCACCGCAATCGACCACTCTGCCACCTCTCCAGTGGAGCGAGCAAAGATACGCGCATCCTCCGCCACAGGCAAGGCTGGAACCTAGATTGGACAGGTCCCTTCGAACGCCCATCGTTTCCTCCTCCTCGAGACGTCCATGAACTTCCTGCGTACCACCTGTTTGGCTGGAATCGTCCTTTGCACCGGATGCCGTCCGGGCTCGGAGGAGGTCTCCAACCAGTTCGAACTGGATGCCTACGAGGCCGCCCGCCGACTGGCCGAAGACGTGGCCCGCTACGAGCCGGATTGCCAGGCAAGTTCCCCACGTTCCGACGGCTGCCAGGGACTGGCCCAGACCTTGGGTCTGATGGGCATCCAACTGGTGATCGCGGGGCAGACCGACACCGCCGCCAACGCCATGATCCGCGCCGTGCGCCTGATGGAGGCCATGGATCTGGATCCCCGCAGCGACTCCGTCCTGGCCCGGATGGAAGGAGAGCTGGATCTTCGTGTCTGGCGGGTGGTCGGCATGCAAGGGGACGCCGCGGAGAACTGGCTGGAGAAGGCGCGGGTCCGCGCCGAATCGCTCCTGGAGGAACACCCCGGGGATACGGCCGTCCAAAGGCTGGCCATCGAGGCCTGGCAGGAAGTGGGCGACCTCCATGCGCGCAAGGCGTCCCTGGACCAGGCGCACCTGTTCCATCGGCGCGCGGCCCTGCTCCTGGATTCCTTGGCCTCATCGAGTCCCCTCGATTCGGCTCTGGCCAATCGGCGGTTTGGTGCATGGGAGCTTGCCTACAAGGATCTGGAACGCATCGGAAGGATGGAGGCCACCCTGGAAGTGGCCCAGAAAGCCCTGGCGGCCGCCCGCACCGCACGGGCCAAGGATGCGTCCACCCCTCCCCGGAGCGAGCCTCTGGAGAACGAACTCGCCGCCCTGAACTGGGTGACCCTCGCGAGAGCCTCGGCCGATGCCTGGAACCTCGCCGACACCGAACAACGGGAGGCGCTGGAGTTGAGCCGGAGACTGTTCGAGGCCAACCCATCGGACATGCGGATGCGCATGCTCCGGGCGGATGCGTGGATGCGCTCGGCCGACTTCGATTGCCACCTGGGAAGGAACGACCAAGGTGCCAAGGCGTACCTGGCCGTGGGGAACTTCGTGGATTCCTTCCCGGAGGATTCCTGGACGGCCCGTGTCCGCACGAACCTCTATTCCGATCTTGTCGAATGCAGCCAGGATCCCGCCGTCAAGCTCGACTACGCCCGGAAGGCGGTCCAATGGGCCGAGGTGCTTGCGGGAACGTCTTCCAACGTGGAGCTGGTGGACGCGCTGGGAACCCTTTCCTGGTACGCCTTGCTGCAACGTCGATACCTTCTCGCCGACTCCGCGGCGAGCCGCGCGGTGGAATTGGCGGATCGACGCGGCGCCCCCCAGACCGCGCGATGGATCGAACTGAACCTCGCCCACGCGAGGATGCTCACCGGCAGGTCCGACGAGGCCATGGCCATGTACCGACGCCTGGCTCCGATGCAGGCGGAAGACGACGCCTCCCGGACCTACGCCTGGTACATCCGCGACGACCTCGCCAAACTGGAACAGGCCGGAATCCACCACCCCGATTTCGCGAAGGTGCGGGCGATTCTGAACAAACGGTGATCGCGGTGCGGTGATCCAAAAACGGCGTTTGGTCAATGGCGCCCAGGTCGGCGGTTTCCAAACGCCAACGGCGTGACCATGTCCACGGATACGGTCACGCCGTTGTAGAGACGCCCCGACGGGGCGTCTCTACGTTTTTGGGACGGCTACGGCCCGGTCGGTCCGCAACTGCTCGCGCACCTCCATCAGGACCTTCCCCAACAGATTCTGACCCTTCCACTGGGATGGATCCTGGGCCTGTGGGTCGGATTCCCCCCAGCCGATTCCCCAGATCCTGTCATATGGGGAGGCTTCCACGAGGATGCGATCGCCGGAATCCAGGAGCTGGCGGCGAAGCTCGGGAATCTGGGAGAACTTGGCCGACACCGCGCGGCGCATCGCTTCCACGCTCCGCACGCTCCAGGTCTTCTCGTCGAAGGGCGAGACCTTCCGCCCCAGGCGCTTGCATTCCAGGGGCGAGCTGTTCCGCGGGGTCTGCTCCAGGATCTGCTGGGCCACGGCGCGGTCGCCGAACTCCACGGCCTTCAGCCACATGAAGGCCTGCTCGCTCCAGTGGAAGACGTTGCCATCCAGCGAAAAGCGCGAAGGGTGGAAGTTCGAATAGATATCTTCCTCACCCCAGAACAGCACGAACTTGTCCGTCACGACCATCATGGACCTCCGATCTGTCGAAGCGTTCCGAGCCAGGATCCTCGTCCCGGATCATAGGCCCAGCGGCACCACCCTGCGTTCTCCGTTGGCATCCAGGAGTACCCATCGAAGTCCACCGGAGCTTGACCTCGGAACCTCGAGAGTGGATGCCCCGGAGGGAAAGATGCGCATTCCAAGATCCGCCCGGAGTCCTCCCTTCGCATCCACCACTCGTACCTTCAGATCCATGGCGCTCGGCAGGTCCAACCGGACGCATCGTGCCCGACGATCCCAGACAGCATTCCATGCTCTCCCCGACGTGGGCGCCCCCACCGACCCCATCCGGGAATTCCGCCACCCGAAGACCACGCGGAAGATGCCGCCTTCACCAGGTTGCAGATGCAGGGTCCTCCCGACCTGGTCGAAGCGGCCGAACGACGAACCGTCCTTCTCGACGGAAAGGATCGCCAAGCTGTCGCCGGGAAGGGCCATCGGGGAAAGCCGGATGTCCTGCGATTCGGCTGAAGGCGCGAGCCGGTAGAACAGCGCAACGCTGTCGCGATGGTGCAGAAGGTGGCCGTACAGGTAGACCAGCCACGAGAATTCGCTCGCGTGGTATCCCGCGTCCCATTCGTCTCCAAGGACCGTCGACAGTCCCGTCCCGGAGGCGTTGGTGGACATGATGGCCGCACCGTTCTTCTGGTAGAAGTACTTGTAGAAGAAGTCGGCGGAGCCTTCCGCCATCCGCAGGGCGCGTTCCCGCACGAGCGGATCCCCCGTGAGGTTGGCCAGGGTGATTCCGGCGTTGAATCCCTGTTCCAGCATCCAGTAGTTCTTGCGGGTGGTCACGGAATTGGCCTTGGACCAGTCGTAGTCGTAGAAGACCCCGCCCAACGTGGTGTCCACCATGCCGTTGGACCACACCCTCCGGAAGACCTTCTCGGCGGCGGCGAGGTACCTGGAATCCTGGTGGAACAGGTAGACGCGATCCAGGCACCACACCGTCTTGACGATATGCCCCACCATCGCGTATCCGATGGTGTCCAGGTTCCAATCGGTGGTGAATTCCTCCGGCATCCCCAGGACCACCTTCGGGGAATCCAGTGCCGCGGCCAGGTGCTCGACCATGGCGTCCCCCAGGGACAGGAACCGTCTCGCATGGGCGGAGTCGCCGGTGATCAGCGCCAGCGCCTCTCCATGGGTGGTGATTCCGTCGACCGTCCCGGTGAACCCTTTCCCGACCCCACCGGTGGGAGCCCAATTGGTGTAGTAGCCCTCGCGTCCCGGCGTCCTGTCCCACAAGTTGCGCTCGAGCCAGTCGGATCCGCGTCGGACCCAGTCCCCATGGGAGATCGCACCGCTCGCCCTGGCGAACGTCTGGCCTCCATGGGCTTCCCAGAACACGGTGGGTCCCAGCAGGGCGTAGTGCTGCATGTACGACCACCGGGTGGAGTCGGGAAGGGGGACGGTGCCGTCGGATTCGGCCTGGTAGAACCACCCGCCGATCCCGGAGGGATCCCAGGCATGCGCATACAGGAACTCAAGGGCGTGTTCGGCGTGGTTCAGGTAGGTGGTATCGCCCGTCACCATGAACGCCCGCGTGAAGACGTAGGCCAGACGGGACTGCGGGGAGAAGTATTTGGTGTCGCCGGAACCTCTCCCGGAAGCCGACACCACGGCGTTGTATCCGCCGTTGCCGTCGTCGCGGTAGCCCTTCCAGAAATCCGCGGTGCGCTGCAGGAGGGATCTGCCGGTGTCCGGATTGGCCAGGAAGCGACTCGAAGACGGCATGGAGGCCGCATCCGCACCCACCCACGCCAGTAGGGCGAACATCATGGATCGTGGAACCCGCATCGGACACCTCCCTGCTTCCCTGGAAGCAAGGTAAGTGTCGAAAGGCACCGCTGAAAGGCTTCAGCTCAGCCCTTTTCGCCGCCCCGCGCGCTTCCGATGAACAGCCCCGCCACACCCTGGAAGACTTCGCCCACCACCAGGCCCTGCTCGCGGATCACGTACTGGCGGATCTCCTTCTCGTGGTCGGAGCCGCGCATCTTGAGCACCACCACGCCGCGCTTGATCTCGGATTCCAGTTCGATGTAGCGCAGGAGGATCAGGGCGTCGGCGATGAAGGCCACGCGGTTGTCCCCGCGGTCCCAGCCGCCCAGCACGTGGGGATTCTCCTTGAGGAGGATGGAGGTCAGGCCCTCGCGCTTGAGGGCGTGGACAAGATCCGTCTCGATGCGGCGCAGATCCCCTGCGTCCGAGGTCAGGCGTTCGAAGTGGCTCACCGAATCCACCAGGATGCGCCGGGCGCCCATGCCGTCGACCATGTCGGCGATGTGGCCGTCCAGGTCCTGCAGGCCTTCCAGGAAGGTGAGCGGATCCGAGAACTGGATCCTCAGGAGCCCCTGGTCTTCCCAGGACTTGAGATCCCAGCCCAGCTGGAGGGCATTCTCGTAGTACTGTTCCGGGAATTCCTCGAAGGTGATGGCGATGCCGGGCTCGCCCTTCTTGCAACCCTCGACCAGGAACTGGAGTCCAAGGGTGGTCTTGCCGGTGCCGGGAGAACCTTCCAGGACCACGCAATAGCCTTCCACCAGCCCTCCGTGGAGCATCTTGTCCAGACCGGCGCAACCGGTGGTGGCGCGCGGAGTTTGAGCGATGTCGGGCATGGGATCCTCCTCTAACGGGAAATCTGGTAAAACTCGAGCTCCAGAAGCCAGTCGTTCTGGTAGTGCCCTCGTTTGTCGCGGCTTTCGATCCGGCAGAGCGCGCCCAGGTCGGCCAGCCAACGCTCGGCGGACCGGGACTTGGCGGCGGCCTCGAATCCCCGCTTCTGGAACACGAACGCGTTGATGCCCAGGTCCTTGGCGACGTCCGCCGCGCGTCCGCCCCGATCCATGGCCTTGCGCAACCGGAACAGCTGAACGAATTCCGTCCAGGCCGTCTGGGCCAAGAGAAACCCCGGCATCCCTTCCTCCCGCAAACGAAGCAGGGAGCGTACCATTTCCGACGGCTTGCGGTGGCACAGGGAATCCAGGAAATCCTGAAGGGACACCGGACGGCGGTCCCCCACCATTTCCTCGATCATGGCCAAGGTCACCTTCTGACCCTTTTCCAGCCGGGCGTCGATCTTTTCCAGTTCGCGGTCCAGGTCGGAAAGGATCTCCCCCACCTTGCGGTAATCGGTGGTCCCGGCGCGTTCCACGAACAGGTCCAGGGCGTCGGCGTCCATGGCCCGCCCGAAACGCTTCTTGCAGCGGGCTTCCAGCCAACGGGGAAGCTCGTGGAGCTTGGGGGCGGGGCAGGCGACCTCGCGCCCCTTCTCCTTGATCAGCTTGGCCAGGGCCTTGCCCGCCTTGCTGACCTGGTTGGGACCCTTCTCGCCCACCAGGAACACGGAAATCTCCGAGTCCAGGGCGCCCGGAACGGTGGAGAGGAGGACCTCGCACAGCGTGGCGGAGCACTCCTCCACCCCCTGGATCACCACGGCTCCGGATTCGGAGAACAGGGACGGCGTGAGAGCCGTCACCAAGGACTGGGGATCGGTTTCGTTGCCCTGGAAGACATGGGCGCCCAGGGCGGAATCCACTCCCAGAGCCTTGTGGAGCTCGTCCTCGAGCGTCGCCTCCCGCAGGGGAGGGTTGTCGCCGTGGATCAGGACGAGCGCGGGAGCCATCTCAGCGGTAGGACTGCACCGTGAGGGTCTTGGTGCCCCGCGGCGTGGAAACCTCCACCGTGTCGCCACGGCGCTTGCCCACCAGGGCCTTTCCGATGGGACTGTTGATGGAGATGCGGTTGCGCATCACGTCCACGTCTTCCGGTCCCACCAGCTGGTACTCGATTTCCTTGCCCGTGGCGCTGTCCTTGACGCACACCGTGGCCCCGAAGATGATCGTTTCCGAGGCGGAAGCGTCGGCTTCGATGATGTGGGCGCGGGCGATCTTGTCTTCCAGCTCGGAAATCTTGTCCTCGATCTTGCCCTGCTTTTCCTTGGCCGCGTCGTATTCGGCGTTTTCCGAAAGGTCGCCTTGGGCGCGCGCCTCCTGGATGGCCTGGATGACGGCGGGACGTTCGACGCTCTTGTAGTGTTTCAGATCCGCGACGAGCTTGTCGTAGCCTTCGCGCGTGATCGGGAGATTTCCTGTGGACATGGGGGGGAAACGTACCCCACGTTCGTCATCTACGCAAGTGGCGACCTATTTTTGTGCCCCTCTTTCGTTCTTATCCGTTCCATCGCATCCAAAGGCGTCCGTCCATGTCCAACCATCCGCTCGCCGGAAAACCCGCTCCTCGGGATCTCCTCGTCTACCTGCCCAGCCTGGTTTCCGCCTACTACACGGGAAAACCCGACCCGTCGGTGCCCGAGCAGCAGGTGAGCTTCGGAACGTCTGGACACCGCGGATCTTCCTTGAAGACCGCCTTCAACGAAAACCACATCCTGGCCATCACCCAGGCCCTGGTGGAATACCGCCGCGAGCAGGGCGTCACCGGCCCGGTCTTCGTGGGAATCGACACCCACGCGTTGTCCGTCCCCGCCCGCGACAGCGCCCTGGAAGTGCTGGCCGCCCACGGTGTCCAGGCCCTGGTCCAGACCGGCGACGGCTTCACCCCCACCCCCGCCGTGAGCCATGCGATCCTCACCTACAACAAGGGACGCACCACGGGCCTGGCCGACGGCATCGTGATCACCCCCAGCCACAATCCCCCCGAGGACGGTGGTTTCAAGTACAATCCCACCAACGGCGGCCCCGCCGACGCCAACGTCACCAAGAAGATCCAGGACCGCGCCAACGAGATCCTCCGCACCGGTCTCAAGGACGTGCTGCGGGTGCCCCTGGCCCGCGCCAAGTCGTCCGGCTGCGTGGCGAACTTCGATTTCCTCAAGTCCTACGTGGACGATCTGGGCTCCATCATCGACTTCGAGCCCATCGCCAAGTCGGGATTGAAGATCGGGGTGGACCCCATGGGCGGCGCCGCCGTCAAGTACTGGGAACCCATCGCCGCCAAGTACGGCCTGGACATCACGGTGGTCAATCCCGTGGTGGACCCCACCTACGGCTTCATGTGCGTGGACCGCGACGGCAAGATCCGCATGGATTGCAGCTCGCCCTGGGCCATGGCCGGCCTGGTGGCGCTCAAGGACAAGTTCCAGATCGCCTTCGGAAACGACTCCGACACCGACCGCCACGGCATCGTGACCCCGTCGGTGGGCCTGATGAACCCCAACCACTACCTGGCAGTGGCCATCCAGTACCTGTTCGGAGGGAACCGTCCGGGCTGGAAGTCCGACGCCGCCATCGGGAAGACCCTGGTGAGCTCCAGCATGATCGACCGCGTGGCCGCCTCGCTGGGACGGAAGATGTCCGAAGTGCCGGTGGGCTTCAAGTGGTTCGTGGACGGGCTGGTGGACGGCTCCTTCGGCTTCGGCGGCGAGGAATCCGCCGGCGCGAGCTTCCTGCGCAAGGACGGCTCGGTGTGGAGCACCGACAAGGACGGCATCATCCTGAACCTCCTGGCCGCCGAGATCACGGCCAAGACCGGCAAGGACCCCGGCCTCCACTACAAGGAGCTGGAGGCGAAGTTCGGATCGCCCGTGTACGAGCGCATGGACGCTCCGGCCAACCGCGAGCAGAAGGCCAAGCTCTCCAAGCTTTCGCCGGAATCCGTCAAGGCCACCACGCTGGCCGGAGAGGCCATCACCGCCAAGCTCACCAACGCCCCCGGAAACGGCGCGGCGATCGGCGGGCTCAAGGTGACCACCGAGAACGGCTGGTTCGCGGCGCGTCCCTCCGGCACCGAGGACGTCTACAAGATCTACGCGGAAAGCTTCAAGGGCCAATCCCACCTCAAGGCCATCCAGGCCGAGGCCAAGGAGATCGTGTCGGCCGCCCTGGCCTGAAGCCAGGTGTTCCCGCCCCCTGACGGTGGGGCGGGGCGAACCAGGGCTCAGCGCACCGGAAGCGCCACCGCTCCCACCGGGATTCCCCCGACGGGGACGGTCTCCCGCACGGTGGTGTCGGCCCACAGCATCATCTCCGACATCCGGATCCGTCCCCCTTCGGCCAGGGTCACCCCGGCAGGCCGCAAGGAGGGATCGTCCAAGGTCAGGAGATGGCGGGTATCGATGTACACACGCCAGTCGGATGCCGTGCGCATCCAGGTGTAGCGGTGCCAGAGCGTGTCCTGGGGCACGAAGGTGGAGGCGGCCGATCCACCGGCCGACACCTTGAGGGAGTCGCCGGAACGCACCAGTTCCACCAGCACCCCCCCGGCGCTGTCGGTGATCCGCAGGAGGCGGGCCCACCCCATCCACCCTTGGAGGAACCGCAACCGCACCGAAATGCGGGACAGGTCGGCGGAGACCATTCCCGTCCCCAGGGAAAGCATTTCCGAAGTGTCCTTGGAAACGATCCCGCTGGACAAGGGATCGGTGGAATCCGTCTGCCAGGCGACCGTGGAGGTCACCGCCAGATTGCGCCCCGGCTGGGAATGGTTGGGCCAGGCA
>DAOPYN010000048.1:26489-30289 GCA_035352895.1 Fibrobacteria bacterium | reverse complement strand
TCCCCACTCGGTCCAGGTCTATGAAGACATGTCGGCTGGTGTGACCGCGGCGGTGGGCAAGGCGACCACCATTTTCCGCGTGGGTGGCACCCTTTGGACGGAAGCTTCCCCCTTGACCGTGTGGAAAGGGCAAAATCGACTGTTCGGCTGGGACTATGTCCCCTACGAGCTGGAACAGCCCTCCGCCCAGTACTACGAATACGCCACCTCCAAGGGGGAGCGTGTCGGTCGTGCGGCCTGGAACAAGAAGCCCTTCCAAGGATTCCAATGGGAATCCATGGACCTTCCGGGCAAGCTCTACTTCATGTTCACCATGGCCAACTACGAAGGCTTCCAGAAGTGGTCGCCCACGGTGGCCAACACGGCGAATACCAACGGCTTGATGTATACGGACGGGAATTCCGGCACACGCTCGATCGCCTCCAAGGGAACGGGCATCGGTGACCTGTACCGGGATGCCATGATCGGCCGCTTGGCCATCGGCGAAATCCCGCTCCCGGGAGGGCAAGCACTGCCTATTTCGGCGGGTGTGAACTACGTGAATTTCAAGCTGGATGACGACTACGCCAAGCAGTTCCGTTATTCGCTGAATTTTGGAGGCTTGTCGAACACTAACGACGCCCTTCCTTTGGCGGCTTGGGGCTACCGCAAGACTGCCACATTCTCGAAGGATCAGGCGGCGGCAGCGATCGGGACCGTGGCGGACTCGCTGTCCAAGCCTTCTTGGAAGACCAAGCTCGCCAACAGCGGGTACTGGGTCAACCACGACAGCACCTTTTCCACGCGCGATACGTTTTACGCGACCAACTACTTCACCAGCTTCCAGACCATTTCCTTCGATCTGCGCCAGAATGTGCCGGGCAAGGTTGGGTTTCTGCTGGATGTCGGCTTGAACAAGACCGACACATCCTACTTCAAGGTGCAGGATTCGGGAGCGGCGACCGCAGCCCAGATTCGCCGGTACAAGGGTGTGGCGGATGATCAAACCATCCAGGATGCCGGGAAGTACGAGGTTCTGGCCAACAAGGAATCGAAGTGGATTCCTGCCGTGTACGGTCAGGTGACCAACCTGGTTTCGGGGACCATCGGCGGGGCCATCCCGTTGGATCTGGGGATCCAGGCCGTGTACGCACCCAAGGAGTTCTATTCCGGCACCAGCTTCATCATGCCTGGCGACTTCTTCTTCCCCTTCGAGGCCAACCTCCTGGGCGCAGGCAAGTTCGCGGGTTACGATGGCGGCACGCCCTATGTGGCGAACATGACGGGGGCCAATTTCACCTTCAAGTACACCCGGGTGAAGAACGGACACCTGCGGATGAACGTGGGCTACCACACCCAGATGGAGGATGGATCCAATTTGATCTGGTTGCCTTGGCGACTGAACGGTACGGCCTTCAAGTTGTCCATCCATCAGTCCACCACCCAATACGATGGACAAGGACTGACCGACGACTATTTGAGGGGCGATCCAGCATTCTCTGAGGCGGGTGGAACTGATGTGGGAAGTACAACCCCTGTGATTTCCCGCCAGATCCGGCGCTTCGGGAACGAATTTTTCGCTTACGCCAATCCTTCCGCCAAGGACACGGCGCGGCCCTGGGGAACTGGTGATTTGGACCGCAGGAACAACATGTATGCTCCCACCCCTGGGTTGGCGGGCGGCATCCGCAACGATTTCATGGCGACCTTCGAGAACTTCGCCGCATTCAAGATCCGCCGCACCAGCACGGCCGAGTACAAGGAAGACAGTTCCACGATCGTGGACATGATCCTTGCCGGCGATCTTCCCACCGCCACCAAGGCGACCCAGAACATCTCCCTGGATTACGGGCAGGATATTTCGCCGCTTTGGAGCGGATCGCGCCCGATGTTCTTGGGACTGTACGGCGCCTGGAACGGAGTGAGCACCGGGGGCTTGGCCAAGGCCGGCGACGACAAAACGCTCCTTTCCGGATACTTGCTTCGGTTCGAGCCGGTCTACCAGCTCACCGATAAATTCTGGCTGATCGGATTGGTGGGCCAGGAACACTGGGAGTCCGAATATGGTGTAGCGGCCATCGATTCCGTCACTGGACTCGCCTTGAAGGATAGGGAAGCTCAGAATCCCAGAAATTGGCGCTACGCCCCCATCGATTACACCGACTGGGCATTCGGTCTCGGGTTCGACTGGAACCTGAGCCCCCGCGTCGAGCTCCATACGCGCGTGCAGTACTTCACGCACCGCGACGACGGCATTTCCAAGGAAATTGAAGCCGCCAAGGGCAAAAACGATTTCGAGGCGTGGTATCTCCACGCCGAAACCAAGATGTGGTTCTGATCATGGTCGCCGAAACAAAGGGAACACGCATGAACACGAAGGCAATCGCCGCAGCAGCCTGTCTCTGGGTCCCCGTGGCCGCATCCGCCGCCGACGACCAGAGTGGGAAGATCGATACCCTGGCCAAGCGCTTCGAGCAGCTGGTGGCCACCCAGGGCATTTCCGTGGGCGGACAGTTCCGCGGGATGTATGGCGGGGCGGAATTTTCCGGCAACGCATTGGACAAGAGCCGTCGCAACGACGAGCAGATCGGGTACACGTCGGTGGATTTCGATCTGCGGGCCAAGCCGAACTCCGTGACCCAGGCCCGCGCCGTGTTCAGGATGCACCTGGATCACGCGAGCTTCTTCGGGTCCCCCTACACGCCGCTGGAAACGCGTTGGTTGTCCATCGACGGATCCGCCCTGGACGGCATGTTCTACTACCACCTGGGCAACATGCTCCAGAAGTGGAGCCCGCTCACCATGTGGTCGCCCGAGGTGGGTTACCTCTACACGCCGCGCATCTTCGCGCAGGCCCAGAAAACCGCCATGGAAGAACGCTTCCTGGGGGGCAACAACCGCAACCTGCAGGGTGTGAATGTGGGCTTCCGGGCGGCGGTGCCTCCGGCACGCATCGATTCCTTCGATGTGTCCCTGGTGGCCGCGCGGCTACTGATGGCCGCGCCGATCGGTACGCCTGCCTCCCAGTTCATCAGCAAGTACTCGGTGAACAAGAAGCAGGACAATGAAGGCTGGCCCACCCAACTGGCCAACTACGACCGCATCCTTCTGGGGGGGCGCGCCAACGTGGCGTTCCTGGGAGGGCTGCAGCTGGGGCTGCACTTCCTGCAGAACAAGGATCTGAAGTCCACTTTCGGCTCCACGGACACCACGACGCAAAAGTCCAAATACACGTATTCCGTTGCAGGCCGCCCCGACAGCATCGTGTTTGATCAGGCGCGCGACAAGGATTCTTTGCTGACCAACGGAATCGTGATGGGGAGCCAGTTGAAGGTGGATGGCGCCAAGCTGTTGGGCAGCTCCAACTTGATCCTGGCCTTGGACGCGGAATTCGCCCAGTCCAGCTGGGAGTATTTCAATGGCCTGCAAGTCGCGGCGGAAAACACCACCGTCGACATCGACTCCTTGACGGATCCGACCCAGTGGAAAACCACCAAGACGGAAACCGGCTACATGAAGCCCCTCTACGAGACCAAATCCGGTATCGGGCTCAATTTGGGCCTGAAGGCGGGTTGGAAGGGCGAAAACTGGGCTGCGGCCGTGCGCGGTGGCTACCTGATGAACGATTCGCTGTTCCGCTCCGACCTGGCGCAGACGCCGGTCTTCAACAAGCAGTTCGGACGCGTCTACAACTCCGAGCAGGATGTGTGGGCTTCCGGTGTCGGCTATGCCAAACCCCTGCACTACAACCTCTTCGACGCGATGTACAACAACGTCCACCACTGGATCGCCGAAGAGCAGAACGAATACGCGAAGAACGC
>DAOPYN010000048.1:0-26389 GCA_035352895.1 Fibrobacteria bacterium | reverse complement strand
ACAACAACGTCCACCACTGGATCGCCGAAGAGCAGAACGAATACGCGAAGAACGCCTACGACAAGCTGGCCTATTCCAACTACGTGGCGGGTTCTTCGCAGTACGAATTCGCCGCGATGACCGCCGTGCTTCCGGTGGCCAAGAAGGCCATGGATGACGCCTTGCTGCTCTATCCGAGCAAGCTCTTCACCGTGGACAGCACCTTCGCGGTCTACATGAAGAAGGCCGACTCCACCAAGGCTTTGCTGGTGAAGACTTCCAGCGACTCCATCGCCGTGGGCTTGAAGGCCGGCACGCTCGCTCAACGGCTCTACGTGGATTCCGCCGTCCGGGCGAAGACCAACGTTCGGAAGGCCGCCGCCGAAGCCGCCTATCGCCAGTACGTGTCCGCTCCCAAGACCGCGCTCTACCGCGTGGCCCTGGACGGCTTCCAGCTGGATCGCGACATGCAGTACGTGCTGCCCGGTGGCGAGGCCTCGGCCAACCGCGTGGGACCCAAGGTGGGCCTGGATGCCCAGTACCTGAACGGCGGCGTGGAATTCACCGCCAACGCCTACATGCTGCAGGAAGCCAAGGGAACCATCCTGGATTCGGCCGCCCAGCTGGCCGCCACCAAGGCGAAGTTCCAATGGATCGAAGGCGGCCTGAAGCTCCGCGGCGACCGTTTCTTCCCCAACTGGAACACGCTGCTGAAGCCCAAGGCTCCGCTGCCACTGGAGGTGTCGGTGTCCTTCGCCCAAAGCAGCACCAACGGCGGCCTCTACCTGGACTACGCTTCCCAGCAGATCGGCGCCAGCGCCTACGTGGGCATCGTGCCCCGCCTGTCCTTGATGGCTGGCTTCCAGCAGGTCAAGGGCGACGACAAGACCCTCCTCGAGATCGATCGCAACTACCAGAACATCGCGGGCGGCTTCGAGTTCAAGATCCAGGAGGGTGCCTACTTCCTGGCCCAGTACAACCAGCTGAAGACCGAATACCCCAACGCGACGGAATTCGACTTCACCCAGGACATCTGGTCCACCAAGATTTCGGTCGTCTTCTGACCTAAACCCGACCGCAGGAGATCATCATGCGAAAAAGTCTCTATACGGCCGCCTTGGCGGCCCTGGTGGGGATCGGGTTGGGTGGCTGCCTCCAACCGATTCCGAACCAAGCCGACGCGACAGGGGTGAGCGGGTCCGCCGCTCGCATCCCGACCGGCGTGGGCAAGGACGCCTTCCCGGCGTTCACCTTCTACGACGAGGACCTGCAGCCCGGCGGCTTCACCTTCGTGTACGGCGGAAACACCAAGATCACTCCGGTGGAAGGCGCCGGTGCGGATGCTTCCGAGTACTACATGGAGGCCAAGCTCGACCAGAAGGACTATTCCGGTGTGGCCCTGTGCCTCTGGAACATGGCCTTCGATCTCACTCCGTACCTGAAGACCGGCGCGTTGGTGTTCCAGCTGCGCGGCAAGAACGGCGGCGAGCTGGTCACCTTCGGCATCGGCGACGACGAGAAGTCGGACGGCTGGAAGTCGGTGGTCCGCTTGAAGCTGGACAAGTACGGCACCATCAAGAAGGGCGAGTGGACCACCTTCGTGGTTCCGCTGCGCGACCTGGGCAAGCGTGGTGTGGCCTGGGATGCCGCCCGCGGCATCGAGAAGCCTTGGCCGTTCCAGTGGGACAACGTCCAGGAATTCCGCATCATGTCCAACAAGGGCGACCAGCCCGAGTGCGAAATCGACATTGACAACGTCCAGATCTGGGCCAATGCCGTTTCGGAAGCCGCCGGTGGAGACGCCGCCGCTGCGGGTGACTGGCTGGACATGGACAAGTCCGTGGACGGCCCCACTTCCGCCCAGCTGAAGTCGGAGGACGATGTCCTCGGAGCCTTCTTCCAGGACGACTACCCCAACGGTGGCTGGCCCTACGTCTACGGTGGGAAGACCACCCAGAAGGTGGTTCCCTCCAACACCCCGGGCAATTCCGGCGTGTGGGGACTCTACTTCGACAACGACTGGTCCGGCATCAACGTGTCGCTGGGCGCGAACAACTTCATGGACCTGACTTCCTTCCGCAAGACCGGCAGCGTGAGCTTCTGGATCAAGGCCGGACCGGATTCCAAGAAGTTCTACGTGGGCCTCATGGACAACCAGGGTCGCGATGCCAACGGCAACGAGATCAAGGTGCAGACCAAGGTGGTGGGCGACGGCTACACCGTCTGGAAGGACAACGAGTGGGTCCATGTGAAGATCCCCCTCAAGGCCTTCATCGACGACGGCGTGTATTGGGATGCCAAGCAGAGCCGCGAAATCTCGCGCAAGATGGATTGGAGCAAGATCCAGGAGATGCGCTTCTCCATCGGGCGCGACGAGAACAAGCCCGCGGCCGGCAAGCCGGTGATCTTCTACGTGGACCAGCTCCAGATCAACAAGACCGCCAAGGGCATCTTCGATCCGGACGCCTACTGGGACGCGTTCAAGTCCGATGCCCCCAACTTCCTGGTGACCGATTTCACCAAGTGGGAAGCGGGCTGGAACAGCCAGCATGGCACCACCGCCGACATCAAGCACGAGATCACCGCTCTTCCCAAGGGAGCGCCCGCCGCCATCAAGGGCAAGGCCATCAAGGTGGACTTCAAGCCCGGCGACTGGTACGACTTCATGCTCACCCGCGATGGAGCACCCGGGATCAACTACGACTTCTCCAAGCACTACGGACTCCTGATCTGGCTCTACACGGAGAAGCCCTACCAGTCCTTCGACGTGACCATCCAGGATCGCGACAAGGA
Source organism: Fibrobacteria bacterium (assembly GCA_035352895.1). Taxonomy (GTDB): domain Bacteria; phylum Fibrobacterota; class Fibrobacteria; order UBA5070; family UBA5070; genus UBA5070. Next base: position 23,617 of record DAOPYN010000048.1, on the reverse strand, counting down.
ATTCTTCATCACCAAGGTGGGTGCGGGCAAAGGCTGGAACCAGATCCTGGTGCCCTTCCGCGCCTTCATGAAGTTCCCCTACTACCAGCCACCCGATGCCAAGCAGAACAACCTGCTTGACCTGGACGGCATCTACCAGCTGGGCTTCAAGCCTGGCGGCGAGGTGGCGGGAACCTTCTCGCTGGCCCAGATCGAGGCCACCAACCTGCGCGTGCTGGAGAAGGCCAAGGCCGCATCCACCATGCCTGCGGTGTTCAAGGGCAACCTTTCCAAGTCCATCCAGACGATCCCGGATATCTACGGCATCAACGTGGGTCTCTGGGCTCCGGAACTGATGGATGCCGCTTCCGTGGAGGTCCAGAAGCCCATGAACCTGGGCGTGGTGCGCTATCCCGGTGGACTTCGCTCCGACGAGGAAGACTGGGAAAAGACGATCCGCGACAAGGACTTCAACGTCGACACCGACGAATTCCTCGACTGGTGCGGAAAGATCAACTGCAAGCCCATGTTCACCGCCAACATCGGCGACGGTTCGCCCGAGCGCGCCGCCAAGTGGGTGGAGTACGTGAACAAGAAGCGGTCCGGTCCCAAGGTCCAGTACTGGGAGCTCGGCAACGAGGTCTACGGCAACTGGCACAAGTACTACGAGAAGTGGGGCAAGGACGGCGGCGTCGCCTATGCCGAACAGTGCAAGGCCTACATCAAGGCGATGAAGGCCGTGGATCCCTCCATCAAGATCACCGTGGTCTGGATGCTGGGCGGCGGCTGGAACAAGACTGTCTTCAAGGAAGTGGCCGATCTCGCCGATGGCGTGAACGTGCACCACTACGCCCAGGGGACCGGTTCCGAGAACGACGAGGGCCTGCTGGCCGTCTCGCAGGAATCGGACGTCCTGATGAAGGAAGTCCGCAAGCAGGTGGACGAGTACGGAGTCAAGGGCAAGAAGTACGACATCTGGCTGACGGAATGGAACTCGGTGGACTTCAACCCCGGGCCCCAGATCCTGAGCCACGTCAACGGACTGTTCATCGCCGACTATCTGGGCCACCTGGCGGAAAGCCCCATCCAGATCGCCAACCTGTGGGCCTTGTACAACGGCCGCGACAAGCGCATGGGTTGCTATGGCGTGCTGTCCACCTCGTCCGACCCGCAAGGGCTCAACTTCAAGCGTCCGTCCTACTGGGCGATGCGCCTGATGGCCAACGCCCTGACCGGAACTCTGCTGGAAGGCAAGAGCGACCAGGATCCGCTCCAGTCCTGGATGTCCAAGCGCGCCAACGGCAAGACCTCCATCGTGTTCGTCAACAAGAGCCCGGAAACCGACTTCAAGACCACCTTGAAGGTCCCGGGACTGAAGGGTGAGGCGATCGTGGAAGTGCTCACCAAGGAGAACTCGGGCGGCCTGAAGACCACCGAAGCCACCGGTGCGCTCTTCGATCAGTCCGGACCCAAGCCGGAGAAGAAGATGCTCAAGGACGGCGACGTGATCACCGTGCCCAAGTACTCGATCGTGACGATCCGCTTCCAATAAACGGCAGTCGGAACGGAATTTGACAGCAACCCGCCGGGGCCTACCCTGGCGGGTTTTTTGTTTCTTGGTCTCGTCAGCCGATTTTTCGTTGCGGCATCCCAAGACCGGATTTGTTACGCTTCCAGGGACGTTCCGCACCAAACCAGACCCCCCATTGGAGAGGACCCATCATGGCCAAGGAAAAGAAGGCGTCGTCGAGCCCCATCCCCAGCACGAAGGCGCAGGTATTGGAAGACGTGGAAGATCTGGTGGGCACCACCGCCGAGGACATCCGCAAGTCCTTCAACTACCATCTACGGCTTTCCCTGGCCCGCGACCGCTACACCGCCACCGAGAACGACCGGTATCTTTCGCTTGCCTGGGCGGTGCGCGATCGCCTGGTGGAGAATTGGATCAGCACGCAGCAGTCGTACTACAACCAGGATGTCAAGCGGGTGTACTACTTCTCGCTGGAATTCCTGATGGGGCGTGCCTTGGGCAACTCCGTGCTCAACCTGGGGTTGGAAGAGGCCGTGCGCGAGTCCCTGGACCAGCTGGCCCTTTCCTACGAGGATCTGCGCGAAATGGAGCAGGATGCGGGATTGGGCAACGGTGGCCTGGGACGATTGGCCGCGTGCTTCCTGGATTCGTGCGCGACCTTGCGCCTGCCCGCCTACGGTTGTGGAATCCGCTACGAGTACGGGATCTTCCGGCAGAAGATCGTGGATGGCTGCCAGGTCGAGGAGCCCGACAACTGGCTGTACCTCTCCAATCCTTGGGAGATCCCGCGTCCCGAGAACGCGGTTCCGGTGTACTTCTACGGCAAGGTGGAAAGCCGCACCGACCGCAACGGCAAGACCCAGTTCTCGTGGGTGGACACCGAGAAGATCATGGCCACCCCCTACGACACCCCCGTTCCCGGATTCAAGAACGGCGTGGTGAACAACCTGCGGTTGTGGTCGGCCAAGGCCACCGACGATTTCGATCTGCAGTTCTTCAACGACGGCGACTACGTGCGCGCGTCGCTGGCCAAGAACGATTCGGAGACCATCTCCAAGGTCCTCTATCCCAACGACAGCGTGACGGCCGGACAGGAATTGCGCCTCAAGCAGCAGTACTTCTTCTGCGCGGCCGGCATCCACGATGTGATCCGCCGCCACCTCAAGCACCACCAGAGCCTGCGCAACCTCGCCGACAAGGCGGTGATCCAGCTCAACGACACGCATCCCGCGGTGGCCATTCCCGAGCTCATGCGGATCCTGATGGACGACCACGGGATCGGCTGGGACGAGGCATGGTCCATCACCACCCGGATCTTCGCCTACACCAACCACACCCTCCTTCCGGAGGCTCTGGAAAAGTGGCCGGTGGACATGTTCGGGAAGCTCCTTCCCCGCCACCTGCAGATCATCTACGAGATCAACTTCCGCTTCCTGCGCCAGGTGGCCTTCCGCTATCCGGGAGACACCGATCGTCTGCGCCGCATGAGCATCATCGACGAGGACGGCGTGCGCAAGATCCGCATGGCGCACCTGTGCGTGGTGGGCGCCCACAGCGTCAACGGCGTGGCGGCGCTCCATTCGGAGCTCCTGAAGAAGAGCGTCCTGGTGGACTTCTACGAATTCTTCCCGGGCAAGTTCAACAACAAGACCAACGGCATCACGCCGCGCCGGTGGCTGGCCAAGTGCAACACGGCCCTTTCCGAGCTCATCACCGAGAAGATCGGCTCCGGCTGGGAAACCAAGCTGGACAGGCTCAAGGCGCTGGAAGCCTTCGCCGACGACGCCGCCTTCCAGAAGCGATGGAAGGCCGTCAAGCGCGAGGCCAAGGAGCGGTTGGCGGATTACGTCATGCGCGAGAACGGCGTGCGGCTCAATCCGGATGCGCTCTTCGACGTGCAGATCAAGCGCCTGCACGAGTACAAGCGACAGCTCCTGAACCTCCTGCACGTGATCCACCTCTACCGCAAGATCAAGGCAAACCCCAAGGCCGATTTCACGCCGCGCGTGGTGCTCTTCGGCGCCAAGGCGGCTCCCGGCTACGCCATGGCCAAGCTCATCATCCGCCTGATCAATTCGGTGGCCACCGTGGTCAACACCGATCCGGACGTGGGCGACAAGCTGAAGATGCTCTTCCTTGCCAACTACCGCGTGAGCCTCGCGGAGAAGATCATCCCCGCCGCGGACCTTTCCGAGCAGATCTCCACCGCCGGCCTGGAGGCTTCGGGCACGGGCAACATGAAGCTGTCCCTCAACGGCGCGCTCACCATCGGCACCTGGGACGGAGCGAACATCGAGATCGCCGAGGAAGTGGGCGAAGAGAACTGCGTGATGTTCGGCATGAAGACCGAGGAGGTCGCCGCGCTCAAGGCCAAGGGCTACAAGCCCAACGAGTTCATCGAGGCCAACGACGATCTGCGGGCGGTGATCGAACTCATCGAGAAGGGATTCTTCTCGCCCGAGAAGCCCGATCTCTTCGCGCCCATCACCGAACACCTGCGCGGCAAGGACACCTATTTCCTGGCCGCCGACTTCGCCGACTACGTCCGGGCCCAGGAGGACGCGTCCAAGGCGTTCAAGGACGAGAAGTCCTGGATCCGGCGCAGCATCCTCAACACGGCGCGCATGGGCAAGTTCAGCTCCGACCGCACCATCGAGGAGTACGCCAAGGACATTTGGGGAGTCGAGCCGATCGGCCGCAAGGCCGGCTGACAAGATCCTATCTTCGCTGCTTCCCATCGTCCACGAGGAACACCACGATGCCCCAGGCGAAGTCCACGCCGTCCGCCGCCAATACGTCCAAGGCGAAATCCCAGAACCTCCCGTCGGGCAAGCCTCCCAAGGCTGCCGCGGGAGCGGCTTCGCGGGGGGCCTCCGGGCTTCTTGCAATCGGTGAGACGGAACCCATCGCCCCCGAGGCCTCGTCGTTCGTCTTCGAGAACGTGCAGCCCTCGGTGGATGGTGGATACTTTCCGGCCAAACGCGAGGTCGGCGACGTCCTGGAGGTGTCCGCCGACATCTGGCTCTACGGCCACGAGACGTATTCGTGCTGGTTCGAGTGGCGCCGCGAAGGCGGCGAGTGGTCCCGGTTTCCGTTGGAAAAGGGCGACAACGACCGCTATCTGGGATCGGTGACGCTTTCCGAAGTGGGACTCTTCGAGTTCCGCGTGGGTGGCACCTGGGACAAGACCCAGCTTGAATCCGCATCGCCCATCTACGACGTGGTGGTGGATCCGGTGATCGCGCGGTTCGGCGCCTGGTACGAAATGTGGCCGCGCTCGCAAGGGACGGATCCCAACAAGTCCGCCAGCTGGGACGATTGCATCGCGCGGCTTCCCGAGATCGCCTCCATGGGCTTCCAGGTCCTGTACCTGCCGCCGGTGCATCCCATCGGGAAGACCAACCGCAAGGGAAAGAACAACAGCCTGAAGGCACAGCCGGGAGAGCCGGGCTGCCCCTACGCGATCGGCAACGAGCACGGCGGGCACGATGCCGTGGATCCCGACCTGGGAACCATGGAGGATTTCGAACGGTTCATCGCCGCCTGCCACCACCACGGCATGCAGGTGGCCCTGGACATCGCTCTGAACGCGAGCCCGGACCACCCCTACGCGAAGGACCACCCCGACTGGTTCTACCGCGAAGCAGACGGCACCATCAAGTACGCCGAGAACCCTCCCAAGAAGTACGAGGACATCTACGCGTTCCACTACTACGGCCCCGACGCCGAAGCGATGTGGCGCGAGATCCTCCGCATCCACCTGTTCTGGATCGAGAAGGGCATCCGCATCTTCCGGGTGGACAACCCCCACACCAAGCCCTTCGGCCTGTGGCAGTGGCTCATCCGCGAAGTGAAGAAGCGCTGCCCCGACGCCGTGTTCCTGTCCGAGGCGTTCACCCGTCCCAAGCTCATGAAGCGACTGGCCAAGCTCGGGTTCCAGCAGAGCTACACCTACTTCGTGTGGCGCGAGAAGGCCGCCGAGCTTCGCGACTACGTGGAAGAGATCACAGGTCTTCCCGAACGCGAATACATGCGCGGGAACTTCTTCACGAACACCCCCGACATCAATCCCCACCACTGCCAGGACCATGGCCGGCCCGCCTTCCTTGTCCGCACCGCCCTGGCGACGCTGCTTTCGCCCAGCTGGGGGATGTACAACGGCTGGGAACTGTGCGAAGCCACTCCGGTGCCGGGCAAGGAAGAATACCTGAACTCCGAGAAGTACCAGTACCACGCATGGGACTGGAACCGCCCCGGACACATCAAGGACTGGATCCGGACCCTCAACGAGATCCGCAACAACCATCCGGCCTTGCAGGAGAGCCACAACATCCGCTTCCTGGACTGCACCGATCCGGAACTCCTGGCCTTCGTGCGTGTCCTGGGCAACGACCGGCTCCTGTGCGTGGTCAACTGCGACCCCACCCGGCCTCGCGAGGGCTTCATCGATCCTCCGTGGAGCGACCTGGGAATCTCCTGGGCGCCATACCCGGTGACCGATCTGGTGACCAGGGAGCGATGGACATGGAACGCCGGTTCCAACTGGGTGCGGTTGGATCCGGCCATCTGCCCGGCCCACGTCCTGAAGATCGGATAGAGTGAACCAAGGGCTCCAGTGGAGTCCAGTGGTGTCCATCGAGAAGGGGCTCCACCAACGATCCGATTGGGGGAGCGGAGGCTTCTCCCTACTTTGGATGGAATGATCTCTCCTTTTCTTTCGAGCGTCCGAATCAAGCCCAACGGATCCCGCCACGCGGGATTGCTGGGGGCGGCAGCCCTCGCGCTGGTGTCCTGCCAAAACACCGAATCCGAGCCCCTGGCTCCGACCGCCACCGTGCTCCGGTTTCAGGAGGCTGCGCCGGCGTTGCGACCGGATTCCGCTGTTTGGCAGGTGGGCGGGGAGGGTGGCGCCGCGCGGGCCATCGCCGAAGCCGATCATCCCGAACGGTTCGCCGTGCCGGTGGATCTTCCGAGACCGCTGGGGCGCGATACGGTGATGCTTTCGCTCTGGCGCCATGGACTTCGCACCGCGGTGCTGCCCTATGCGGGATCGGGGCCGGAACTGGTGGCGGGCTCCGTGGCCCGTGACCAGTTGGCTCGCGACATCCTGGTGTCGCATCGGGCGAAGAACCAGGCCGACCCCAAGGCGTACACGGACGATGCCGCCGGTGTGCGCCGGGTGTACGCGGAATGCCTTCTCTCCAAGGATGCGATGTGCCCGGACATTGGCGGAATCCGACCGACGGGGATGGATTCGATCGCCTTGGTTGACGAAATCTGCCGCGAGCTGGCCCGCCGCGGACGCTCCTTCAACGCCCAGATCCAGGATGCGTTCTTCGGCTGGACCGCGAAAGCCTGGAAGGACGTGGTGGTGGGGCGCGTGGCACGACATGTCCTGACATCGCAGGATTCGGCGGTCCTGTTTCCCCGGGAGCTGGTGGTGCGGCGGAAGTCCTCGATCGCTTCCGTCCTGCGCTCCGGTGGATCCGCCGTGGGCATGGCGGGGCGGTTCTACTGGAACGCTTCCGGGAAGGTGGAGGCCTTCGCGGAGGTCCGCACCCTCCAGGGGGCGGTGGCCGACGGGTTCCAGGTGGTGCTTCCTCAACCGGGTGGGGCGGATACCTCCCTGGAACTGGACGGCCGTGCGACCCTGCGGGCACTCCCTTCCGTGGCGGCGGGGAAGTACCAGCGCACGGTGGGCGTGCGCGACGACCAGGGGCGGCAGGCGGGCTGGACCGACACCTTCCTGGTGGCGGCGCCGGACACCGCGCGCATGGGTCGTGTGGCGGGGGAGGGCGCACGTACGGTCGCCTTCGACTCCGCCAAGGTCTGGGTGGCATGGCAAGGGGATGCGGCGCGTTTCGATTCGGTGTGGATCGACGGGATCCTGGTCTTGCCCGTGAAGGGGGTCTGGGGAACCTGGGTGGAGCCCGCACCGGGATCTAAGGTAAGCGTGGATCTGCGCGCCAAGACCGCGGACGGAATCTGGATCGAGGACCGCGTGGAGGTGGCTCGCCTTGCCAGGCAACCGGCGCCATCCCTGGTTCCCTTGCCTGGAAGCCGGCATCGGATCCTTCCCTTCGATTCCACCGAAGCGTTGGTGGGTTGGCAGGAGGACAGCGGCGAGGTGGATTCCGTGTGGATCAATGGCCGTTTGGCGCAGCGTCTGCCCAACGGCGTCTACCAGAGGGACCTGGATCTGTCCGGTATCGTGGGGACTCGGGAAGTGGTGGTGGTGGCCAGGCGGGGAGACCTCCGGTTCCGGGACTCCGTCCAGGTGGAGAGGCGTCCCGACACGATCGCTCCGGTGATCGTTCCAGGGGCGGCCAGGTTCGCGTTCGAGGGCGACTCCATCCTGGTGGAGGCCACCTGGGTGGTGACCGACAACGACAGCGTGGACTCGGTTCGCATCGGCGATCGGGCGGTCGATCGGATCGGGAACACCTTTTCCCGCGCCTGGCGGATCGATCCCGCCAGGCGAAGCGTGGAGATCCAGGCGAAGGATCGCTCCGGCAACGTTTCCCGCAAGGACCTGGATGTGCCGCGCATGGTGGATACGGTCGGGCCCGTGCTGCGGGTGCTGCCTGCGACCGTTTCCCGCACCGTTCCCGCCGACACGACGTCCGTGCTGGTGGGCTGGAGGGTTTCCGACGATCGCCTCCTGAAGTCGGTGTGGATCGACGATTCCCTGGTGACCGGCCAGGGTGGGATCTTCGCCAGCCAGGTTCCCTTGGCGACGGGGCGGAACATCATCCGGGCGAAGGCCATGGATGCCGCGGGGAACGTGGCGTGGGATTCCATCGAGATCCGGCGCGAGCCATCGGCGGGTCTGCGCATGTACCGGGATCTGCCCACCTTGGCCGATTCCGTGGTGAACCAGGCGGATTCCGTCGTGGAAGTGGCCTACTTCGCCACCAGTCCGGCGAGGATCGACACCATGCGGATCGGCAACGGGGCGGCCACGCGCGATCCGGATGGGGAATACCGGAGCCAGGTCTCCTTGGCGATCGGGGTGAACCGGATCCCCGTTCTGGCGGTGGACCGCGATGGCAATCGCAAGGTGGACACGGTGAGGGTGCGCCGTCGCGACCAGACCCGCCCTCTGCTTGTGCGCCAGAACGGCACGGCCAACCGGACGGTGGATTCGTCCATGGCTTCCCTCGTGGTGGCCTGGAAGGTCACGGACAATGTTGCCGTGAAACGCGTCCTGATCAACGGGACGGAGGTCGCTCCAACGGGCGACATCTATTCCCTCTCGGTGGGATTGCGCTCCGGAGTCAATTCCATCGTCGTGGCGGCCTTCGACCTGGAAGGCAACGCGGCGACCGACACGGTGGTGATCGGCCGGGGTGTCGCGGTGGTCTCCGCGCCACCCGACCCCAGGGAGCTAAACCTCGCCTGGATGCACCTCGAAGCCTCCGAACCGGTCTTCCGGGCACCCCCGATGGGGAGGCTAGGGCATGGATGGCGGCGGGACGGACATTCCTAACCGAAGATGGTCCAATCTCTTAGGAAGGATCCAAAGGTGAAGAATGTGTTTGACGATCTGCCCCACCCGCAGGTACATTGTCCCCTCTTACAGATCATCCGTGGAGTCACAGAGCCATGAAGCGTACCTTCCAGCCTCACAATCGCAAGCGCATCAACAAGCACGGCTTCCGCCTGCGTATGGCCACCAAGAACGGTCGCCGGGTCCTCGCGTCCCGCCGGGCCAAGGGACGTTGGAAGCTGACCGTCTCCGACGAGGCCTGATCTCGAAAACGGGATCGAGCCCTCTTCGCGGACTCCGTCTGCCCGAGCCTTCGGACTGGCGGAAGTTGCGCCAATCCAGGAATCGCGTGCGGATCGGCGAGCTCGAGCTCCGCTGGATCGCTCCTTCCCCGGACGGCGCCTCGCGTGTGGGGGTGGCCGTGCGGAAGAAGAACGGGAGCGCGCCATTGCGCAATCGGATCCGGAGGCAGCTCCGGGAGCTGGTCCGCACGGAACGTTCCCAACTGGGGAGTGCGTGGATCCTATGGTCGTTTGCCCCAAAGCCGGTGCAGTCACCCACGGCGATGGTCCGCGATCAAGCGGTCCAGTCGCTGCGCCAGGCGGGTCTGTTGCCCCCGTGAAGTTCTTGTTGCTGGGGCTCCTGAAATCCTATCGAGGGATCCGACCCATGCTGGGCGGATCCCGTTGTCGTTTCTATCCTAGCTGCTCCCACTACGCGATGGAAGCCGTGGAACGCCATGGCGCCCTGCGCGGGAGCGGTTTGACTCTTCGTCGGTTGGCCAAATGCCATCCCTTCCATCCGGGCGGGCTCGATCCCGTTCCGGAAACTTGAGAGGACCCATGGATCGCAAGACCATCATTTCGCTTCTGGTCGTCACCGCGGCCTTCCTGTTCTTCACTTCCGATCCCTGGCACAAGATGGTCCGCAAGGTGTTCAACCTTCCGGACCCGCCGCCTGTCGCCGCCCAGGCCAAGGATTCGACATCCGCGCCCGTGGGAGCCAAGGAATCGACGCCGGCCGGATCCGCGCCTTCGCTGGGGCTGCCCGCCGGACAACCGTCGGATTCCGCCGCGGTTGGCGATTCCGCCGCGGTCCTCCGCAACGACTCGTTGGCCAAGGCATCTTCGCGGAAGATCGTGGTGCGCACTCCCACCCTGGAAGCCGTGGTTTCCGGCAAGGGCGGCCGCATCGAGTCGCTGCGGCTTCTTGGCGTGACCAACCGCCACGGCAAGCATCCCCAGATCCTTCCCTCCACGGGCAAGGGCGCACTCACGCTGCAGGTGTCCGATCGCGATCTGTCCGAGGCCACCTTCGTGGTGGCGGCGAACGTCCGCGACACCATCGAGCTGAAGGGGACGGATTCCGTCACCGTGAAGATGATGTGGGTGGAAGGCGCCAAGGGCGTGCAGCGTTCCTGGACCTTCCGTGGAAACCGCGCCTCGGTGGGCATGGATGTGCAGTCGGCGGGCTGGGAGAAACCGGTCGTGAAGCTTTCCTGGAACGAGGGGCTCCTGCAGATCGACGAACCGGGCCCCAAGATCCCCTTCGGTCCCGCCCACTTCAACAACCTGGTCTGGCGCGACAACGAGGACGTGGCCAGCCATTCCGACGACAAGCCGTTCTCGCTCACCGGCAACGTGACCTGGATGGGCTTGCGCAGCCAGTACGCCCTGGCGGCCGTGCGGTTCCCCGACGGCTTCCGCGAAGGCGATCTCAAGGCGGAGCGGGTGAAGGGCGTGGACGGGGGCGAGGAGAACTCCTACCGGTGGACCTTCCAGTGGACCCCGGAATCCCGCGGCGACAGGATGGAACTCCTGGTGGCTCCCCTGGAGGTCGGCGCCCTGAAGGCCGACGGCGCCGAATACGAGAAGGTCCTCTACAGCGGCTACGGCTGGTTCTTCCGCGCCGACATCTGGTTCCCGCACCTCTGCCTGTTCGTGCTGGGAGTTCTGCAGTTTTTGTTCAAGCTGATCCCCAACTACGGCGTGGCGATCATCCTGCTCACCTTGATCGCCCGGTTCGCGCTGTTCCCGCTCACCTTGAAGCAGGTCAAGCAGTCCAAGCGCATGGCCGAGGTCATGCCCCTGATCAAGCCCAAGCTGGACGCGCTGAAGGAAAAGCACAAGGACGATCCGCGCAAGATCCAGGAAGAGACCATGAAGATCTACGCGGAGCACGGGATCAATCCCCTGGCCCAGATGGCCGGATGCCTTCCCTTGCTTCTGCAGATGCCGGTGTTCATCTCCCTGTACATGGTGCTGGGTCGGGCCATCGAACTGCGCGGTGCGCCCTTCGCTCTGTGGATCCACGACCTCTCCCGCCCCGACGTGGTGCTGGAAGCCGTGAAGATCCCGTTCCTGTTCCCGGCCGGGATCACCATCCTGCCCATCTTCATGGCCTTGTCGCTCCTGGGGCTCAACAAGCTCACGATCAAGGATCCCCAGCAGCAGATGCTGGTGTGGATGATGCCCATCATGATGCTCCTGTTCTCAGGGTCCATGCCTTCCGGTCTGGTGCTGTACTGGACGGTCTCCAACCTGTTCTCCATGGCCCAGACCTGGATCGTCAATCCCGGCGCCACCAAGGTCCCCGAGGTCGGCACGGTTCCCCGCGCAGGAAAGGGCCGCGCGAAGAAGGCCAAGTGAGCACCATCTGCGCCCCGACCACCGCGCCGGGGCGATCGGCGATCTCGGTGGTGCGCGTGTCCGGTCCCGAGGTGGAACGGATCCTGGGACGCAGGAAGATCCTCCTCCAGCCCAGGCGCGCCACCCTGGTGGCCTGGCCTTCCCGGGACGGGCGCGTCCTGGACCAGGCGCTGGCCGTGTACTTCAAGGGGCCGGCGAGCTACACCGGCGAGGACGTGCTGGAACTTTCGCTCCACGGGAATCCCTTGCTGGTCCGCGAAGTGCTGGAAGATCTCCACGAAGACGGAATCCGTCTGGCCGGACCCGGCGAGTTCACCCGGCGGGCCGTGGAAGCCGGGCGCATCCCCCTTTCCCGGGCCGAATCGGTGGGCGAACTGATCCATGCCGAGACGTCGCAGTCCCTGGAAGCGGCCCGCCGCGTTCTGGGAGGCGGCCTGGAATCGCGATTGGCGCCGGTGCGTTCCAGCCTGGTGGATCTTTCCGCGCGGCTGGAACTGGAAGTGGACTTCGCCGAGGAGGACGCCGTCCCCGGCGGACAGGAATTGGTTCCATGGGTGGATGCCGCGGTGGCGGAACTGGACGGCCTGCTGGCCTCCCAGGAACGCATCCGTTCGCGCGGCCACGCCCCGCGCGTTGTGCTGGCCGGATCGCCCAACGCGGGCAAGAGTTCCCTGGCCAACGCGCTTCTGGGCGAGGATCGCCTCCTGGTGTCGCCGGTGGCGGGCACCACCCGGGATTGGATCGAGATTCCCCTGCCGACGCTTCGCGGGACCGTGGTGCTGGTGGATACGGCCGGCCTGGGCGATCCCACCGACGAACTGGATCATCTGGCCCAGGAACGCACGCGGCGGATCCTGGATCACGCGGACCTGCGGCTGGTGGTGGTTCCTTCGGGGCGCGAGCTTTCTTCCGGGGAGCGGCACCTTGCCGAAGGCGGTCCTTCCCTCCTGGTGCGCACCAAGACCGACCTGCATCCGGATTGGGGAGTCCCTTCCGGCCAATGGGGTGTCCACGTGGGCGATCGCTCCGCGCTGGAGGCACTGGTGGTGCGCCTTTCCGAGCTTCTGGACGCATCGAAGCTGCCACCCGGCGAGATCGCCCTGGTGGGAGAACGCCAGCGTCAGGCCGCGCTGCAGGCTCGCGGGGAGCTGATTTCCTGCCGGGAAGGGATCCTGGAGGGACGCCCCGAAATCGCCGCCTGGCATGCACGCCGATCGCGCATCGCCCTGGAGGAGCTTCTGGGCGACATCACCGCCGACGAGGTCCTGGGCGCGGTGTTTTCTTCCTTTTGCATCGGAAAATGAAAACGTACCAGGATACCTTCGCCGATCGATTCCTGGCCGCGGTACGGGAGACCGTCCCTTCGGCCGAACTTCGCCACGAGATGCTCGCCGTCCTCGCGGAAGCCGCCCGCGTGGCTTCCCCCTGGCGCGCGCCATCGGAACGCGCCGTGGAGCTCTCCTTCCAGGATGGATCCCTGCCGCTTCGCCTGGAAAGTCCCCTGGTGCTGGCCGCCGGGGCAGCCAAGAAGGCGTGGTTCCTGCCCGCCTTCGCCTCCATGGGGTTCGGGGCCGTGTCGGTGGGGACCGCCACCCTGCGGCCGCGCGAGGGCAATCCCCTGCATCCGCGCGTGCGGACCGTCGAGGAGTTCGGAGCCGTCCAGAACGCGATGGGCCTGAACAATCCCGGGATCCATGCGCTGGTTTCCCGCATCGAGCGTTCGCGCTCCCGCAGCGAGGAATACGGCCTGGTGGTGGGCATCTCCATCGCCGAGGATCCCGACCTCCTTCCCGGCGAGAGCCCCGACCGCAACCTCCTGGAATGCCTGGAGGCGGCCTGGCCCGGCGCCGACTACATCGAGATCAACCTCTCCTGCCCCAACACCGGCCACGAACGGCTCGACCGGGCTTGGGACAGGATCCGTCGTCTCATGGGCGAGGTTTCCGACTTCCGCGAAGGTCGCGCCGCCAAGAAGCCGATCTGGATCAAGCTGTCGCCGGATCTGGCCGAGGACTCCCTGGGACAGGCCCTGGCCTCCATCCGCGAGGCGGGACTGACCGGAGCCGTGATGTTCAACACCTGGCCCGCGTCCCAGGGCGTCTGGCCGTCGGGAGAGCCACTTCCCGAACTTCCCGAGCTGGGCCGTCCGCAGCTTCGCGGCGGACTATCCGGAAGACCGCTCTACCCGCGCACGTTGGACGGGATCCGTCAAGCGCGGCGCATGGAGCCGGGGCTCTCGTACATGTCCTGCGGAGGCGTGGAGACCGGCATCCAGGCGGACGAGCTGCGGCGCGAAGGCGCCGATCTGGTGCAGCTGTACACCGTGATGGCCTTCCGCTGGATGGCCGCCCGGCGCATCCTGGAGGAGTGGCCCTAGACGATCCCGGATTCCGGGAGGAAATGTCCGGCCAAGTCCGCGATCGATGCGTCCGCGGCCACCGTCCGTCCCTTCCAGGATCCGTCCATGCCCGCCTGGCATCGCACCAGGAGGCCCAGGTCGTTCTTCCGGCACCAGGTGGAAAGCTTCTTCAGGCGGTCGGCGGAAGGGGATGCGGCCAGATCCAGGAGGAAGGTTCCCGGACAGGCAAGGGCGCCCAGGGCAGCCAGTTGCACCCGCGACTCGTCCATCGCCGCGAGGATCCGCGGAAGCCCGCGGTCCCACAGGGGGTGTAGTTCGTCGGTGAGCTCCTCCAGGTCCATGCCCGCAACGGTCAGATCCAGCACGCAGTGGGCGGCGATCTCCAGATCCTGGTTGAGTTCGCGTTCCAGCGCGGCTCCCCAGCCGGCGGTTTGCGAGGCGCCGCGGCTGAGCCAACGGGTGGTGGTGGGGCCACCGGGAAGGCGCAGGACGGAAGTCCTCGCTTTGGGGGGCGCAGGCACGGGGATGCCCGCCACGACGTGCAACGCAAGCGGAGTCGTTTTCTTCACGGCGACCAGTGGCGGTGGATTTCCGTGGCCACCAGCAGCGCTCCCGTGCCCGTGGGAACGGGTCCGGAAGGCGAGTCCTCCACCAGGGCCACGGCCAGGTCCGGGTGCCTGGACTGTGCTGACAGGAATTGTTCCGCACGCGGAGCCGCATCCAGGACCTCCCAGCGTCCGGGAGGCGAGACCAGGCGGGCGCGGAGATCGTCCACCAGGGGACGTTTGGCCAGAGGCCAGAAGGCGGGGACGGGAAGCAGGAGCCAAAGCTCGGCGGGCCCCTTGTCGGCCAAAAGATCAAGGCACGCGGCGATCTGCGAAGCGGTCCGGTCGGGGGCGAAACCCGACGCCAGGATCTCGGGGGTCCCCAAGGAGAGGATCAGCCGCCCCGCACCCAGGCCCAGCGCCCTCCAAATGGCCTCTTCGCGCAGGCTCTCGGCGGTGGTGGAGGCTTCGCCCTGGTGCCAGAATTTCCAGGGGGATTCCGGCTGGGCGATGCGGCAGAGGCGTTCCAGGGATTCCGTGACGCCGGTCTTGCGGGCCACGAGAAGATCTCCCACGCAGACGATGCGGTGGGGATCACGTTGGTTGTCGGTATTCATCGGGCTCAAAAAGTACGACAGGATGGAGTCTCGGGTCGTGGGCGAAGCTCCGGGAGCGCCAACCGAAGACGATCGCCGTGCACAGGAACAGGCATCCGAAGACCAGCATGGCCTCGCTCATCCCCAGAGCCGTGGAGAGTCCGCCCATGGCCAGGTTCCCGATGGTGGAGCTTCCCAGGAAGGCCAACGTGTAGAGCGAGATCACCCGCCCGCGGAAGCGGTTTTCCACCCAGGTCTGGATGAGGGTGTTGGATCCTCCGGCGGAGAACACGAATCCGAAGCCGGAAATCGCGATCAACGGCATGCACAGTGCCAGATGCCGGCTCTGCGACAATGCCACCAGGCTCGCGCCCGACACCATGGAAGCCGCCCAGATGCGGGGAACCAATCCTTGCGTGCTTTTCCGGGACGCCAGGAGCAGGGCGCCCACGATGGCTCCAGCGCCTCCCGATCCCATCAGCAGACCCAAGGTCCGCGCGTCGCCATGGAGCAGGTCCTGCGCCATCACGGGCAGGAGCACCGTGTAGGCGAGTCCCAGCATGCCCACCGCCGACACCATCATGAGGAGATCGCGGATGGGCCCGTGGGAGCGCACGTAGCGCAAACCGTCCAGGATCTCCGTGCCAAGACGCGTCCGCTTGGAGGGAGGCGTGGGATGGGGCTTGATGGCGATCAACGCTCCCACCACCGCCAGATAGCTCGCGGCATTCAGGAAGAAACAAGCCGATTCGCCGAGGCTCGCCACCAGGATCCCACCCAAGGCGGGCCCCACCAGGCGCGCGGAATTGAACAGCGCGGAATTGAGCGCGATGGCGTTGGGCAGGCTCCGGGGGTCGTCCAGCATCTGCGTGATCAAGGATTGTCGGAAGGGGATGTCGATCGCGTTGAGGCATCCGAAGACGGTCACGATGGCCACCACCAATCCGATGGGCGCATGGTCGGTGGTGACCGCCACGGCCAGGGCCAGGGCCTGGAGTCCCTGCAGCGATTGCACCACGACCAGGACCTTGCGCCGGTTCCAGCGGTCGGCCAGCGCTCCGGCCAGCGGAGACAGCAGGAAGGACGGGGCCTGGCTCGCGAAGGCGATGGTGCCCAGGAGCATCTTGGAGCCCGTGACGCGGTACACGAACCAGCTCAGGGCCACCTGCTGCAGGAAGGTCCCGATCAGCGAGACGCCCTGACCTGCGAAGAACATCCTGTAGTTCCTGGACTCCAGCGCCCGCAGGAGGGGAGGGAGGCGGTGGTGGCTTCGCGTGTTCATCCTTGGGTGTAGACAAACTAGATCCCCGGCCCGCTCCCAACCTCCCTTCCCCGCGAGCTACCTTTCCCGCCTCTTCAGGGGCCATTAGCTCAGTTGGTTGCGAGCACGCGAGTCAGAATCGCTTGGTCCTCGGTTCGAGTCACTCATCTTGGATGAGTTACGTTTGCACCTCGCTTTGAGGGGCCATTAGCTCAGTTGGTTAGAGCACGCGACTCATAATCGCTTGGTCCTCGGTTCAAGTCCGGGATGGCCCATTTCGAAAACCTTGCCTTTTCCGGGAGCGTTCGCGATGCGCAGAAGGATCGAATTCTCGGTATACGGCCTGGTGCAGGGCGTGGGGTACCGCGCTTTCGTCTGCGACCGCGCCCGGGCGCTGGATCTGGTGGGTTGGGTGAGGAACGAACTCGACGGCCACGTGGAAGGTCAGGCCGATGGCGACGAGGCCGACATCGCCCTCTTCGCGGACGCCTTGGGCAAGGGACCTCTGATGGCCCACGTGGAGCGCCATCTGGTGCGCTATCTTCCCTACCCCACGGAGAGGGAGCGGGATTTCCGGATCGAGCGCTAGGGCGCCGGGACGCGGGCATTCAAATCCTAGGTTTGGGTGCATGCCCTCGTTGCCTCCGCCTCCCGACTCCCGTCCATCGCGCTTGGTGCGGTACTTGGCGATTTGCATCCTGGTGGTCGGATGTGCCGTCGCCGCCGTCCATTTCCTTTCCGACCGGCGAACCAGGGACCTCCATACGATGTTCCTCTCCCCGAACGAACTGCGGTTGGGTTCGGAGGCGATCTGCTCGCTTCGGACCAATTCCAAGGACGGGTTTCCCGACTACCCCGCATCCGTGTGGGAAGAGGGCGTGATCAGCCCCTTGGTGGTCCGCCTCCAATCGCAGGAGGATCGGGCCACCGCGACCTATCGGCTCCATGCCACGGCGAACATTCCTTTCATCACCGTGGATCCGCTCCTGGAAACGATCCACATGGCTGGCGTGAAGCACATGGTCCTGGTGGATTCCCAAGCCGAAGTTCCCGTGGCTTTGGGCGAGGGCTCCTGGCGCACGATATTCGACCCCAGAAGGGGGGAAGATTCGCTGGGCTCCTTCGCTCTGGTGATGGAGCGCGGGGATACCCTGGTCCTGGTGGCCTCCACCGGGAACTCCGCTGCCATGCGCGTGCTCCCCCTGGATTCCCATCCTCCGGCGGGCTCCATGGCGCCTTGGCTCTCGGATTCCCTCGCCTCCTGGAAGAAGCTGGTGGCACCGGGCGACACCATCACGATCCTGTCGGACTTCCAGGATCCCTTCCGAAGGGTCGCCCGGCTGGCCCGGCTCGTGGGAGGGATCAACGGGATTCCCCCGCGGTTGGAAAGACGCCCGATCTCGATGGACGAATTCCTGTCTGCAGTCCTGGACAGCGCGAACTCCGAGGCCAGGTGGATCGCCGACCAGGGTCGCTCCGAGCGACCTTCGCGGCTTCTTGGTCTGGAACGGGTGTTCTTCCGCAGGAATGCCGTGCTGATGGACTGGTTGTCGCAATCCAGGCAAGTTCGATCCTGGCTTACCGAGACACTGGACGCGCCCGTGGTGGAACCTGAGTGCCCGTTCGAGTGCCCCGATCTGGGAGGCTTCCATCGCACGGATTATCCGCTGCCGCCGTCCGGGCGGGGGCATTCCCTGGTTCTGCGCGAGGTGCAGTTTTGGAACGTATCCAGCAAGACCTCGCCGGTGTGGTGGGCGCTGTACGACAACGGGAGTCGGACCACGGTCTGGACCTTCGAAGGCGGCATCATCGATGGGCGCGTCCTCACCAACTACGGCATCGAACGGGTTCTGCCTCTGGCGGGAGGTGGGGTGCGCATCCAGGTCGTCGGCGAATCGTACCGCAACGGATCCTGGACGGAAAAGGGCGTGGAGCTGGACTTTTCCTGGAGCGGAACCGATCTGGTGCTGCGGAAGGTGCGAAACCTCTTCGGTTGGTTTTCCGGGGAGACCTTCCTCACGGAAGATTCCGCCGCCGGTGGATGGATCGAACGCAGGGCGGATCATCCACCCGCCGCGTTGCTCCGGCGTTGCGGTTACCGGGACCCCACCGGTGAAGAATCCAGGGGATTCGATTGGGACCGCAATCTGCGCATCAGCCGGTGCATCACCCGCTGGGAGGGAGCGGTTGCCAAATTCCGACCCGACAGCGTGAAGTCGTTCATCGAGAGGTGAGCGGGGCTAATTCCAGACGTACGGTGCCGAGAGATGGATGGACAGGTCGCGGAGGGCGCCGGGAAAGATCTGTCCGTTGGTGGCGCTGGCACCCAGGACGAGCCGGGGAAGGTCCCCAACCCCTGCGAAGAAGGCGCCGGTGTCCACCGAAGGAGCGTCCAAGGGGACCTTCTGGCCGTCCACCCAGAGCGCGAAGCCAGTGCTCCGGTCCAGGTAGGCACCGAGTTCGGTCCACCGGGACGTTTCCAGCCGGAAGGTGGCGGCGGATCGCGCGATGGCCGTGATCGCGGGGGTGCCGCGTCGGGCGGAAAGGCGCAGGCGTCCATCCGCCTGGAGGGCCACCGTGAAGGCTCCGGAGCCCAGGTCGGCCAGCACGGCGAACCCCGAATCCGAACCTTCGGGCAGGGAATCGATCCATGCGATGGTCCGCAGGCCCCATCGGCCGTCCGAACCCGGCCCCGTCACGGAATCCGCGCCGGCCAGGCTGCCTGGAACGAAGCGGATGGCCTGGTAGGCGTCCACGGCCCGCAGCGAGACGCCCCCTGTCAGGGCCGAACTCCGTCCCGCCACGGTGACCAGCGGGGTGGTGGAATTGAAATCCCAGCGCATCGCGGCTTCCCGCACGGGCACCCAGGAGCTGGAGGCGGTTCCCACCACGGCGGGGGCCCCGTCCACGGGCGCGATCTCCAGGCGCGACCAGTCGCCGGATCCGTCGCCCAGGACGAGCTCCAATTTCTGTCCAGGAAGGCTCCGGACCTGCACGAACCCCGGCTTGAGGGGCAGGGCGCCCGGAATTCCCAGGATGTGGGCCCGGGTGGGCTCGCCACGCGAGGTGTCCACGGCCACCCACCCGACGATCCACCTGCCCAATGACAGATTCTGAGTGCGTTCGGTGGATCCTTCCAGGGGGATGCGGCCGGATACCGCCCCGAAGTCCGGCTGGGCCACCGAGACCACCCACTGCCCATCGCCCAGGTTCGCGAAGCGGAACCGTCCCTGAGTGTCTGCCTGCGTGGAATCCCGGGGGGCTTGCGCATTCCGTGCGTCCCACAGGTACACCTTGATGCCGTCGGCCAGGTTGGTGGAGCCACCCAGGCGCCGTGCGGCTGCCATGTTCTCGGTGCCCACCGTCCCGGCGATCGATCCACCGCCTTTGGATGGGGATGCGTCCGTGGAGTGGGACGACCCACCGCCGCAGGAGGCCAGGAAGGAGCAGCCAAGGGACAGGAGGATGCGTTGGAGGGTGGCGCGCATGACTCCAGGAAAAATGCGGGGTGCGCGCCTTCGGCGCAATGGTTCAGCCGCGTTTGGCGGAGTTTGTGGAGTCCACAGGTGTCCGTGTGAGGGGAAACAGCTGCAGATTCACCTGGTAGACGCGGTCGGAGCGGGGGATTTCCGAGGCCAGGGCGATCAGTTCCCGGCGGAAGTTGCGGATCCTCTCGCGCACCACCTGGAAGCCGTCCTCGTCAAGACCCACCGTGAGGGTGGAGATGTGGCGCAGTTCGCGGTCGTGGCGGGTCAGGGACTGCCCGGCCAGCTCCAGTGTCTTCTGCTGGTATTGGCGCACCAGGCGGCTGGCCGCTCGGGTGGGAGTGGACAGGTTCGATTCCACCTGCTGGTAGACGTCCCCGTCCTTGCGCAGAAGTCCCAGTTCCAGGAGGAGCTGGACGGCTTCCCGTGCCTGCTCCCCGGAAATGGGAGGGTCCAGTTGCTGGCCCAGCCGGTGCCAATCCTCGGCGAAAGGGAACGCGGTGACCAGTTCGCGCAAGGGCACGATGTACCAGTCCCGGAACAGTTCGAACTCCCCGGCGCTGAGGATCCGGCCCTGCCGGGGACGGGGGAGCTGCCCCAGCCGTTGCCGGTGGTGCTCGCGGTCCTTGGGAGTGCGGGCGTTCCCCAGGGCCACCAGCGTGGCGAAGTATTCCGCCTCGGCCGGATCGTGGTTCATGGCCTTCGACAGCCGATGCGCGGCCACCAGGGAAAGGTTCTTTTCCCCAAGCGCGATGCGGCGCAGGAACGATCGGCTGGAAAAACCGCATTTGTCCGCAAGCCACCGGTAGCTCATGGTGGAGGTCTGTGATTTGCGCAGCTCGATCCAGTCGTGCAGGTAGGTGTGGTAGTCCTCGTAGTCCCAAAGGCAGAGCTCCTCCGGGGACTCGGCGGAAGCGGGCGAGGGATCCGGGATCGAGGGCTTCGCCGGGGCGGGCTTGGACGATCTTGCGGTCACGACATCACCTCCCGGCGGACCGGGAGCACGTCCCGGGATCGCTTGGAGGTGAAGGTAGCACCCCATGGGTGCGATTCCCGACCGAGCAGGGGTCCGGTGACTTGGGGGTGCCTCTTGTCCCACTGGAGATATCGCGATATATTCCAAGTATGCCCAAGACCGTTCGCACCTTGATCGCCTTCGAGGCGAGCCAGAAGGCCTGGCTGGATCGGCGTTCCCGCTCGACAGGGAGGCCTGTCGCCCAGCTGGTTCGCGATGCCGTCGAGCTGGCGCGACGCTCGGAAAAGGGAGCCACCGACACGGGATGGGATGGCGCGATCGAGTCCGTGAAGGGGATCCGCCATGGCGAAGACGGGTTGGCGACCCAACGGAAGCTGCGCGAGGAATGGTCATGAGGCGAACCGAAGGAGAGGGATCTTCCCAGCGGACGCCGCGGTTGTCCGGGATCCTCCTCGATTCGGTCATCCTCATCGACTTGCTGAACGGAATCGAGGAGGCCGCGACCTACCTGCGCGATAGGGAGGGGACGCTTTCCATCAGTGCCATCACGCGCGCGGAGGTCTTGGCGGGTGCGGATGCGGCCCAGGCCCAGAAGATCCGTGGCTTCCTGGATCGGTTCGAACTCCACCCCATCGATGCGGCGGTGGCCGACGAAGCCGCTCGACTTCGCAGGATCCATCGCTGGAAGCTACCCGACGCCCTCCAGGCCGCCTGCGCTCTGCTGCATCGCCGACGGTTGGCAACCCGCAACACCAAGGATTTCGATCCGATCAAATTCGCCTGGGTGGAAGTCCCCTACGCCGTGTAGGGGCGGAGACGCAGCGAACGTCTCGCCACCTGTACTTGCAAAATGGAAGGAGGAGTGGAAGGAGGGGGGCGAAAGAGCCCGTCAGCACATCCTCACCCACACGTGGCGCACCTTGCGATCGACCTCGGGGAGGGTTTCGTCGTCGGCCTGGATTCCGATGCGGTTGAAGAATGCGGCGTTGCCGATACCCACCAGGGTCTTGTTCGATCCCAACTTGAGGATGTCGCCGTAGGTGGAGGCTGTGCCCCGCTGGAGACGATGTTCCCCATGCCGTCCACGTTCACCGCCACGCCAGTGTTGAATTGCGGTCGGTTGTCCACCTCGTGGGGAATGCACCTTTGGCCCATCATGCCAGTTGCTTCCCCGTCTTGCCGCCGGAGCCGATCGTGCTGAACGTCTGCCAACTCCTCATTGTCCTTGCCGGGCAGTACATCGACTACACCCCCCAATGGCAAACCGAGCCGGAAAAGACCATTGGCTCCCCCCTGCCCACGCCCCGCGATCGGTGGGATTTCGCCAAGACCCCGCGCTGGAGCTTCGTGCGCACGGACTGGACTGCCCAAGGAATGGTGAACTACCGGGACACCACGCTCCTTTCCTGGGAAAGCGCAGGTGGAGTGTTCGAGGAAATCCACCTGGGATCCAAGGGGGTCCCCAGGCGTTTCCTCAAGACTTGGCTGAGGGCGCATGGGGTGGACACCCTGCGGGCCAAGAGGGATCTGCTTTCCGTGGATTCCCTGACAAAATGGACCCGCCTGGAGGAGGGCGATCCTTGGAGTGTCCAGGAAGTCTTTCGTTGCCACGACACGGTGGCCGGGCGAGCTTGTGTGGACAGTCTATACGAAAACAACGCTGGCGGATTGGAGGGCCAGGCTCGTTGGATGCGCGAACGTGCGGACAATGGCTACCTGGTGGGCCGCGATACTCTCCAATGGATTGCGGGAGCGATGACCCTGGTGGCGAGGGATTCGGTGCGACGCGAAGCCAGCGGCAAACCCTTGGAACGGATCCACTGGGGTTACTCCTGGAGCGACGATTCCATCGAAGAAAATCATCGGGTGGAATGGTTCTGGACCGGAAGCCGGTTGGACCGGGCCAAGACCACCTCGTTGTTCGATTTCGAGCGGGTCTTGTACTGGGGGGCCGGTGGCCGATTGGATTCCGCCCTCACCCCACCCTTGAACAACGGCATCCGCTACCAGTACGACGCCCAGGGGCGGCTGGTCGGCATGACGGGCAATCGCCAGCGCGATTGTTTGGATCTGGACGCCCAGGGCCGATTGGTCGCCTTTCGCATGGACGAGTCCGACGACCTCGATCCGTCGGTGTTCCATGAATTCTCCTTGGACTCCTTCGTCTTGGATGGCCAAGGGCGCCTTTCGGTTGCCTTCCAGTGCACCGATTTCAACACCACGACGAGGATCGATCGCTCCCTGTGCACCCGCAGCACGTACGAATACGACGTTTCCGTGGGGCTGGAATCCCTCGCCCGCACCCGGCCGGTGGGCCAACTGCGCAACGAAGGCTCTCGCTTGGTGGCCCGGGGAGTCTTTGGCCGTCCCCTGGCCCTCAAGATCCTCCGTCCCGATGGTCGCCTGGAGCGTTCCGTGCGAGGGGTGGGGGAGATTGCCTTGGTGATCCGCGACCTGCCCAAAGGGCCGCTCTTGTGGTCGCTGGAGTCGGAAGACCTTGGAACGACCAGCGGACGCATCTGGCTTCCCTCCCGGTAGGGAGGGGGCTTCGGTCAGTCTCCGCTTGCGTGTGCTTGGGGGCGGATGGCCAGCCAACCGGGGACGGTGGAGCGGTCGGGGGTGGACCGGCCGCGCACCAGCACGTGTCTGCCTTGGCTGGATTCGTAGCGGTCGCGGATGCGCTGGTTGCGCAGGCGCTGGGCTTCCTGGTAGGCCAGCGCTTCGCGGAGTGTGCGCGGTGCCACGTCG
>DAOPYN010000047.1:0-31118 GCA_035352895.1 Fibrobacteria bacterium | reverse complement strand
CCCTTCTTCGGAGCCATCCGCACGATCGCCGAACGCGACGACCGATCCATCTCGGGAACCACCGACACCACCTCCACCTGGGTCTTCGCGATCCCGGATCCGGACACCGTCGCCCGGTCGCCCGCGACGACCTCGCCCGCCGATTGCGGAATCCGCGCCTCCAGCAGGGCGCCGCGCCCTTCCACGATGCGGAACAATTCCTGTCCAGCCATGGTCGCCTGCCCACGAACCGCCCCCCGGACGCGGATCCAGCCCGCGCAAGGCGATGCGATCGGGATCTTCCGACGCACCTTGCCTTCCCGGACGATGTCCCGCAGGAGTTCCGCCGAAACACCCAGGGACGCCAACCTCTCCCGCGCCACGTTCGTGGCCGCCGAATCGCCCGCGTCGCGCGCCGCAAGCCAATCACCCTGGGCCGCGACCAGGTCCGGACTGTAGAAAGTTGCCAGGATCTGCCCCCTGGCGACCTTGTCCCCTTCCCGCAGCGGTTTCACGGTTTCCAGGTACCCCATGGTGCGGACCGTCACGGAAACCTCGGAGGCCTTGTCCAGGACTCCTTCGGCATCGGCCACGACCTCGCGGCCCACCGTTCCGTTGTCGACCATCTCGGTGCGCACCCCGATCTTCTGGAGCACCGAAGGACTCACGGAGACCGCCTTCCCTGCCTCCATGTAGGTGCTGGATCCGCTGTCAGGCGATTTGGCGACCTCCGGAGCGAAGGCGACCAGATCCATCCCGCAGATGGGACATGTCCCTTCCTTGTCGCGGACCACCTGGGGATGCATCGGGCAGCGCCAGGCATGGCCATGGGATCCGTCCTGGACGGGCGCGTGGGATGCGTCCGCCTGCGGCGTTCCCTTGCAGCCAACGAATACCGTCAACGCGAGGATCATGGAAAACAGGATCCTGCTCATTTCGCACCTCCTTCGGGTTGGATTTCCGCTCCGGCCGCGGCCAGGAGTCGGATCCGCTCCAATTCGTATTCACCACGGAACATGATC
Source organism: Fibrobacteria bacterium (assembly GCA_035352895.1). Classification (GTDB taxonomy): domain Bacteria; phylum Fibrobacterota; class Fibrobacteria; order UBA5070; family UBA5070; genus UBA5070. The sequence goes on along the minus strand of DAOPYN010000047.1, from coordinate 30,117 downwards.
GCCTGCATGGCGCTCATGCGGACCATGTCTTCCATGGAAAGGACCATCGACAACATTTCCCGGCCTTGGGCGTAGCGGGTCCGCGCATCGTCCACGGCCCTTCGCAGGCCGGGAAGGACCAGGCTGTCGTTTTCCCGAAGAGCGTTCCAGGCTGCGATCGCGCGGCGCGATCGGCCTTGGACCTCCGATTTCGCCATCCGCCGCATGGCCTCCACGTTGGCCTCGGAAGCGCGGGCCGCGGCCTCGGCTCCGCGGGCTTCGGAGGTGGCCATGGAGGCCGACCAGGGAGCGAACGGAAGGGTCATGCCAACCATCACCCCCCACCCCGGCATCCCGTCGGTCATGCGCATCGCCATGGCGCCCACCATGAAGTCGGGCCGCAACGATGCGCGCATGGAACCGGCCATGGCCCGCTGCATGGCGGCATCGGCCTCCATGGTCGCGATGTCGGCGCGGTATCCGGATGCCTCCAGCAAAGCCAGGCTGTCCCAATCCGGGGGCGTCGCGGGCGGAGCCACCAACCGCAAGGTGTCAGAACCCGTCCAACTCTCCCGCATGGCCGTCGCGGCCTCCGCCTCGGCACGGGCCTTGGCCAGATCGGCTTTCGCCTGGACACCTTTGGCCCGCACGATCCAGGTTTCGGAAGCCGATCCCATGCCTTGGGCCTGGGTTCGTTCCAACGCCCGCGCCCATCGTTCCCAGGCGCTGTCCTGCTGGGAAAGGACACGCACCTTCTGCCAGGTCATCCACTCCATCCATGCGGCCTCCCGCACCGCAAGGGACAATTTCCGCATCCGGTCGGCGGAATCGAACCGGACCATGCCCGTGCGACGGGATCGGACCTCCGCCAGCGCGGTGGTCTTCCCGAACCCCGGGACCATCTGGCTCAAGGAGAAATCCACCCGGCCGTCGGACTGGTACTGGAGCTGGCCCGTGGGAGGCATCCAGGCACGGGCACCCGACTCCACGGCCTGGGCGGCCTGCACGGCCCATCGAGCGGCTTCGACCTCCGGATGTCTGGCTATCGCGCGATCCACCCATCGATCCAGAAACGGATCGGCCCTCCCCGCAGGAATCGAATCCCTTCCAAGACCGGACGCGGTTCCCCACGACATCGCCAGCGCCAAGATCAGGCTGGACATGTTCAAACCTCTTTCGAACGCGTTTCCCTTTGGCACCACCGGAAAACAATCCGGCGTACAGGATCCACTACTCGAAAGAGCTCCTCAGCAACGGATGGACTGGCATCGCAACCAGATCGCGTCGGATCGACCGGCTCGCGTATCGTCGGACGCGTTGGCCACAAGGCTCGCGACTTCGATCCCTCGGGCCTCCAGGAACCAGGCAACCACGGCGGAAGCTGCAGGGGCGACCACCTGGGACGTCTGCCGGGTCTGGTCGGATACATCCTGGTCCCACGCCAGATCCGGGCAGTCGCAGGTTCGTGCGATGGCAGGCCCATGGATGGGACTCGCGGACACCACTCCCTGGTGGGTGCAGCAGGAAGGTGCATCCGTGGACAGCGCATTCGCCTCGCGCACCATGGGGCACTCGTAGGTCTGGGCGATCACGGGTGCGGCCACCGACACCAGCACCACGAAAAGCGAGAACAAGGCTCTCGCCGATCGCAACGGATGTCGGTTCCAGGACATGGGCAACAACCTACACGCTCGCGATCCAAACCGCAACACCTTGCGACTTCGATGCATCGCCGAGGATGGACTACCAGGAAAGGGAGCAGGACGATCCAGCGTAGTCCACCGTGGGATCGGCCAGGGCCAAAGGCTCCACGACGACGAGTCGCCCTTGCCTGTTCATCCGCGTGGTCGCATCGAGGGAGGTTTCGTCGTCCGTCCAACGACGCCCACCCCAGACCTCCACCGAAAGCCAATCGGTAACGAACCAGGAAAGATGCGCGCCGGCGTTCCATTCCGAGTGGCTTCCGGAAACGTTGGTCCTGGACATGCCCATCGCGCCGGAATTCCGGCCCATCTTCTTCTCGTAGCTGTATCCGGACCAGGTAAGGCTCGGTCCCAAGATCACCGTTCCCAGGTTGGCGTCCAGACGACCGCTCGCGCTGGTCTGGAAGGCGTACATGGATTTCGCGGATTTGCCGGTGGTGGACACGGGCACCGTGGCGTAGGACTCCTCGACCGATACTCCCGCGCGAAGGATCCAGAACTTTGTCTCGGCGTTCCCGTACACGGATCCGAACCACGCGGCGGATTGGCTCCAACCCGCGCAGCCCCCTCCACCTAGGAATGTCCGATCGGACACTTCCCAGTCGGTGGAAACGTCCAGCGATCCACCCTCGTCCAGGGGGTCTTCCAAAGCCGAGGCCCATCCACTGGCGGTCAGGGCCAGATGATCCAGGGGCTCCCAACGGACATCGAGGGACGTGACCAAGGAATGGGCCAGGGTGTCCAGATCGGATGATTGCGACGTGCTCCAGGACAGGCCCGGTTCCAACTCCCAATCCTCCCCGATGCCGAAGGTCGGAGCCACGGATGCGTTGCCGGAACGGGTGGATGCCGTCTCTCCCGACTCCATGGAAGCACCGAGGCTCGCCGACAACCGATGACCTTCCGCCATGGACGAGGTCCAGGCGACGACCGCCATGGCGGCGATCCTTCCGATGGTATTCATGGTTGGCATCCCTTTCCTTCCGACCCACGGTGCATGCGGCCCGATCCCGCTCCGGGACCGAATCGATCGATCCGCTCGGCGGCGAAGTGGTTGTCGGATTCCGTCCGCCCTTCCAGACGGATCTCCATCCCGATCCCGACCCACTCGGGAACGGCTCCCTCGACGGTCCATGTCCGACCTCGGGGATCCACGAGTTCCAGGGACCGGGCGGACCGGGCCGAAACGATTCCCGCCAAGCGCCCCTCCTCGGGGCGGCTCCACTCCATGCTCCGCCGCCCCTGGAAGAATTCCCGGTAGGTCGTGGACTCCATCGCCAGGACCCGGTGGATGGCGAACAGGCCACCACCGACCTGCAGCCCGGCACCCGCGGCGAGCGACACGACAAGGAAGATCCCCGTCACCACCCATGCCCGCCGTCGGTACCCCGTTCCGGTGCGCCGGAACAGGCGCCATCCGATCCAGCTCAGGAGCGCCGCGGAAGCCAGGCTGAGCCAAGGAAGGAGTCCGATCATCACCCATCGGAATCCCCGGTGGGGCCCCGGGTCCGCTCCCTGGACCACCCAGAGGAAGAAGACGGAGGACGCCAGCGTGGAGCAGGCCAGCGCAGCGGCGATCGCCGCGCCGCTGGCACCACGCGTCAACCAGCCGACCCAACGAGGATAGGGCCGGATGCGCTCCTGGTCGATGCGCTCGAGCAGTCTCCCCTCCAGATCCGTGGCCATGTCAGCGTCCTCCCCTTTTCGCACGTGCGGATCGATCGACCAGACCGCGCTTGCCGGCGTTTTCCAGGAACCATTCCCGTGCGCGGCGGATGCGCGTGGCCACGGTGTTGATGTTCTCCTGGAGGATGTCGCCGATCTCGGCGTAGTCCTTCTCCTCCAGGAATCGCAGGATGAAGACGTCGCGGAACGTGTCGGGCATGGCGTTCACCAGCTCCCCGATCGCGTGCGCGTCCTCCACCCCGGAGAGTTGGGCGTCGGGCAGGTCCACCACCGTCCCCCAGATCGATTCGGCGACCTCGTCGGGGACCTCGCCGGATTCCATGGAGCCCTTCCCGCTGCGCATCCGGCTGGCCATCTCGTTCCTGCAGATGCGATAGATCCACGCGGAGAAGGGAAGGGAGGGATCGTACAGGTTCGCGTGCCGGTACACCTTGAGGAACACCTCCTGGAGGATCTCGTCACGATCCCCGCGGCAGCGACCGCACAGCCGCGAGAGGTAGCGTTCCAGGGGGGCGGTCCATTTTCTGACGATTTCCGTCAGCGCCTTGGTGTCGCCGGTGGAGAGACGGCGCGCCAGCTGGCGATCGACGGATGCTCCGTCGGATCCTGCCTGCGCCGGCGTGTCCATCCCTCCGTCCATGGATCCTTCCCCCTTGTTCCAGGAATCAGTTCGATCCGCCCGTGGCCCCACCCCGGCACTGGCCGCCGTGGCCACCCTTGCCAGCCATGCCACCCTTGCCGCCGTGACCGCCATTGCCGACGCCCATGCCCTGCCCCTTGCGTCCCTGGGTTCCCAGGCCTTGGCCATCCTTGCCCATCGACTGCCGCTTGGCCTGCATCTTTGCGCGATGCTCGGCGCGGATGGAATTGACCGTGGCGGTATCCCCCGCTTCGAGGGCCGCGGTCATCCGGGCGTGGCGATCCGGATCGAAGTTGGGTCCGCGGACCGTGGTGGTGGAATCCGTTGCACCGGCGAGCGAAGCACCACCCAAGGTGGCGGAAAGAAGGAGGATTTTGATGTTCATGGCATGTCTCCGTGTTCTGGTTGGAGGATCGTTCCGCGACACCCCGCCGCGTTCGACTTCATCCTTTAGTACGCGGATGACCCTTCCGTTTCTTTCAAACTTTCTTGCTGCGCCGCGCATCGTTCCCACAGGATCCCATTCTGGGTGGACCCATGTTTGAGATATAGTTTCATTCCCAGCGGATCGGCGTCGTCGGTCCACCCATCCACCCATCCGGAGTCCATCCATGAAATCCATCCTGCTTGTCCTGCTCCTGGCCTTTTCGAGCGCCTTCGCCGCCAAGCCCGACACCTCTTTGGTGCTGAAGCCGGACACCAAACGGCTGGCAGCATCCAAGGCCCTGGACAACAAGCTCTGTCCGGTCACCGGAGAGGAGATCGGGAGCATGGGCAAGGCGCCGGTGGTCGTCTACAAGGGCAAGGCGGTCCGCCTGTGTTGCAAGGGCTGCATCAAGGCCTTCGCCCAGGATCCGGAGAAGTATCTGGCGATCGCCGAGGGAACAGATTCATCAAAGGTGGAATCCGGCCACGAAGGCCACGCCCACTGATCCCGGCAAGACGGATCAGATCACCACATCCTCGTCGGCGCTGAAGACGCGCAGGTTGGTGGGGGTCACCCAGACGGGGTCCCCCGCCACCAATCCCAGGTTCCGATAGCGGTCGCGGGAAAGCTCCGCCTCCATGGGAGCGCTGTTGTCCGTGCGGCGCAGCTCCAGGCGCACCTTGGGGCCCAACGCGTAGGCGTGCGTGAGCACCGCGGCCACCGAACTCTCCGAGCTCGCGAACCGCTCCACCTCGAGGTCGTGGGGCCTCACGAAGGCCAAGGCAGCGTCCCGTCCGGAGGTCGCCTGGGCATGGTGGCGGAATCCACCTTCCGCGAGACGACCATGGAAGAGGTTCACGTTGCCCAGGAACTGGAACACCTCCGGCGTGGCGGGGCGTTCGTAGACCTCGTCCGGGGTTCCGACCTGGGCCACCCGTCCTTCCATCATGACCACCACCCGGTCGGCCAGTTCCAGGGCTTCGTCCTGGTCGTGGGTCACGAAGAGGGAGGTCATGCCAAGTTCGTCGTGGAGTTCGCGAAGCCACCGGCGGAGTTCCTTGCGGACCTTGGTATCCAGGGCTCCGAACGGCTCATCCAGAAGCAGGAAGCGGGGTTTTGGAGCCAGTGCGCGGGCCAGGGCCACGCGTTGACGCTGGCCGCCGGACAACTGGTCGGGAAAACGGTCGCTGATCCAGTCCAGCTGGATGAGCTTCAGGAGCTCCCCCACCTTGGCGCGGATCTCGTCCTCGGAGGGACGCTCGGTCCTGGGTTTCACCCGCAACCCGAAGGCGATGTTCTCGAAGACCGTCATGTGGCGGAACAGTGCGTAGTGCTGGAACACGAATCCCACTCCACGGTCCCGAGGCCTCTGGAGGGCGGCGTCGCGCCCCTCGAACAGGATTTGTCCCGAATCCGGCGACTCCAGCCCCGCGATGGTGCGAAGCAGGGTGGTCTTTCCGCCACCGGACGGCCCCAGGAGAGCCACCAGCTCGCCGTCCGGAATGGAAAGCTCCACGTCGCGCAGGGCATGGTATTTGCCAAAGTGCTTGTTCAGTCCCTTGATCGAAATGCTCATCGATGCGCCCTCCGTTCCAGGAACCCCTTGACCGCCACTGCCACCACGGAAAGCATCACAAGCAGGGTGGCCGCGGCGAAGGCCGCCTGGAACCGGTATTCGTTGTACAGGATCTCCACGTGCAGGGGCAACGTGTTGGTCTGTCCGCGCACGTGCCCCGACACCACCGACACCGCCCCGAACTCCCCGATGGCCCGGGTGGCGGACAGGACCACGCCGTAGAGCAGGGCCCACTTGATGTTGGGAAGGGTCACGCGCAGGAACATTGTCCATCCGCCGGCACCCAGCAGGATGGCGGCTTCCTCCTCCGAGCTTCCCTGTTCCTGGAGCACGGGCAGAAGCTCGCGCACCACCAACGGGAAGGTCACGAAAACGGTGGCCAGGACCACCGCGGGCCAAGCGAAGACCACGTGGATTCCATGTCGCGAGAGCCACGGCCCCCACCAGCCTTGCTGCCCCCACACCAGCACAAGAAGGAGCCCCGCCACCACCGGCGAGACGGAAAACGGCAAGTCCACCAGGGTGCCCAGGAGGTTCCTCCCCCGGAACTGGAATCTCGAGAGCAGCCACGCCGCCGAAAGCCCGAACACCGTATTGAGAGGCACGGCGCACAAGGCGGCGAGCAACGTGAGCTTCAGGGCCGACAGGGTGTCCGGATGGAACACCGCATCGAGGAACGCCGCCCCGCCACGGCCGAGGGCTCCGCCGAACACCGCCAGGATGGGGGCCACCACCAGCAGGACGATCCAGCCCACGCCCACCGTCAGAAGCGTCCTTCGCAGCCACACTGGATCCGCACTCGCACCGCGGCTCATCTTCTCCTCCTCAGACGGGTCTGCAACCAGTTGGCGGGAAGCAGGAACAAAAACGAGAGCGCCAGCATCCCCACCCCCAGGACCGCCGCCTCGGGAGCCTTGAATTCCTCCAGCTTCTGCATCACCAGCAGGGGGACGATTTCCGTCCGACCGGGAAGGTTCCCGGAAATGAACACGACGCTCCCGAACTCGCCCAGGCCGCGGGCGAAGGACAGCGCGAAACCGGCCAGGATCGCGGGCCGCAAGGCGGGCAGCACCACACGCGACAGGGTCTGCAGGCGATCGGCGCCCAGAAGACCCGCGGCTTCCTCGACTTCGCCGGGAAGTTCCTCCAGGACGGGCTGCACGGTCCTGACGGAAAACGGCAAACCAACGAACGCCAACGCCAGCACGATCCCCAGGGGGGTGTAGGCCACGCGCACGCCCAGCTCCGCCAGCGGTGCGCCCAGCCATCCGTGCGGCGACCACAGGGAGGTGAGGGTGATCCCCGCCACCGCGGTGGGAAGGGCAAAGGGCATGTCCACCAGGGCATCCACCAGACGCCTTCCCGGGAACGGATAGCGCACCAGGATCCAGGCCACCACGGTTCCCATCAGCGCGTTCAAGGCCGCTGCGGCAAGGGAGCATGCCACCGACACCCGGAAGGCGGCGAGGGTGCGCGGATCCAGGAGGATCCGACTCCATCCCTCCCACGGAAGCGTGGTGGCCTTGCCCACCAGGGCCACCAGAGGAACCACCACGATGGCGGAAAGCCAGAAGACCACGATTCCCATGGAGAGCCCGAACCCGGGCAGCTTGCGGCTCATGGCCCACCCTCCGACACCAGCCGTCGGAACAGTCCTGAATCCCCGAAGTGTTCCTTCTGCGCCTGCTTCCAGCCTCCGAACATCGAGTCGACGGTAAACAAGCGGATGTCGGGAAACCGGTCCGCCGTCCGCGACGCCACCGCGGTGTCGGTTGGCCGGAAATGGTTGGCCGCCGCGGCTTCCTGGGCTTGGCGCGACCACAGGTTGGCAAGCCAGGCCCGAGCCACCGCGCAGGTTCCACGGCGCGCGCAGACGGAATCCACCACCGTCACCGGAGGCTCGGCGCGGATGGAAATTTCCGGATGCACGATCAGGAATTTCCGTTCCGGCATTTCCTCGGAGGCCAGATAGGCCTCGTTCTCCCAGGTGATCAGCACGTCTCCCATTTCCCGCAACGCGAAGGTGGTGGTGGCCGCACGGGCACCCGCGTCCTGCACCCGGACATTCTTCCAGATCCTCTTGCAACGCTCGGCGGCCTTGGCCGAATCCAGCCCTTCCAGCCGCGCCGCTCCCCATGCGGCCAACCAGTTCCAGCGGGCGCCACCGGAGGTCTGGGGATTGGGGGTGACCACCTCCACTCCGGGCCTGGCCAGGTCCTGCCATCCGTGGATCCCCTTGGGGTTTCCATCCCGCACCAGAAAGACGATGGTGCTCGCGAAAGGAATCGATTTTCCAGGTGCAAGCCTGGCCCAATCCGAATCCAACAGGCGCCCCTTGCGCGCGATCTGGTCGATATCGTAGGACAGCGCCAAGGACACGACGTCCGCCTCCAGACCGTCGATGACCGCCCTGGCCTGCTTTCCGGACCCTCCGTGGCTCTGGAGCACTTGGACTTCCTGTCCTGTGGAATCCTTCCAATGCCTTGCGAAGGGTTCGTTGATCGATTCGTACAGCTCGCGAGTGGGATCGAAGCTCGCGTTCAGGATCCGCACCACGGGACGCTCCTGGCAGCCGACCAGGAGCATCGCAAGCCCCAGTCCCGGCAAGACCCCGTTCCAGAGCGCGCTTTTTGATATATCTATCATTCTGATATGTATTGTAGGTATATGAAGGCCATTTTTCAAGTGCCCGCATGCATGCAGCCAGACGGAAAGACGCGAACGTGAGGCCCCACATCCTCCGGAGCTCCTGTGGAAGGACAGCCGATCCTTCGGCGACGAGGCGATCCAGCCCAGTCGAGCTGGAGCGATCGGACAAGTAATGGCATCGACATCATCGATGCCGTCCGAATAGGCCGACCGCATCGTCTCCGCTGGCGATCTGTTCCGCGAAGGCCTTTTGGGCCAGATTCCGTCCAGCTTCGCCGGTCACCGAGGACGTGTTGGGCCCAAACGCGTGGCAACGCGTTCGCGCGGATCCAACGGCCGGTGACGGAGATTCTCGGCCCTTGCAAACGCCCGGGGCCACCACTAATTTCCTCCGGCTGGCTTGAGAACCAGCGATCATGCCGGTTATTCCACGGATTTGGTTCCTTGCATCCATTCGGACAAAGAAATGTTTGGCGGTAGATCGATGGAGTCAAATGGCGGAACTCCCAATCGGATTTCCGGCGAGGATCTGCAACCCCTGACCATTTTGAGGTTTTTCATCTCCTTCTGGGTTGTTTTCACACACCAGTTCGAGAGCTGGAAATGGATTCAACTGCCCGAGTTCGAATTCCTTCGCCGAGTCATCCAACGGGGCGACTGCGGTGTGAAGATTTTTTTCGTGCTTTCCGGGTTCATTCTCACGCATGTCTACGCCAAACAAGAGCGATTTTCTTCCCGAAGCTTTTTCGCGGCACGATTCGCTCGGATCTACCCGATGTACATCACCGCACTCCTCCTTGCCATTCCGGGTCTTTGGCTTTTCCAGATCCCCGCGGAATTGGCGCAACACGAAGGCCTGACGGGATGGGCGATGATCGGAGTCAAATCATTGTTCGTCCTGCTGCTCATGCAGTCGTGGATCCCCGACTTCGCTCCTTTCTGGAACGAAGTCTCCTGGTCGCTATCGACCGAGTCTTTTTTCTACGGTCTCTTCCCAAGCATCCTCCGCAAATTGAAAGCAATATCTGTCAAGGGAATCCTGGGGATCCTCCTTGTATGCTTGTTCCTTGAAATCGTCCGTTGGACCCAATTCAAGAGCGCAGCTCTCCCCAACACAAGGATATTCTGGATGTTCACCCCTCTGGTGCGCATGCCGGATTTCCTCACCGGAATCGGCATCGGTTTGCTTTGGATACGCGGATTCAGGCTACCGCCCGCAACCATCCTCCTGGCCTCCGGACTCATCTTCCTTGGCTGTGTGTTGCCATCGGAAATCATCGTCTTCAAAGCACTTCTGATCCATCTCGGCTGCGCGAGCCTGATCCTCTCCTTGGCTTTTCCTTGTCGAACCTCGGGCTTCTGGGTTCGCACCGGGGTATTGCTTGGACAGTCCTCGTTTGCGATTTACCTGATCCATCAACCTCTCGGATTCCTGTACTTCGCCGCATCCGCCAAAGTGCTCGGCACCCAATTGCCATTCTGGTCCTACCCGCCGGTATTGATTGCTTGCAGCATCGCGTTGTATCTCCGGGTGGAATCTCCTGCCAGGATATTCCTTCGCCGAAGGCTGAAGTAAGCGACACGGCACGACCAAGGAGTCGGTCGTGCCGCACTCGGTGCGCTCAGACCGCCGCCAGCACCGCCTCCGCCACGATCTGCGCCTTCGGTTGCAACATGTGCGACACCGAGCAGTACTTCTCCATGGAGAGGTCCACGGCCTTCTGGAACTTGGCCAGATCGATCGGTCCACCGCCGATGAACTTGAGGTGGATCTTCGTAAACACGGCGGGCACCGCGTCGGCGCGCTCGCCTTCCACTTCCACGGCCAAACTCCGGAGGTCCTGCCGTTGCTTGGACATGATGTGGATCACGTCGATGGAGCTGCAACCGGCCAAGGCGGACAGGAGGGTCTCCATGGGGCGCAGGCCAGCGTCCTTGCCGCCCATGTCGGCGGGTCCGTCGATCACGAGCTTGGCGCCGGCGGCATTGGTCGCGACGAATTGGACATTTTCCGTCCGCTCCAGGCGGATCTTCATGGTGGCGGCCATCAATGGGCTCCTTCGGGTGGGTTCGTGAACAGATCGGAAGACAGATACCGGTCGCCCTGGTCGCAGACGATGAACACGATGGTTCCTGATTCCAGGGTGGAGGCGAGTCTCAATGCTGCGGCGCAGGCTCCTCCGGAGGAGACCCCGGTGAAGAGCCCCTCGCGACGGGCCAGCAGGCGCGCGGTTTCCTCGGCCTCCTCCTGCCCGACATCCATGACCTCGTCCACCCTGGAAGGCTCGTAGATCCTGGGCAGGTAGGCCGGAGGCCAACGGCGGATCCCGGGGATCCTGGCACCCTCGGCGGGTTGCACACCCACGATCCGCACCGCAGCGTTTTGCTCCTTCAGATGGCGGGAGACGCCCATGATGGTCCCGGTGGTGCCCATGGCCGCGACGAAATGCGTGACTTCGCCCCGGGTGTCGCGCCAGATCTCGGGTCCCGTGGTGCGGTAGTGGGCCTGCCAGTTGTCGGGGTTGGAAAACTGGTCCAGCATGACCACCCCACCCTTGGCCACCTCGGCGCGAGCGTGGTCGATGGCCCCTTCCATTCCCAGGGCTTCCGGAGTGAGCGTGACCTTGGCGCCAAAAGCTTCCATGGTGGCCACGCGCTCGGCGGTGGAGTTCTCCGGCATCACCAGCTCGATTTCGTAGCTCTTGAGGCTCGCGATCATGGCCAGGGCGATCCCGGTGTTGCCGCTGGTGGGCTCCACGATCCGGGTCCCGGGAACGAGCCATCCACGACGTTCGGCTCCCTCGATCATGGACTTGGCGGCGCGATCCTTCACGGAAGAGGCCGGATTGCGACCTTCCAGCTTGGCCAGCAGCTTCACACCTCGGGGAGCCCCCAGGTTCGCAAGCTCCACGAGAGGCGTGTTCCCCACCAGATCGAGCATCCTCGCCATGTCCGCGCATTCCCTCCCATCGAATCGACGTCGCAACTCCAAGTTACTGTGTCGCGGGCTTGTCCTGGAGCCTCCAGCCCGCACTTTTACGCTGGAGTTTCCGATCCCGCAAATCGGGATTCCGAAGGTCGGACGCCCCGCACGACCCTATCTTTGGAATCCATGAGGTTCCCCATTCGGCTTGCGTCGTTCCGGAGACGGAAATGGATCCTGCTCTCCCTGGGGCTTGCCCTGGTCACGGCCAGTGGCCTGGCGTGGGGTGTGGCCAACGGCTGGCTCCAGGTCAACAATCCATCCAACGCGCGGTTTCCGCATCGCGGCATCGATATTTCCCACCACCAGGGACACATCGATTGGAAAACGGTTTCCGGGCACCACCTGGACTTCGTGATCGCCAAGGCCACCGAAGGCGTGGACCACCAGGATCGCCTGTTCGCGGAACATGCACGAGGCGCGTTGGCCACCGGGCACAAGATGGGGGCCTACCACTTCTACCGTCTCTGCCGCGAGGGTCTCCCCCAGGCCCGGAACTTCCTGCGCACGATCCAGGGAACCCCTCTGGAGATGGGTGCCTCCCTGGACCTGGAGTACGGCGGAAATTGTCCTCCGCTGGGATCGCGGGAGCGGACCCTCCGCGAGATCCAGGACTTCCTGGACACGGTGGAAGCGGCGACGGGAAAGCCGGTGATGATCTACGCCACGCCGGACTTCCATGGAGATTGGCTGGAAGGCGCCTTCCCGGACAACCCGCTCTGGATCCGTTCCATCTGGACGGAGCCTCGTCTGGAAGGCCGTGGATGGACCCTCTGGCAATACGCCGCCCGGGGGCGGTTGGCCGGGATCGAAGGGTTCGTGGACCTGAACGCGATGCGCTGAGACCTTCCGAGTCGCTACCTTTCCCGCCCTTCCGTGGACTTCCAACCTGACCTGACATTGGATGGGACCCTTCCCATCCACGCGCGCGCCGAGGAGATCGAGAAGATCCTCCGCGAAAACCCCGTTGTGATCCTGTGCGGCGAGACCGGATCCGGCAAGTCCACCCAGCTGCCCAAGCTCCTGCTTCGCGCGGGATTCGGGACGCGGCGTCCCATCGTGGTCACCCAGCCGCGGCGGGTGGCCGCACTGAGTCTTGCGCGCAGGGTTTCCGAGGAGCTCAAGGCCGACGGCACACCCTTCGTGGGGCACAAGGTCCGCTTCGACAACCGCACCACGGCCCAGACGCGCGTGGTGTTCGCCACCGACGGCACCCTGCTTGCCGAGCTCGCTTCGGATCCCCTGTTGCGCCGCTACGAGGCGGTGGTGGTGGACGAGGCCCACGAGCGCAGCCTGAACGTCGACTTCCTGATCGGCGTCCTGCGTCGCATCCGCGAGCAACGTCCCGACTTCCGCATCGTGATCGCCTCGGCGACCATCGACACGGAAGCGTTCGCCAAGGCCTTTTCCGACCGCCAGGGACGCGCGGCGCCTATCGTTTCCGTGGAGGGCCGCAGTTGGCCGGTGGACATCCTCTACCGCGACGAGCTGGCCCCGGAGGACGAGGACGAATCCCTCCCCGAGCGGGTGGCCAACGCCTGCCGCGAGATGATGGGCCTTTCCGAGGGCGACCTCCTGTGCTTCCTGCCCGGCGAGAAGGAAATCCGCGACACGTCCCGCGAACTGGAGAAATCCATGCCGCGGCACACCGAGGTGGTCCCCCTGTTCGGAAGGCTGTCGGCCTCCGACCAGGACAAGGTGTTCCATCCGGGGGCCAAGCGGAGGATCATCCTCACCACCAACGTGGCGGAAACCTCGGTGACGGTGCCGCGCATCCGCATGGTGGTGGACACGGGCCTGGCCCGCCTGTCCCGCTACGCTCCCCGCACCCGCACCAAGCGCCTGCAGGTGGAGCCCATCTCCCAGGCCTCGGCACGGCAGCGGGCCGGCCGTTGCGGTCGCATCGCCCCGGGCGTGTGCCTGCGGTTGTATTCGCGGGAGGACTTCGAGAAGCGCGAGATCCAGACTCCTCCGGAAGTGCAGCGCGCCGATCTCTCCGAGGTGATCCTCCGGCTCCTGGACCTGGGCCTGGGCGATCCCGAGGAATTCCCGTTCCTGGACCCTCCCGACCGCCGCCAGCTGGCCGACGGCTGGCAGCTGCTCCGCGAACTGGAAGCGGTGGACGACGAAGGGCGGATCTCCCCCATTGGACGGAAAATGGCACGCCTTCCCCTCGACCCGCGCACCTCGCGGATCCTCCTGGAAGGCGCACGGGAACGGTGCGTGCGCGAAGCGATCGTGCTGGCCGCGGGGCTTTCCATCCCCGACCCCAGGGAAACGCCGGAGGGCAAGGAGGAGGCCGCCCGCGCCGCCCAGCGGGTGTTCCACGACCGGCAGAGCGACTTCCTGGGGATGATCAACCTCTGGGAGGCCTGCGAGAAGGCCATGGGGGGCGAAGCCTCGGGAAACCGCCTGCGCAAGTTCTGCCAGGCCCACTACCTGAGCTACATGCGCATGCGCGATTGGCGCGAGGCGGTGCGGCAGGTGGGCCAGATGCTGGAATCCGATCCCGAGCTGGATCCGCGCCAACAGAAATCGTCCGCCGACTACGGGCAGATCCACCGGGCGATCCTTTCCGGGTTCCTGTCCAACCTCTGCCGCCTGGACGAGGAAGCCGCCGCGCGGGAAGCGCGTGGAAAGGACCAGCGCCGACCCCTGACCCCCTACCGCGCCGCGCGGGGACGCACCGTGTTTCCCTGGCCTGGATCGGTGCTCTCCAAGGCCGATGCCACCTGGATCGTGGCCGCCGAGATCGTGGAGACCACGCGCACCTGGGCGCGCACCGCCGCGGAAGTGGATCCATCCTGGGTGGAGGCCATCGCGGGCGATCTGGTGAAACGCGAATACGGACCGGCCTACTGGGACGAGGCCTCGCAGAACACCCAGTGCTCGCTCAAGCTGGTCCTGTGGGGACTGCCCATCGCCCAGGGACGGCGATGCCTCGCCCGCGAACACGATCCTCGCGCGGCAACGCTGGCCTTCTGCCGCGAAGCCCTGGTGGAAGGACGGCTGCGCGGACGCTTCGCCTTCCTGGAATGGAACCAGCAACTGCGCGGCAGGATCGAAGGGCTGGAGGACCGCATGCGGCGGCGCGCCCTCGCGGTGGGCGAGGACGCCGAGGTGGAGTGGTACGCCGCGCGGCTTCCGGAGGGAGTGTCCGGACTTTCCGACTTGCAGGGACACCTGCGCCGCGAAGGGGAATCCGGACTGCGGATGACGGAATCCGACCTGATGACCGACCCCTCCCTGGCCCCGTCGGAAGGGGATTTCCCCCTCCGCTGGAAGGCCGGAGCCCTGGATCTTCCCCTCGCCTACCGCTTCGCGCCGGAAGACGAGGACGACGGGATCACCCTGGAAGTTCCCGAGACCCGCCTGGACGCCCTGCCGGACGCCGCCCTGGAATGGATCGTGCCGGGGCACCTCGCCGAGAAGGTGGAAGCCCTCCTGCGGGGACTCTCGCGCGAGAACAGACAAAGATTGTCGCCTCTTCCGGAGACCGCCCGGAGGTTCCGCCGCGAAACCTCCGGCGAGGCCGGTCGCCTGCCCCTGCGCGAGGCGTTGTCCAACTGGTTGCGCACGCGCGGCACCACCCTTCCGGCATCGGCCTTCGCGCCGGAGGGGGACCTTCCTCCGCACCTGCGCTTCCTGGTGAGGGTGGTCGATTCCAAGGGCAAGGAACTCGGGCGCGGCAGGTCCATCGCCGACCTGCGCGCGGCGCTCGCCGAACGCACCGAACGCATCCGCCGCCAGGCGGCCGAATCCGCCCTGGGCGCCCCGCTGCGCGGGAACCTGCGCGACTGGCCGGCGGACCTGGTGGTGGCCCCCAGCGAGGAGATCCGCACCGGCGGCATGCCCGTGACCTTGTTCCCCGGTCTTGCCGTCCGCGACACGTCCGTGGAGCTTCGACGCTTCCCCACCCGGGCCGAAGCCGATCTTTCCCATCGCAAGGCGGTGGAGCGACTCCTGGAGTGGAATGTGGACGGCTCGGACCACCTCCTGGCCTGGCTTCCCCGCGATCTGCAGATCCCCTCCGATCTGTCCCTGCCCCTGGCCGCCTGGTGCGACCCCAGGAACTTCGTGCAGGGGCTTTGCGACGCGCTGCGCCGACACGCGCTGGAAGCCGGACGCGTGGTGGTGCCGCGCGACCGGGCGCAGTTCCAGAAGGGTCTGGAACTGGCACGGCTTCGCGTACGTCAAGGACGCGGCGAGGCCCGCGGCCTGGTATCCACCCTGGTGCAGGCGAGAAGACGATTCGAGGAAGCCGCCCGGGCCGTTCCCGCCCATCGACCGGACCTGGCGAAGTTCGCCGAGCTCACCCGCAGCCGCCTCTGGCCGGCGGGGTTCCCGGCGGTGGTGGACTGGAGCCTGCTGGCAAGGATCCCCGTGTGGTGGGACACCGCCGCCCGACGCCTGAAGAGCGCCCAGGAAAACCCCAAGCGCGACCAGGAGCGCGCCGCCCAGCTCGCCCCACTGGTGCAGGCCCTGGCCAAACGCGCCGGCGATCGCCCTCCCGTCCCCCGGAAACCAGGCCAGCTCGGCGATCCCGACGGGCTGGAAGGTTTGTCGGAACTGGCCTTCGCCCTGGAGGAATTCCGGGTCCAGACCTGGGCGCAGGAACTGGGGACCTGCATTCCCGCCAGCGCCAAGCGCCTGAACGAACTCTTCGCCCAGCAGGGCATCGTGCCGTGAGCGGGTTGGACGGAACTCCCCCCACCCTGCACGCAGCATGCGATCAGATCGGGAGCCCAGCCCCCCCCTCGGAACGCCACGACCCGCTTGGGATTGCGTACTTTCCCCAATCTGGAAGACGGGAGGTTTCAACCCGTCGGCTGGTGTCTGCGACACATGAGACTGTACCTCCAAAGGATCTCGGAATGAAGAATGCGATCGCGACTCTGACCTTGCTGATGGGATCCTTGCTCTGGACCGGCTGCAGCGACGATTCCTCCCCCACCGGACCGGGGACCACCATGCAAGCGGACACCCTCGCGAAGCCAGACACATCCAAGGCGCCGGTCCTCGTCAATGGATTGCTCGGCGAATGGGTGGCCGACACCACCCTCCAGGTGGGCATGTTCCAGGTGGGCATGACCAGCACGGTGGTCTTCCAGGCGGACGGTGGCTTCGTGTCCACCATGACCGCCGCGGTGCTGGGAAATCCCATCGCAGGCGACCTCTACCGTGGCGAAGGCACTTGGGCCTTCTCGGGACCCGACACCCTGATCGCCACCTCCACCAACTGCACGGCCGCCGACACCGCCAAGGCCACCGGAGGCATGCTTTCGGGAATGTCGCTGCCCTTCGCGCAGGTGGAGAACGCATTCGTGGCCAACGCCCACAAACCCTCCAGCTGCCCGGAGCCGATGATCCTGGACCCCCATCCCGCGTCCACCTCCATCCGCATCGTCCAGACCCTGGACATCCCCACGCAGGGCAAGCAGGATATTCCGCTCACCTTCGTCCGCAAGCCGTGACCGCGGGATTCCTGGCGGGAATCGCTCTGGCGGCGCTGCCTTGCGCCCCCGAACTCTGGCGTCCGACCGGTCCCTGGGAGATCTCCGCGTCCATCTCGGAAGGCTACACCCACTACCGGGCCTCCGAGCTCAACGAGGTGCTGGTCCTCATGGAGAGCCTCACCCGGGAAGCGGCCGGCCTGAACCCCTACACGGTGACAGGATTCGACGGGCACCCGGCCACCCAGGCGAGCCTGGCCTTCCGGAAAGGCCCCTGGCGGTTGGGACTGGAAATGGAATTCTGGACCCAGACCTTCCGCCAGGAGGACGTCCCCTTCGATCTTTCGGACAACACCCGCGAGAACCGGATCACCTGCGCGGACCTGGCCGCCAAGCCCGTGGAGAACCTCGCCGGCTGCATCCAGGCCAAGGAGGAATTCTTCTTCCTTCCGATGACCCTGCAGCTTTCCTGGATGCCCCAGTGGACCACATGGCTGCGCGGCGGGCTCGGCTACGGAGTGGGAGTCCTGGGTGGATCGGCGAGCATGGAACTCTCCACGCAATACTATGGCGGCGGCGCCGCGCGTCCGGACCGGATCTCCTTCGACATCGTTCCCGACCCCAAGGTGAACGCGGTCCACAAGGTGTTCGCCGCGTTGGAATGGACGCCCCTGCGGTTCGCATCGCTGGAGGCTCGCGGCGGAATCCGCCTGTCGGAGGCGGGAGGCTTCACGCTCCGCGAACCGTCCGGATCGTCGCAGGTCTTCGACGCCGCCTTCCAGGCTCCCGGCGAAGGCGACCAACTTTGGATCCGCTGGCCGGAAAGCGCTCCCGATCGGCGCGCGATCTGGATCGGCTCGCGCCAGGCCGCGATGGCCAACGCCTCCCGATACGGCCACCAGCTGGTCCACGGCGACTTCAGCGGGTGGTTCGCCGCCTTGGCTCTCAACTTCCGATGGGGACCCACATGAGACGTTTCCTGTCCGTTCTTGCGATCGCCTCGATCCTGGTGGGTTGCGGCTCCGAATCCGAGATCCTCCCTCCCATGCAGGTCGATCGCCTGGGCCGCGAATCCTGCAAGGAGGGTTCCAGGATGGACACCCTGGTGGCGGGAAGCTGGAACCTCGCCGTGGGCTTCGACGTGAAGGACCTGTTCTTCCTGGATCCGGACAGCACGGCGGCGATCTACCACCGCGCCGAGAAGATCTTCGCCGACGCCCGGCGCAACCTGCCGCGCGAACGGATCCGCCTGGTGGCCTCCGAGATCGCACGCAGCGGAGCCGACGTGGTCGGTCTCCAGGAAGTGCTGCATCTGGCCAAGGGAGACACCCTGGTCGCCGACTTCCTGGACACCCTCCAGGCCGACCTGTCCGCGCTCGGCGTCAAGTACAACGCCTACTTGCGTCCACTCAACGCCCAGACCATGCGGATGCCTCCGCCGGATTCGGTGGACCCGTCCGGGCTTCCCGTGCGACGCGACACCTTGGTGATGCATTTCAGCGAAGGTCAGGCGCTTCTGGTATCCGACCGATTCCTGGTATTGGAGGAGGGGATCCAGGACTTCCGCAACGTGATCCCCGTCACCCTTCCCGGGGGCGTGCGCACGACCACCCAACGCTCGGTGCAATGGGCCCTGCTTCGTGACCGGAGCGGGTTCCAGATGGAAGTCTGGAATACCCACCTGGAGATCCTCCAGGGCCAGATCACGGCCCAGACGGGCGAATTCCTCTCCCTTTCGGATTCCCTCAGGGCCACCAAGAGCGGGATGTTCCACCCGTCGGGACGCCTGTTCGTGGGGGACATCAACAACGAGCCCGGCCAGTTGTCCCCGCAGATGCTGGAAAGCTCGGGCTGGATGGATACCTGGTCCGAGGTCCGCTTCGGGAAGGGATTCACCTACGGAGGCGGAAGCCTGCGGGATTCCGTGAAGAACTTCTACCAGAGGATCGACCGCGTGATGCACCAGGGAGGGTGCGTCGTGGATACGGCCTGGCTCCAGGGAACCCATGCGAGCCTCACCGATTCCGGTTGGCTGTTCCCCTCCGACCACGCGCTGGTCCTGGCACGCATCCTCTACGGCATCCGTCCCTGAAGCCCAGGACGGCGCCGTGCGCCGTCGACTCAGGGAACGGCCAGCGTCGCCACCAGGGATTCCCGCGAACCATCGGGCAGATCCGCCTGGGCATGGACCACCACCAGTCCCCCTGAAGCCATGCCTTCCATGCGGATCTCCGCGGCGCCTCCCACCGAGCAGACGGAGGAGGTGGATGACACTTTCCGTCCGGCAGGATCCACCAGCGCCAGACGCCATGCCACCGGTGCAGCGGAGGGATTCCCGGTGACCACCACCGTCCTGCCCTCAAGACGGGCCCGCAACCCGTCCGTCTTCCGCTCTCCGACCAGGCGTGCGCCGAAGGCCCCCGGAGCGAAGGGGCCCCAGTCGGTGGCGGCTCCCCTGACGTAGGGCTTCCCGAAGAAATCCACCGCGTAACCGAGGTCGACGCCCGTGCCCCGCGCCGGACTGCCCGAGGCCAGGCCGTAGTGGGACAGCACGGTGTCGTCGACCGTTCCGTTCCTCCATGGCCCCGTGAACTGCGGATCGGCGTAGACCTCGCCGGGGCCCGCGATGCGGTCGCCCTTGAAGGGGTCGTGCTCCCGATTCCAGACCAGGTTGGACTGGTGGACCCAGGTGGGGTCCTTGGATCTGCCTCCCTGGTACCAGATCAGGTTGGCCGAGTCGGTGACCCAGATGTTCTGCCGGAACTTGATCCGATCCAGCCGCTCCGGTGCTCCCCCGTCGGCCGCCACGTGGAATCCCCACCGGGTCTGGAAACGGTCGACCACCAGGTTGTGGTCGAAGCGGACCGAATCGTACCCGATCCCGAACAGCGAGTTGGTGTCGGCCAGATGGAGGCAGGCGAGAAGCTTGGAGCCGAAGGACACGTTGTGGTGGAGCGCGAAATCCACCACCGAATCCCCCTTCTGGCCTCCGAACTCCACGAACCCGTCGCAGCCGATGGCGAGGTTCCGGGACACGTCGCAATGCCGGACGGTCTTCCAGGTTTCCACCGCACCTCCATCGAAGCCGTAGTCGATGGAAGGCGCGATCAGGTTCCAGAAGAGGTTTCCCTGGACGCGGCATCCGGAAACCTGGGAGAGCCCCACCCCGGTCGCCCCGTAGTCGTCGTCCTTGGCCGGCGTGTTCACCACCATCTTCCCGTCGTGGATGCGGCTGTCCAGTACGGCGATGTCGGTCCCCGTCACGTAGATCCCACCTCCGCAATGGTGCAGGTCCAACCGCTGGAACACCGCCTGCGAGACGGTGGAATCGGCAAGCTCTATGCAACCACCGTGTGCCCCGGAAAGCTCCAGGTCCTGCACCACCAGGTGGCCAGCCTTCTTCACGGTCACCACCCTTCCGGAATTGGACAGGGACGGTGGCGGGTCGGCGGGGTCTCCGTAGGCGCCCACCACCCAGGGAACGCTCGCGGAGCCGTAGCCCTGAAGCAACAGGGAGTCTCCGGTCCAGACCGATCCGCGCCGCATGAGCAGACTGTCGCCGGGATTCAGAACCACGTTGCGGATGGTCGCGAGCGTCCGGCGCGCGGTGGCCGGCGTGAGTCCATTGGCGGGCTCGGTTCCATCACGGGAATCGAAATGGAAAGCACGCCCCTGGACGTGCATGGAGGTCAACAGGACGGGAAGGATCAGGACGGACGGGAAGCGGGATGGGAACATGACCATAGGATACCTTCTGCACCTGGGGTCCACCAGAGGCCCATCTCGTTGAGGACTCCCGACGAGTCCTATTTTTGTTGGCACCATGACCATGCTCCGAGCCAAGTTCCGTTCCATCGACGACCACTCCATCTTCCACGACCTCGAGGAGATCGTCTACGACCACGAGGGAAGCCTCCTGGAGGTCCACCACGACCTGGCCCCCTTGGCCGAACGCACTCCCGGCGACTGGAAGCAGTTGTTCGGCGGCCGCGCCGGTTCCATGGATCTGCCCGACCGGTCCGGCGTGTGGGGCAAGAAGGAATGGGTGCTTCCCCAGATCCCGGACGAACACATCGTGAGCCTGGCCGAAGGCTGGAATCCCCTGCTTCCCTCGCCGCGCACGGCCGCGCGCCTGGGCCTTGGCGATCTTCGCCTGAAGCTCTGCGGGACCACCCACACGGGCTCCTTCAAGGATCTGGGCATGACCGTGCTGGTGAGCTGGGTGAACCATCTGCGCCGCACGGGAGCGCCCATCCGCGCGGTCGCCTGCGCCAGCACCGGCGACACCTCGGCGGCCCTGGCCGCCTACGCCGCGGCCGCGGGAATCCCCGCCATCGTGTTCCTGCCCGCCGACAAGGTGAGCCTGGCCCAGTTGATCCAGCCGGTGGCCAACGGCGCCCACGTGCTGGCCCTGGACACCGACTTCGACGGCTGCATGAAGGTGGTCCAGGAACTCACGCAGGACAAATCCATCTACCTGGCCAACTCCAAGAACAGCCTGCGGGTGGAAGGACAGAAGACGGTGGCCATCGAAACCGTCCAGCAGCTGCGCTGGACGGCTCCGGACTGGTTCGTGATCCCCGGTGGCAACCTGGGGAACGTTTCGGCCCTGGCCAAGGGCCTGGACATGCTCTACGACCTGGGGCTGCTTTCCGGCAAGCGCCCCCGCATCGCCGTGGCCCAGGCCGCCGCCGCCGACCCCCTGGTGAAGTCCTTCCAGAAGGGACTGGCTCCGCTGGAGCCCCAGACCGCCCGTCCCACCCTGGCCAGCGCCATCCGCATCGGCAATCCCGTGAGCTTCCCCAAGGCCGTGGAGGCACTGAAGCGCTACGACGGGGTTGCGGAATCCGTCACCGAGGACGCCTTGTCCGATGCCGCCGCGCACGGCGACCTGGAGGGCTTCTACCATTGCCCGCACACCGGCGTGGCCCTGGGCGCGCTGGAGCAGCTGGTCGCCAAGGGAACCATCGAGAAGGGAGCCCGGGTGGTGGTGGTGAGCACCGCGCACGGACTCAAGTTCAGCGAGTTCAAGACCGGATACCACGAAGGGAAGCTGGAGGGAGTCCAATCCCACTTGGCCAACCAGGTGGTCCGCGTGAAGCCCACCTACGCTGCCGTCCAGGATGCGCTGAAGGCGCGTCTGGGATAGGCTGGGTCGGGCGTTGTAGGGATCGGGCATGCCCGATCCCTATAACGCCCGACCCCTGCGTACAATCACCCGATCACAGGTGCGGAACGACCTGCGGAATCAGTTGGTCGAAGGTGGCTCCCTGGGCCATCTCGCCGATCGCGTGCATCTTCCACTCGTCGTTGTGGCGGTAGAGCTTGGCCATGATCTGCGCGGTGTAGTTGCCCAGCGCCGACAGATTGAAGGTGGCGATCTCGCTTCCGTCGCGGGCGTCCAGCAGGCGGCACTTGGCGTTCTGGACCTTCTCGAAGGTCTGGCCGGTGAAGCTGTTGACCGTGAACACCAGGGACTTCACCTCGGGGTGGACGCGGGCGAGGTCGACGATGATCTGCTCGTCGTCGCCGTCGCCGGCACCGGTGCGGTTGTCGCCGGTGTGCACGATGGATCCGTCGTTGGACTGGAGGTGGCGGAAGAACACCACGTCGATGGGCTGGCCGTTGCCGTTGAACATGATGCAGGAAGCGTCGAGGTCGATCTCCTCCGAGCCGCCGCCGAATCCAAGAAAGCCCTTCTTCTGGACCACGTCCCAACCCAGGCCCATCACGACCTTGTTCAGGCCGGGTTTGCCTTCCTTGTTGAGAGAGATCTTCTGTCCCTTCGAGAGGCTGAGCGCCATGTCCGATTCTCCTTGTTGGTGGTGCGTTGCTTGAAAAGGCTCCGCCGCCCAGATGCGACGGATTCCGTCAATGAACCCGGCGTCCGGTCAGGACAGGGCGATGCCGAAGCTGAGGGCGACCTGCTCCAGGCCTCCCGGATACCCCTGGCCCAGGGCGCGGAACTTCCATTCCTGGCCGTTGTGGAAGTAGAGCTCGCCGAAGAGCATCGAGGTCTCGGTGGAGTAGTCCTCGGAAAGGTCGAAGCGGACCAGTTCCTGTCCACCCGCGATGTCCAGCACGCGGATGAAGGCGTTGCGGACCTGCCCGAAGTTCTGGCGGCGCTGCGCCGCCTCGTGGATGGTCACCGCGACCACGATCCGGACCACGTCGGAAGGGACCTTGTCGAAGTGGACCTCGATCACCTCGTCGTCGCCGTCGCCGTCGCCGGTGCGGTTGTCGCCCATGTACTGGACCGATCCGCAGGTGCTGGCGGGCTGGTTGTAGAAGATGAAGTCCTGTTCGCCGCGGACCTTGCCGCTCTGGGCCAGGAGGAACGCGCTGGCATCCAGGTCGAAGGCGTCGCCGGCGGTGGAACGGACTTCCCATCCCAGCCCCACGCGCACGCTCTTGAGCCCGGGACGGTCCTTGGTGAGACTCGTGTTCTGGCCTTTGGTCAAGCTGATCGCCATGTGAGGATTCCTTCGATTGGAGAGTTGTGGGGAAATCCGTCCTCCAAATGGAGGGAGGCCGGACGCTTTGCGATATACTAGTTGCTGGCGCCCGAACCCGCTAGGCCTGCACCAGCTGCACGACCACCAATCGACCGCCGTTCTCGCGGGAAAGCAGGATCTGGCCGCCATCCACCAGTTCCACGCGGCCGCCCACGGGAACCGGAGTCTTGTTCTTGGCGTCCATCATGTCGGGCAATCCCTCGTTGACCAGGTACCACACGTCCTCGTGGAACACGAAATACCCCACCCGCTTCTTGAACTCCGGACGGAGCTTCTCGTTGGGCACCAGGTTGCGGTTGGCGTGCCAGGGAAACAGGGATTGGCCGGAATAGACCATCACACGCTGGTCGTCGGGACGGAAACTGCCTTCCACCGAGGCGGAGTACAGGTTCAGCACGGGGAGCTTGCCGTGGAAGGGCGTGCCGCAGAAGGGACACCTGGGTTCCACGGTGTTGTCGAAGACGAACCACTTCTGCTCGCACGAGGGATTGCGGCAGGGTTGCAGCAGATCCATGGTGCGCACCAGGGCGTTCTCCCACTCGTCTGCGGTGGGACGGGCGGTGGGATCGGAAAGCCCCTGCACGAAGGCCCTCGAGAACAGCGCGGACAGATAGGGGCCGGAAATGGTGTACGGGATCCGGTTCGTGTCCTTCCAGGGAAGCTCGACGGTGCGGGCCTTGGCGGGATCGATGCGGTTGGACGTGTCGGTGGGGTTTTCCACCCACAGGGCATTGGAGCCCATGGAGAGCTCCTCGTCGCGCACCGGATCCGGGTCGTGGATCTTGTCGCCGCGCAGGGGATGGCGGTAGAACAGGTACATGTAGACGAGGACCGCCAACGCGTGCTGGTCGGTGCTTCGCGAAGGGAGCTTGCGGGCCGGATCGGCGCGATCGAGCATGGCGGTGGCCACCACTTCCGGAGCGATGAAGTCGGGCGTTCCCACCACCTCGGGGGGGAACTTTCCGGGAACCACCAGACCGTCGATGTCGATCAGGCAGGCCCGTCCCGATGTGGGATCGATCAGGACGTTCTTGTAGGAGAGGTCCGAATGGGCCAATCCCGCCGCGTGCATGCGCCGCACCGCGCGGGCCACCATCAGGCAGACCTGCAGATGGGTGCGCCAATCGCCCAGCTCGCGGCTGTCCAGGAAGCGCGCGCGGTTGGAGGCGGAGGCGAACCATTTTCCGTCCTTCTCCTTGCCTTTGATCCCCAGCATGTCGGAATTCTTGGAGCCGTGCTCGAAGAAGTAATGGGAGTCGTAGAACGGAATGACCATCCCGAGCTTGCCGTTCCATTCCACCATGGAGGTGGGCCAGCGGAAGAGGTTCCTCAGGTATTCCCCGCCCTCCTGGGAGAAGATCTTCTCGCGGTAGGGACCGGTGATCATCTCCAGGCGCTCGCGGGTGGCTTGGTCGGCCTTGTCGCGGAAGAACGCCACCACCGTGCGTCGGTCGGGCGCGAAATAGACGTCCTTCATGCCACCGCTGGCGCGAACCTCGTCCTCGAATTCCACCAAGGTGCCATCCAACGCCTTGATCCGTACGATCTGGGACATCTATCCCTCCTTCCTTTCCGGGACCACCATCGCGATGGTCCGGTCGTCGTGGTTTCCCGGCGACCAGAAATCCAACCAACCCAACAGACGCTCATGCGCGTCCAGGGAGGTTCCCGGGTCGCCCAGAAGATCCGTCAATTCCCGCCAAAGGGCGGCCCACTCCCCGGGGTCTTCCATCCGTTCCTGGGTCTCGAAGCGGGGATCGGACACGCCATCGGTGAGGAGGAAGACCGCCTCCAGGTGATCCACCAGGGCATAGCAGAGGCGCTTGCCCAAGGACTCCGTATCCAGCTGCGAAGGATCGAGGAACACCGTCTGCCCGGAGTATTCCCCGGAATCGGCCGCCCCCAGCAGGGCCACCTCGCCGGGATCGCTGGAAAGGACCGCCAAGGCGCCGTCCCCGACCCAGTAGGCACCGACGAACCAGCGCCTCCCCACCGGCCGCGCGATGGACACCAGGAGAGTGGTGGACAGATCCTGCAGTTCCAGTCCATTGGCCGGGCAGGCCTGGGCCAGGGCCTTCATGGCCTCGTGGGCCGCAGCTCCAACCGTGGTCCACAGGCCGGCCATCACCGCGCCGCGGGCAACCGCGGCATCCCCGGTGGATCCCGCCAGGGTGGCTGCCCTCTCGGACAATTCCTGGCCGATCTGGCCTGAAAGGACCCGGACCAGGAAGGCGCCCGCGGCCTCCACCGCCAGACGCGATCCCAATCGCGACGCCTTGGCGCTGCCCGCGCCGTCGGCGACCACCGCGATGGACCAGTCGCCCGCGCTCGCCAGGTGGAAGTCGTCGTCGCAGCACGATCCCACGTGGGCGTGGGATCGTCCCCTGCGCCTGGCCGCGATCAGGGTGGCATGGGGACCGTCCAGCCGCTCGGAAACCAAGTCCGGCTTCCAGAAGGGGGTTTCCGGGGACGAGGGCGTGTCCTTCCACAACGACCGGGGATCGGCGTTGACGTAGACCTGCCCGACACGTCTGGTTTCCTCGCCGGTCCGCGGATCGCGGAAGAATGCCACGACCTGGCATTCCCCCGGTGCGGTGGGAGTTCCGAACACGACCATGCGCCGAGGGTCCAGAAGCAGGCCGCAATCGGCGGGCTCCGCCTCCCAGCGGAACAAGACCGCCTCCGAGCCATGATGCACGGAAAATTCCTGCTCGTAGGCGGCGCCCTGGCGGGCATTGGGAAGCCGGACCGGCAGGTGGTCGGTGGAAACGGGATCCGGCGGCGGCGGTGGAACGGCCGAAGGATCCCTCGGGATCAGCATCATCCCAGAGCCCGTCCCACGTCGAATCCACCTTCCACCATGCGCACTTCGCCGGTGGAACCGCAGGTGGGGCAGGTGACTTGGCTGTCGCCTTCGTTCATGCAGCTGATCTGTCCGCAACCACAGCCCACGAAGGCGTCCGTCGCCTTGCAGTGCGGACAGGGAGGGGTGCCGCGGAGCCTGTTGGAGTTCACCTGGAGCGCCCCGCCCCGGGGGGGCTCGGACCACTCGAAGTAGCCCATGTCCAACGGATAGGCCCCCACTAGGTTCCAGGAGTCGCCGAACCAGGCACCCTGGATGAAGTCGTCCACCGTCTGGGGCTTCTCGTAGCGGATCAGGTAGGGCAGCTTGGTGCGACCGCAGCGTCCCGGCACGATCACCAGATCCTCGTCGGCGCGCGGGTAGGAATTCGCCGCCGTGTCCTTGCCCAGCTGCACGATCCCGTCCATCGGCCGAAACGGCGCACCGACCACGTCCTTGCCCAAACCGACGCTGCGGGTCTGAGAGGAGATGGACTGGCTGATCCAGGAAATGAAGGTCTTGAAGTCCTTCTCGGTGCGGCCCTTCAAGTGGAAGACGTTTTCCGTCAACCTGCCCAGCGTCTCCTGGGGAACGCTGGTCCCCACTCCGATGGCCACCATGGTCGCGCGCTTCTCGTAGTGGGCCTTCCAGCGGGCCAAGGCGGGTTCCACGTTGTCGGTGGGGCGGCCGTCGGTGACCAGGAACACGATGGGACGCCAATCTCCCTTCTGTCCCGCCGATCCTCCGACCACCTCCTTGTCCAGGGTGGCCATCGTGTGGTCCAGCGCGGCTCCCAGGCTGGTGCCCGAACCGATGGGAAGCTTGGGAGCGTTGAAGCTCGCGAGATCCACCAGCGGACTGAGGGTGCGGGCGCGGCCGGCGAAGGCGATCACTCCCAGGTACACTGTCTCCAACGCGTAGGGGTCCTGCCGGAGGGTGGTGATCAGGCCGTCCAGACCGGTCTGCATCTGGCGAAGGCTCTCCCCCACCATCGATTCGGAAACGTCCAGCAGTAGGAAGATGGGCAGTCTGCGCATGGGCGGGGTCTCCTCGGACCTAGAGGACCAGATTGATTTCCGGAGGGGGCGGGGGCAGGGCGGGCGCGGAACTTCCGGCGCTGGTGCTGCCGTTGGTGACAGCCGCCGATACCCAGGTGAAGAAGCTCGCGAAGGTGGAACTGTCCATGGTGTCCAGCGAAACCACTGTGTCGGTGAGCAACCGCAGCGTGTGGGGATCGGCCTTGATGCCGGCGGCGCAGGCGATCACCGAAGCGAATCCGGCGGCGCGGATGCGCGGAGCGGCTTCCTGCCAGGCGGCGGTGTCGCTTGGCTTGCCGTCGGTCATCACGAACAGGAGCGGCCTCCAGTCGCCCTTGGCGTCGGGTGCGGCGGGACGCTTGTCGGCGGCCACCAGCTCCAGGATCTTTTCCAGACCGGCCCCGATCATGGTGGCTCCGGAGGCGGGACAGGCGATGTGCGGAAGACGGACCTCGGCCAGGTGCGTGAGGGGCATCACCACCTTCACGTCCATGTCGAAGGTCACGATGCACAGGTGGACGCTCTCCAATGCGTACGGATTCTGTCGGAGACTGGCAAGGAGGGATTCCAGGCCCACGCGGACCGATTCGATCGGTTCGCCGTTCATGGAGCCGGATGTGTCCAGGAGTAGATATACCGGAAGTCGGCGACCGCTCATGATGTCCTCTTCGGGATTGTTGGTTGTTCGGTTGGAAGAAAGGTCCGCGATGGCGTGGCGCTCAAGGGGTTCCTCCCCAGTTCGAAGGCGGGGGCGGCAGGTCCATCAATCCGGCGATCTCCTTGGTCCGCCCGTCCACCTTCCGACTGGTGCTGGCGATGGACGAGCTCACCCACTTGAAGAAGGCCTTGATGTAGGGGAAATCCGCCGCATCCAGCTTCACCACGTTCTGGGAAATCCGCTCGAGAGCCTCGGTGCTCGCCTGGGGACCGGCTGCGCAGCAGACCACCACCCCGGGGTTGGCGGCCTTCAGCCGCTCGAGCCCGCGATCCAGCGAATCCGTGGGAACCCCGTCGCTCATGACGAACACCATGGGCTTCCAGTCGCCGCGCCGACTTCCCGAGGCTTTCTGGATCTCCGCTTCCATGCGATCCACCAGGAGCTCCAGCGCGGCCCCCAACGCCGTGCGCCCACCCACCCGCAAGGGCGGGGGCTGGAACCGCACCAGCTCGGTGAGGGGGATGTCCTGCCGGGCCTCCTCCGAGAAGGTGATCACGGAAAGCCAAGCCGTCTCCAGCGCGTAGGGATCCTGCCGGAGATTGTCCACCAGGACCTGCATTCCCTGGCGCACGGCTTCGATGGGCTCGCCGTTCATGGAGCCGGAGGTATCGAGGACGATGTAGACGGGAAGGCGTCGCATGGGGGCTTGGGCTCCTGGCAGGCTGATCGCGCACTCGAGATCGGTACGGAAAGTTAGTACAGCCCTCCTTCCCGCCACGATGCCTACTTGACCAGACCGTTGGCCTTGTAGGCCGCCCAGGTGGTGGAAACGATGGTGTCCACGTCCGAATGGCGCGGCACCCAACCGAGAAGCTCCTTGGCTTTCTCGCCGGAAGCCCACAGGGCGGCTGGATCCCCTTCGCGACGGCCGACGATCTGGTGGGGAACGGGACGTCCGATCAGCTTGGAAGCGGAATTCACCACGTCCAGGACGCTGAGTCCCTTGCCCGTGCCCAGATTGACCACGAAGGATTTCCCCTGCGTTTCCAGGTACTGCAGGGCCATCAGGTGCGCCTCGGCGAGATCGGTCACGTGGATGTAGTCGCGCACGCCCGTGCCGTCGTGGGTATCGTAGTCGTTGCCGAAGACCTGGACCTTCTCGCGCACCCCGCAGGCGGCTTCCATGACCACCGGGATCAGGTTGGCGGGGTTGCGCTCCAGGCCCGTGATCCGCCCCTGGGGATCGTATCCGGCGGCGTTGAAGTAGCGCAGGCAGGCGGAACGCATGCCCAGCAGGCGATCGTACCAGGCCAACACCCGCTCGATCTCCAGCTTGGTGAAGCCGTAGTAGTTGGTCGGGTCCTTGGGGTGGTCCTCGTCGATGGGCAGGTACTTGGGTTCGCCGAACACCGCCGCGGAGGAACTGAACACCACGAACTTGACCCCGACCTCCTGGGCTGCGTCCAGGAAGGACAGGGTGGCCTGCAGGTTGTTGCGGGAATACTTGACGGGATCCGTCATGCTCTCGCCCGCGGCCTTCCACGCCGCCAGGTAGACCAGGGCGTCGCTTCCGGCGAGCACCTTGCGGGTGGCGAGGGGATCGGAGACGTCGCCGTGCACGAAGGTCGCCCCGGGGGGCACCGAGGAGCGGTTGCCCGTGGAGAGGTTGTCGAACACCACAACCTCGTGGCCGGCCTCCACGAGTCGCCGGGCCACGTGGCTTCCGATGTATCCTGCGCCTCCGGCGACGGTGATCTTCATGTTCGTTCTCCTGGGTTCTGGGTGGGAGGGGTCGTGCAGGGGTGTCACAGCCGCTGCAGGGCCAGTACGGTGATGTCGTCGTTGGGGGCGCGCCCCATGGCGTGGCCTTCGCGCTGGGCCAGGGCGTTGTGGATGGCGGTGGCGGGGCCGTCCATCCAGCTGGACAAGATGGAAGCTTCCAGGCGCTGGAGACCGAACTGCCGTCCGG
>DAOPYN010000046.1:0-32081 GCA_035352895.1 Fibrobacteria bacterium | reverse complement strand
TCCTGGAATTCCTTGACGGTGGCGATGTATTCCTCGGTCATGTCGGGCTTGACCCGCAGCTGCTCCAGCACGGCATGGGTCTGCTCGGCGGTGAGGTTCAATCGGGCCTGCTTGTTGAGCTTGCCCTTGGCGCCCCACTTCTTGGCCAGTTCCGGGGTCACCTCGATGGAGTCCTCGGGGGAGAAGAAGCGCATCTCGGTGGAGTAGAGCGCCCAGCAGTTGTCCATCTCGAAGTAGCGGCTCAGAAGCTCGTCGGCGGTCCCGGCGCGCAGCGCCCATTTGCGCAGGTGCAGCTTCTTCACGTCGCGGATCTTGTCGATGCGCATGTAGCCGACCAGAAGGAACTTGCCCTTGTAGGCTTCCGACAATCCTTCGTAGAAGGTGCCGAAGAGGATGTAGCGCTTCTTGTTCTTCACCAGCGAGTTGCGCAACTGCACCTGGGAGGGCCCCACCAGGCCGAAGGTCCCGGTTTCGTAGTTGGGCTCGGTCTGTTGGCCCTTCTTGAACTCGTCCAGTGCGTCCCGGACGGGCATGACGGATTCTCTGCTGGTATTGATGTGGATCAGGACGCCTTCGTCCTTGCCACGAAAGTCCTGCCAAAGAGAAAGGTCGATCTCGGTTCTGGGCATGGGTCAACTCCTTCCAAGCTGCCGGAAGAGCATCCCTCCGGCAATGGAGACTGGCCACTTCCGTGGCCGGTAAAAAGACGTCCAGGGCCAAAATGGCAGGTTGGGCGTCGCTTCGGTCCACAAGATAGCAAGACATCCGAGCCTTGGGAAAGCCTCGCGACTTTTGGACCTTTCCACCCATGGTCTCCAAGTCCTTGGCGTTTCTGGGGTTGTCTGCTTCTCTGGTCGTGGCCGTGGGTGGTGCCACCTCCGCCGATTCCACCCTCGTGGTGGCCGATCGGATCTTCCGGACCTTGCCATCCGGAACTCTGGCCCAACGCACGGAAGCCGCGAGCAAGGCGCTTCTGGGGCGTCCGTATCTGCTGGGGCCTCTGGGCGAGGGTGATTCCCTGAAGGGCGAGCCAAAACCACGTCTGCGGATGGACGTGTTCGACTGCGTCACCTACCTGGAAACCTCCCTGGCCTTGGCGTCCGCGACGGACACCGCGAACCTCCTGGCCCACATGGATTCCATCCGCTACCGCGGCGGCGAAGTGACCTGGCGATGGCGCAACCACTTCACCGAGAGCGAATGGCTGGTCCGCAACGCCGGCCATCACCGGATCCTGCGTCTTCCCGGCGACACCGTCCTGGAGCGCCGTCTGGCCCGCAAGGAGTTCTACGGCAAACGCGGATTCGCGGTGGCCGACACGATGGTGAAGCTGCCCGTCCTGATGCGCCAGAAGGCCATCGAACGCTTTTCCAAGCCTTCCGATTCCACCCGCCTGCGTGCCGTGGGGCTGGTGGGGAAGATCGATGGCTATCCGGTCCTGCACGTGGGGTTCCTTTCCGAGAAGGCCGGGGCCATTCCTGTGTTCCGGCATGCTTCCCAGGCGGGCACGGTGCGCGAGCAGACTCTCGCCGCCTACCTGCAGGAAAAACAGAAGTTCATCGGGGTCCTGGTATGGGAGATCGTTCCCTGATCCTGGAAATCCTGCGCTGGGTCCCCTTCGCGACCTATGCCGCATTGGCCGCGTTGCATGCGCGGCGGTGGTTTTCGTCCGTTCCCGCCGAAGCCATCGAATACCGGGCATGGCGGGTGGCCGGGGTGCTGGTGCATGGCGCGCTGGTGCTGGCCTTGGCCTGGATCCAGTCGCGATTGCCTTTTGGAACCATGTGGGAGGCGCTTTCCCTGGCCACCCTCGTGCTGGCCGGGAGCTACCTGTTGCTGGAGCATTTGGCGAAGTCCTCGGCGCTGGCCGCGGCCTTCTTCTCGCTGGCCTCGTTGGGAAGCCTGCTGTCCGCGGCCAACCACGAACCGCCACGTTGGCCGGTCCATGTGCAGTCGGTCCTGTTCGCCGCCCATGCGACCTGCGGGGTGGCGGGCCTGGCCTTGCTGGTGGCGGCGGGGCTCTTGGCGGCGGCGTGGCTCCTCCAGTACCGCGAACTGCGTGCGCGCCGGTTCGGACGCATCTCCCAGAGGTTGCCGGACCTGGCCGCCTTGGATCGCCTGTTTCTGGCCGCATCCATCGTGGGCACCGCCACCCTGGTGGTGGGCGGGTCCATGGGCGTGTTCTGGATGCTCTCCCAGGGGCGGGAGCTGCAGACGGTCCTTCCCAAGTTCAGCATGGTCCTGTTCACGGTGGTCTGGAACCTGGTGCTCCAGGCCTTGCGGCGTCGGGAGGACTTCTCCATCCGCGCCGCGGCGTGGATGGGTTTCCTGGGAATCCTCCCGGCCAGCATCGTGATCTGGGTGGGCGCCGGTGGTTATTGAACGCCCCGTGTTCCACGCCGGTGCCGTCGGCGTGTCCTGGAAGACCGCTCCCGCCGAGTTGAGGGATCGATGCCTTCTGCCTCCCGAACGCGCCGATGCCTTGGTGGAGCGTCTCCGGGAAACGGGCGTGCGCGAAATGGTGGTGCTGTCCACCTGCAACCGGGTGGAGGTCTGGACGGCCTCCGAGGATCCCGAACGCACCGCATCCACGGTCCTGGACGTCTGGAGCGAAGTCTGCGGACTGGAACGCGAGTGGACCGACAGGGCCTACGTGCACCACCATGAAGCGGCTGTCGAGCACATCTACCGCGTCGCGGCCTCGGTGGATTCCCTGGTCCTGGGCGAAACCCAGATCCCGAGCCAGGTGCGATCGGCCTGGGAACGCTCGCGCGACCTGGGGCAGTGCGGGTTCTTCCTGGGCAAGCTCGTGCAGGGGGCGCTCACCGCCTCCAAGCGCGTGCGCTCGCAGACCCGCCTGGGAGAAGGCGCGTTGTCCGTGGCGGGTGCGGCGGTGGACCTGGCCCGCAAGATCTCCGGCGACATCGAACGTCTCGCGGTGGGGATCGTGGGCGCGGGCGAGATGGCCGAACTCGCGTTGTCCGGATTCGTGCGCGCCGGTGCCAGGAAGTTCGTGTACGCCAACCGCACCACCGAGAACCTGCGCCGGTTCACCACCCTCCATCCCGGACGCGTGGAGGGCCTGGAAGCGCTGGACAAGGTGCTGGCCGAATGCGACGTGGTGGTGGCGGCCACCGGATCGCCGGGATTCGTCATCGGCCACGCACTGGTGGCCCAGGCCATGAAGGGACGGCGTCGTCCGTTGTTCCTGCTGGACATCGCCGCTCCCCGCGACATCGATCCCGAGGTGGCCCGCTGCGCCGGGGTGTTCCTCTACGGGATCGACGACCTGGAACAGGTGGTGGACAAGAATCGTCTGTCACGCGACGGGGAAGCCCAGCTGGCGGAATCCCTCCTGGCCAGCGAGGTGGAGCGCTTCCGCGTCTGGTGGCGGTCGCTTGCCGTGGTGCCCGTCCTGGCCCAGGTGCGCGGGAACATCCACGCGGTGGCGCAAGCGGAAGTGGATCGGTTCCAGCGCCGGGTGCGGCAGGCCGCATCGGAGGAGGAGCTCCGGTCCGTGCTCCAGGACTTCGCCCAGGCGCTGGCCAACAAGTTCCTCCACGGTCCCACGGTGGGCGCGCGCCGGGCCGCATCCGAAGGACGCGACCTGGAAATCGCCGCCGCCCTCAGGGACCTCTTCCTGCAAGGAGACCATCCATGACCTCCCTTCCGCGACTGCGGGCCGGAACCCGAGGGTCGCTTCTGGCCTGGACGCAGGCTGGTTGGGCCGCCGACCGCCTGATGGAACGATGCCCTGGACTTTCCCTGGAACGGGTGCGCATCGAAACCAGGGGCGACAAGGACCAGCACACCCCCTTGGCGACCCTGCCGGGCACGGGATTGTTCGTCAAGGAACTGGAAGCGGCTCTGTTGGCCGGCGAGGTGGATCTGGCCATCCATTCCCTCAAGGATGTTCCCTTCGAGACGGCGCCCGGCTGCGAACTCCACTACCTGGCCCGCGAGGATGCCCGCGACGCGTTGATCGGTCCGCATGGATCGCTGGAAGGACTTCCCCAAGGCGCCCATGTGGGCACGGGTTCTCCACGGCGGATCGCGCAGTTGCGCCACGCCCGCCCCGACCTTCGCTTCTCCGACCTGCGGGGCAATCTGGACACCCGCATGCGGAAGCTGGACGAAGGGCAATTCGACGCGATCGTGCTGGCCTGCGCGGGCCTGAAACGACTGGGCTGGGCGGGACGGATCTCCCACCGACTGGATCCGGACGTGTGCCTGCCCGCCTTCGGCCAGGGGATCCTGGCCCTGGAGTGCCGTTCCGACCGCCACGATGTGAGTCGGATCCTGTCCGAAGCCTGCGATCCCGCGGTGGGGCCCTGCGCCCGCGCGGAACGCGAACTGATGCGCGCCCTGGGCGGCGGCTGCAAGCTCGCCTTGGCCGCGTTGGCCACCGTGGATGGCCCGACGCTGATTCTGCGTGGTCTGGTGGGCGACCACCACGATGGCCGCGTGGTGCGCGACCGCTGGGAGGGCTCCGTGGCACAATCATCGGAAGGAGCGCGGATCGTGGCGGAACGCCTGCGCGCAGCGGCGGCACGGGAGGGAATCCCCCTTGCCTGAGAAGATCCTTGCCGTGGTGCGCAGCGCCGAACCCGACCATCGCCGCGATGTGGAGGGATGGGACGTGCGGCAGGTGGTGCTCTGCCGCCAGGACCCCGTGGAGGTGTCCTCCGAAGTCCTGGAGCGCGCCCTGGAGGGCGTGCAGGCGCTGGCCGTGACCAGCCCGCGCGCGGCGGTCTGGTTGGACGACCGGCCCGAAGCCATCCTGCGCGGGTTCCCCGTGCTCACCGCCGGCGAGCGGACCGCATCGTTCCTGGTGGGTTGGAACACCTTCGTGCCCGCCACCGGCGTGGGGGGCAGGGCGGTCGCCGACCTCGCCGGTGCGGAGGGGATCCAGAAGCTCCTGTTCGTGGGCGCTTCCGAGACGGCGGGTACCCTGGAGGAAGCCTGCCGCGCGGCGGGCATCGAATGCCGGCACCTTGCCGTGTACAAGACGGAAATTGTCAGCAAGGTGCCGGAGGAGGACCTCCAGGCCCTGCGCGAGGCGCATGCGTGCGCGTTCCTGGCACCCTCGGCGGTGGACGCCCTGGTGCGGTTGCGGCCGGACGTGGTGCTATCGCTTGCCTCCAAGCCCGCGGCGGCCTCGGGGATCAGGACCTTGGAGTCGTTGCGGCGGTGGGGTTGGAAGGACGTGCGGGAGGCCCAGGGGCCTTCCTTGGAAGAACTGGCGGCGGCCTGCGACGGCCCCGCCGCGATCGGGGAGTGACTGACATGGATTCCAGGGATTGGTTCGAACGCGCCCGGGCGGTGATTCCGGGAGGTGTCCATTCGCCGGTGCGGGCGTTTGGGAACGTGGGATGCGATCCCTTCTACGTGGCCTCCGCCAAGGGAGCGCGGCTGACCACGGTGGACGGGCGCGATCTGGTGGACTGGGTGGGCTCGTGGGGCCCCATGATTCTCGGACACAATCCGTCGTGCGTGGTGGAAGCCATCCAGGGGGCGCTCGCGCGGGGCACCTCCTACGGAGCCTGTTCGGTGCCCGAGGTGGAGCTGTCCGAGGCCATCCGCGAACGCATGCCCTGGATGGAGCGCGTGCGGCTGGTGAGCTCCGGAACCGAAGCCACCATGTCCGCCCTGCGCTTGGCGCGCGGCGCCACGGGAAGGGCCGCATTCATCAAATTCCGCGGCTGCTACCACGGGCACGGCGATTCGTTCCTGGTGGCCGCGGGGTCGGGAGCCCTCACCCATGGGCATCCCTCCAGTCCCGGGGTCACCGATTCCACCGCCGCGGACACCCTGATCGCCGAGTTCAACGACCTCGATTCCGTCCGGGCTGCCTTCGATGCGCGCAAGGGAGATGTGGCCTGCCTGTTCGTGGAGCCGGTCCCGGGGAACATGGGCGTGATCCCTCCCGAGCCGGGATTCCTGGAGGGCTTGCGCGAACTGTGCACCCGCGAGGGGGCTCTGCTGGTGTTCGACGAGGTCATGACCGGCTTCCGCCTGGGGCCTTCCGGCGCTGCGGGGCGTTTTGGCATCCTTCCCGATCTGGTCACGCTGGGGAAGATCATCGGAGGCGGGCTTCCCTTGGCGGCCTTTGGGGGACGGGCCGATCTCATGGAGAAACTGAGCCCCCTGGGGCCGGTGTACCAGGCCGGAACGTTGTCCGGGAACCCGCTGGCCTGCGCGGCGGGGTTGGCCTTGTTGCGCGCCCTGGACGATTCCTCCTACCAGGCCTTGGAGGCCAAGGGACGACGCCTGGAGGAACGGTTGGCCCCAGGGCTCCGGGGAAAGCCCGTGGTGTTCCAGCGGGTGGGATCCATGGCAACGCTTTTCTGCCATTTTTCCGCGGTGCGTACCTACGCGGACGTCATGGCATGTGACAAGGACGCCTTTGGCCGGTTGTTCCGGTTTTTGCTGGACAAGGGCCATTTCCTTCCTCCTGCGCAGTTCGAGGCGTTCTTCCTCTCGATGGCGCACTCGGAAGGCGATCTGGACGCCCTTGCGGACGCCATCGTGGAGGGCATCGGAGCTATCTTCCCGGAGAGCTGAACCGATACAGTCGACTTCGCGACTCAGGGTTCACAGCGGACCGAAAAAGGAGGATCCTTCCTCCCGAAGGCCAATCGGAGTCAAGGAGTCGAACATGCAGGTTCTCAAGCGTCTATCCACCCTGGTCCTGGCGGGAGCCCTCGCCGCTTCGGCCGCATCCATCGTGGAGCGGCGTGGAGCGGTGAAGACCGCGGGAGCCAAGATCGTCGACGCCTCCGGCAAGCAGATCCAGCTCACCGGAATGAGCCTGTACTGGAGCATCTGGGGGGGCGAGAACTACTACACCTCGTCCACCGTGGACTGGCTGGTGCGGGACTGGAAGGTCAACGCCATCCGTGCGGCCATGGCCGTCGAGGCTTCCGGCGGATATCTCAATCCGAACAACCGACGCACCCAGCTCAAGTACGTGAACAACGTGGTGGAAGCCGCCGTGAAGAACGGCATCTACGTGATCATCGACTACCACTCCCATCAGGCGGGAAAGAACACGGATAGTGCCGTCAATTTCTTCGAATTGGTGGCCCAGAAGTACGGCGACCTTCCCAACGTGATCTTCGAGATCTGGAACGAGCCTGATACCTTGACTACGAGCCCAAGAGTCATGTTTCCATGGGCCGATATCAAATCCTACGCGGAAAGGGTGATCCCGGCGATCCGCAAATATTCCAACAATCTCGTGGTCGTGGGCACGCCCAGTTGGTCTGGTGATATCCAAAGTGCTGTTGATGATCCTCTCGACACAACGCTCTATCCCAATATTGCGTATACCTATCACTTCTATGCGTGCACTCATGCGGCAAATAGCGTGACTGACCTATTCACCAAAATTCCGGTATTCATCACGGAATGGGGCACCACGGCTGCGGATGGGGGCGGTTCCACAGGCATCACTTGCCTGACGCCTACCTCCGCCTCCACGCAAAGAGATGCCACCACTTGGTTCAAGAACAAGATCGATCCCAACAAGATCTCGACCATGAACTGGTCTGTGGTGCTCAAGGAGGAAGCTTCGGCCGCCCTCGCCGGCACTTCGGGTCCCGAAGGTGGCTGGGACACCTTGACGGGATTGTCGGTCAGCGGCCAATGGGTGCGGTCCATGATCCGCCAGCACTGCGCGAAGGATTCCACCACCTGCCCGTGGTTGGGAGATACCGTGGTTCCCAAGGTCCACGAGCTTCCCGCCACCATCGCCGCCGCGGACTACCTCTCCCAGATGGGCACGGCCAAGCAGACCGATCCCGCGGGTGGACAATTCCTGACCAACGTGGGCAACGGCGACGGGGTCCGCTACAAGGTCCACGTCACCTCCTCCACCGACAGCCTTTCCTACCGCCTGCGGCTGCAGTCGGCCGTGAGCGGCTCCATCCAGATCCTGCGGGATGGAATCGCCCTGGATTCCGTGCTGGTGCGCCCCACCGCGGGCGGCTGGGCATGGTTCCAGTCCCTGAACCTGACCACCATGGACACGGGTTTCCACGAGATCTCCCTGCAGTTTTCCACCCCCGAGAAGAACGCGTTCCAGATCTCCACCCTGGACGTGAAGAATCAGGGGACGGTGGTCCAGACCCTTCCCGCGCAGCTCGACCTCTCCAAGTTCCGCAGGAACCAGAACGTTGGAGTGGGGTCGGACAGCGACTCCGGGGCGATCTTCCTGCACAACTTCCTGACGGGCTCGCAGGTGCAGTACATGGTGGATGCCGCCAGCACCGATTCCATGGACCTGCAGGTCGTGGCGGTGAACCTCACCGGGAAGCCCGCTTCGCTGGTCCTCCGGTCCACCAAGAACCTGATCATTTTCAAGAATCTGGACACCCTGGAAATCCCCGTCGACGGCAAGGCCACGGTCCTGAAATCCCGGATCGCCTTCGCCCAGACCGGTGCGCAGTACCTGCAGCTGGTGGCCCAGACCATCGCGGATCCGGGTGTCTACGTCATGGCGATCGGCGCCGGGAAGGAAGTGGGGATCCAGTCCCGCGGCATGCGGCAGGCCGGTGCTCCCGCGCTTCGCCGCCTGGGTGCGCGGCTGGAGCTGGACCTGACCGGCTGGTCGGGTGTCGCGGAAGTGGTTGTGGTGGGTGCCGACGGGCGACGGATCCTGTCGCAGTCGGTGGAGGCCGGTGCCCTGGTGGGACTGGACCTCCCCCGCACCCTTCGTCCGCAGTGGGTCCGGGTCCAGGGCATGGGCCAGGCCGTGATTTCCGTCCCGCCCGGGTTCTGATGCGGTGGAGGGAGATCCCCTCCACGGATCCCCATCCCAACGAAGATCAAGCAAAAGGCCCTCCTCCGGGAATCCGGGGGAGGGCCTTTTCCAATCGCTTCGGGCCATCGATCCAGAAGTCTGTCCCGGACCTCGCCGATAGGCAAGGTCGCAGGGAGGACTATCTGGCCCGCACGGAGTCCATGGCCAGCCGCAACGCCGGTCGACGCTTGGAAAACGAGGTGGATGGACCGCCCGCTTCCGCGACCAGGATCTTTTCGCCGCGCGGCGAGACGGCCACCATGTACGACGATTCCTGTCCATCCACGGTCTGTCGGGTCTCGTAGCCGGCCGCCGCCTGGCCTTCCCAGCGCAGCGGGAAGCTGTCCACCACCAGGTGGCCGTGCTGCTCCAAGTGGTGGCGCAAGGCCGATTTCCAGAAGGCGAGATCGGCCTTGGGTTGGTCGTCGAGCAGGCGAACCCGCCAGACGACTTCGTCCGGACTCGAGGCCAGGGCCTTTTCCGACGTGGGGGGGAAGCTCGCGAAGCCGGCGGGCGAAGGAGCCTTCAGGCCGGCGCATCCGCACAGGAGGAACAGGGGCAGAAGGAACGTGGACTTCATGGGGACTCCTCCCGCAAGGGGGCCAGGCCGGTCTCGTTGATCCACGCGAAGGGAGAGGGGGAGGGCAGCGTGGAGGAGGTTCCCCCCAGCTGGCCCAGGCGCACGGTGAGTTCCGCCCAACGCGCTTGGGAAAGCACGGCGCTCAGCTGGCCGCGGAGGCTTCCGATCTCCACCGCCAGGTTCGCCCCCATCCGCTCCACGTCCCGCAGCTGGTAGGAGTTCGTGGAGGAGTCCACCAGGGCCAGGTAGGCCCTCAGGAGGGTGTCCCGGGAGGCGATGGACACCTTGAGGTCGACGATGCGTTCGGACAGATCCTGCACCTCCAGCGAGTAGTCCACCCGCTTGGCCAACGTCCAGGTCCACCGCGCGAACGATTCCAGCGAATCGGTGGGGACCTTCACGGTCAGGGAGTGGTCGTCGCGGTTGGCGAGCCATCCTCCGACGGCCTGGGCGCGCAGCAGGATGCGGTCCCCGACGGAATCCGGTCGCGCGCATTCCAGTGCGACTTCCGCCTGCCGGTGGGTCGCCGAAGGAGTCGCGCCTCCGGACAGCAACAGGGCGATCAAGGGAAGGAGGTTCATGGCTTGGACTCCTGGAGGATGCGGCGAAGTGCCGGCGCGAGCTGCCGATCGCCGGCGGGGCTCATCATCGCCTGCACCACGTGGAGTTCCTCGTCGCGGGTGCCCACCGCGATCCACCAGACCGGTTGCTCCGGCCGGAAGGAGGTGAGCCGGGCGACGGACCAGGGACCCACGGAGAAGGTGTCGGGGGCCATGAAGCCGTCGCCTCGGAAGTGGAGGATCGCCGCACGCCAGAAACCGGCATTTCCGCGGGGATGGTTCTTCAGGACGAAGGAGCCGAGGATCGATCCATCGGCCGTGGCCGCCTGCCAGGATTCGCGCGCGGAACCTTCCGGGGAATTGGGGACGAATTCCGGGCCGATTTCGAGGGGTTCGCCCTTGGTTTCGCTTCGCACCCAGCCGGGGTGGTTGGGTTCGAACAGGGAACCGATCCAGGACATCGCCTGGGGAAGGGTCCGCGGCCTGACCGTGGGATTCTCCAGGGCGACCGCGTCCAATTCCAGGGTGGACAGCTGCACGCGCTTGCGAAGGAGGGCGGTGCGGGCCTCGAGTCGGGCGATCTCCTCCGAAACGCGGCGGATCTCCTGCAGGAGGCTCGCGCGTTCGTTGATCTTGGTTTCGCGCTGGAGGATGGATTTGAGCTTGGCCAACTGGGTCCGCCGCAGCTGCAGCTCCAGGTCCGCGCCCTCAACGGCTTCGGTGACGTCTTCCGCGCTCCGGCGCGAGGAGACCACCTTCCCCAGGGACTTCACGGCCAGGAACAGATCCTCGAAACGTTGGACGGGAACCCGAAGCACCAGATGCCTGCCTCTGCGGGATTCCACGTAGCCATCCAGGGACACCACCCGCCGCTCGGCCGAATCCAGGATGGCGTCCGGTTCCAGGCCGGCGAGCTGGATCCATCCCTGGTAGGCGATCAGGCGGGCCTGGACCGTCGTCGACGGTTTCCGACCGGATTGACCCGGCGACGGGGGCGGAGGTGGCGGTGGTGGCGCGGAAGCCTCTTCGGGCGATGCGGCCATCACCACGGGCTGGACCATCTCGTAGTCTGCGCTGGCCATGTCCATGGATTTGGACATGACGGACATGTCGCGGATGGCACGGGCCGATTTGGGTTTCTGGGGAGGGGGAGGGGGATAGGACGGTTCCGGGGAGGCTTCGCGTGCGGTCTGCGCACACCCCCAAAGAAGCGACATCGCCAGGAGCGCGACCGGACGGAGAGTTTTGCGCTTGGTCATGCCGCACAATGTAAGGAATTCGGGAGCCGATCCCGGCGCGATGCGCTCATTCCGTTGTAGGAGGGGGCGAGTCTTCCAGATCGGAGACCAGCTTCCGGAGATCGGAGAGCGCGATCGGCTTGGTCAGGAACCCGTCCATTCCGGCATCCATGCACTGGTTGCGTTCCTGGTCCAACGCGCTGGCCGTCAGGGCCCAGATGGGAAGACGCAGGCCCCGCTCCCGCAGACGACGCGTGGCTTCAAGCCCGTCCATTTCCGGCATGTGCACGTCCATCAGCACCAGGTCCCAGGTCTCGCGGTCCACCGCATCCAATGCGTGTCTGCCGTTTGAAACCACCTTGGCTTCGCAGTGGAGCTTGTTGAGCAGCCCTTTCACCACCTGCTGGTTGACGGGATTGTCCTCGGCCACAAGGATCCTCAACCGAGCTCCCGGAACGCGGCCGCCGTGGGAGCTCGGGGTGGCCGAACGGGGGTTGGCGACGGCCAAGGTCCTTCCCACGGGAAGGGTCAGGGCGAATTCCGATCCCTCTCCATTTTCGGAACGGGTCAGTTCGAGGTCGCCGCCCATCAACCGCGCAAGGCTCCGCGAGATGGTCAGTCCCAGT
Source organism: Fibrobacteria bacterium (assembly GCA_035352895.1). Lineage (GTDB taxonomy): Bacteria > Fibrobacterota > Fibrobacteria > UBA5070 > UBA5070 > UBA5070. The sequence continues at coordinate 20,274 of DAOPYN010000046.1, read as the reverse complement.
CCGGTCCCCCCGAAGATCCGGGTGGTGGAATCGTCCACTTGGGAGAATGCATCCCAGATCCTGCCCCGTGCCTCCATGGGAATCCCGCTGCCCGTGTCGACCACGCGGATCCTCCAGTTGCGGGGGTCGCTGTCGTCCATGGTGCTCCTGATGTCCACGGAGCCGAAAGCGGTGAACTTGATCGCGTTGGAAACGAGGTTGGCCACGATCTGCCGGATCCGGACCGGATCTCCCAGCACGGATTCGGGGGCGGGCGAAGACCATCCGGCGGTGAACTCAAGGCCCTTGGCGGAAGCCAGCGGGGCGAGCATGCCGCGGATCCCGTCCAGGAGGGCGGCGGGATCGAAGGGAATCCATTCCAGGGACATCCTCCCCGCTTCGATCTTGGAAAGGTCCAGCACGTCGCCCACCAGATCACGCAATCCCTCGCCGCTCTGGCGCAAGGTGGTGGCCATGCTCCTCTGAACCGGCGAGAGCTCCGTGTCCAGAAGCAATTCGGCCATGCCCAGGATCCCGTTGAGAGGGGTGCGGATCTCGTGGCTGGTGTTGGCCAGGAACCGGCTCTTGGCCAGGTTCGCTTCCCGCGCATCCTCCAGGGATTTGCTGGAGGTCCGCATGGCCTCGGCCAGACGTTGGGACAGGGATTTCAACGCTCTTCCCAGGCGTCCGATCTCGTCGGGCCCCTGGTGGATGGAATAGGTGGAAAGATTCCCTTCCCGCAGGCTGTCGATGGTGTCGGCGAGCTCTTCCAGAGGCTGGACCAGACGTGCGGTCTGGCGGATCATCGCCACCGCGGTTCCCAAGGAGGCCAGCGCGAAGAAGACGAGGACGACGGAAACCGTCCGGCGCGCCGGAGCCAGGATGTCGACCATGGGCGTCTGTCGCAGGAGGATGTCGCCATCCCTGGAAAGCCGCGTCCAGCAGACGAGCATCCGGGAGCCGCGGCCTCCCTCCGGGGAGAACTCGCCGCTTCCGGAGGACTGCGCGACCATCCGCGTTCGGAGGGCTTCGGGGAGTTGTTCGGGGAATCCCCTGCAGGCTCCACCGCCATCGCATTCGATCGCCGACACTTCGCGGGGAGCTTCCGACCACCACCTCTCCATCGAGGAGGGAATCCCGGATGCCCGCAATTGTTCGGACCACCGGGAAAACCTTTCCAGTTCCCGCAGGTTGGCGGCTTGGGCGGAACCGACGTCGTGGACGGCGAGCACCGCCGCGGAGCACAGGAGTGCCAGAAGCTGGAAACCCAATGCGTGTGGAAGCAGATGGGTGAGCCAATTGGTGCGCAGGCGCGAGACGGACCGCGAGCGGGTCGCTTGCTGGCGCAGGAACACCAGGAAGAACAGCACCACCACCGCCGGAAGGAGAGGGCTGACGAGATTCCAGCCCAGATGGACGATCTGCCAGGTCAAGGCCAGACAGGGGAGGGCCAACCAGGCCATGGGGATCAAGGCGTCGCGCAGTGCGTCCAGGGTGGGGCTTGGGCGGGATTCGCGCAGGGCCGGAGGGTGGACCAGGTACCAGCCGCCATGGGCGACCAGGCTCGCGAAGACCAGGTCGTCGAAGCGCGCCAGCAGAAGCTGTTCCTGGAAGATGCCGATGGTCCGGTCCAGGAGGATGTCGCCTGCCAGCAGCACGACGAATCCCATCCCGATGCTGCGGTAGGCCCAGGTGGAAGCCTCCCTTCGGGGGCCCCTCGACAGGTGGCCGATCACCAACGACAGGATGCAGAACTCCAGTACGGGAAAGAGAAGGGTCGGGACCAGGTCGGACAGGGGGATGTCGGACCTCTGCATCGCCGGGGCCATGACCTGGGTTCCGTAGACGGAGCCTGCCGCCACCGCGGCGATGGCCAGATCCAGGAATTCGACCAGACGCGAATCCCGTTCACCTCGAAGGCTCGGGAAGCGGATGCTGCCGACGAGCCCCACGACCACCGCGATGATGTAGAGGAGGTCGGAATGGAGGAAAGGTCCGATCCGGAGGTGTCCCAGGGCCTGGCTGGACACTCCGATGCTCCAAGCGACCAGAGCGATCGCCACCAGCTTCCAGGCCCTGGCTTCCTCGGGGGAGGTGGTGCGGGAACCGCGCACCAGGAGGATCGCTCCCCAGACGGCGGTGGTACCGGCCAGGATCCGGAGGAACCCCAACGCGGTGGATGGTTCCAGGAGGAGGGCGGCGAGGATCCCCAAGCCCCAGGCGCCGATCAGGGCGGGCCACCGTGGCAACGTGCGGATGAGGCCGATCACCCAACCAGGGTACACTACCTGCGGGGTTCACTCAAGGACCCAGTCGAAGGTGTTCCAATGTCGTTTCGGAGGTTGCGAACGGGTTTCAAGAACCTTTCAGGGAACGGTTCCATGCCAGATTGTCCCCCGTGGACCCCCTCTTTCCAGAGAAATCACCCTTGATCCAGCAGCTGATCCTGAGGTTCCTGAGGGTCACCGGTCGATCCCACCTCCAGGGATTCGCCCGAGGGATCTTCCATCTGGGCAGGCCCGCTCCCGTGATGTTCCCACCGGAACTTCTGGAACAAGGAGCCTTGGTGGCCTTTTCCGGGCTGGCCAACACCTTGGCCATCCAAAGCAATCCCGATTGGGTCTGGCCGGCCTGGGTGGAGCGGCAGACCTCGCCCGACGATCCCGCCTTCGTGCCCACCGGGCTGAACCTGCTTCTGACCAACCTCACCTTGCGAAACTGGACGTCCATCGGGTTGCACGGTTCTCCGCGCGAGGCCATGGTGGATCCGGTGGGTATGGTCACGCCCCGCCCTTGGGGTTGGTCGATCCTGCCGACCCTGGAGGGATGCATCCCGCTGCCACGTCGCTCGGACGAAGTGGTCCAGCGGCTGGTGCCGGGGGTGGGGACTGGCGTACGCACGACCGCTCCCGTTCCCTCGGGGTTGGTGTGGACCTGCGATGCGATCGCCGTCGAAGTGGAGGGCCAGGAGGCGGTGGCGATCACCACACGCCTGGAAAATCCCACCACGAAGGACATCGCCTGTCGTCCCGGGTTCTCCTTCAGGCCCTACAACGCGCTGGGATTCAGTCCCATCGGATCCCTGTCCGTCGAACCCGGCCGGATCCGCATCGACGGCGAGACCGCGGCCGTGTTTCCGACTCCCGCCGACCAGGTCCTGGTCTCGGACCGGGGGCACGGCGATCCGCTGGGCGACAAGGGTGGCGGGCTGGGGGTGGGGATGTTGCGGTCAAGGTCCGGGATGGCCTGCGCCAGCGTCTTCTGGAATGCGGAAGTGCCGTCCGGCGAATCCTGGTCGGCCACCGCCGTGGTCCCGCTGGAGAGGAACTCCAACTTGCGCCGGGTGGGTCGGAGGGCGGTCGAACACTCCCTCGAACGGGCCTTGGCGGTTTCCCGCCGGGAATCGGCCCGGGGAACGATCCTCGTCGTGCCGGATCCCGTCCTCCAGGAGGGGTGGAACGCGGTCAGGGCAAGACTACACGTGTTCGACGACGGGGATCGCTTCACGCCTGGCACCTTCCTCTACCACGAACACTGGTTCCGCGATGGAGCGTTCCTCGCGTTGGGGTTCGAGAACACGGGGCGAGGCGACCGGGTCGCGCCCAAGATGGACCTCCTGGCCAAGCGCCAGACCCGCGAGGGGTTCTTCCAGAGCCAGACGGGCGAATGGGACTCCAACGGCCAGGCGATCTGGACTCTGGCCCTCCACCTGCGCCGCGGAGGGGATCCACGGCTCGCGCGGGAACACTGGAAGAGGGTCCGGCGGGGGGCGGAATGGATCGTCCGGCAGCGCGCCACCACCAGGAACGCGAGATCCTGCCACGAAGGGCTCCTGCCGGCGGGTTTCTCCGCCGAACATTTCGGTCCCAACGACCATTTCTTCTGGGACAATTTCTGGTCTCTGGCGGGTCTCGAATCGGCGGCATGGCTGGCGTCGGTGGTGGAGCAAGGCTCCTGGAGGGATCGTCTCCTGGAGGAGGCCGCATCCTATCGGGTGGACCTGGCATCGGCCATCCGGTTGGCGAGCCTGGACCAGGGCGGAGCCTTGCCCTGTTCGCCCTACCGGCGCATGGACGCGGCTGCGGTGGGAAACCTCGTGGCGCTGTGCCCGCTGGGGGTGGTCCCGCACGACGCGGACTGGGTCGGGCCCACCCTGGAACACATCGACCGATCGTGCATGCGCGATGGCCTGTTCTTCCAGTCCATCGTGCACACCGGCTGCAACCCCTACCTGTCGGCGCAGGTGGCGCGTGCCCGCCTGGCCACGGGGGATCCGAAGGGATGCATGGACGTGCTGAGGGCCATGGCGGCGTCGGCGAGCTCCACATGGTGCTGGCCGGAGGCCATCCATCCGCGCACCCGCGGAGGCTGCATGGGCGACGGCGACCACGGGTGGGCGGCCGCGGAATTCGTTTCCCTGCTGCGACAGATCCTGGTCCGCGAGATTCCCGGAGGGCTCGAGCTCTGCGGGGGCGTTCCCCGGGACTGGCTGGTGTCCGGCGGCATCCGGCTGGGCGGAGCCACCACGGACCACGGAAGGCTGGACCTGGAGATCGATGCCCGCCGCGGGGAATTGGATGTCTCCTGGCATCTCTCCAGGACCGGGCTGCAGGAGCCGGGAGCGATGGTCCTTTCCCTTCCCGACGCGCGCGGCCTGCGCGTGCGCCACGAACTCGACGCGCCATCCGGAAGGATCCGGCTGGACGTCCACGACCTTTCCTTGCGAGGATGACGATGGAACACGAAACGACGGATGCGTCCAGGTTCAGGCGGAACCTGGCCGAGGAACTGGAGAAAACCATCGCGGATGGATGCCGCGGAGTGCCCGCCGCCGAGATCCTCAGGATGGATCTGCACTGCCACGACCGCAATTCCGACAAGCCCGACGAACGTCTGGGGCGGATGCTGGGGGTTCCCGAGACCTGGGTGACCACCGACGAACTCCTCTCCACTCTCCGCTCCAACGGGACGGATCTCGTCACGGTGACCAACCACAACAACGCGCGCACCTGCTGGGAACTCCTGGATCGCGGCATGGACGTGCTTCCCGGAGCGGAGTTCTCCTGCACCCTGCCGGATTTCGGGGTGGGGGTGCACGTGCTGGCCTACGGGTTCACCCCCGCGCAGGAAGAGCGATTGGCCGCCCTGCGGCGGGACATCTACCGGTTCGTGGACTACTGCTCCGAACAGGACATCCCCACGATCCTGGCCCATCCGCTGCAGTTCCACAGTCCCGGGGGACTGCCGCCCATGGAGGTGATGGATCGGCTGGGCCTTCTCTTCGAGAGGTTCGAAGTGGTCAACGGCCAGCGCGACGCGTGGCAGAACGTCCTCACGGCCAGCTGGGTGCGGGGCATGGACGAGGAGGAGGTGCGCGCCATGGCGCGCCGCGCCAGGCAGCCGGTGGACCTGTTCCTGAGAAGGCCGTTCCGGAAGCTGGGGACGGGGGGCTCGGACGACCACATGGCCATGTACGCAGGTTCCACGGGTACCCTCCTGCACGTGCCCGATCTCGCCCTCCGGCGTTCCCAGGGGCGGAAAGCTTCCGAGCTGGCTCTGGAATCCCTGCGCAACGGCCGGCTTTCTCCCTACGGAGGAGCCAACGAGGAGGAAAAGCTCGCGGCGGCGCTCCTGGACTATTTCTGCCAGGTGGTCCTGAACATGGAGGATCCCGGGCTCCTGCGGATCCTCCTGCACAAGGGCGACACCTCGGAGAAGGTCCTGGCCCTGGCCGTGGCCAACGGCGCCATGGAGCTGCGCAGGCACAAGGTGACCATGCGCTTCCTGCAGATGGTCCACGACGCGCTGCGGGGTCGCTCCCCCGGGATGCTCGCCCAGTTCGCCACCAACCGCGACTTCCGCCCGCTGGTGAAGGTGCTCGGCGGGATCGCCAAGGCGCGCCGCAAGGGCTCGGTGGAGCTGGCGCGGCACGTCGATGGCGCCCTGCCCGAGCTGTTCAGCCGGCTTGGACGGATCCTGACCGATCGCATCCAGGGGAAGTCCGGCCAGATCGGCTCCTTCCTGGATGGCCTGGGCCAGGACGCTTCCGGGGGACTCCTGGGACGCATGGAGCTTCCCGCCCACCTGCGGACGCTGATTGGAGGACAGACGCAGGCGAGGGAGACGACCGCGTCCCCCGATCTGGCGCGGATGGTCGACGGACTTCCCTATCCGTTCCTCGCCGCGGCGGTGATCGCGGGATCCCAGTACGCGGCCTCGCGCGTGCTCCACGAGAAGCGTCCCTTCCTGGACGCGTTCTCCAGGCGCATCGGCAAGCACGTCCATCCGCGGCGCGCCCTCTGGCTCACCGACACCTTCGCCGACAGGAACGGGGTGAGCACGGTGCTGGGGCAGATGCTCGAGGAGATCCGTCGGCGCGACCTTCCCATCGATCTCCTGGTGGTCTCCGACCGGCTGGAGGAGGGGCCCCACCTGAGGGTGGTGCGACCCGTGGCGACCTTCGAGGTCCCTCGGCATCCGCAGAGCATCCGGATTCCCGATCTGGTGGCCGTCCAGAAACTGTTCCATCGAGGAGGATACGACCGCCTGGTCTGCTCCACCGAGGGACCCATGGGCTGGGTGGGACTGTACCTGCGCAACGCCTTCGAGGTCCCCGCGTGGTTCTTCGCCCACACCGACTGGATGGACTTCGCCCGCCGTTCGCTGGGCTGGGACCGCCTCGCCCTTTCCCGCCTGCGCAGGATGCTGCGGCTGTTCTACCGCGGCTGGGACGGGGTGTTCGTGCTCAATTCGCAGATGGAGTCCTGGCTTTCCGGCGAGCAGATGGCCATTCCCGCCCAGCGGCTCCATCGCACGGCGCACTGGCCGGATCCGGCCTTCTCGCCGCGTCCGAGCATCAGGCAGGAATTGTTTCCAGGTGCGCGCCAGGGGGAGAAGGTCCTCCTGTTCGTGGGGCGTCTGTCCGAGGAGAAAGGTTTGCTGGAGCTGCCCGGTCTCCTCGCGCGTCTCCGGGAGCAGGGGGTGGAAGCCCGCTTGGCCTTCGCCGGAGTCGGTCCCCTGGAGCCGCGTCTTCGCGAGCTCGCGGGGGATTCGTGGTTCCTGGGATGGTGCGACAAGGAGCGTCTCGCGCAGGCCTACTCCTCGGCGGACTTCCTGGTGTTCCCGTCGCGCTTCGACACCTTCGGGTGCGTGGTGGTGGAAGCGATGGCCTGCGGTCTGCCGGTGGCTGCGTACGCCGCCCAGGGGCCGGGCGACATCGTGCAGCCGGGTCAGAGCGGGATCCTCGCCTCGAGTGGAGCCGAGATGGCCCGTGCGTTGGCGGGGATCCTGGGAGACGACGACCACTGCCGGAAGCTCCGCGAGGGGGCTCTGCGGCGAGCGTCCACCTACGATGCGGAAGCGATCCTGGAAGACCTGCTGGGAAACCTGGGCCTGATCCAGGGAGCGGGGGAGCGCGTCCGTCTGCGGGATGGTGAGCAACCCAGCCTGGTTTCCGAGCTGGTGGGTCTGGTCCGGGGGGCCTGATCCTGGATCCTTCGAGATGGGGCGATCGGATCGATCGTTGGCCGGGTGCACGACACTCCGCCTCCGGAGAGGTACATTGATGGCCCCCCTCCATGATCGATCACCGAACCGCAGCCTGGGAGTTGACATGACCTCGGAGAAAAAAGGATTCATCCAACGGATCGCGGAATCCTACGTCAGGATCGCCAGCGGCTCTCCCTTGATGACGTTGGGCGTTCTTCTCCTGGTCACCATCGGCATGGGCATCTTCGCCGCCCAGATCCGCATCCGGACCGATCTCCGGCTGCTTCTGCCCTCGGACGCCCCCTCGGTCACCGCACTGGGACTTTCCGAGAAGCGGATGGGTTCCACGGACTTCTTCACCATCGCCTTCGAGGACTCCTCCATGGAGAAGGTGGGACGCTTCCAGAAGGCCCTGGCCGACAGCCTGGAACGCTGGAAGGAGGCCCAGTGGGTCCAGTACGACGAGGACCAGAAGTTCTTCGAGCGCCACGCCCTGATCTACCTGCCGTCCGACCAGCTCATCGATCTCGAGGCGAGGTTGAAGGCGATGGCCAGCGAGTCCAAGTCCAAGAACGTGATGGACATGGACCTGCTGGGGGACGACGAAGGCCCCGAGGCTCCCGCGAACATGGACGGCTGGCCCAACCGGATGGCCATCTACAAGCAGGGCATCCCCATGGACATCGTGGAGGGGCTCCTGGGCGAACTGGACAAGGCCAACGCTCCCAAGCCGGCTCCTGTCGCTTCGGATTCCGGCGCGGTGGCCTCCGCACCCCCCGCTCCTGTCCTCGCGGACTCCCTGAAGGACCGGATGATCGGCTACCACGAGGAGAGGGGCAAGTGGGTGGGCGTGGTGATGGCGCAGTTGCGCATCCCCTCCACGGAGGCGACGTTCGCCACCGAGGCCAAGGAGTACGGGGAGCAGACCAGCCTCAAGGTCCAGAAGGCCCTGGGGATCACCATCCATTCCTCGGTGGTGGGCGCCTACCGGGATCCTTCCTCGGAGATCGAGGAAATCAATGCCGACATGTGGATCTCCTCGGTGGTGGCCATCACCCTGATCCTGGGGCTCCTGTTCTTCTACATGCGCCGACCCGCCAACGTCGCGGTCGTGTTCGTGCCGTTGCTGGTGTCCATGGTGTGGATGATGGGGGCCGCCGATCTGATCTACGGCCGTCTCACGGTCCTGACATCCTTCGTTCTGGCCCTGCTTTCGGGTCTCGGCATCGAATACGGGATCCACATCTATTCGCGGTGGATGGAGGAGCGTCGGGCGGGGCTCGATCCCGAGCAAGCCATGGTCGTCAGCCTGTCGCGCACCGGACGTTCCCTGGTCGCGGCCATGGCGGCCGCCATCACCTGCATGCTGGCCCTCCAGGTGGGCCATTTCCAGGGGTTCAAGGAATTCGGCGTGGTGGTCTCGATGGGCATCTTCCTCGCCTTCCTTTCCTCCTTGACGGTCCTTCCTCCCATCCTGTTCACGATGCTGCGCATCGGTCGGTTCGCCGCCCAGAAGCAGCTGAAGGTCCTCGGATGGCTGGCCCCCTCCGACACCCACCTGGAAGGTGCGGTGCTGGTTCCCGCCTGGTCCTGGTCCAAGCGGGCCGTGGTGTTGCTGTTTTCCATCGCCATGGCCATGACGGTCTTCTTCGCCGCCAATCCCGGCGTGGCCTTCGAGGACGATTTCGCCAACCTCCGCGGGGGCAAAGGACGCTTCGAGTGGCTGTCCGGGAAGATCAAGGAGCTCACCAAGGATCCCGAAGCCGAAGCCAAGAAGCAACAGCGGATCAGCTACGGTCGGGCGGTCGGCAAGGGCAAGAACACCACCCCGTCCGTGGTGCTGGGCGCTTCCGAGGAGCAGATGCGCGAGATCCACGACACTCTGGGGGCCAGGTTCGGGAATCCCACCGACTCCATGCTCAAGAGCTTCGTCACCATCCAGTCGTTCGTCCCCAGGCCTGAGGTCCAGGCCGAGCGCAAGGAAATCCTGGAGCGGATCAAGGTCATCCTGGACACCGAGAAGTTCACCGCGTTGAACTCCGACCAGAAGGCCAAGCTCAGGCTTCTGCGGACGTTCGCCGATTGCGACACCTTCGGCTTCGACTCGCTTCCCACCTATGCGCGGCGCTTCATGACGGAAACCGACGGCAGCCACGGGAAGTTCGGCTTCATCTACGCCGAGATGGAGGAGAGCAACGCGGTGGAATCCCGCAAGTTCCAATTGCGCAACGGGGAATTCAAGACCTCCACGGGAATCGCTCCCGTGGCATCTTCGGGCTTCATCTACGCCGATGTGGTCCAGATGGTGAAGAACGACGTGAACCGCCTGGCCATCGCGGTGTTCCTCTTCCTTTCCGTGATCGTGTTCCTGGATACGCGCTCGTGGCGGGGCGTGGTGGTGAACATGGGCTACGTCAGCCTGATCGCGGTCTGGACCGTGGGTGCGATGGGATGGTTCGGCCTCAAGCTGGGGATGTTCAACATCGTGGTGATTCCCGCGCTCCTTTCCAACACCGTGGACGCCACCATCCACCTGTACCATCGGCGCATGGAACTGGGGGCGGGCAAGATCTCCGAGATCTACAACACCTCGGGCTCCTCGGTGCTGGCGGGGACGCTCACCAACGCGTTCGGATTCCTGGCCTTGATCGTGGTGGCCCACCAGGGGTTGAACACCATCGGGATGCTCGCCTGCCTGGGTTACGTGGCGGGTATCCTCATCATGTTCATGGCCATGCCCTTCCTCCTGGAAACCATCTGTCCCAAGCAGCCCCAGCTGGGCCACGGGGAAGACTGATCCTGCAGCGAACCTCGGGTCGGAAACCCCACCCGAGGTTCCGGAGACCAGACGAGAGAAAACCAGGAAGGAAGGACTTGATCCACCCCCCTCCATCCGGCGAATCGGATCCTCGAGGGACCTTCCTTGCATCCTGAAATGAACTTGGTCACCACCATCGCCGCAGCCTTGGGGCTGGCGCTGCTCTGTGGATTCCTGGCCACCAAGCTGCGCTTGCCTCCCCTGGTCGGGTACCTGATCGCGGGCATCGTCCTTGGCCCCAACACCCCCGGATACATCGTCGACGTCGGACTCACCCAGCAGCTGGCCGAGATCGGCGTGATGCTGCTCATGTTCGGGGTGGGGTTGCACTTCTCGCTGGAAGACCTGCTCCAGGTCCGGAAGATCGCCGTGCCGGGAGCGTTCATCCAGATGGCCTTTTCCGCCCTCACGGGGTGGACTCTCGCCCACCTGTGGGGGTGGAGCGCCCCCGCGGGGCTCGTGTTCGGCTTGTCGCTTTCCGTCGCCTCCACGGTGGTCCTGATCCGGACGCTGGAATCGCGCGGGATCCTCGAGACCGTCAACGGCAGGATCGTGGTCGGATGGCTCGTGGTCGAGGATCTCGCCATGGTCGTGGTGCTGGTCCTGCTCCCCCCGGCGGTCGGGTACCTGGGAGGCAGCGGGGACTTCTCGGTCGCCGGCGTGGTTCCCACCATCGCATTGGCCGTCGCCTTCATCAGCTTGATGCTGATCCTGGGCAAGCGCTTGTTGCCGTGGATCCTGTGGCAGGCATCGAAGACTGGATCGCGGGAGATCTTCACCCTGTGCGTGGTGGCCATCGCCCTGGGAATCGCCTTCGGTGCCTCGAAGGTGTTCGGGGTTTCCTTCGCCTTGGGAGCCTTCTTCGCGGGGATGGTGCTTCGCGGTTCCGACCTCAGCCACCGTGCGGCGGAAGAATCCCTGCCTTTGCGGGACGCGTTTTCCGTGCTGTTCTTCGTGTCGGTGGGGATGCTGTTCGATCCACGGGTGGTGCTGGACCATCCCTGGCAGCTTCTGGCGATCTTCGCATTGATCATGCTGTTCAACGCATCGGTCACGGCGGGATTGATCCTCCTGTTCCGCTATCCCCTGACGACCGCGCTCACCGCCGCCGCGGGAACGGCCCAGATCGGCGAATTTTCCTTCGTGCTGATGGGAGTCGGAATCTCCCTGGGCATCGTTGGGCCCTACGAGCAGAGCCTGGTGCTGGGGGCGGCGATCTTCACGATCGCGTTCAATCCGCTGGTGTTCGCCTCGACGGGCCCCCTCGTCCGCCTGATCCGCAAGAGGTCCCGCCTGGCGAGGCTCCTGGAGCGTCCCGCCGATCCCCTCGCCATGCTGCCCAATTCGACCGATCGCAAGTATCTGTCGGGCCAGGTGGTGCTGGTCGGGTATCGAGGCGTGGGCGAGCGCATCCACGCCCAGCTCAAGGAGAAGAACATCCGGTGCGTTGTGGTGGATCCCAACCGCGAGCTCGTCGAGGACCTGCGCCGCAACGGCAATCCCGCGGTTTCCGGGGATCCCGCCGACCCCATGGTCCTGGTCCAGGCCCACATCGCGCGCGCGGGCATGCTCCTGGTGGCCTCCTCCGATCCGGTGGACCTGCGCCAGATGATCCAGATCGCCCGGACGTTGAATCCCGGCATCGAGATCGCGCTGCGCAGCGAGAACCGGGAGGAAGCCCGGTTCCTCGCTTCGGAAAAGGCGGGTCGGATCTTCGAGGCGGAGCAGGAATTGTCCAGTTCCATGGTGTCGCACGTGCTGGAGAGGTACGGCAGCCATCCCGACTAGTCCTTGACGGGACCGACCGTGTCCGCCTTCCACGCTCCCGCGACTCCGGTCGGGGGCTTCCGGAAGGTCAACCGGGCTTCCGACGTTCGTCGAATTCCTTCCGGATCATCGCGCGCAGATCCGAGAGCCCGATCGGCTTGGCGAGGAATCCGTCCATGCCGGCTTCCATGCAACGATCGAATTCCGTTTCCATCGTGCTGGCGGTGAGTGCCCAGATCCTTCCGAGGAAGCCGCGTCCGCGCAGTTCACGCGCGGCTTCCAATCCGTCCATCCGCGGCATGTGGACGTCCATCAGCACAAGGTCCGGCCGGGCATCCAGGGCCGAGGCCACCGCTTCGACTCCGTCTGTCGCCAATTGGACCTGGCAGCCCAGCCGATGGAGGAATCCCGCGATCACCCTCTGGTTCACCGCATTGTCCTCGGCAACCAGCACCCGCAGACCCGCGCAGGGTGCCGCTTCTTCGGCGGCGTCGTTCGCTGGAGCGTCCGGAGCCATCCGTGAGTGTTCCGGAAGTGGGATTTCCAGGAGGAATCTGCTTCCCTCCCCGGGGACCGACTCGAGCAGGGTCAGTTCTCCTCCCATGAGCCTGGCGAGGCTGCGCGAGATGGGCAGACCCAGTCCGGTCCCTCCGAATCTGCGGGTGGTGGATTCGTCCGCCTGCACGAATTCCTGCCAGATCCGCTCCTGCGATTGCGGGGGGATCCCGGTCCCGGTGTCGTCGATCTCGAACACCAGCCGTTGGACATCGCCGCCTTCGATCCTGCCGCGGATGGCCACGCTTCCTTCGGAGGTGAACTTGATGGCGTTGGAGACCAGGTTTGACAGGATTTGTCTGGTGCGCAGGGGGTCTCCGACCACGGTCGCTTCGGCTGGCGATTCCCACCGGGCGACGAGCTCCAGCCCCTTGGCCGTCGCCGCAGGCCCGAAGAGCCCCGCGACCTGTCCGACCACGTCGGACGGATGGAACGGGACGAATTCGATCAGGATGCGTTCCGCTTCGATCTTGGAAAGGTCCAGGATGTCTCCCACCAGGTCGCGGAGGCTGGACGCGCTGGCTTTCAGGTCGTCCACCAGCCCCCTCTCCGCGGGAGGGAGATTCTCCGAGGCGAGGAGTTCCGCGATCCCCAGGATTCCGTTGAGCGGGGTGCGGATCTCGTGGCTCATGTTGGCGAGGAACCGGCTCTTGGCCTGGCTCGCCTCCTTGGCCTTCTCGGCCAGCTCCCTCTGTTCCCGGAGCATCTGCGACAGGCGATCGACCATCGAATCCATGGCTTGCCCCAGGCGGCTCATCTCATCGATGCCTTCCAAGCCCACGCGGACGGTCAGATCGCCCACTTGCACCGCGGATGCCGCGTTCGTGAGTGCATCCAGGGGGCGGGCGAGGTCGCGCGCCTTGAGGACGATCCTCCATGTGGTGACCGCCGCGCCTGCCAGGGTGAAGAGGAAAAGGATCGCTCCCGCCTGGCGCGCCCGATCGGCGTAGATCAACTGCGGGGCACTCTGGACCAGTCGGGATCCCGGCCGGGAGGGGAGGTCGATCCATGCGACCAGTCGAGGGTACAGGGATCCAGGGTCCGCAACGCGGGCGATCCCGCTGGGAAGGCCCCACTGGGCAGGGGAAATGTTCCACGGATGCGCGTCGGTGGATAGGACCCGCCAGGATACCCGGTCCACCGAACCACCGGAATCCGTCGCGGATGGGGCTTTCCGGTCGATGGATGCGGCTCGATCGATGACCTGATGGAAGAACTCCTCGCCGGCGATTCTCTGGAAGGTCGCGCCCAGGACCATGCATGCCGTGAGCAGCACCACAAGATGCAGGCCCAGGATGGTGGGGAGCAGGGATGCAAGGAGCGTGGAACGAAGGTCCGCGGCCAGATGACGCTCCGCCATCCGCTGGCGGATCACCACCAGCACCACCAAAAACAGGGAGACCAGGAGCAGGTCCCAGGCGAAACCGATCCCACCCACCAGGAGGATCCAGGCGAACGCCATGCTCGGGATGGTCACCCACGCCAGGGGAACCAGGGACTCCCGCAGGGCGAGCCAGCGGGAGGGTGGGGTCGGGGGTGTTCCTTTCGGACGGATCAGCCGCAGGGTGGCCCAGAGCATCGCCATCGCGAAAAAGAGGTTGGTGGCGTGCAGAGGGTGGCGATCCCATCCCCTGTCGCGCCAGAAATCGAACTCCATCACGACGTTTCCGGTCAGGAGACTCAAGAAGCCCGCCGAAGCCATCCAGTAGACCGGCTTCAATTCCTGGCGGGAGGGGCCTCGGACCACCAGGTCGATCGCCATTTGCAGGATGACGAATTCCACCACCATGTACAGGAGGCTGATCGCGATCTGTCCCGGAGTGTGCTGTTCCCATTTGCCGAGGTTGGGGGCCAGGACCAGGTGCCAGAAGATCGCGCCGGAGGCAGTGGCCGCGATCGCCTGGTCCAGGAACAGGATGCGCTTGGCCTTTGCGAAGGGATGGGCCGTGGGAAGTTTCGCCATGCCCACCACCGAGCAGAACGCCGACAGCATGAAAAACGCGTCCGCCGGCGGGTAGCGGACGCTGAACGAACCTTGCAGGAGGTCCAGCAGATGGACGGCGATTCCCATCGACCAGAAGCCGAGACCGATGGACAGGATGCGGAACCCTCGCGATTCCGTCGGGGGGACCGTGTCGCAGGCGCGCCACAGGAGCACGGCGGCGACCATGCCTAGTAGGGCTGTGATCGTTCGCAAGGCGAATTCCAGGGCGAGCCCGTCCAGTGTGGACAGGGCTGTTGCGCCCAGGATCGCGAGTGCTCCGAGGTGCCAGACCAGGGGGGAGGTGGCGGAAAACATGACTTAGATCACAGTGTAGCACTGTGAGCACGGGATCCGTACCACCCAAGAAAAAACCTCCGATCCATCCCGGATCGGAGGTCTGCCGATGTTGCGACGAATCCCTCCCCGGGGGGGGGATAGGGTCAGATGGAAGGCGGAACCTGTGCGCTCACCATCTGGTTGTCGGTCTTGCGGACCACGAGCATCAGGGCCTGCTTGCTGGAGGGGGCGGTGAAGGAGCAGCCTTCGATGGGGCCGGAGGATGCCAAGGCTCCGCTGGCAAGCTCCTTGCCTGCCAAGGTGCGGAGCGAATAGGCGTAGGCGCCCTCGGGCAGTCCCTTCACTTCCAGCATCGATCCCGAGCGGATCACCCGGACCTTCGCGGTGTGCAGGTACCTCGGGTCTTCCAGGCGGGAACTCCCTCCTTTGGACACGTCCAGGGAGAGCTTCATGAAGTCGATGATGAACGAGCCATCGCTTTCCTGCTGGATCGCGGTTCCTCCTTGGGACACGGTCACGGCATCGCCGAAGGTGGCGGCGGCAAGTTTCACGCGCAACTTGACGACCTTGGGCATCTTGGGGTGCGGCGATGTCCAAGTCAGCTTCCAGGGCCCCGAGCCACTGGCGGTGACGGCGTCCATCGTGAAGTGCGCGCGGTAGTAGGCGCCGACCGTGGCGTAGGGGGCGACCCAGACCTTCGCCGACGACGCGGCGTCCAGCATCTTCTGGTTGTCTTCGACGGTGAGGCTGTACTGGTCGGGATTGGGCCCCACGTCGTGGACGATGGTGAGGCCCCAGCTGTTGTTGTTCTTCGCCGTGTTGATCAGGTTCGTTCCGGGACCGGGCGCTCCGGAGTTGATGATCAGGCCCTGGATGTTCATCCAATCGGAGGGTTGGTTAGCCCAGGAATAGGTGGCCTGGGCGCATCCGCGACCCATGAAGCTTTCCGCCGACACCGAGGAGGTTCCGGTCACGGTGCAATTGGGGTAGGCGAAGGTGACCGCGTCCACCGAAGGATCCATGCCGCGCAGGGTGCTTGCCATGGTCGAGACGTTCGATCCGTTGGGCGACCCGTGGTCCGAGGTGTGATTGCCCAGTTCGTGCCCGTTCTGGGCGACCTTGGTCCAGTCCGACTTCTTGGAGGGGAAGCTGTACATGTTCGTGATGAAGAACGTGGCCTTGAATCCCAATGCGTCCAATTTCGGGATCAGGTTGGGCAGCTGGGTGTTGCGGGCATCGTCGTAGGTGAAGCTGAAGGCGCCGGTGTGACCATTCCAGGGCACCGTCGTCACGGGGCCTGCCATCGCGAAAGTGGCGCAGGCCAGTGGGATCAGGCAGCCGGCCTGGAAACGGATGCGTGCGTACATGGAATGCTCCTGTGTGGTTCCGACCTGAAGGAAGACACGAAAAACGCCACGACTTGGTTGGCGTCGAATGAGGGTGGACCGTGATCCGGGTGAAGGATGTAGCCTGGACGGATCGATTCCGCCAGTCAAGATGCAAGTCTACTGCGAAAATCGCGACACGATGGGTCGTTTGCTCGTTGTAAAAGTTGTAACGCGCAGGAACGGATGGGTCATCGCAGATCGTTCGGCGTGATTCCATGCAGACGGATGTCGTCCAGGTAGATTTCGTTCCCGCCCTGGGTGATGAAGCTGAGGTCGGTGACGGAGTCGCGGACCGCTTCCCATCCCACGTTGGAGGTGGTTCCATCCGGAGGATCCAGGTCCTGGGGCCGGACGCAATACCGGTTCCAGCCGGTGTCCAAAGCCATGGACGTCCAGGCCTTGGGGCCGGAGTTGCCGGTCAGGTGCTCGAAGGCGACCCAGACTTTTCCGTTGCCACGAGCCCAGAAAACCACGGAATCCAATCCCCGCAGGCTCCTGGGACCGTTCATCGGTGTCGCCACCACGCCGTATTCCGGCAGGGGGGCGGTGTAGGTGAAGTACATCGCCTGTCCGGATCGTCCTCGACCGGCGCCGACGTTCACGGGATTGGTGTAGGTGTAGCCGATCACCGTTCCGGCTCTCCAGCTGGTCGGGATGGGAAGTCGCGTGGTGGTGTTGGCGTCCTCGAAGTCGTCCACCAGGACGGAGGTGAGCTTCTGCTGCAGGCTGGGCGAGATTCCTTTCCAGGTGGACAGGGAGTCGGATCTGGGAGCTCGATGCCCCATGCCCCCGCGCAGGAGAATCCGCGACTTGGAAAAACGAAGTTCCCGCTCGATGCGCACCCGTACGCTGCCCATCTTGGCCTTGGAATCCCAGTAGTGGATCTCGAAGGGAATCGGTTCGCCGCTCTCGCGGGTGAAGGCGATGCCCTGCCCGTTGGAATCGGCCAGGGAGAAATCGAAGGTCCTGGGGTTCAGTCCGACCGTGGCCACGGTGAGCCCCGTGTCGAAGACCAGGTTGGTGTACAGGAGCGAGTCGACGGAAAGCGACCTGGCGGTCACGGAATTCTCCGTTTCCATCGAGTTGCCCGCCGAACGATCGAATGCGCAGCCTTCGATCAGGATGGTGGCAAGAGCCAGTACGTGTGCACAGCGTCGGAGGTTCATTTCTCCTCCCGTGCCACGGCCGGTGCCAGTGGATGGAAAGCCATCGAAAGCTGCATGACGCGGTCGGGACGCTGGGAATCCTCCACCCGCTTCTGGATCTGGCGTCGGCATTCGCGGAGCATCACGCGGATGTCCTGGAAGGCATCCTCGTCGACGGCCAAGGCGAGGGTGGAAACATCGCGCTGTTCACGATCGAACCGATCGAGGGAGTCCTTGGCCAGGTCCAGCACCTGCTTCTGATAGGACTTGACCGCAGCGGCGTGGGACTCGCCTCCTGCCGTCAGGTGGGCGTCGGTCAGGGTGAGGCGACCGGACGAGACCTTCTTGACCAGACCCAGTTGGTGGAGTTGCTCCAGTGCCTTGCGGATTTCCGCAGCGGGGACCTTGGGGCGGAAGCGATCGCCCATGACTTCGGGGTTGGCGCGGCCATCGAGGACTTCGATGAGGCATCGAGTGGCCACCACCCACCAGTCGCGCAGGAAGGAAAGCTCCTCCACCTCCAGGATCTTCCTCTGCACGTCGCGCAGCGCCAATGCCTTTTCCAGGATCAGTTGCTTTTCCTTCTTGGCCTTGGTCCGCGCGTAGGCGAGAAGGATCTGGAAGTATTCCGCGGCCCGGCCGGACAATTCCACGTATTCCAGGACTTGCGGGACGCAGCGAGCGGGCAGATGGAGGTCCTTCTGCAGGACGCGGAAAAGATTGCTGGCGTCCATCCCCACGTGTTGCGCCATCACCCGATATGAAAAAAGCGGAAATTCCGCCTTTTTGCTTTCGTAGAAGTCCTTCAGGAACTCCCGGTAATCCAGGTAATCGAAGACCGGAACCATGCCCACATTCTACCCTGTTTGGCTCCATGAAAGGTCCCGCTCCCCTTCGGAGGGTGTTGTTGAATGGACAACACCATTGAGTAGAGTATCACTTTCGCGCGGAGGAAATCAAGCGTTTTCCATCCATCGCGGGAAATGGTCGCCCCCTGCGCGTCGAAAACGCACAGGGGGCGTTTTCTCAGTACTGGAAGAGAAGCTCGCGGTACTTGGGCAGCGGCCAGAGGTCGTCCGAAACCAGGGTTTCCAGTTCGTCGGCCACTTCGCGGACCTTCTCCTGGGCGGGGATCACGGATTCCTTGAACGCCTTGGCTTCGGCTTCGAGCGATCCGGCGTGATGGGCGCTGTGCTGGGCCTTCTCCAGGGCGTGGATGGCGTCCACGAGGGAGTCGACCAGGGACACGATCTTGTCGGACACCTGCTTCATGCCCTTGGAGACCGCGGCGGCCACGGAAACCTCGCCGATGTATGTGGCGGCGGCCGGCAGGATCATGGTCTTGGCCATCTCGAGGGTGATGTTGGCCTCGATGTTCTGGACCTTGACGTAGCGCTCCCAGTTGATCTCGGCGCGGGCCTCGAGCTCGCGCTCGGAGAGGACGCCGTGCTTGGAGAACAGCTTCTTGGCCTTGTCGGTGGTGAGGGCCGGCAGTGCGTCGACGGTGCTCTTGTTGTTGGGCAGTCCGCGCTTGGCGGCCTCGGCGTGCCATTCCTCGGAGTAGCCGTTGCCCGAGAACAGGACCTGCTTGTGATCCTTGATGATCGAGGCGATGATCTTGGAGAGGCCGGCCATGTCGTTGGGCTTGAGCTTCTCGAGCTCGTCGGCCAACTGCTCCATGGAGTCGGCGACGAGCGTGTTGAGGACGGTCTGGGGCCAATAGATCGGGGCCGAGGAACCGACGGCGCGGAACTCGAACTTGTTGCCGGTGAAGGCGAACGGCGATGTGCGGTTGCGGTCGGTGGCGTCCATGGGCAGTACGGGCAGGGACGAAACGCCCAGCTCGATCTTGCCGCCCTTCTTGGACGACGAAGCGGCTCCGCCTTCCAGCTGCTTGACGATGTCTTCCAACTGCTCGCCCAGGAAGATCGACACGATGGCCGGAGGAGCTTCGTTGGCGCCCAGACGGTGGTCGTTGCCGGCGTCCGCGACCGAGGCGCGCAGGAGGTCGGCGTGGACGTGGACACCGCGGATGATGGCCGCCAGGACGGCCAGGAACTGGGCGTTGGCGTGCGGATCGTGGCCAGGCTCGAGGAGATTCTCGCCGTCGTCGGTGCCCATGGACCAGTTGTTGTGCTTGCCCGAGCCGTTCACGCCCTTGAAGGGCTTCTCGTGCATGAGGAGCATGAGGCCGTGCTGGGGAGCCAGACGCTTCATCACGCTCATGACCAGCATGTTGTGGTCGGAGCCGACGGAGGTCGCCTCGTAGACCGGGGCCATTTCGAACTGGGCGGGTGCAACCTCGTTGTGGCGGGTCTTGGAAGGGATGCCCAGGCGCCAGAGTTCGCGGTCGAGGTCCATCATGTAGGCGAGGATGCGCTCGCGGATGGCGCCGAAGTACTGGTCTTCCAGTTCCTGGCCCTTGGGCGAGGGAGCGCCGAAGAGCGAGCGTCCGGCCAGGACGAGGTCGGGACGCTGTTCGGCGAGCTTGCGGTCGACCAGGAAATACTCCTGCTCGGGTCCGATGTTGGTGAACACGCGACTGGATGTGGTGTTGCCGAACCAGCGCAGCACGCGCAGGGCCTGCTTGCCAAGTGCTTCCTGCGAGCGCAGGAGCGGGATCTTGTGGTCCAGAGCCTCGCCCGTGTAGGACACGAACGCGGTGGGGATGGTGAGGGTCACGCCGTTGGGCTCGACCTGCAGGAAGATGGGGCTGGTGACGTCCCAGGCGGTGTAGCCGCGGGCCTCGAAGGTGGCGCGGATGCCGCCCGAGGGGAACGAACTGGCATCGGGTTCGCCCTGGAGCAGGACCTTGCCCGAAAACTCGGCGACGGTCTGGGCTTCGCCGGCGGG